>CAXMOP010000124.1:0-19060 GCA_964195155.1 uncultured Kiloniellales bacterium | reverse complement strand
CGAGCCGTGGTCGCGATCACGCTTTGACCCCCTCCGCCTCGCTGGCGCTCGGCACCTCCCCCTGAGGGGGAGGCAAAGAAGTCGCCTCGTCGGGGCATGCGTCACATCTCGGGGAGGGGGGTCGAACCGTCGCGCTTGTGGCCCTTTTCTTTGCTCCCCCCTCAGGGGGGAGTCCCGACCGGAGGGAGGGGAGGGGGGTCAAGCCGTGGTCGCGATGACGCTTTGACCCTCTCCGCCTCGCTGGCGCTCGGCACCTCCCCCTGAGGGGGAGGCAAAGAAGTCGCCTCGTTGGGGCATGCGTCACAACTCGGGGAGGGGGGTCGAGACGTGGTGCCGCGGCCCTCTCCTTTGCTCCCCCCTCAGGGGAGAGTCCCGACCGGACGGAGGGGAGGGGGGTCGAGACGTGGTCGCGATGACGCTTTGACCCTCTCCGCCTCGCTGGCGCTCGGCACCTCCCCCTGAGGGGGAGGCAAGGAAGGGCCGGCACCTCCCCTGAGGGGGAGGCAAAGAAGTGGCGGCGGGTCAACGGACTGGGAGGTCTCGGTTGCCTCTTCGGCCTTGGGTTGGAGGGCGGCGGCCGACGGAGAGCAGCTGGTCCCAGGTGTAGTTCCAGCGCAGGGCGCGGAGGACCTCGCGGTCGTCGACCCGTCGCAGCCCGGCGATGACCGCCCTTCGCTCGGCGATGATCTGGCGGCGCTGCCCGACCGAGCGGTAGCTGCGCCATTTTGCGCCGAGCATCGAGCCGCCTCTGGTCAGGCAGTACCCCCACATCATCAGCTCCGTCCACAGCAGCAGCGGCCCTACACGGAGACGCGTGCCAAGTCCGGTGTTGGCCAGCAGCATCTCCCACCGATTCCGTTCGAGGAGGAACAGCTTCTCGGGCGACATCGTCAGCGCGTACCGGTGCTCGACGGGAGGGGTCGGCACGAAGGCAATGCGGTATCCCATGAGCCGCAGCGTCCACGACAGCTCGGCGTCCTCGTGATAGAGGAAGCCTTGCGAATACCAGCCGCCGCCGGCTTCGAGCAGCTCACGCCGGACGACGAACGCCGTTCCCTGAAGCCCGGGGACCTCGATCGGTGTCGTCCCGGCCTCGGCGACGGTGCCGTGGAGCAGTCGATTGAAGGCGAGGCCGGTGACGTGCACGTCGAGGCCCGCCGCATTGAGCCGGCCGGATCCCATCAGCGTCACGGTGGGGCTGGTGGCGGCGACTTCAGGATGCGCATCGAGATGTGCCAGCTGAGGCGTCAGCCAGCCATTGGGTGGGATGGTGTCGGCGTTGAGCACCGCGACGTAGGTGCTGGTGACGGAGGGGAGAACGGCGCTCACCGCCCCCGCATACCCGAGGTTCTCCCGGTTGCGGATCGTTTCGACCCTCGGATCCACAGTGAGGTCGCCGAGGATCTCCGCGGTCCCGTCGGTGGATACATTGTCGACGACGACGATGCGTGCCGCCGCGGGATCTGCGGTCAGGGCGTCGACGCACCCGGGCAGCGAGTCGCGGTCGTTGAAGCCGACCACGATCACCGTGACGTCGAGGGGCCCGACGGTCAAGGCGCCATGGCGGCGGCCGGCTCGCTCCGGAACACGGTGAGGAACATCGACGCCGAGACCAGCTGAAGCCCGAAGACGAATCCGGCGGCCGCAAACACCAGGCTCCTCGTCTCGGTGAACTCCGGTCCCCCCGAGGCGATCCACCCGACGATCAGGGCCGCAAGCCAGATCCCGGCACCGACGGCGAGGACGGTCCCGACGGCCGCCATAGCGGTGCGCAGGCCCGCCGACGTTGCCCGGTGCAGCCACGGCGAGGGGGCAAACCCCAATCGGGACCGGTACAGCGCGGCCGACAGCCCGAACACGACCAGCTGGAACCCGGCGAGGACGCCGAGCGCGGCGACGATGAATGTGTGAATGCTCAGGCCGAGATACTCGGTGACGATCGGGCCCTGAGAAAGCGCCAGGGAACCCATGATCGAGAGCACCATCAACACGAGGCCGGGAACGGCAAACAGCAGGAGTGGCCGATAGAGCAGCACCAGCATCAGGATCCGCCCCAGGATTCCCAGGCCATCGGACAGGGGATCGAGCTTCTTTTCGCCGACCCTGGGGTGGTATTCGGTCGGTAGCGTGGCAACGCTCAGGTCGTTGGCCTGGGACTTGATGCCGATCTCGACCTCGATGTCGAAGCCGTCGGCCTCGGTGCTGAGCGACTCGAACACTTCCCGCCTCGCCCCGTACAGACCCGACAGATAATCGCCCGGCTCGAGCCCGTGCAGCGACGTAAGCGCCTTGCCCAGCAGCACGTTGCCGACACGATTGACCGCCGGGGTATTCGTGGAGTCGATGATGCGCTCGGCGCGAACAAAGTCGTGATCTTCGAGCAGATCGATCATTGCCGGAATGGTGGACGCCGGATACGTGGCGTCTGCGTCCATGACGATGACGATTTCTCCACCGGCGGCCTGGATCCCGGATCGGATCGCGGCACCCTTGCCGCGGTTGACTTCGTGGACGGCCAGGCTGACGCCCAGGCGTTTGGCGACGGCGGCGGTGTCGTCGGTGCTTCCATCATCGACCACGACGATGTCCGCATCCGGCCCGAGCACGGAGCGGATGTCCTCCACCACGACGGGAAGGGCCTCCTCCTCGTCGAAGGCCGGCAGGACGATGGTTGCCTGACCGAGCACGGTTCCGCTCCGACCTGCTGTACCTCAGTTGACGGCTGGGAGAGTACCGTCGCGGCCCGCTCAGCCGCCCCAATCCCCTGCGACCGGGTTCATGTGGCTCTCGCCGAAGGTGAAGACGATGTTCGCCGAGGACTGGGTAAACGTGTCGCGCAGGTACCACGTCTTCGAAGAGGGCCGGAAGACGCCGACGGTGTCGTCGCCGTCGGCGTCCCAGTCGCCGACCACGATGCGGTCTCCCGATGCGGTGCCCGAGTAGACAAAGACGATGTCGGGCACGGTATCCGAGAAGTCGTTCAGCAGGTACACGGTCTTGTTCGATGGGCGGTACACCCCCACCGTGGCGATGCCGTCGGCGTCCCAGTCACCGGCGATCGGCACGTCGCCGGGTTGGCCGAATGCGAGCTCGATGTCGGCGATGCCCTGGGTGTTGGTGTTGCGCAGGTAGAACCTGCCTTGGGACGGGCGGAAGATGCCGACGGTGTCTACGCCGTCGCCGTTCCAGTCACCGGCGACCGGCTTATCGCCCGGTATGCCGTAGTAGATGTCGACGTGGGCAACCCCCTGGTTGTTGCTGTTGCGCAGGAACAGGAACCCGGTGCTTTCCCGATAGAGGCCCATCGTGTCGATACCGTCGCCGTTCCAGTCTCCGGTGTACGGGGTGTCCTTGGGGTTCCCGTAGTAATAGCTGTCGACGGTGCCGTCGGCATGGCGGATGTGCCAGATGCCGTTGCGTGGATCCTGGAGCCCGACCTGGGCGCTCATGGTGGGGTCTGGATCGGGCCCCGGACCGGGATCAGGGTCCGGGTCGGGCGGGGCGTCTGCCGGGTAGTCGACGTCGAAGTACCACGAATACAGCCCGGCGGTCGAAGTCATCCAGCTTGCGCCGCGCAGGGTCACATCGCCGTCATCGGATCGAAACTCGACCGTCTTGGCACTGCCCGAGGTGTTGCGGGCGATCACGCTCACCGACGTGAGGAGCGGGGGATCGACGCCCCATAGCTTGGCGGCAAGTGTGCTGGCCTTCATGGTGATCGCCCACGAACTCCGGGGGTTTCGCGGATCGAGGGACCACGGATCGTCGACCGAGGGCAGCCATGGCGTCGGCGATCCTCCCCATTTTTCGTGCCTGGCCTCGCTTGCACCACCGTTGGAGGACGAATAGAAGGCGGCGATCACGCCGTTGCGCGCCGCAGCGGGATGCGTCAAGACCTGGTTGTCGGTCGCCGCGGCGGCGTCGATCCAGCTCTGCCAGCCATGACCCCAGCCCACGTAGCGCTGGTCGCTCGATGTGTCCAGCACGTCGCAGCCGCACGCCCGGCCCGAGGGGTTGATCCGTTCGATCGCCTCGGCTGCATACGAGCGCGCCGCCACGGCCTGGGCCTTGAGCGACTCCGCGGGCCACGTGTACGAGACCTCGGAGATGCCGAGCACATAGTCGTCGATGTCGATGTCGAGCACGAGGTCGAAGCCGGCATCCGAATCGCGGCCGGCATTGTCGATTGTGGCGAGCGACCCCCGCGCGTACCGGCAGGCACGCTCGAAGCCGGAATTCCAGTCGAACAATCCGCATCCGGCGATCTCAATCACGGTGGTTGGGCTCGCGGCGCTTCCGTCCCAGGTGATGTCGATGGCGCAAGATCCAGATGCCCAGGTGGCGAAGGGGGCGGTACCGAGATTGCTTCCTTCGCGGAACTCCGCGGTGCACTGATTCGCACTGGCCCAGAGAATTCGGGCCGACTGGTTGCTCGTCAAATCGATGGTTTCCCCGCCCCGGGTGAAGGTGGCAGGGACCTGTGCACCCGATCCAGATTTGAGGATGCGCAGCAGCAAATCGGTGCGATCACCCACCAGGTTCACCAAGAGGTCGGGATGTCCTGGGCTGGCGACGTCATAGCCCTTCAGTTCCGTGCCCGTGTAATAGTGGGCCAGGATTGTGCTGTAGCTACGCCCGGCCTTCGCCTGGGAGTACGCCCCCCATTGGCTCATGCCGACGCCGTGGCCCCAGCCGGCACCGTTGAACTCGACGTCGTCCTCGGCAGCAGTCGCCGGGAGCGCGCCGATCAACAACAACGTGATGGTTGCTAATACGGCGAATGCGCGTATCGCTCGGACCTGCTTCGCCGGGCTCATCAAAAGAATATCGACCCATCCCTGGCCGGGTTGAGGTTCTCAAGGGTGCAGTCTGGTGCAGTTGGCCGCGTAGTCAAGCCGCGAGTCGCGGGCGTCGAGCAGGAGCGGACGTAACCTGTCGGGCGTGGACGACGACGCCGCCTATACCGAACGACTGGTCGGGTCGCGATGGAAGCCGACGGCTCTCGTGCAGGCTCCCTATCGCTGGAACATCCGGCGGCTCGATCTGGGCTATACCCTCGATGTCGGGTGCGGCATTGGGCGCAACCTCGAACATCTTGACGGCAACGGCGTCGGCGTCGACACCAACCCACACTCGGTGGCTGCGGCAAGACAGCGCGGTCTGACCGCATATGCGGCCGACGAGTTCCCCACCAGCCCGGACGCCACGCCCGAGTCCTACGACAGCCTCCTGTTCGCCCACGTACTCGAGCACATGACGAACGCCGAGGCCGAGGCTCTCGTCGGTGACTACCTGTCGTACCTGAAGCCAGGAGGAAAGGTGGTGATCATCGTCCCCCAGGAAACGGGATACGCCTCGGACCCCACCCATGTCGAATTCGTCGACGAAGCCTCCATCGATCGCATCCAGAGCCGCAATGGCATCGAGCCGATCTCGATCGCGTCGTTTCCGTTCCCGAGAGCCACCGGGAAAGTATTCAGGCACAACGAAACGGTGGCGCTAGCGCGCAAGGCTTGACCCCCGGCAGTCGACATCGGGCGGGATTTCATCGGGATCCAGAATCGCGCACTTCCCCCAACGCACGGCTTTCGACGATTCGCCGGCCGCCAAGGCAGGCCATCCTCACAAAAGGGATGAACCGGTGCCCGGGCTACCGTGCGGTCCTGCATCCCATCATGATCGGGCAATCGTTGGCCATGACCGCTTCCGGCTCTGACGCTCCTCGACTCCGCTTCGGTGAGGTGCATGTCTGGGTGACGCCGCTCTCCGAGTCGATGCCGGTGATCGACTTGCTGGCGGGCTACCTGGACTCGGCCGAGCAGGACCGCTCTCGGTCTTTCTATTTCTCGGCGGATCGCGATCGTTACATCGCTGCCCACGGGGTGTTGCGGTCGTTGCTCGGCGTCTACACAGGACTCGAACCGGGTGCGATTCGCATCACGACCTCGCCACTGGGAAAGCCCGGGCTGGGTGGCATGCGGCGCTGGTCGGGGCTCACGTTCAACATGAGTCACGACGCTGACCTTGCGCTGATCGGACTCACCCGAGCGGCACCGGTTGGCATCGACGTTCAGTCATATGCCACTCCAAGTGCCACAGCTCTCGGAATCGACGCCGTTGAAAGCACCAAGCTCGCGGAGCCTGGATCTGTGCACCAAGCCATACGGCACTGGGTACGCAAGGAGTCCGTTGTGAAGGCGCTTGGCACCGGGATCGACGATCGATTCGATCAGCTCGAGGTCGGTGGCACATCGCCGGTGTCGATTGCCGCACCGCACCGCCGGTTCCTGGCCCGGCTGATCGTCCAGGACCTCGATGTGGACCCGCGGTACGCGGCCGCGGTTGCGACACCACGTTGGTGCCGCCGCGTCGTGCAACAGGTATGGCGGCGGCCGCGCTGACGTTGCCGGCGGCGTCCACCGCACCTGGCGCGGTCCCGTGTCTCTCCAGCCTCCAGACGAATGCGAGGCGAACTTTCGTTGACCGTGTCGTCGACCAAACGCCGCCCGGCACTCGCAACCGGGAAGATCGTTCTAATCTGAGCTCGATGCCATCCGCAGCCACACGGTTCGCCGCGCCCATCTTCTTCCTCGCCGTGGTCGTGCTGTGGATGTTGGCAGCCGGACCGGCGGCTGCGGCCGAAGAGGACCCATCCGGGGTCGGTGTCGTCGACACGACCTCTGGCCTCTGGTGGCTGCGCGACCCCTCGACCGGTGCCACGACCAGCTTCTACTACGGGAACCCCGACGACTTCCCGATCATGGGCGACTGGGATTGCGACGGCGTGGACACCCCTGGGCTCTACCGGCAGAGCGACGGGTTCGTCTATCTGCGCAACAGCAACAGCCAGGGTGTCGCCGATGTCCGCTTCTTCTTCGGTGACCCGGGTGACGTGCCGCTGGCGGGAGACTTCAACGACGATGGCTGTGACACCGTTTCGATCTACCGGCCATCGCAGGCCCGGTTCTACATCATCAACGATCTGGGCAGCAGTGACGATGGCCTCGGGGCCGCCGACATCGACTACCTGTTCGGCGACCGGGGCGACCAACCGTTCGCCGGCGACTTCAACGGCGACGGCACCACCACCGTGGGGCTCCATCGCGAATCGACCGGGCTCGTCTACTACCTGAACAGCCACCGCACGGGCGCGGCTGACGACTCGTTCATCTTCGGTGATCCGGGCGACCGCCTGATTGCCGGGGACTGGTTGGGTGGCGGCGCAGACAGCCCGGGAGTGCTGCGGCCCTCGCAGGGCAAGATGTTTCTGATCTACACCAACACCCCCGGGGCCGCCGACGATGAGTTCCTCTACGGAGCCTTTCGCATGGTTCCGGTCGCCGGAACGTTTGGCCCGCTCCCGGGCGGGGACCCGGCACCCCCGCGCGACGAGTTCCTCGCCGGCTCGTTCACCACCTTCCACTCGTGTTGCCAGAACCGCGTCACCAACATCCACATCATCGCCGATGCCGCCGACGGCGTGGTGGTGCTCCCCGGAGAGACCTTTTCGCTCAACGACCGCGCCGGAATCCGCACGACGGCCAAGGGCTACCTCAGGGCCGGGGCGATCATCGGCGGCGAGTTGTACTGCTGTGATCATCCATTGAACGTCGGCGGTGGTGTCAGCCAGTTCGCCACCACGTTGTACAACGCGGTGTTCTTCGCCGGATACGACGAGGTATCGCACCGTCCTCACAGCATCTGGTTCTCCCGCTACCCGATGGGCCGCGAAGCCACGCTGCTCCACCCGTTTCCGGATGTGATATTCCGCAACGACACCGTGGACCCGGTCCGTATCGAGACGTCATACACCTCCACCAGCGTCACGGTGCGGCTGTACGGCAACAACGAGCGCAGGGTGGTCAGTGCCGGGTTGAGCGGCAACGCCACCACGGCCGACGGCGGCAGGGTGCGAGTAACCCGCATCATCCGTTACGCCAACGGCACCAGCAGCACCGAATCGTGGTCGCACACCTACCGGGGGATCCCGCGCGAAGACCAAGTCTCGGAGCCTCCGTCGGGCGGTGGCGGCTCGGGCGGGGGCGGCTCCGGTGGCGGCGGTGGTGGCGGCGGTGGTGGCCCGAACCCGATCTAAGCCATTGCGTTGGGGGCAAGGCTCAATACACTCACCCGACGATGCTCCTTCGATCCTCCACTCTTCTCGTTGTCGCCGCGCTGTTTGCGGCCGCTTGCTCCAGCAGCGAGCCCAGTACGACAACAACCAGCCCGACGACGACCACCGCAGCCACCGAGACCACCACGACGACGACTTCGGCGGGCACCACGCCGACCACCGCGGTGGCTGCAATCGAGGTCGCAGATACGCTCAACGGGCTGCCCGGCGAACCCGGCACCGAGGATCGGCGTGCCCTTGCGGTGAAGGTAGACAACCACCCAAGCGCCAGGCCCCAGTCCGGCATCCAGGAAGCCGATTCGGTGTACGAGGTACTGGTTGAAGCCGGCCTGACCCGGTTCATCGCCCTGTTCCATCAGTCCGACAGCACCTTCGTCGGTCCCGTCCGATCGGCTCGACCCACCGACTCCAAGTTGATCCGACCGCTCGGCGGCCCGCTGCAGATCTCCGGCGGTCAGGACTGGATCCTTGCCATCTACCGCAACGACGGCACCCCGATCATCGGTGATACCGGGGCCACCACCTACCGGATGTCGCACCGGGCGGCGCCGCACAACCTGTATGCCAGCACGGAAGCGATCCGCCAAGCGGCGGACGGCCGGGGGATGGACGACGACCCGCCACCGCCGTTGTTTCTGTTCGGTGATGAACCGACGCCGCCGAACGACTTCGCCTCGAAGATCACGTTTGACTGGTCAGACCAACCCGATGTCGTCTGGCGCTACGACGGCGATCAGTACCGGCGCTTCTACGGCACCCGGCCGCACCACTGGGTCGACTCCGACTTCAACGAGGGCCAGATCGCCTTCGACACCATCGTGGTGCTGATGGGCCGCAAATTCACGGCCTCGGGCTCGAGCGGCTCGTCGGTCCCCGCCACCGAGACCACCGGCACCGGCGAGGCGCTGGTCTTTACCAACGGCGGCGTGATCACCGGGCAGTGGTCCAGACCAGAGATCACCGACACCTTCGAGCTGACCACCGCCGACGGATCACCGATCGTGCTCGAACCGGGCCGGCTGTGGATCGCCGTGTTCCCGGACAACCGCACCGTTAGCTGGTAAGCCCGTGAGCGGGCCGATAGCAGAGCTCGTCGCGGCGGTGCGCTCCGGTGAGGTCCCCGCTGCCGAACTCATCGAGGCCGCCATTGGTGGCGCCGAGCGCTCTCAGGCCGAGCTCAACGCCTTCACCTTCATCGACACCGACGGCGCCAGGGAACGCGCCGCGTCGATCGATCGGATGGTCGAGGCGGGGAGCGATCCCGGCCCCCTGGCCGGGGTCCCGATCGGGCTCAAGGATCTGATCGACCAGGAAGGTATTCCCACCACGAACGGTGCCGCCTTCGAGCCGGAGGTGCCGGATCGATCGGCCACCGTGGTCACCCGGCTCGAGGACGCCGGTGCGGTCATCATCGGTCGCAACGGGCTCCACGAGTTCGCCTACGGGTTCACCTCTGAGAACGAGCACTTTGGTCCGGTGCGCAACCCGTGGGACACGAATCTGTCGCCGGGCGGGTCATCCGGCGGGTCGGGGGCTTCGGTTGCCGCGGGTGTGGTGGCTGCCGCAGTCGGGACCGACACCGGCGGGTCGGTACGGGTCCCCGCCGCGCTGTGTGGCGTCGTCGGGTTGAAGGTCACCTACGGCCGGGTTCCGCTGACCGGCGTCACTCCGCTCGCCCCTTCGCTCGACACCGTCGGCCCCATCGCCAGAAGTGTGGCCGACCTCACAGCGATGTACCGCGTGATGGCCGGCGTCGATCGCAGCGGTGAGCCAAGCGACCCGGCGACTCTGCGAATCGGCGTTCCCGCGCAGTGGAACGCCGCGGCGCTCGATGGGGCGACCGGTGCCGCCTTCGCAGAGGTTCTGGAGCGCATTGCCAGTACCGGAGCCTCGATCGAGGAGGTTGACGCACCGGGGCTGAAGATCACCGAGGTCGCCGCCGGCGCTGTCTCGGTGGAGATCCTCGAGACCCACCGGAAACGATGGCCCGAGCATGCCGATCGCTACGGCGCGGACGTCGCTCGCCGTCTTCGAGACGCCGAGGCGGTTCCTCGCCGCTATGCCCAAGAGGTGCTGGGCTGGGACGCGGAGGCCCAGGAGACACTCGCCGGGCTTTTTGCATCGTTCGACGTCCTGGCGACGCCGACGGTGGGGTCAACGAGGAAGGTGATCGGCGACCCGAACATCGACATCGATGGCGACGCCGTCTTTCACCGCACCGTGCTCTCCTCCTACACCTGGCCGGTCAACCGGGCCGGCAATCCGTCCCTTGCCCTGCCCATCCCCGATTCGGGTGCGCCCCCGGCGAGCCTCCAGCTCATCGGGCCGCGACTCGGTGAGAGCCGGCTGCTTGGCATCGGCATCGGGCTCGAGGACGCCGGCCTGGTCGGCGTCGAACGACCGCCGATCTTCTTCGATTAGTCGGTGGGAACAAACGCTGTTCGGCATAGACTTGAAATCAACGCGGGGGGCGGCCCCGCATCCGCATCCGGAGGGCCAATCACCGTGGCTACCGAGACCGAGGATCGAGCCGAATCGACCGTCCTCGAACAGGTCGTCATTCGCTTCGCCGGGGACTCCGGCGACGGAATGCAGCTCGCGGGCACCCAGTTCACCGCCGCCTCCGCCCTGTTCGGGAACGACCTGGCGACCCTGCCCAACTTCCCTGCCGAGATTCGCGCTCCGGCCGGGACGATTGCCGGCGTGTCTGCCTTCCAGGTGCACATCGCCGACTGGGACATCCTCACCCCCGGCGACCACCCCGATTGTCTGGTGACGATGAACCCGGCCGCTCTCAAGGCGAATTTCGACGACCTGCGCCCGGGTGCGTTGATCATCGCCAACTCGGATGCTTTCAACGAGCGGAACCTGGAAAAGGCCGGGTATGAGACCAACCCGCTGGAGGATGGCTCGCTCGACGGTTATCACGTGCTGACGGCGCCGATGGAAGAGCTCACCAAGGAGGCGCTGATCGGGTCGGGTGTGACCGGGCGCGCCGTGCTGCGATCGAAGAACTTCTTCGCCCTTGGCCTGCTGTCGTGGATGTACCAACGCCCGCTCGAGCCGATCGATTCGTGGGTCACCCACAAGTTCGGCGAAGGCGAACCGGTGAGCAACGCCAACCTGGCCGCCCTACACGCCGGGTACAACTACGGCATCACCACCGAGGAGTTCCACCACACCTACGTGGTGAACCCGGCGCCACTCCCGGCGGGGGAGTACACCAGCGTCAACGGCCACCAGGCGCTGGCCTGGGGCCTCATCGCCGGAGCCAAAGCAGCACAGCTCGAGTTGTTCCTCGGCGCCTACCCCATCACGCCGGCGTCGCCGGTGCTGGAGCTGCTGTCCAGACAGCGGCACTTCGGCGTCAAGACCTTCCAAGCTGAGGACGAGATCGCCGCCATCGGTGCGGCCCTCGGCGCCTCATTCACCGGTCACCTCGGGGTCACGGTGACCTCCGGCCCGGGCATGGCTCTGAAATCGGAGATGCTCACCCTTGCCTTCATCACCGAGCTGCCGCTGATCGTGATCGACGTGATGCGCGCAGGACCGTCGACGGGAATGCCGACCAGCACCGAACAGTCCGACCTCCTCTTTGCCATGTATGGGCGTCCCGGCGAGGTGCCGCTGCCGGTGATCGCTGCGTTGACGCCCTCCGACGCTTTCGCCACCGCGATCGAGGCCGCTCGTATCGCCACCAAGTACATGACGCCGGTCATCCTTCTTTCCGAGGCATATATCGCCAACGCGTCGGAGCCGTGGCGGCTGCCGGACCTGGACAACCTGCCCGAGTTCCCCGTCGAGCAGGCAACCAGGCCCAATGAGGGCAGTGTGTTCCTTCCCTATCTGCGGGACCCCGACACCGGTGCGCGTCCGTGGGCGATACCGGGCACGCCCGGGCTCGAGCACCGCCTGGGCGGGTTGGAGAAGCAGAACCTCACCGGAAATGTCTCCTACGACCCGGAGAACCATGCGTTGATGACCGAGCTGCGGGCTCGCAAGATCGAAGCGATCGCCAACGACATTCCACCGCTTGAGGTCTACGGGGATGAAGATGCGGCGTTGCTCGTACTGGGATGGGGCTCGACCTTTGGTGCCATTCGCGCTGCGACGATAAGGGCCCGAGACGACGGTCTCGAGGTGGCACATGCACAGCTCAAGTACCTCAATCCATTCCCACCCAACCTCGGTGAGGTCCTGGAGGGAAGAGACAAGATCCTCATCCCGGAGCTGAACAGCGGCCATCTCGCCAAGCTGATTCGAGCCGAGTATCTCGTGGAGACCGAAAGCTTGAGCAAGGTGGAGGGCGACCCGTTCAAGGCGGTCGAGATCGAGGACCAGATCCGTCTGGTCACCAAGGAGATCGCCTGATGGCGTACACCAGAGCTGACTTCCAGACGGACCAGGAGGTGCGCTGGTGCCCCGGCTGCGGCGACTACACGATCCTTGCCTCCCTCCAGAACTTCCTCGCCGAGATGGATGTGGAACGGGAAAAGCACGTGTTCATCTCCGGCATCGGGTGCTCCGGCCGCGTCCCCTACTACATGAACACCTATGGGCTCCACTCGATCCATGGGAGAGCTCCGGCGGTCGCCACCGGCGTCGCCGTGGCCAACCCGGACCTGCAGGTGTGGGTCATCACCGGCGATGGTGACGGTTTGTCGATCGGGGGCAACCATCTCATCCACGCCCTGCGCCGAAACGTGAATCTGAAGATCCTGCTGTTCAACAACCAGATCTATGGCCTCACCAAGGGTCAGTACTCGCCAACGTCGGAGCAGGGAAAGGTCACCAAGACTTCGCCGCTCGGATCGCTCGACTACCCGTTCAACCCGATCAGCCTGGCGCTCGGGGCCGAGGCGACGTTTGTTGCCCGCACCATCGACATGGACCGCAAACACACTGCATCGGTGCTCGAGGCAGCGGTCGACCACGACGGCTCGGCGTTCATCGAGATCTACCAGAACTGCAACGTGTTCAACGACAAGGCCTTCGAGGAACTCACCGGCAAGGAGACACGGGACGAGAACCGAATCTATCTCGAGGACGGCGAGCCGATCCTGTTTGGGCCAAACGACGAGTTCGGAGTCACCATGGGGCGGCGCGGTGCCGAGATCGTCGCCACCGCTGCGGCCGGCATGGACACGATCCACACCCACAATGCCGCGGACCCCGACCCGACTGCTGCCTTTGCGCTCAGCCGACTATCGCACGGCCCGCACGGACCGACCCCGATCGGGGTGTTCCGCAATGCCGAGCGGTCGGTCTACGAAGATCTCATGACCGACCAGATTGCCGAGGCGCAGGCCAAGCGCGGCGAAGGCGACCTGGCGGCACTGCTGCGGTCCGGCGGTTCCTGGATCGTCGACTAGCCAGCAGGGGCCGTCACGTGCTTAGTCCCTTCTCGCAATTGATTTTGGACACCAACCAATCCGCCGGATCTGCCGATGACTAGTGAGAGCGGCGAGCTGCTGCCGCCGACCACTCAGGAGGGATCCCGACCAGTGGGGGGTCGGGATCCTTCCCGAGACTCTGCCATGTTTATTGGGCCATGTTTTTTGGGCGGCTCGCGGTGGCTCGCCGCCTGACTGTGTGATCGCGACCTCGAAGTCGAGAAGCGATTCGGGGGTTGGGGGTTCTGTTTCGGGTAGAGATTCGGTGGGTGTCCGCGGATTATGTTTTGTCCATGTCTGTTTGGGCGCCTTGCGCTTCGCACCGGCGCTGACTGCGTGATCGCGGGTCTGTTGCGGGAAGCGATTCGGGGCTCGGGGCTCGCGACTCGCGACTCACGATCCCATTCGCTTGCCCAGGCCGAACGTCTCGTTGTGTTGCACTCGTTCGAACCCGCGGGCCAACGTCGACGGCGGGCGTTCTCCATACTCGCTGAGACGGAGCCGGCCAATGCCACGTAGCGAGCTGCTGGTCAGTCCATCGAGTCGTACCCGGCGGGCGAAGGCAGGCAGCGCCGCCAGCGCCCCTCGTTGCACCGGTCGAAACACCTCTTCCAGCGCCTCCTCCTCGGCCTCGTGGACATCGCGGATCACGGTGATCCCGCCTTCAATGTTGTAGCCGATGACGGAGCCGCCGGCGGCGTTGAACAACGTCTCGATTGCGGCGGCTGGCCCCAGGTATCCCGGCTCCTCGCCCCTGTTGCTGTCGAACAGCCACGCCGACTTGTCCACGTTTGGCGGTTGTGGGTTGAGATACCGCAACAGCCCAAGATAAGTGCCGTGGATGGTGCGATCGGGCACCAGGTAGGCGAGGTTGTCCTGAATCGTCCCTCGCCAACCCAGGTCCACAACGAACAAGGTTTCGCTGCCGTCGCGGTCGATGCCATGGCTCTCCAGGTACTGCAATAACGCCTCGCGGTCGTGCACCCGTTGCCGATTCGCGGCGGCGATGAATCCTGGATCCTTGAGGAGATCGCCGACCTGTTGCGATGTCCAGGGATTGGTGATCTCCTCATCGGGCCGCAAACCAACGCGGCGGCACGCCGCCGTCAGCACGTCGGGGGAGACCTTCAACGTCTGTCCAAGAGCCATCGGTGACTGCGACGGGTACATGGTCCACATCCGCATCAGGCTCGATGGGTCAATGGTGTCGAGCGAAGCGTTGAAGGTCGCCAAACGACTCACCTCGAGTACGGCGACCCGTGGGTAGTCGCGCCCGGCGGCCGCCAGGCCACCGGGCGTTGCCAATCCAAAGACGTCGTTCTTGATCAGTTCCGTGACGGCCTCACCGACGAACTCGCCCTCCCGAGTGAAGCAGTACATGGTCTCGACCCCGACCCTCAGGGCCCGCTCCAGCGCAAAGAGGGCATAGCCCCCGATCAGCGGAGCGATACGGGCCCCGTAGCGCGCAGTGTCTCCGGCCGGGCCCTCGGGTGAGGATGGCGAGGAGTCGCCGACGTCACGGGCAACTGACTGCTGGGCGGCGAGCGGATTGCCTCGCAGCAGCCCGCGCAAGGTCTCCTCATGGCCCTTCTGGAGCGCCAACTCGTAGTCGTTGACGTAATGAACCGCGCCGATTCCACTGTCCTCGGCGGCAATGACGTCGGCGGCGAGACTGTCGCCGACGTGTACCCACCTCGAGGGAGCCAGATCCCGCTCGGTGCGGATCAGCTCGAAGAGCCGACCGGATCGCTTGGCGACACCGGCGTCCGAGGAGACAGCGACGAACGATGCCACCGCGGGTACTCCGGCGGCGGCGAGGATCTCGTCGAGTTCGGCGGCGCCGAGATAGAAGTCGGAGAGCAGACCGATCTCGACGCCATCATCGGCGAGGCGGGTAAGGAGCTCGCCTGCGGCGGCGTCGCCACGCGAGGCGAACATCTCTGCGCTCAACTCGTGGGCGACGAGAGCTTCGACCAACGCCACCCGGTCGAGGTCGGCGACGGTGGGACGCACCGTCTCTTGCACCCACGCCTGCGCCGCATCCACAAAGCGGTATTCCCGGTCGGGGCCGCTGGACACCGCGGCTTCAGCGGCTAACCGCGCTCGGTAGAGCTCCAGTACCGGGGGGTCGCCGCGCAACGCACTACCACCGAGTAGCCAGAGCAGGCGGGCCGATTGCAGCTTCATCGCCTCGGGTGCGGTGTCACGGCGCAGGACGGTGTCCCAGATATCGAAACTCACGACGGTCGCGGCCCGTCGTGCTACCTCGTCCAGAACCTCGTCCTTCACTTTGCTCCCGGTAGCAGCAGGCAGCGGTTCCGCGACGGGGTCCGGGTCGCGGTACTCGGGCTCCGGAGGCTCGGTCGTCGCCGGAACCGGTGCAGGTGTCCAGCCCTTCGCTCGACCCCATCCCTCGTAGTGGTAGAGGGGGTTCATCCCCTCCCGTCCCACCTCCGGGTAGCGACGCAGATACCACGTGGGAGAGAACCACGGATTCGGTGCATGGCGCGGGGTCGCATCCATCAAGAACGCAGTGAAGGTGGCATCGGCGCCTTCCGGGAGCTGGGCCCGGTAGTGCTCCGGCTCGAAGGAGGGATGCGGCGACAAACCCGCCCGGTCGCCGCTCGCCAGGAAATGATTGAGCCCTGCGGGTTGATCGGTCCCAGCGCGGGCGCCGTAGTACTCGGGGTCAAACAGCGGATGCGGTGATCGGCCGGCGCCCTCGCCCGTCAGCAGGTAATGGGCGAGCGGGTTGACACCGGCCTCGACGATCTCCGGGTTGTGCTGCAGATACCACCTGGTGTCAAAGAGCGGGTGGGGGTCGGCATCGACCGGGAAACCTCGCCTGGCGTAGTCGTATACAACACGGCGCCATCCCCGCCCGGAGATGCCGCGTTTGGCCGCATACCATTCGGTCTCCATCATCGGTCGAATGCGCTTGGCCGAGAGCACGGCCACCACCCGGCGACGCAGCGCCAACCGGATCTGGCGCGGATGTTGCAGCCCCCTGCGTGCTCGATACCAACCCCACTGCACCCGGTTCACGACGCACAGCCTACGGTGCCGCCATTCCTCGCCGGTTCGCCGGCGATGGTCCTTCCGGTTGCAGGCCGAGCAAAATCAGTCGGCGAGGCTCCCGCCTGTGGTCTGGCCGGACCGTGTGCTCCATTGGGTGAACGCGGACCGGTTCTCGATGACGATCCATTCGACGGTGGCCGAGATCTGCTCGAACGTGAACACGTCAGGTTCCGGGTCGATGCGCCCGTTGACCGGGTTGATGGCGGTGATGAACTGGCCGATCCACCGACGATGAACACCGTCGAGCATGTCGTCGATGGTGCCCTTGCTGGGATCGCCGCGCTGGTAAACGGCATGTAGCTGGTCGAGTGCTGGTTGCGGAATGTCATCGAGCAGGTCCCCGAGGCGACCGTAGGTAAGCGTGGCGTGCCGGTCGGCCTGCCATAGTCCCCCGTCGAAAGCCGGCAACCACGT
Organism: uncultured Kiloniellales bacterium; assembly: GCA_964195155.1. GTDB lineage: Bacteria > Actinomycetota > Acidimicrobiia > Spongiisociales > UBA5794 > JACZST01. The sequence goes on along the minus strand of CAXMOP010000124.1, from coordinate 2,041 downwards.
GATGGCGAGATCGCTCTCCATCACATAGTCGAACGCTGCCGGGTCGGCGCCCTGGTTCCATTCGAGGGCAGCCTCGGGGTCGCTGTCGCCACCGGAGATGATCACGTTGATGATGGACGCCCGCACGTGCGGGTAGGCGCAGAGCGTCCAGGCAAGCTGTCGGACCGAGCCGGCGGTGGCGTACACGACCGGAGCGTTGCTGACGATCAGTTGCTCAAGCACCCGAGTCTGGGGAGGGGGCCGGTCGCAACGGTCCGCGCTGAACGGCTGGTCGATGCCCACGTACCGGGGAATGTGGTTCGAGTAGGCGGTTTCCATTGCATCCAATGTGGCGTGCCCCGGCTGGCTCGGTGGATCAACGGCAACATCGGGGTGTCTGCTCAGCCAACCGCGGTCGACGACGATTCCGGCAACGCGGATGTTCGTCTGGGTGTAGACGGTCGGCAGGTCGTAGTGGTCATCGGAATCGGCGTAACAGCACAGGCCGGCGGTGTCGATCAGATCCGTATCCCAGATCAGCGACGCCTCTTCGGCCGGAGCTCCGACCGCAGCCTCTGCTGTGGTCGTGGTGGTCGTCGCCGGGGTGGTGGTGGTGGAGGAGGAGGTGCCGGCGGCGGCCGGCGCGATAACCTGGTCGGTAGGCACCACCGCGGCGGCCCCGCCGGCGAATACGAGTACACCGGCAGATGCCAGTAGGGCCAACGAGAATGGGCTCCTGAACCATCGGGTCATCCGCAGTTTTTCGACGCATGCCGTCTATCCCTTAACTACTCTATGGAGTTTCTTCTTACTCTGAGTGGTTGGGAGCCATGTTTGTTGGCCGGCTCGCGGGGGCTCGCCGGCTGACTGCCTGATCGCGGGTTCTGTTATGCGAAGCGATTCGGTGGGGGTGCGCGGGTTCTGGGTGCCAATTCGGGCTCGCGACTCGCGACTCGTGACTCGCTACTCGGTACGCTCGGCGCCATGTCCGATGTGGTCAAGATTCGGTTCACGAAGTGGCGAGACATCCCCCACTGGTCATTCGACATGCATCGCCTTGGCGAGGACGAGTACGGGACTTGGCTGTGGATGCCCGCAGGGACCAGCATGCAGCGGGGACGCGAGGACCCGATTCTCTCGCGAAGCCCGGCGGTCAAGGTCATCACCCGCGACGAATGGTGGACCGCCATATGGAACGAGGCCGCCACCGCTCCCTTCGCGCTGTACGTTGATATCGCCACCCCTGCGGTGTGGGAGGGCGACACGGTGCGGATGATCGATCTCGACCTCGACATTGCCGTGCGGAGGGGCGGCGGCGTCGAAATCCACGACGAAGACGAGTTCGAAGAGCATCAACAGCGCTACGGGTATCCGGCGCACGTCATCGACAAGGCCAGAACCGAGACGGCGCGGCTTGCGGTCGCCGTCGAGCGGGGTGATGAGCCGTTCGGTGACGTCTCCGGACGCTGGTTTGCCGTGGCCAATGAACGTTGAAGCCCTGACCGCGTTCGCCGCAACCGAGTTGGCGGCCGTCGCCAACTCGGACAAGGCGATACCCATGGCCGCATATATGAAGACCGAGCAGCCGTTCTACGGCGTACAGAAGCCGGCCCGCACCCGGATCCTCCACGAGATGCTCGACCGGTGGTCGCCGGCGAACCGGGAGCAGTATCGAGCCGCCGTCCTGGGGCTGTGGGCCCGGCCGCGCCGAGAGGAGCAGTACCTCGCCCTTGGCTATGCCAGGGCCTTTCCTCGATATGTGACCCTGTCGAGCATTCCTCTGTTTCGAAGACTGATCGTCGAGGGCGCCTGGTGGGACTTGGTCGACGAAGTCGCCATCCAGCTCGTCGGCGATGTTGTGCGCGACCAGCGGGATGAGGCGACACCGAAGGTGCGCCCCTGGATCGACGATCGAGACCTATGGCTGCGGCGCACCGCGATCATCTGCCAGGTCGGGCACAAGGAAACCACCGACGAGCGCCTCCTGTTCGAGGCGTGTGCAGCACGGCTCCACGAACGGGAGTTCTTCATCCGCAAGGCCATCGGCTGGGCGCTTCGCGAG
>CAXMOP010000123.1:0-28013 GCA_964195155.1 uncultured Kiloniellales bacterium | reverse complement strand
ATCCGGATACCAGGCGTAACACCCCGCAGTCACCCGCAGATACCGCAACGGCGGAGGAGCAGGCCGCCGCGGCTGGGTAATCGGCTGAGCAACCGGCCCGTCGCCCCCCGAGATCGTGCCAGAGACGTCGCAGATGCCCTTTTTGACGTCGAATACACACTCCTTGTGCTCCTCAGCGGCGGCGGGGGCTGCCACCAGCAGAACCGCTACGAGGACAACGGGTGCGGCCCTTCGCACATCCACTCCTCCCCGTTGTGGCTGAAGCCCCAGTTCGAACCGAGCCTTTCCAGAACCTCGACACCTACGCCCGGCCCATCCGCGCCGACTAGAACTCCGACGAGGTTTTTCTCGATCTCAAGAGCGATGCACGATTCGGTTTCCGTGAGCACCGCCGTCACTTTGATGTCGGCGTTGTCAGGCGGCGCCAGGAACTCCATCACATCGAACAGATCCATGCTTGTTTCTAGGTAGTCTTCGTTGGCGAACAGCGCAGCAAACGCCTCTCGATCCCCTCGGTACAGGGCGTCCAACCTGCGTTCTTCGAGGTCCCGGTAGATCGCTTCGATTTCGGTGAGGCGGTCGAGGGTGGTGGTTGGTGCCAGGGTGGTGGTTGGGGCGGTGGTGGCCACCGTTACCGGTGTGGTGGCGGGAGTGGTTGAAGGCGAACAGGCAGCAACAAGGACGGTGAACGCCAAGAGCCGATGCCAGCGCATGGCTCCACAATACGGAACCCGCCCCGACACTCAAGACCCACCCTAAGCCAGGTTTTCCCGAGGTCGATGTCCGCCGGCGCCAAGCACCAACGCCAGAACGGCGGCCGGATCACTCTGGAGGGCCCGGTAGGTGAAGCGCATCACGCGGTAACCGTGGGCCGCGGCAAGATTGTCCCGTTTCCGGTCCCGCTCGAAATCTGAACGCTTCGTGTGGAACGTCCGCCCATCGGCCTCGAGGATCAGACGCCATTCCTCGATCACCGCATCAACCCGATGGGGCATCAGCGGCCACCACGACAGGCGCGCCTGTCGGTCGATCGTCGGCACGCGATGGTCGTCGAGCGCCCGGAACAACATGCGCTCCAGCTCGCTCTCGGTCGGGACGTAGCCACTGTCGATGCCCGTGAGGCACTCGCGGAACGCCCTGGTTCCCGCAAGCCGCGACCCGTTCACTCGATCGAGTACGGCGAAGAGCTCGTCGGTGGTCACCCGGTTCCGCACCAGGCAATCGTCCACGGCCCCCTCCAGCATCGGCCGCGACCAGCGCCGCCCCAGGTCGAAGAGCGTTTCGGCCACCGACGCGGCCGGTATCCCACCAACGACCACCTTCGAGATGGCCGGAAAATCTGAGCGACGACGAACAACGGCAAGTGGACTGCCGGGACTGGCGTTCTTTGGAATCGTGATTTCCGGTCGCACCCTCCGGCACCCCGGGATGTTGTGTAAAGACCCAGCAGTCAATCCCGAGGCGATCGCCTGCTCTTTGCTGAGAACGGCGGCCATCACCTGTCTACGCCACGTCGGCAGGGCCGATGCGAGCGCATAGATACACCGGTCCAACCGCAGCCAATGACCGGAGGCAAGGCGGTGACTGACCTGGCGGTTTGTGCCACCGGCATTGACCACCTGGCCATGGCTGAACACTCCGTGCTGGTTGCGTGCGACGAGGGAGACGGCACGATCGAGGTCTGGCACGTCTCGACCGTGCCATAGCGAGCGCTCCGAGGGAAGGGGGTCGTCGCGCGTATGCGAACCCACACCAGAGGTATGTACGCATACGTACGACGCGGTTAGGGCAGCCGATCGGCGGCGAAGGCGGCGGCTTCGGAGAGGGCGTCGTCGAAATAGCCCCCGGAGTGGACCCAGAAGGCGATCGACCCGAATTGGCAGATCGGGTCGCCGCTGAGACAGACCTGGATGGTCCGGTCGGCCAGGGCACCGTTGATCGGCACCTCGTCGACCAGGCCGACCTGATCGGGGTTGTAGTCACCCGATTTCGCTGTTGCATCGTTTGGTGCAAAGACCGGGCTCGCCAGCAGGATGACTGCGTCGACGGCCGGGAGATCGGCGACCGTGATCACGTGCGCCCCCTGCGAGTACCCGGCGAGGACAACGGCAGCGTCTGGACACTCAAGTGACGCAAGGGCAACGGGCAGCTCCAAGGCCCCCGCCTTCACGCTTTCCCCATAGACCGTGGAATCGCCGAACCGGGACTGGTCTGCCGGGTAGTCCAGGGAGACGCGTTCCACGTCCGCATCAGCTGCTTCTACGAATTGCCCGTAGAGATCGTCGACCTGCGGCCCGAAGCCCGGGGGCTGCCCGCTCCCGCGAGCGCCGACGAAATAGACATCGGGACAACCGTCGTCGACCTCCGCCGCCTGGGAGCAAGCCGAAGCGAACAGAACCACCAAGATCACCCAGATCACCCAAATCCTCATCGTCGGATTCAACCAGTACCCTCCGCCAATGCGCCCGTCCTGGATCGCCGTCGATCTCAATGCCATCGAGGAGAACGCCAGGGCGATCTCCCAGGCGGTACGACCGGCCGCCCTGTGTGCCGTGGTCAAGGCCGATGGCTACGGCCATGGTGATGTCCCGGTCGCTGAGGCGGTGCTCCGGGGCGGAGCGACCTGGCTGGCCGTCGCCCTCGTCTCCGAAGGGGTCCGGCTGCGCGAGGCGGACATCGAGGCACCGATCCTGGTTCTGGCCGAGCCGGATTCGGGTGACATCCCCACGATGCTTCGGTGGAACCTGACGCCCACCGTGTACGGGGAGCCGTTCGCCATGGCCCTCGGCGAGACCGCCGACGAGATGGTGCCCGTCCACCTCAAGGTCGACACTGGTATGCACCGCGTTGGGGCCGATCCGGGAGAGGCCCTCGCCCTTGCTCGCTTTGTCGATCAACATCCGAACCTGTGGCTCCAGGCCGTGTGGACCCACTTTGCCGTTTCTGAGGAAGACCGCGACTTCACCGAGCAGCAGCTGCGCGACCTCATGGCCTTCCGAAAGCAGCTCGACGACGAGGGGATCGACCTGGAGATGATGCACGCCGCCAACACTGCGGGGGCTCTCGATTATCCAGAGGCCAGGCTCGACTTGGTCCGGGTGGGTGTTGGCCTGTACGGGTTGCGTCCGGCGCCGGGCGTCGGCCCCGGCGTGTCGCTGAAGCCGGCGATGCGGGTGCTCTCTCGCGTCGCCTATACCCGGCGGCTCCCCGCCGGCGCCCGCCCCTCCTACGGCCGGCACCGGCCGCTTCCCGCAGCAGCAACGGTGGCCACCGTGCCGATCGGGTACGCCGACGGGGTAGCCAGACGACTCTCCTCGACCGGCGGCGAGGTATTGGTCAACGGCAAGCGATACCCCTTCGCCGGCGCCGTGACCATGGACCAGATCGTGGTCGACGTCGGAGACGATCCCGTCGCCGTTGGAGACGAAGTGGTGCTACTCGGTGACGACATCACGGCCGAGGAATGGGCCGACCGCCTGGACACGATAAATTACGAAATTGTCTGTGACTTCGGGCCACGGTTGCCCCGCGTCTACACCGGAGGCAGCCATGGCGAATGAGACCATCACCGCCGTCCCCGGAGTGGCGGTCGGGCACTCCACCGATGCCAAGGCCGCGACGGGGGTCACCGTTCTCACCTTCCCCGAGCCGAACGTTGCGGTGGTAGACGTCCGGGGCGGCGCACCCGGTACTCGCGAAACCGACTCGCTCGGCACCGCGATCAAACCGGTCACGATCAACGCCCTGATGTTCGCCGGTGGATCGGCGTTCGGACTTGATGCCGCCGCCGGGGTCAGCGCAGAGATCGAGGCGGAAGGTCGTGGCGCCCCGACGCCGGTGGGGCCGGTCCCGATCATCCCGTCGGCCATCGTTTTCGACCTGATGACCGGTGACCCGCCGCGGCGCCCCGGCCCGGACGACGGCGCCGCCGCCTACCGCGCCCGCAGCGAAGAATCGGTGGCTTTGGGCCGGGTCGGCGCCGGATCGGGTACGACCGTCGCCGGGTGGCGGGGCCCGGACGCGATGCGATACGCCGGCATCGGGTCGGCGTCGGTAACCATTGAAGGCGCCACGGTCGGTGCGCTCGTAGTCCTCAACGCGGTCGGCGATGTGTTCACCCTCGAAGGCGAGGCGCTCACGGGTGGTGCCCATGCCTCCCTCGAGATGGGTGTTGGCCCGGTCCCGGACAACACCACCCTCGTCTGCGTGGCGACCGATGCCGGGGTCACCGACCGCAACGAGCTTCGACGCGTCGCGATCCGGGCCCACGACGCGATGGGCGCCTGCATCCGACCCACCCACACCCGCTATGACGGCGATTCGGCCTTCGTCGTCTCCTTTGGGGACGAATCCGGCGACATCGACATGGTCCAGCAGGCTGCCTTCGTTGCCGTTGGCCGCGCCATCGAGTCGGCGATCCGCGCCGTCCCGGACGGTGCGCTGTGACCATGGAGCTGAAAATCGTCGAGGCCGAGGCTCTGGTTTGCACCAAGTGTGAGCTCGCCGAGAGCCGAACCAACGTGGTGTTCGGCTCTGGCGATCCCCAGGCCGACCTGATGTTTGTCGGTGAGGGTCCCGGCAAGCGCGAGGACGAACAGGGCCTGCCCTTCGTGGGCCCCTCCGGGAATCTGCTTGAAGAGCTGCTCGGCGAGATCGGTCTGACCCGCGACGAGGTCTACATCGCCAACGTGGTCAAATGCCGACCCCCGGGCAATCGGGACCCCCGTCCCAACGAGATCGACTCCTGCAAGGGATACCTCCGATCCCAGATCCAGCTGATCGACCCCAGCGTGGTGGTGACGCTCGGGAACTTCGCCTCAAAGCTCTTGCTCAAGACCGAGACCGGCATCACTCGTCTCCGCGGCACCGCCTATGAGTGGTGGGGCGACCGCTACCTCATCCCAACCTTTCACCCCGCAGCGGCGCTCAGGGGGCGCGGCGAGGTGCTGGACAACATGCGCTCGGATTTCTCCCTCGTCCGTGAAGCGCTCGACGGTAACCTCCGCATCGATGCAGGTCCCGACGAGCCAACGCTGGAACCGGCAGCGGATCCAGCCGAGCAGCTCGGCCTCTTCGGCTAACGAGGCTTCATGATCGAGGTTCAAACCGGTGCACCGAGTGAGACGCTCGCCCTTGGCCAGCGCCTGGCATCGATCCTGCAACCCGCCGACATCCTGCTGCTGAATGGGCGTCTGGGGACCGGAAAGACACTGCTCACCAGCGGCATCGCCGAGGGCCTCGGGATCACCGAAACCGTATCGAGCCCGAGCTTTGTTCTTGCCCGCCGCTACGACGACGGATTCCTGCCGCTGATTCACGCCGACGTCTATCGGCTCGGCTCGATCGGAGAGTTCGAGGATCTCGAGCTCGAGCAGGCGGCTTCCGATGGAGTGCTCGTCGTCGAGTGGGGCGAGGCCATCGTCAGGGCCCTGACCGAGGACCATCTCGAGATCCGAATCCTGATGGACGGCGAGTCGGCGCGCAGGTTCTATCTCGAGCCACACGGCTCATGGATCACGCGATCCCTGGACGCGGTCGCGTGAAAGTCCTCGCCATCGAATCGGCGACCCCGGCGTCATCGGTTGCACTCGGCGAGGACGGAGCGCTCGTGGCGCTGAACGTCAAGGTCGACCCGCGCGGCCACATCGGCTTCCTCGTCCCTGCCATCGACTTCTGTTTCCGCCACGCCGGATGGAATCGCAGCGACATCGATGTCGTCCTGGTCGACTACGGACCGGGACCATTCACCGGGATCCGGACCGGCATGGCCGCCGCCCAGGCGTTCGCCGCCGCGCTTGGCGTGCCCCTGGTCGGGGTATCGTCGCTGACCGTCCAGGCCGTGCGCGCCGCCACCGGGCATCGCCGGATTTGGTCGGTGGTCGACATGCGTCGCGGCCAGGTCGCCGTCGCGCCCTTCCGACCGCTGCCGGGAGGCGTCGCGCCGGACGGCGACGCCGATGTCGTCGGCCCCGAAGAGTTCAAGGGGATGCTCGACGCCGAGCCGATCGATTCGCTGATTGTCGGAGACTGGCAGGCACTGCCGGAGTCCACCTGGTCGGGTCTCCACCGGGTCCGGTTCGGCCGTCCGCGCTATCCATCGGCCGATGTGATCTGCGAGATCGCCGCCATCCAGGCCGGACGCGAGGACTTCGGCCAGGCCAGCGAGATCCGTCCCCAGTACATGCGCGAGCCGGACGTCCAGATCAACTGGGAGACGTTCCGATCCGAGGGGGCCTGGTGATTCGCTCCGCCGCACCCTCCGACCTATCCGCGATCGCTGCACTCGAGGTCGAGGTATACGACCACCCGTGGTCGGAGTCAATCATTCGCGATGAGCTCTCGCAGAGCAATCGGTCATATCTGGTGGTGGAGGCCGAAGGCGACATCATTGGGTTCGGCGGGGCGATGTTCGTTGTGGAGGACGCGCACATCACGACCCTCGGCATCGCCCCGGCACACCGGCGGCGTGGGATCGGATCATGGCTGCTCCTGAACCTCATCGACCGCGCCCTCGATTCCGGCAGCCGCAATCTCACCCTCGAGGTGCGAGAGAGCAATGTCGACGCCCAGTTGTTGTACGAGCACTTCGGGTTCGCGGAGGTTGGCAAGCGGCATGGCTACTACCGGGATGAAGACGCCGTTGTGATGTGGGCGCTCAACATCGACACCGACGACTACCAGCGGCGGCTCGATGCCATCCGAGTACGGCTCGGTGATGCAGCATGAGCGGTCCACTGGTACTGGGAATTGAGACGAGCTGCGACGAAACCGGCGTCGCCGTGATCGAGGGATACGAAGTTCGCTCTTCGGTGGTGGCATCGCAGGTCGATGTCCATGCACGGTTTGGTGGTGTGGTTCCAGAAGTGGCTGCTCGTGCCCACGTCGAAGCGATCCGACCGCTCGTTCATCAGGCGCTGAGCCAGGCGGGCGTGTACTCGGACCAGATCGATGCGGTCGCCGCCACCAGGGGACCGGGCCTCGTCGGTGCCCTGATGGTCGGGTTCTCGTTTGGCAAGTCCCTGGCGTGGAGTCTTGATCGACCGTTTTATGGGGTCGACCATATGGAAGGGCACTTATTCGCCCCCCGCCTCGAGTACGAGGACTATCAGCCACCGGCCGTCGTCCTGCTCGCCTCAGGCGGCCACAGCCAGATCGTGCACGTCAAGGCATGGGGTGAATATGAGACCCTCGGCAGCTCGATCGACGACGCCGCCGGTGAGGCATTCGACAAGCTTGCCCGTTATATGGGGCTTGGCTACCCCGGAGGTCCCGCCATCGACACCGAGTCCGACGATGGTGATCCAGACGCCGTTGCCTTTCCGCGCGCCCTCGCCGACCGGCCGTACGACTTCTCCTTCTCGGGACTCAAGACCGCGGTCGTCACCTATCTGGAGAACGCTCGCGACGCCGGAGAGCTGCCCTCCCGCGCCGACGTGGCGGCGTCGATCCAGGAAGCCATTGTCGACGTGCTCGTCGACAAGACCTTCAACGCCGTCGATCAGACCGGCGTCGAGATCGTTGCCGGGGGCGGTGGAGTGCTGGCGAACCGACGGCTTCGGGTGCGGCTTGCCGAAGAAGCCGCAACGCGTGGTGTCGGCTTGTACGTCCCGTCACCAGGGCTCTGCACGGACAACGGCGCAATGGTGGCCGCGGTTGGGGTCGAGCGGCTGCAGATCGGGGCCGACCCCGATCCGCTCGACAGCGACGTCGATGCGGGGATGCGGCTGGGCGCGTGAAGGCAGCGGTGCGGCTCGGGCGGGTGGGTGGCGTCGAGCTGATTGCCGACGTGTCTGTTCTCGTTGTGGCCGGAGTATTGGGGTGGCTCCACTCCATCGCCGTCGGCACCCTCGAGACCGGACCGCTGGCCGGGATCCTCGGGATCGCGGTTGGGTTCGGTTACCTCGGGTCATTGCTGCTGCACGAGGCAGCGCACGGCCAGGTGGCGCTGCGCCGCGGACTGAGACCGCGCCGGATCCGGCTGCTCGTTTTTGGTGGCTATACCGCGTTCAACGACCGTGCGTTTCGGCCCGCCGACGAATTCTGGGTAGCGATGGCCGGCCCGATCGCCTCCTTCGGCGCCGGAGTCATTCTGTTGGGTTTGTCGTCGCTGTTCGGCTTCAACGCGGGCGTGGCCGAAACTCTCGGCTTCCTCGCGGTTCTCAACCTGGTGCTTGGGGCATTCAATGTGTTGCCGGGCCTTCCCCTCGACGGCGGCCGGGCCCTGCACGCCGTTATGTGGAACTCGACCGGTGATCGGGTTCGCGCCGCCCAGCTCTCCACGGTCGCGGGGCGTGCGGTGGGTCTTGGCGTCACCGGTGTCGGCCTGTTCCTGCTGGTGACCCGATCAGATCTCGCCGGGCTCGTGTGGATCGTGCTTGGCTGGTTCCTGTATCAGAGTGCCACGGCGGCGGGGAAGCGGGAGGAGTTGATCGCCCATGCGGGCGGCTCGACCGCCCGTGACGTGATGCGTGCGAGCCCCGATGCCGTACCGGGGACGATGCGCGTTGCTGAGGTCACCTCGCTGTTCCAATCGGGCCCGACCATGCGGTCCCTCCCGGTAGCGGTCGATGGACGGGTCACCGGCATCATCGGTCAGCCCGAGATCGACGATCTCGCTCCCGGGCGCCGCGAGCTCGGGCGTGCCGCTGCGGTGATGAAGCCGATCGGGCCGGGCGACATCATTGACGCCGACACCCCGGTCGACGCTCTGGTGGCGAGAATCGCAGCGAAGGATCGATTCGTGGTCGTAGAAAACGGGGTCGTGGTGGGTGTGATCGAGTCTCCCCGGCTCATCGAGGCGCTGTACGAGTCGTGAGTCTTGAGTCGAGAGCCCGAACCGGTTCTGACTCGTGACTCTGGACTCTCGACTCTGGACTCTATGACTCTTGACTTTCTCTGGCAGTCTCTGTCACTGACTGCCAGAACGCTGCTATCCTTGGCACTCGCAATCCGCGACTGCTAGACCTACAAAGGAGGGAAGCCGGATGAAGCTACAGCCCCTGGGCGACCGCGTTGTCGTGAAGCCCAAGGATGAGGACGAGTCCACCACATCGAGTGGCCTCGTCATCCCGGATACGGCCAAGGAAAAGCCGCAGCTCGGCGAGGTGCTCGCCGTTGGACCGGGTGAATATCAGGATGGGGATCGAATCCCCCTGGATGTCAAGGTCGGTGACCTCGTCTTCTACTCGAAGTACGGAGGCACCGAGGTCAAGGTCGAAGGCGACGATTATCTCGTTCTCTCGGCCCGTGACGTACTTGCCGTATTAGCGTAGGAGGAACCCCACTACATGGCAGCAAAAGAACTTCGTTTCGATGAGGAGGCCCGTCGGGCTCTCCAGGCGGGTGTCGATCAACTCGCGGACACCGTCAAGGTGACGCTTGGCCCACTCGGGCGCAACGTCGTCCTGGAGAAGAAGTGGGGTGCCCCCACGATCACCAACGACGGTTACACGATCGCCAAAGAGATCGAGCTCGAGGACCCGTGGATGAACATGGGCGCCAAGCTCGCATACGAGGCAACCAACAAGACCAACGACGTCGCCGGTGACGGCACGACCACGTCTGCGGTGCTGACCCAGGCAATGGTCCGCGACGGGCTCCGTCTCGTTGCCGCCGGCGCCAATCCGATGGAGCTGAAGACGGGCATCGAGGAGGCGGTCGCAAAGATCGTCGACAACATCGCCTCAGAGGCGACTGCGGTGTCATCCGACGACCACGAGGCCATCGCCTACGTAGCGTCGAACTCCGCAGCGGACGAGGAGATCGGCGAGCGTATCGCCGACGCGATGCAGCGGGTCGGCAACGAGGGCGTCATCACGGTCGAGGACAGCCAGACCTTCGGGGTCGAGCTGGAATTCACGGAGGGCATGCAGTTCGACAAGGGCTACATCTCGCCGTACTTCATCACCGACGCCGACCGTCAAGAATCAGTCCTCGAGGACGCTTACGTACTGATCGCCAACCAGAAGATCAGCTCGGTGCAAGACCTGCTCCCGTTGCTGGAGAAGGTCATGCAGAGCAGCAAGCCGCTGCTCGTCATCGCCGAGGACGTCGACGGCGAGGCGCTTGCCACGCTGGTCGTGAACAAGATCCGCGGCACGTTCCTCTCGGTTGCCGTCAAGGCGCCGGGATTCGGCGAGCGTCGCAAGGCCCAGCTCCAGGACATCGCCATCCTCACGGGTGCGACGGTGATCTCTGAAGAGGTCGGCCTCAAGCTCGAGAACGTGACCCTCGACCTGCTCGGATCGGCCCGCAAGATCGTGGTGAGCAAGGACAACACCACCATCGTCGAGGGCATCGGCAGCCATGAGGATGTGCAGGCCAGGGTGAAGCAGATCCGCAACGAGATCGAGAATTCGGACTCGGACTGGGATAGCGAGAAGCTCCAGGAGCGTCTCGCCAAGCTCTCCGGCGGCGTTGCCGTCATCAAGGTGGGTGCGGCGACCGAGGTCGAGCTCAAGGAGAAGAAGCACCGCATCGAGGATGCCATTCAGGCGACTCGTGCAGCCGTTGAAGAGGGCATTGTCCCCGGCGGCGGCGTTGCGCTGCTCCGTTCGGTCGGTGCGATCACCACTCGCGGTGGTTCCGACGACGAGAAGGCCGGGCGTGACCTGGTCCGTCGTTCCCTCGAGGCTCCGATGCGTCAGATCTCGGTGAATGCCGGGTACGAAGGCGGTGTCGTGGTCGACAAGGTGCGAAGCGAATCCGACCCCAACGTTGGCTTCGACGCTTCCACCGGTGAGTACACCGACCTGATCAAGGCCGGTGTCATTGACCCGGCCAAGGTGACTCGCTCCACGCTGCAGAACGCAGCGTCGGTGGCGGCACTCTTGATCACCACCGAGGCCCTGGTCGCGGAGCAGCCTGAGGAGGCTCCCGCGATGCCGCCCGGTGGCCACGGCGACATGGGAGGCATGGACTTCTAGGACGAGAGTCTTCAGTCCACAGTCCTCAGTCATCAGCAGAGGGGCGGTCGTTGACCGCCCCTCTCGCGCGTCGGTCATTGATCTGACGACTGATGACTGACGACTGACGACTGACTCTCGACTTTCTACGCCAGCACGCCGTCGGCGCGCAGTTTCAACGACACCTCCGACCATTCGTGTTCGAGCAGGCTCCATGCGGTGTGGTCGATCCACTCGTCGTCAATTTTGACCTCGTCGCGCAGGATGCCCTCATAGGTGAAGCCAAGGCGTTGGGCGATCCGTTCCGAGGCGACATTGCCGACCGCGATGCGCAGCACCAGCTTGTGGCAGCCCATCTCATCGAACCCGACCTGTGAGGCACGAGCGGTGACTTCGGTTCCGACACGCTTGCCGGTCATATCGGAGCGAATCCAATAGCCGATCTCACCGATGCCGTTTTGTCGTGATGTCCACCAGACCGAGACGTTTCCGATGTGCCGGTTTGGCTCCTCGCCGCTGCGGACCGCAAAGTCGAATGCTCGGCCCTCCGCCCAGGCCGATGCCGAGTCGCGAATGAAACGCTGCGCTACCGACCGGTCGTAGGCGCTCGCCCATGGAAGCCACTGCTGCAAATCGGCGACGGAGGCCTCGATGGCCTCGTGAAGTGCGTTGACGTCCCTGCGGCGGAAGGGGCGGATGGTGAACCGCGGTGTGCTCCGAATCCTTGAGTCGAGGTGACGCGCCATCGGCGCAAGCCTATCCCCTTATCCTCCGAGGATGAACGTCTGGGATGCGCTTTCTTCGTTGCCGCCGGTGGGGCGGCCCGCGGACGCTCGCTATGCGGTGCTCGTTCCCATCTACGACGACCACGACGGCGCGACCCGGATTGTGTTCACTACCAGGCCGGAGCACATGCGCACCCATCCCGGCGATGTCGTGTTTCCCGGAGGCGCCATCGAGGACGGGGAGGACCCCATCGGTGCCGCGAAGCGCGAGGCATGGGAGGAGATCAAACTCCCTGCGGACAACGTGGTCGAGATTCTCGGCGGGTTGAATCCGCTCACGACGCGGGATCCCGATCGGATCATCGTGCCGGTCGTGGCCAGGATCGAGCGGCCCGACGAGCTCGTCCCTGATCCGGCCGAGGTCGAGCGCATCATCGAGCCCCGGCTGGAGGATCTCCTCGACGAATCTCAATGGGTGTCTCAGGATTGGCAGGGATTCGAGATGTGGTTCTTCGAGTTCGACGAGGGAATCCTGTGGGGTGCCACGGCGTTCATGGTGCGCGATCTGCTGAGGTATGTGAGATGAGTTGCCAGTTACCAGTTACCAGTGACCAGCAGGACATTGGGGGATGACGCGTGGGTGACATTGAGCGCGATTCGGAGGGCTCGGAACCGGCAACTGGGAACTGGCAGCTGGGAGCTTCCTATCACATGTCCTTCGGCGAGTTTCGCAGGCACGGCCACCAGATGGTGGATTGGGTCGCCGACTACCTGGAGACGATCGAAGAGCGCCCGATCACCTCCGATGTCAAGCCCGGCGACATCCGTGCGATGCTGCCCGAATCGGCGCCGGAGCAGCCGGAGCCTTTCGAGGACATCGTGCGTGACCTCGATGACATCATTGTGCCCGGGATCACCCACTGGCAATCGCCCGGATGGTTCGGTTTCTTTCCGGCGAACAGCTCCCCTTCCTCAATCCTCGGTGAGCTGGTCTCGGCCGGCTTGAGCACCCAGGGAATGATGTGGTCGACGAGCCCGGCTGCTACCGAGCTCGAGTCGATGGTTGCCGACTGGCTGGTCGATCTGCTCGACTTGCCCCAGACCTGGAAGACGACCGGGCCCGGCGGTGGCGTGATCCAGATGAGCGCGTCAGATTCGACGCATCTTGCTTTCGTGATCGCCCGGGAGCAGGCGGAGGGTGCGACCGACGACCTGGTGCTCTATGCGTCGAACCAGTCGAACTCGTCGATCGAGAAGGGCGCCAAGATCGCCGGGTTCAAGCACATACGATTGATCGGGCACGACGACCAATACGCCTTGGATACCGGCGAACTGAAGCTGGCGGTCGCCACTGATCTTGTCGATGGCCTCTCCCCGGCTGCGGTGGTGTCGAATGTGGGCACGACCGGCACGACCGCGGTCGACCCAGTGCGTTCGATCGGCAGGATCGCCAGGCAGTACGGCATGTGGCATCACGTCGACGCCGCCTACGCCGGCTCTGCGATGATCTGCGAGGAGTTCCGCCATCACCAAGACGGCCTGCATCTGGTCGACTCGTACACGTTCAACCCGCACAAGTGGATGTTCACCAACTTCGACTGCAACCTCTTCTACGTCGCCGATCGGCAGCCCCTACTGGACACGACCAACATCCTGCCGCCCTACCTGCGAGACGAGGCGACCGATGCGGGAGAGGTGATCAACTACCGAGACTGGCACGTGCCGCTCGGCAGGCGGTTCCGGGCGCTCAAGCTGTGGTTCGTGCTCCGCACCTACGGGGCCGAGGGGATCCGGCATCACATCCGGGAGCACCACCGGCTGGCGAAAGAGCTCACGGCGAGGGTCGACGACCATCGGTCGCTCGAGGTCATCGCCCCGACCCTGTTCGGCTTGGTTTCATTTGCCCACACCGACGGCAACGAGGCCACCGAAGCCATTGTCGACGCCATCAACGAATCGGGATGGGCCCACGTATCGCCGTCCACGATCGACGACCGAAGATTCGTCCGGGTCTCGATCGGCCAGACTTACACCACGGCCGACCACGTCGATCGCCTCTGGGAGCTGATCGAGGGCTCTGCCTAGCCCGCCCAGCACAATATCCACGGAACGGTTCGCGAGTGACCCCCGCCGACGGGCGTCGACGGGGGTCACCGCTCACAGCGACTTCCGTGTCTACTTGAACACGTAGAGCTGCACGTCGCCGCACTCTCCCGGCGCCAACGGCACGCGGAAATCACCCTTCTCCTCGGGCAGAGGTCCGACATTGAAGAAGCAACCACCGAGGAAGGTGGTCACTTGCTCGTCGACGAGCCCGGGGATCTGAGGACCGTGTGACCGGATGACCACATGGAACTCGTTGTTCGGTCCGGCCTCGTACGGGGCCTTCGCAAACGGAGGCGGTGGGCCCACGTTGTCCGCACTATCACCGGTGTTGAGCAATGCGTTGAAGGTGACCTTGCCGCTCCTTCCGGCAGTGTCGCCATCACCCCAGATCACTCCTCCGCCCGCAGCCGTAAGGTCTTCTCCGTTGCACCCGACGTTTCCGCTCCCGAGATCCGTGCAGAGCGTGGAGTCGCTGAAGTACACGACCCACATCGTGTAGGTGTGGCCGGGCACGAGGCCCTTTGCCCGCACCTTGATCGTCGCTCGGTCCCGGTAGACCTCGGCACGGCCCGACGATCCGGCCACCGGATCACCCTGCTCGATACCGAAGTCTGGGACCGGGCCGACATCGCCTTCTGGGTCGGAGAGCCAGATCGCAGGGTTCGGACCCTCCAGCACTGTCCGGTGGTCGGCAGCTGCCGGCGCGGCGACGGTGCTCAGCAACAATCCGAGCGCCATTGCGAATACGACTACTCGTCGCATGATTCCTCCTTTCGGGCTCCGCGGTGAAGCCCGTTCCACCCAGAGATATCAATCACGCCTTGGAAAAGGCTTGGAGCCACTTAACGCCGACTTACCCACTCTGCCTATGCCCTGCGGCGCAAGGCGAACAGCGGGAACTCGCCGTAATCCTTTGCCGTGGGCAGGGTGCCCACGTACTGGGTGTCGAAGCTGCGGTCCCCGGTCAGGATGGCCAACGCGGCGAAGGGCTCGGTGGTGTAGATCTCGCCCTCGGGGGTTCGCGGCTCGATCCGGGCGGTCTGGGTGACCCCCGAGCCGTAGAACAGCCGGGTGCCGGCGATCGGATCCCAGCCGTCGAACACCGGTGCGGCATGCGCGGCGACCCTGATGCCGCGCAGCCCATGAAGACCCATCTCCTCGAAGTCGAGCGCGCCGATCGTGTCCTGGAGGGCGAGGGCGCATTCAGCGGCGGCCGCCACTTCCTCGAACACCAGGTAGAGCCCATCGCCCCAGGTGCGGCCCGACAGCAGGCCGGCCTGGAAGGGCTCGATGGCGGACGCGAGTCCTCCCATGGCGACCTCCTGGAACGTGACCAGTTGGGCGTCGGACAGGGTGGAGAACCCGGCGAAATCGGCAAAGACGATGCCCCGGATGCGGCGCAGCGGCTTCGCCTGTGGCCCCGATGGAGGCTCGGCCTCTGCGCCGACGCTGATCACGGTCGAGGGTCGGCCGGTCGAACGCCAATGGGCGATGTCGACCGCGGTGCCGGCGGCACCGCCGGTCGGCATGCCGTCCCACACCGCTACCTGGTGGGCTTCGGTCTCGAGGAAGCGGGCCCGCATCAACGTGTTCCCCATGGCGATCTGCGAACAGAAGTCGAAGAGGATCGGGTCGTCGAGGTATTCGCCCGACACCGCGGTCACCACCTGTTCGGCTTCGGCGAGACAGCGTTCGAACCGCTGCACCCACTCCGGTCCGGCGGGCGCCACCGAGGTGCGGATGAACTCGTCCCGGGCAAAGGGCAGGACCACATGGAGCTGGGCGCCACGGTTGAGCAGCGCCTCGGCGGCAAGGATGTCGGCTCCGGCCGCCAGGGACCCGAAACCAACCCCAACCTCGAGTCGTTCGAAAGTCTCGGCGAGCTCCTTCGCTACGTGCGGCTCCTCCTCCGGGGAGAAGCGACCGGTGCTCCCCTCGGGAAGGATGCGATGGCCACAGAAGTGGACGACGGTTGGATTGGCGATGGGAATGGAGATGTCCGGATCGATGTCGAGGAGCTCGCAGACGATGTCGAGCTGGTGTCGGGTGGTAGCGCGCTGGGCGTGGTGGCCTTCGCTGACGGCCCCGGCCCGTTCGATGGCGTCGGCGGCTCGTTTTGTGTCGCCGAGCACCAGCGCGGCTTCGGCTTCGGTGACGGCATGCCAGTAGCGGTCCTGGGAACCCAACGAATCCCAGTCGTCGAGGGCGTCGAGAGCAGCTTGGGCCGTGGTTGCGGCGTGGTCCGTCTCATCGGCGACCAGCCACATCGTGGCCGCGTTCACCGCCAGGTAGTAATACCCCATCCGATCGAAGGCCGACTGGTAGCGCTCTGCGGACCGGTGGGCCCAGCGCTTGCGGTCCTCGCCCGTGGTGGTGAAGGCCATGTCCTTGTCGAGCCGGGCGGCGAGCCCGCCGATGTCCTGGGCCAGCCGGGGAGGCACCGTGGCGGGGTCGACCGATCCCAGCCCGTACTGCTCGAAGCGGCGTCTGGCCTGGGTGGTTGCCCCGGACCGGGCGAGGGCCAGCACGGCAAGCCAGCGGATCTCGACGTCGCTGCTTCCCGATTCGATGAGCCGAGCGGCAAGGTCGTAGGCCTGGAGAAATTGGGCTCGGTCGATCAGATCCAATACGGCTTCCGGTGAGACCGGCTCCGCGGTGTCCCTGGCCCGCTCCGCCCCCAGGCGGCTCCGGAAGCTGTCGACGCTGTGTACCGAGACCGTGACCGTCGTCGCCGCTTGAACCGAAGCAGTGCGCCCGGTGGCGAGCAGCGATGCCAGCTCGCCGAAGTATCGGCCCGGCCCAAGCGTGGTGAGGACGGTTGCTCCCTCGTCGTCCTCCCTGAGCACCTCGACCTGGCCCTCCTCGATCCAGTACACCGTGTTGGCTGGGGCGCCCTCGGTCACGATGACCTCCCCGGCGGCGAAACTCAACAGCTCGGGCTCCCGCGCCCAGTCCTCGGTCGGCACTTCGACTCGATCGTCGAGCGTCGGATCGTGGAGGAGGATCCGTTCTTCGAGGTCGGCGAGCTGGCGCGACGGTTCGATGCCGAGCTCCTCCCCAAGGACCTGCTTGAGCCTGGTGTAGGTACGGAGGGCTTCGGCCTGTCGGCCCGACCGGTACAGGGCGAGCATCAGTTGCTCCCAGAGCCGCTCGCGAAGCGGGAACGCCTCGACGAGGCCGCTCAGCTCACCGATGACCAGTTCATGCTCGCCGGCTCCGAGCTCGGCATCCATGAGGGCTTCGACGGTCGTGAGCCGTTCCTCTTCGAGCTGCCGTGCGGCCTGTTCGGCGAACTCAAATTTGCGCAGATCGGTGAGGGCGTCCCCGCGCCACTGGGCAAGCGCCTGGCGGAAGCTTTCGGCGGCCTTGCCGGGGTGGCCGAGGGTGGAGAACTGGCGGCCTCGCTGGGTATGGCGGCGAAATCGTGCGACATCGGAATTGGCTGCGGGGATGTCGAGGCGATACCCGCCGGGAACCGTCTCCACGACACCTTCGCCGATGACCGAGCGCAGCCGGGAGACGGCAACGTGCAGCGCCGATTCGGGGCTCTTGACGTCTTCGTTGCCCCATAGCTCTTCGAGGATTCGGTCGGTCGATACGACGTCGGGGGTGTGGAGGGCGAGGAGTGCCAGAAGCGCGCTTGGTCGGGCGCCGGGGACCTCGAGCACGGTCCCGGCACCATCGACTACCTCGAATGGGCCCAACAGACGAAGATCCACGCTGGCCCCGACTCTACCGAGCAGCCCCCTCGACGCGTCCGTTGGGCGCACTCCCCGCAATCCCTGTGCCATCCCGACACGCTGTCAGAACGGCCTTACGAGTCGCTTTCGGCCGCATCTAGCCCTGCCGGACGCGCAAGCGTGTTCTTGCCTTTCGAGTCGGTGCTGCTCTGGTCAACCCACTGTGCGCACATGTGCACGTCGGTCTGGACCCGCACGGCGAGGCGCTGGAGGGCGCGGACCTGGAATATCAGTTGAATAACGCGGTCGGCGGCCCCTCGGTCATCTGGTAGGCCCAGTTCGAGGTCCTCCATCGCAGCCTCGGCTGCGAGACGCCGTAGGAGGTTGGATCTGTTTGGAGCGACTGGAGATGCGCGTGGGGTTTGCTAGCAGGCGAGCCGACTCCACGGGCCGACGGCAAAGCCGTTGAGGCCTGCGATACGGACAAACAGCATCCCCGGCGGCAGGATCGGTGGCGTTAGCGCTGTGCTTCCTAGGGAAGACAATCGACAGCGACCGAGAGGGCAGAGCAAACGTCCTGCATCCGGTTGTCGCTGAGCCGGCCGAGGCGGTCGGTGAGCGTGCCGATCGGGACGCTTTCCACAGAGTCGAGGCTCACCGCCGATGGCCGCGGGATGGGGTCTTCGCCGGGTTCGAGTAACACCTCGCTGGGAAGGCCGCGGATTGTGGTGGTGCACGGAGCGATCAGGGTGCGGCCCAATCTTGGGATGGCTGCGTCGCGGGTGAGGACGACTACCGGGCGCGCAGCGACTCCAGGGAGTTCGCACCACCAGACGTCACCGCGAGCCGGTAGGTCGTTCACGACGAGCCGGAGGCCTCGCGGAACGAAGCCAGGTCGCCCCACTCGTCGGGCGTGTCGATGGGTTCGGTGTCATATGCGCGGTACGCCGCGTCGATCTTGCCTGCGCGGTGCCGAGCAAGCAGCGCAGCCAGTGCCTCATCGAGTAGCGCCGCGTCGTTGAGCTCGGATCGCAGTTGCCTGGCGCTGGCAAGCAACTCTTCGTCCACCGTGGTGCTGACTCTCGATCGTGGCATGCCATAACTATGCCATAGTTATGGCACGCTGCATAGGCGTGTCTCCGCACGGCGAGACGCTCGTGGGCCAGGATGTCGAGTACTAGCCGACGAACGCGGTCGGCGGACCCTCAGTGATCTGGCAGGCCCAGTTCGAGGTCCTTCATCGCAGCCTCGGCTGCGAGACGCCGTAGGGGACCCAGCCCGTGCCTTGTTCCCAGGCTGGTTGACTGCAAACGCGACTTCGTGTTGGCGGCAAGGCTTGCCTAGGGCCGCGCCACCTGTTCCCTCTCCGCGATCGCGTCCGTCTGATACGCGACTTCGCCGCGTGTTTCGCCTCCAAGACTCCTCCAAGTCCACTTCGGTAGGTTTAGGGCATGGCTGATCGGGCGACGGCGACGAAGTTCCTGGTACTCGGGCCCCTCGAAGTGGTCGGCAACGGAGACGCGGTGCTCGGTGGACCAAAGCAGCGGGCCATTCTTGGCATGCTGATCAGCCAGGTGGGCCGGCCGGTGAGCAACGACAACCTCATCGATGGGATCTGGGGGGAGAAACCGCCGGGTGCCATCCAGACTTCGCTGCACAGCTACGTCTCCAACCTCCGCACCGCTGTTGGCGCCGATATCGAACGCTCCGGCGGTGGCTATGTCCTCAACGCCGACCCTGCAGCCGTCGACGCCGTCGAATTCGAGCGATTCGTTGCCGAGGGAACCAAGGCGATGTCCGCCAATCCGGAGAGCGCCTCCGAGGCCCTCCGCACCGGGCTCGGCCTGTGGCGGGGAAGACCCTATGCCGACCTGATCGGCGTCGAGGGCCTCCAGTCCGAGATCCGGCGGCTCGAGCGGCCGAGCAGGTTCGGCCGCTCTCTGTCGCTCGGATCCGCGACCGCGTGGGATCCGTTCCCGCACCGCTCATGCTCGAAGTCAACGACGCCCTGCGTCTCCATCTCGCGCTGTAGTCGCCGCCTGTCGGTCCAGCTCAATGCGGTCGGTAGACGCAGGCCCCATCGTCGATGGAAAGCACCGGGTCGGTAGGAGCTTGTGTGTCGAGTCAATTGACAGCCGCTTCTGTGCAATTGCGTCTGTGCTCGCTGTGGGACCTAGCCCGATCAGCCAGCAAACGGGGGCGGCGAGGCCAGCAGCGAGGCCGAACAGAACTGCGGCCAGGAAGACTCAGCGCGACGGGCGTACGCCGGTATCGCGGATATGGCCCAGAAAGGTGATCAGGTTCAGAAAGCACGGGCGACCGGCCGAAAGAACAGCTATGTCATCCCCCACCCCCCTGAGAGACCGCATGGGATCCAAGCGCCTCGATGAGATGGACACCGAGTCGGTTCGATCGGTCTTCGACAATGGATCACCCATTGCCTGGCTGATCGAGGAAGGCACCGTGCGGCTGAAGACGCAACGCCCTTTCCAGTTCGCAGCCGCCGCAGCCGTGCTCTTCGCCGTGTTCATGATCGGCTTCGCCATCGGCGGCGGCTTTTCGTCATCGACAGCTGCGAATGTGGTTGCGGACAATGGCGGCCTATTCATCTCCAACGAGCAGGCAGCGGACTACCAGCAGCAGGCCATCGATCTCGAGGATACGCGCGGCCAGTTGACCGTCGCCGAGGGCGACGCCGCCTTTCAACGATCCCAGGTTGCCGCCTTGACCGAAGACTCGGCCCAGCTTCGCAGCGCCCTCAACCAGGTACGGCTCGAGATGGATATCGTCGTCGGCATCTACGAGGAATGTCTCGGACGCCTGCAACCCCTGAAGTGCATCGAGAACGCCCGATCCGATGCCAACGACTTCCTCGCGGAGCTCTACGGCGCCCAGCAATAGAAGCATCCTCTTCGCAACAGGCCATCGTGTGCCGCCCCATCGCTGGCCTAGCCTCGTTACGCACGCGGCCGACGACGGTGGCGCCGTCGGGCGGTCGAATCGAGGGAGAGGAACCAGCAATGGCGACCGAACGCACCAACCCAGCAGACGTCTATGAGCCCTTCGGGGGATTTTACAGCCAGGTGGTCACCGCAAGCGGCTCCCGGCAGGTCCACGTCGCCGGGACGGTGTCCCTCGACGTCGAGCGCAATCTGGTCGCAGACGGTGACATGCGCGGCCAGGTCCGCCAGACCATGGAGAATATCGGACGTTCACTCGCCGCCGTCGGTGCGCAACCCAGCGACGTGGTGAGGCTCAACACCTTTGTGCTCGATGTGGACAGCTACCTGCAAGAGGGTCACCAGGAGGTCGTGGCCTTCTTCGGTGACGCCCTCCCAACCTCGACGCTGGTCGGCGTTACTCGACTCGCCGACCCCCGCTACCTCGTCGAGATCCAGGCCACCGCGGTCGTCGACTGACTCGAGGGCGCCCACCGACGGTTCGCAGCATCGGCCGAGAGCCAACCATGGAGCAAGCAACATCGTTTGCGCCGGTCACCTGGCGGCTGCGGTCGCGCACGCTCAGCACCCATGATCACACCTTGATCATGGGCGTCCTCAACGTCACCCCGGACTCGTTCTCCGACGGCGGTCAATTCATCACGGACGCCGGTGCCGCTGATCTGGAGGCCGCCATCGGGCACGGTTTTGCGCTGTGGGAATCCGGAGCCGATCTCGTGGACGTGGGAGGAGAGTCCACGAGGCCCGGCTCTCACGGCGTCGACGAGGCAACCGAATTGGCGCGGATCCTCCCCGTGGTGAGGGAACTCGCCGCGTCCGGGATGGTGATTTCGGTCGACACGTCGAAGCCCGGTGTGGCCGAAGCCGCCATCGAGGCGGGAGCCGAAGTGATCAACGATGTGACCGCCTTGGGTGATCCTGCGATGAGTCGCTTGTGCGCCGACGCCGAAGTCGGCGTGGTGTTGATGCACATGAAGGGTCGACCCGAAACCATGCAGGACGACCCCCAGTACGACGATGTGGTCGCCGACGTGCGCGACTTCCTGGTTGCCGCTGCCGAAGAGGCCGGTGCCGGGGGCGTTTCCTCGGAGCGGGTGTGTCTCGACCCCGGCATCGGCTTTGGGAAGACGCATCACCACAACCTGCAACTCCTGGCTCACCTCGACACCTTGGTCGCTGCCGGCTTCCCGGTCATGGTGGGGGCATCTCGCAAGGGGTTGTTGGGCAAGATCCTCGAACACGCAGGTCATCCGACCCCGGCGCCGGGCCGTGACCCGGCCACCGGCGCCACGATCGCCCTGGCAGTCGCCAAGGGGGCGGCCGTGGTCCGGGTGCACGACGTGCCGTCCGCCCTTCAGGCGGCGCGCACCGCCGACGCCATCGTGCGCGCCGGCTTCACCGATCCCGGCGCCCAATCCTCTTCCCGGTCGGCCGAGCCGCCGGCACGCACCGCCATCGGGATTGGCTCGAATCTGGGCGATCGGCGACGGCACATCGACGAGGCCATCATCGGGCTCGCCGATCTCGGCAGCATCGTCGCAGTGTCCTCGGTATACGAATCCGCTCCAATCGGTGGGCCCGATCAGGGCGACTATCTCAATGCGGTCGCCGTGATCGACACCGAGCTGGCTCCGGAGCGGGTACTCGAGTTGCTCCTCGAAATCGAACGCGGCCGAGGGCGGCAACGTCGGGAGCGGTGGGGTCCGCGAACGCTCGACCTCGACGTGCTCCTCTACGACGATCTGGTGGTAGACCAACCCGGCCTGACCATCCCGCACCCTCGCATGACCGAGCGCAGATTCGTGCTCGAGCCCCTTATCGAGGTGTGGCCGGATGCCAGCCTTCCAGACGGCACCAAGATCGCCGACCTCCTTCCCCAACTCGCCGAACAGGATCTGCGCCTCGTAATCGGTTGACGGCGCGCTACTTCTGCAGCATCGCGTCGTAGCTTGCCAGGCCGGGGACGGTGGTTGGGAGGGCGGCCGGGAAGTGTCATACCGGCCATATAGGCTGCGTTGGAGGTGACACTCGCCGTTGACCACGGTGTGTCATACAAGATATGATGGTGTATGACAATGTTCAGTTTCCGCGTCGACGACAAACAGGCTTCGGACGCCCAGCGGTTGGCGAATCGGCTCGGAGTCTCACTCTCGGAGCTTCTGAGGCAGGCCCTGCATCGCCATCTGGTCCGGCTACAGGCCGACGCTGACATCGAAGCATGGGCCGTATCCCCGCTCACCGCAGAAGAGCAGGCCTTCGGCGAGATCGCCGATTGGGGGCCTGCCGAGGAATGGTCGGACTGGGCCGATGCAACGGGGTGAGGTGTGGTTTGCCGCCACCCCGAGTGGTGACCGCCCCGTCCTCGTGCTGACTCGGGATCCGGTAGCCGAGCGCATCGACTCGCTAGTCGTTGCCGCGCTGACGCGTACGAAGCGCGGCCTCGTCTCCGAACTTAACCTCACCCCGGATGCCGACGGCGTGCCCACCGAGTGCGTCGCCAACTTCGACAACCTGCACACGCTGCCCACCGCGACCTTCCGGCGCCGGATCACCACATTGGACCCCGTGCGAATGGCAGAAGCCTGCCAGGTATTGCGGGACGCCACCGACTGCTAGCGACGCCACCTACCTCCTTCTTTGGCTCCAACACTTTTCCAATGGCGCACAAGTATGTTTGGAGCATGGCTGAGGTTGCCCGCGGTACGAGGTTCCTGGTGTTGGGGCCGTTGGACGCGATTGGAAACGGGGAGCCGGCAGCACTCGGCGGGCCAAAACAGCGAGCAGTTCTCGGGATGCTGATCAGCCGGGTCGGCCAGGCGGTGAGCAACGACTCGCTGGTCGACGGCATCTGGGGGGAGGATCCCCCGAGCGAAGTCCAGACCTCGCTGCGCAGCTACGTGTCCAACCTGCGCACCGGCACAGGGGCCGACATCGAGCGCTCCGGCGGCGGCTACATCCTCAACGCCGATCCCGCTGCGATCGACGCCTTCGAGTTCCAGCGGCTCACCGATGAAGCGACGAGATCCCTCTCTGTCGATCCCGACGGTGCCTCGGAGACCCTCCGCGAGGGTCTCGGCCTGTGGCGGGGTTTCGCATCGATGCTCGTGGCCGCCGCTGCCGGATCCGAGTGGGCGTGGCGGGCCCTGGTGGAGCACTATTCGGGTGCGCTGCTCGGGTATCTTCGGCTACGCGCTCCAGGCGATCCCGAAGATGTCTTGAGCGAGACGTGGATTTCTGTGGCATCGGCCATTGGGTCCTTTTCCGGTGAAGAGCCGGCATTCCGATCGTGGTTGTTTGTCATCGCACACCGCCGCGCCATCGACGCGGCAAGGAAGGCGTCGCGGCGCCTAGACGTCGTCGACACGACCGATGTCCAAGACGTATCGAACGCGGAGCTCAGTGCAGAGGATCAGGCGCTTGCCGGCATGTCCGCCGAGCACGCCATGGAGCTGCTGGCAACGTTGACACCGGACCAGCAATCAGTGATCGCGCTGCGAGTGATCGCCGACTTGAGCCTCGAAGAGACCGCCAAGATCGTGAACAAACGCGTCGGAGCAGTCAAGGCGTTGCAAAGAAGGGGCCTGGAAAGCCTCAGAAGGCAACTGGAAACACCCGTTTCCCCAACGAGCGAACGAGCGATTACGAGATTGACATGACCGCGAACCGACCAGTTTCCACCAGCGATGCCGAGCGACTGCTCGATGCCAAGCCTATGCCCGCCGGTTTGGGCGAACTCGCCTCGCTGGTGGCGTCGTTGCGGGCATCGGGGCCACCACCGGTCGAACGAGCGCTGATCGAACGGGTCGCCGTCGAGGCCGCCGCTGTCGCCCGATCCCAAACTGTCCGACCCGCTGCCACCGCAGCCACGCCACGGCGCAGCCTGCGACTCCGTCATCGCCTCGCAACCAGCGCTGCGGCGATCACGCTCGTTCTCGGGTCGGGTGCCGGCGTAGCGTTCGCCGCGGACGGAGCGGCTCCCGGCGACGCGTTGTACGGACTTGATCGAGCGCTCGAGAGCCTTGCCGTCGGCAACGGCGGGGCCGCAGAGCGTCTCAGGGAAGCCGCCGCACTCGTCGAAGCCGGCCACCTCGTCGACGGCCTCGAGCACGCCGCCGAGGTCGTTGCGGCTAACCAGCCCACCGGATCCGGGCAGGCCTCCGAGGCCGCCACCGATGCTCTGCGAGCGGCGGCCGCGCGCGTAGCCGCCACCGCCGATCCCAACGGCGAGGCCAACACCGCGAACGTTGAAGCGGCGGTGGGTGACGTTCTCACCTACCTGTCCGAGCACGTCGGGGATGTCGACGGCGGGAGGGTCGCCGAACTCTCGCAACTTATCGCGTCGTGGGACGAGATCGGGCAATAGGAACGGACCTATTCCGGACCTCTCATCCGATTTGGGTCGAGTTTGGCCCCGCTCGAGACCCATCCGAAGTCGGCACGTACCCCGGTTCGCGCCCGGCCGCAACTACCGCGGTTCGGCCAGCAACGCCTTCACCACTACGTCCAGACTCAGGGCGGTCCCGCGTGCATGGGCCGCGGCAAAGCGGTCGGGATCCAGCGCAGCTTCGAGTGGTTCCAGGACGCCCGTAGCGGCCTCGTTGATTGGGATTTGCTCGAGTATGGACATCTGGTCACTCGACGGGTCGGCGAGCACGCTCGCAAGGATTTCGACCGCTTCTTGCGGCCTTCCTTTCTCCACCCACACCCTGGCGATCATCACCAAGAGCGCGGCCACGTCGGGCACCAGTCCCATCTGATCAAACTTGCCGAGGCTTTCGAGGAACGCGCGGTCCGCGGCGTCGAGGTCGCCGCTTCGGGCTTGCGCATTTCCGAGGCCCTGAAGCGCAACCGCCTCGGCACGCAGATATTCGACTGCTCCGGCCAGCTCAGCTTGCAATCGGTGCAGGGCGATCGCATCGGCGACGCGGTCCGCCATCATCGCGATGATGGCCTGCGCCGCGAGGTTCCAGGTCCTCATGAACTGCTCGCCCAGACGAGCCAGGACGGCGTCTCCCTCCTGAAGCAGCCGGAGCGCGGTGGCACTGTTACCCATCTGCAGGTGTGCCAGCGCCTGATAGTTCTTCATGCCGGCCGACCACATCTCGTGGCCGGCGTCATCCGCGACCTGAATGGCCTCGTCTGCGGCGGCGAGCATCCCCTCGAAGTCACCGAGGTACCCTTTGATCTCACCAACGACCTCAAGCGCCATGACCATCGCGAACGGGTCGGACAACGGTCGCAACGAGGTCACGGCGTCGTCGGCGAGCACCGCCGCCGCCTCTGCCTCACCGAGGCTTGCCAAGTATTTGGCCTCGGACGAGGTGATCAACGCCCAGGCGATCTCGTTGGCAGCGTCGCCGGTGCCGGTGGCGAAGGCATCCCCCGCCCCGGCGAACAGCTCGGCACCGGCCTTCGACCAGCCCCGAATCTCATACAGGAACCACAAGCCAACGAGCAGCGACCTTGCCGCGACGGCGTCACCGCGCTCCAGCGCCTTTCGCCACGCCTGCCTGACGTTGCCCAGATCGGCCTCGACGAGATCGAGAGCTGCGACTTCTTCACCGGCCATCATCAGTACCTCGACCTGGGCGCCGAGGCCGGCGAAGAAGGCGTTGTGGGCGACGATCGTCGTGTCTGCCTTCCCCTGGTCCTGTGCCAGCTCCTCCTCGGCGTACTGGCGGAGCAGCTCATGGACGTGATAGCGGCCCGAGTCTCGGTCGGCGACGATGAGCGACTTGCCGACCAGATTGGCCAGGCCCCGCAGCGATGCCCCGGCGATCTCCTCAGCTGCCTCGCGGGTGAATCCACCGCGAAACACCGACAGGGCGGCGAAGGTCGTGCGCTCGTCCTCGCTCAGCAGTGACCAGGTGTAGTCGAACACCGCCCGCATGCTTTGATGCCGATCAGGAGTGTCGGCAACCTCGGTCTCGAGGAAGTCGAGGCTCTTCTCGATCTCGCCGGCGATCTCCTCGATACGCAGGGTGTCCACCCAGGCCGCGGCCATGAGAATGCCCAGCGGCATGCCTTCGACGAGTTGAAGGACTCGCTCCAGGGCGTCCTCGTCTTCGGGATGCAATGAGAAGGCAGCGTCCGCTCGGGTAGCGGCATCGACGAAGAGGTGGACACCGTCTTGGTGCGCATCGAGACCGGAGAGGCTGAGCACGGTCTCGCCGGTGACATTCAGTTTGGTGCGGGTCGTAGCGATCACCTTGACGCCCGGCGCTGCCGTGAGGATGTCCGAGACGATGTTCGCTCCGTCGGCGAGGTGCTCGAAGTTGTCGAAGATGAGGAGCAGGTGCTCGTGGGCGAGATGGGCGAGCAGCTGGGTTTCCAGATCCTCGTCGCTGGCGAGGGAGACGCCGATCGACTCGGCGGTGGTTTGTGCGATATCCGATGATGATTCGACGGGCGCCAGGTCCACGAAGAACGCGCCGTCCGGATAGCTGGTCGCCAAATCGGCTGCCGCTTGAATCGCCAGGCGGGTCTTGCCCGCCCCGCCGGGTGCGAGAATCGTGAGCAGCCGGCTCGACACGATGATTCGTTTGGCTTCCTCGAGCTCACGTTCACGACCGACGAAGTCGGTGAGCTGGACGGGAAGGTTGTTGGGGACCGCGTTGAGCGACGCCAGCGGCTTGAAGGCGTCCGGGAGGCCTTCGATGTCGATTTGGAAGACATGCTCGGGTCGGGTCAGGTCCCTCAGGCTGTGCTCGCCGAGATCCCGGATCGTCACCCCGGCCGGCAAGTGATCGCGGACCAGTTCGCAGGTTGCCCGGGAGATCAGGGTCTGGCCGCCGTGCGCGACCCCGCGAAGGCGGGCGGCGCGGTTCACGGCCGTGCCGTAGTAATCCCCGCCCTGGAGGTCGGATGCCCCGGTGTGCAAGGCCATTCGCACCACGATGGGTTCCGGCGTCGCCCAATCGGCTTGGGCCAGGTTGCGCTGGACCTCGGCGGCAGCGGTGACGGCATCGATGGCATCGGCGAAAACGACGAACCGACTGTCGCCCTCACCGCGTGGCCGGACGAGGACACCGCTGTTCGATGAGGCCGCTCCGTCGATCACCGAGTCGTGCTGCTCGAGCGCCCGCATCATCGTGTCCGGCGCTTCCTCCCATAGCGCGGTACTTCCCTCCACGTCGGTGAAGAGGAACGTGACGATGCCTTCGGGTAGATGTGGGGGCAGATGCGCGGGTAGTTCGGTCACCCTTGGGAGACTACCGATTCAGGCCCGTCGAACCGCACCGATCACGAACCCGGTAGCCGCCCCCGCTATGGCGAAGACGACCGACTCGGTGACCGCTCCACCGAAGGGGAGCAGGCTGGGTCCGGTCAGCTCACCCGCCACGGTGAGGATCAGGGTGCCAAGAAGCGCGAGCCCGAGCCCGGCGAGAGTCGCGACGCCCAGATCCCGTGTCGAGGCTTTGCCATCAGAGTCGTATGCGAAGGTGACCGGAAAGACCACTGCCACCAGAGCCGGAGCAAGGTGGAACGTCGTACCGGTGCGAATAAGCGCCAGAACGATCCACAGCACAGCAAGCCCGGTGGAGAACGAAGCCGCCCGTCTGAACCGGGATATCGGGATGTTGGTCAACACCTGCCAAAGAACCTGCGATCCGTTCCCAATATGCCGAGATTCGTGCC
>CAXMOP010000122.1:0-3951 GCA_964195155.1 uncultured Kiloniellales bacterium | reverse complement strand
CAGCCGTGGCGCAACCATTACCCCCACCGAGCAGGAATTGGTCCAAAACCTGGCCGGCGGTTTGGGGCTGGCGCTGCGCAACGCCCAGCTCACCGGGGACCTCCGCGATCAGGTCACCGCGCTAGCCGCGTCACGGGAACGGATCCCTTCACGGTCGTTCCGCGACCCGGCGCCGATTCGATTGTCAAGGTGCCGCCGGCGGCGTCGAGCCGGTCGGTCATGCTGGGAATTCCGGTCCCATCAACCACGGCAGCCGGTTCGAAGCCTCGGCCGTTGTCGCTTACCTCGAAGTTGAGCCGGTCTCCTTGGGCGCTGAGCTTCACCGTCGCCAAGTCGGCATTGGCGTATTTGGCCGTGTTTTGCAGCGCTTCCAGAATCGCGAAGAAGACGGCGGTCTCCACTTCCCTCGGGTAGCGCTCCACCCCGCCGGCCTCAACCCTCACCGGCATCGCCGCCTTGTCGGCCTCGGCGGAAACCGCCGCCGGCAGGCCGTCGGCTTCGAGAAGCGGCGGGTACACGCCCCTGGCAAAGTCACGCACCGACTCAATCGCCTTCCCAATCTCATCTTCGAGCTGATCCAACACCTGGGCGGTCTGAGTGGCCTCGGCAGTCTCGGCCAGAGACTTCACCACACCGAGCTTGACCTTGACCGCCACCAGCTCCTGTTGCGGCCCCATGTCGAGATCGCGTTCCAGGTCTCGTCTCGCCTCGTCCGCAGCGGCCAGGATCCGTTCCCGTGACGCGGCGAGCTGGTTGACCTGATGGCGGAGGTCGTCGGTCAATCGGGCGTTCCGCAAAGCAAGTCCGAGACCGCCGGCCAGGTTCTGAACCAATTCCTGCTCGGTGGGAGTGATGGATCCACCACGGCTCGCCACCAGCGACAAACCGCCCAGCAGCTCACCGTCATGCTCCACCGCCAGCGAATAGTCGGCCTCCGGATCACTCCATCGCCCGTCACCGACAACCAAAACGGCGTCGCCACCGTGTTCCTGCTCCGGCCACCACGCTGCCGGGCGAAGGTTCTCCCCATTTGCGGTCCACAGTGTCGCCTCGGAAGCCCCGGTGCCATCCACGATCAGGCGCGGGATTCGCTCCAGCATCTCTGTGTCGCCCTCGGCAGCCGCCGCCCGCTGAGAAAATCGGGCCAAAACCTCATACGGCGTGGCCCGCTCCCCATACACCAACCGGTTGGCCCAATGCTGCAGACGAGAACGCATCGGCTCAAACAGCAGCGCCACCAGCGCCGTTGCCCCAATCGCCAACACCAAGTTCGGCTCATCGCCGCTACCCACCAGCGTGCCGACCCCGACCACGATCGTGACATACACCGCGGTGATAGAGAGAGCCAATGCGGCGTACGTCACCGTCTTGGAGATGACGACATCGATGTCGTAGAGATCGTGCTTGAAGATGGCGACGTAGGCGGCTACGGCGAGCGCAACCAGCGCTATCGGGATCAACAAGTCGACGATCACGCCAACGAATCCCCGTTCTTCCACATCGGTAATCGTGGTCGTCACCAATGCAAACCCCATGAGGGCAGCCGCGAGGGCGAACCACTGGATCTGACGTCGCTCGACACGGGCCGAACGGAGATACCGAACGATCAACGATATCGCCGATATAGCTACTGCCAAGACGGTGAGAAGCCAGCCGAGGCCATTCAGTCGTCCCACCGCGGCAATCCCGACCGGATTGGTGACGACCTCGAAGCGATCCAAAGGTCCTGGGACGGTGGCCCAAGTGATCCCGGTGAACACGATTGCAAACGCAACAAACCACGCCAGCGGCCGCCATCTGGCGGACGGAAGTCGGCCATTGGGGAAGACCAGGAAAAGCAAGGAAAACGTCATCCCGAGCCCGACAATCAGGGTCCATTGGACGGTCCACGCCATCAGCTCGGAGAAGGGGAGTGTCCCAGGCCGGACCAGCAGTCCATAGACCGCGTACCAGTAGGCAAAGAAGCCCATCTGGAGTGTCAGACCCGAGGCCAGCAAGACCCAACCGACGAGGTTCGCTGGACGGCGGATCACGATGAGCAACCCAATCAGCGAATAACTGAGGGAGGTGACAGCAAGCATGGCGTCAAGGGCACGAGACGTGGTGAACGGCAATACCGGATTCGACCAGGTAAGGCCGACGAGGACGAGCGTTGCGATCATCAGACCCGCACTGAAAGCCGCGACCATTGCAGCCGGCACCACCGAGAACTCGCGTTCGGCTTCACCGGCAGTCAAAGCATTCGGGGTCGGCGCCTCGGTCACAATCGCTCCAATGCTGTTGCAGGCAACCGACCCGTCACCACCGTCCCACCGCCCGGCACAGGCTCCACCTTCAGAGTCCCGCCGAGCGCTTCCACACGATCGGCCACGGCGGTGAGGCCGTGACCGGAGCTGGGTCCGGCAGACGCGTTCTGCACAGAAAACGTCACCATCTCACCGTTGTCGCCCAGGCTGACTCGCGTCGTTTCAGGCCCGCCCATCGCGCCGAGCGCCTCAAGGACGCAGAAGTAGATGGTGGCCTCGATCTCCGGCGGGTACCGACCGAAGCCGTCGGATTCGATGTTGATCGGTACTGCCGTCTCTCTTCCCGCAGCCACGAGTGCGGCCCGAACCCCTTCGGCCTCTAGCAACGGTGGGTATATGCCTCGAGCCGCGGCCCGCATGCCATCGACGGCGCGCTGGGTGTCGGCACTGAGTTCGCCAACGGCATCGGCGACCTCGCCGACTTCCTCTCGTTGCGCCACCGTCCTGGCCAACCCCAGCTTGACCTTGATGGCAACGACCTGCTGCTGAGCTCCGTCGTGAAGGTTCCGCTCGAGCCTCCTGCGCTCCAGATCCTGAGCGGCCACCAGCCGCCGGCGCGAGAAGCGCAACTCCTCAGCGCGATCTGCAAGTTCGGCATTGAGCTGGATATTGCGGAGGAGCAACCCGGCCCCGGCCGCGACATCCTCGAGTAGTCGCTGGTCCGATGGCGTCACCGGATCTGCCTTGCTCTTGCTGATCGACAATACCCCGAGCAGCTCACCCGCGTGGAGGATGGGCTCGGCTGCTTCCCCCGGAAGCTCGGGCAGTGTTCCGTTGTGATTGGGTATCGCCTCCGGCGCCTCGCTCGAGGTCGCAGCTTCGGGGCGCAGTTGATCTCCCACCCGCAGCCACACGACCGCTTCCTCGGCTCCGGTCCCGGAAGCCAGCAGCTCAACCAGCCGAACCAGAGCCTGCTCATTCGAATCGGCCTCCGAAAGCCGAGCGGTCAAACCGGAGAGCACCGCATACGGCGTTGAGCGCTCCCCATACACCAATCGGTTGGCCCAGCGCTGCACCCGTGAGCGTATGGGTTCAAACAGGAGCGCGACCAAAGCGGTTGCTCCGATCGCCAGCGCCAGGTTGGGCTCGTCCCCTTGACCGATCAGGGTCCCCACGCCGACGACGACCGCCACGTACACCGCAGTGATGAAGATGGCCAGAGCCCCATAGGTGACGGTCTTGGAGATGACGAGGTCGATGTCGTACAGCCGGTACTTGGTGATGGCGATCCAAAAGGACAGGATCAGCACTGCCTCGCCGACGAGGATGAGGGAGTTGGAGACGGTGCCTGACTCGCCTGTGACTCCGTCGACCACGCTGCTCACGATCAGCGTCGCCACGAGAAGGCTGCCACCCAAGGCGATCCATCGAATCTGGCGGCGTGTGACCCCCGAACTCTGCCGGTAGCGGACCGCGAGGGCCGCGACCGAGAGCACGGCGGCGAGGAGCGCTAACGCCAGGAAAACTCCGGTCAACTGGCCGGCCGTGCCCGCTGGCGTACTACTCAGCGGCACCGTGCTCGAGGGCCGGCTCAGCCATATCCATGGCGCGACGGCCAGTGCGATCGTGACGACGCTGTACCAACCGACCCAGCGCCACCGGGGAGACGGTGGGCGACCATCGGGGAACAGCAGCAGTCCGAGGG
>CAXMOP010000121.1:0-47711 GCA_964195155.1 uncultured Kiloniellales bacterium | reverse complement strand
GGATCCACTCGGTGACCTCGGACCACCGCTCGTCGTCGGCGTCGGTCGCCAGATCGATGGCTACCCAGCCGTGGCGGCCCAACCCGTAGGTCGACGGTTGGGCGTCCGGGTCGGTGGCGACAACCGCGGCGGCCTCTTCGGTGGTGAGCTTGAAGGAGAAATTCGTGGCCGTCTGGTTGGAGAACACGAAGTTCTTGTCGCGCACCCGAAACGTCGGGTGGTCGTCCCACGCCTCGACGTTCACCCGCCTGGCTTCGGGAAGTGAGGTGCAGATCTCCTCGAGACGCGCCATGTTGGACTGAGCACTCATCGAATAGACGCTAGGAGGGTGTTGAGCAATCCTCAAGCGTGCCGGCGGTGACTGGAGAAACCGAGTCACCGCAACACTCAAGCGAGCGGCGGCGCAAGGCACTCGTCGTTGTTCAACACCGTCCTACTGCCCGCCCCATCCACCGCCATGCTCCTACTGCCCGCCCCATCCTCCGCCATGCTCCTACTGCCCGCCCCATCCTCCCCCGCCCGGCGTCAGCACCCGCAGGCGATCTCCGGTCGCAACCTCGATCGTGCACTTCGAGGCCAGACGCTCGATGTCGGATCCACGAATCAGCCAATCCTCCCCCGATGCGCCCGGCCCTCCGCCGTTGAGCCCCCACGGCGCCAGGCGCCTTCGCTCCCCCATCAACGACACCGTCGCATCGGCGAGGAACTCGATCTCCCGCTCGATCCCTTCGCCCCCGGGGTACCGGCCGGCCCCACCCGATCCCCTTCGCAACCGATAGGTGCGGATCCGAAACGGATAGTGGGTTTCCAGCGACTCCACCGGCGTGTTCTTGGTGTTCGTCATGCCGGTATGAATTCCGGACTGACCCGCCCTGCTCGGCCTGCCTCCCTGGCCGCCGGCAACGGTCTCGTAGTAGGCGAAGGAGTCGTTGCCGATGAGCACGTTGTTCATCGTTCCCTGGCCGGCAGCCGGTACCCGGTCGGGCGCCGCCTGGGCGAGAGCGCCGAGCAGCGTGTCGGCGATCCGCTGGCTGGTCTCGACGTTTCCGGCCGCGACGGCGGCGGGAGAGAGAGCATCGACGATGGAACCGGGCCTCGTCTTCAGCGTGAGCGGCCGGTAGCAGCCCCCGTTCGTCGGGATCGTGGGGTCGGTTGCCACCCGGACCGCAAAGTAGAGACACGACTGGGCCACCGCACGCACCGTGTTGATGTTCCCTTCGACCTGGTCAGCCGACCCGGTGAGGTCGGCGTGGAGTTGATCGCCGTCGATGGTGATCGCCGCGGCGATGACGAGGTCGTCGTCACCCCATTCGAGATGATCGATGAACGAGTAGATCCCGTCGGGGAGCGCCACCAAAGCGGCGCGCATCCGTCGTTCGCCGTACTCGAGCAGCTCGTTCGAGACGACGCGCCACCGGTCGATGCCTTCGGCTTCAATCGATTCGATGGCGCGGCGCGCTCCCGCCTCGTTGGCGCCGAGTTGGGCCGATAGGTCGCCAAGGCGCTCGGCCGGAGTCCGGGTTGCGGCGAGGAAGGGCCCGGAGAACTCCTCGATCCATTCGCCGCCCCGTACCGCCGGCACCGGCGATACCACATGGCCTTCCTGGTCGACCCGCGTGGCGTCGGCAGGCATCGAACCGGGGGCATCCCCGCCGACGTCGGCGTGATGCGCTCGGTTGGCAACCCAGGCAACGAGAGTGCCGCCGACATGGACCGGTCGCAGCAGCGTCAGGTCGTTGAGATGGGTACCGCCGGCATACGGATCGTTGACGGCGAACTGGATCCCCGGCTCGACGTCGGTGCCGAAGCGGTCGAGGACTGCAGCGACCGAGGCCGGCATCGACCCGAGATGTACCGGGATGTGCTCGGCCTGGGACAGCATCTCCCCCGTCGCATCAAAGAGGGCAGCCGAGCAATCGGCTCGCTCCTTGATGTTCGGCGAATATGCGGTGCGGCGCAGCACCGAGCCCATGTCGTCGGCGATCGCGTTCAACTGGTTCCTTGCCACCTCGAGCGTGATCGGATCGACGCTCACCAGGAGATCTCCAACGCACCACTGGCCTGAACAAGCGCTTTCTCGCCGGGGCCGAGCCACGTCGTAGCGTCGCGCTCTTCGATGATCGCCGGTCCCTCCACCGACGCCCCGACGGCCAAGCCCTCGCGTCGCCATCGCCCGGCATCGACCGGTCCGTCGGCGGTCAACACCGAACGCGACCCGATGCGGGTGTCTCCATTGCTCTCCCAGCGAGGGAGGTCGTCGATGGTGAACCACGCCGCGTCCAGCGCGGCCGCCCGAACCGTGACCGCCTCGATCGGGTCGGATCCCCGGTGGAAGCCGTTGCGCACCTCGTGGAGGGCATGGAAGCGTTGGGCGAGCACCTCCCAACCTTCTCCAGCGGTGTACGGCACGTTCAGTTCGTGTGACTGGCCGAGATAACGAACGTCGACGGTGGTGGCGACGTCGGCTCCCGGTGCCTGGTGGCCGGCTTCGGCGCCGACTGCGGAAACCTGCGGGTCGAGGTTCGGGTGGTCCGATCGCAGCAGAACGCTTCGCGCCTCGTCGACGCGCGGCGGGCTCAGCAGCAGCCCGAGGGCTGAGAAGACTCCGGCGTGGGCCGGTACGAGGACCTCGCTCATGCCAAGCGCTCGGGCAAGCGCGGTCGCATGCAACCCGCCGGCACCCCCGAACGCGATGAGGGTGGCACCGCGTGGGTCGATCCCCTGTTCGATCGAGACGCTGCGCACCGCTCCGGCCATCACCTCCTCCACCACACGGACCATGCCGAGCGCGGTTTCGGCGAGCGACAGGCCGGCCTGGTTACCCAAGGCGCCGACGGCGCGCTCGGCGAGGAGGGGGTCGAGGCCGAGGCGTCCCCCGAGCGCTGTGTCGCCGGCAATCCTGCCGAGCACCACGTTGGCGTCGGTGACGGTGGCCTCGACACCGCCCCGGCCGTAGCAGGCAGGGCCCGGATCGGCGCCTGCGCTGCGGGGCCCGATCCGCAGCGACCCGCCGCTGTCGACCCAGCCGATGCTGCCGCCTCCCGCCCCGACCGTGTGGATCGCCGTCGATGGCATCTGGCACGCGTAGCCGGCAACGGTGCGTCGGAAAGCAATCTCGGGCTTGCCTCCCTCGATCCGGCACACGTCGGTGGAGGTTCCTCCCATGTCGAACGAGACGACGCGATCCCTGACCAGCGCCGATGCCAGCGATGCAGCAGCCACCGCGCCGGCGGCGGGCCCGGACAGCAGGATGGAGGCGGGAAGCTGTGCGGCCCGCTCGGTGCTGATCAGCCCGCCGGATGATCGCATCACCGACACCCGCTCGGCCAGGGCGGCATCGCTTACCCGTTGCTGGAAGTCGGCGAAGTATGCGGCGACCATCGGCTGGAGGTAGGCGTTGAGCACGGTGGTCGAGGTGCGCTCGAACTCACGGAACTCGGGCGCCACTTCGCTCGAAAGCGACACGGCGAGGCCCGGGGCGATCTGTCTGACCCGCTGTCGCATGGCGCGCTCGGGCCCGGGGTCATCAAACGCGTACAGGAGCGAGACCGCCACCGATTCGTATTGGTCGAGCTGGTCCTCCTCGATTGTTGCGGTGCGGTCATCGGACTCGACGAGCACTTCGGCGCGATCGGCGAACGGGTCGTACAGGCTGGGGCGATCCTGCCGCCCGATCTCGATGACGTCTTCGAAACCGGGCGAGGTGATCAGCAGCGTCTTTGCACCCATGTGTTCGAGTAGGGCATTGGTCGCGGTTGTCGTGCCGTGGAGGAACACGTCAACGCCGCTGCTGAGCTCGCCGGCACCGGCGACGGCGCCCTCGCCTTGCTGTACCGAGGTGGGGACCTTGGCCGTTGTGATTTCGGCGCCGTCCCACATGACGACATCGGTGAACGTCCCGCCGACATCGGCGCCGATGATCTGGCCGGTTGCGGCGTCGCCCGGATCGCCGTTCATCGCCGCCTCGCCTTGGCACCGCTAGCCTGCGCGGCGATGGCGATCGAGATCTCCAACACCCCGAACCCGAACGCGTTGAAGTTCAACG
This sequence comes from uncultured Kiloniellales bacterium, assembly GCA_964195155.1. Lineage (GTDB taxonomy): Bacteria > Actinomycetota > Acidimicrobiia > Spongiisociales > UBA5794 > JACZST01. The sequence continues at coordinate 43,666 of CAXMOP010000121.1, read as the reverse complement.
TCGGTGTCGACGTCGGTGGCCCGGCGACGTTTGTCGCCGGCAAGGAGGCCGACGACCCTATGGGGGCGGCATTGGTGGAGATCGATGGTGTCACCAGCGTGTTCATGACAGCCGACTTCGTGACCCTGACCAAGGTGGCGGAAGCGTCGTGGGAGACCATTGCGCCGGCGGCGTCCGAGATCCTCGAAGAGCACTTCGGCGGCTGAGGTCGGCACGCTGCTCATCCATCCCCGGCGAGCGTAGCGGCGCGTCTGGTCGGGCCGCTGCGATCAATAGGCGATGTCGAGTGCGTAGCGAAGCGCCCGGTCGAGTTCGGCGCGCTTCACCAGGCCGAGCCGCCCGACCGGTTGCGATTCGAGCGCCGACTTCGGAACGGTGATGATCGTGTCGCACGCAAGAACGCTCGGTTCGGGAAGACCCTCCTCGTCGGCCACGGCGACCTCAGAGCGGATCCCGCGCGCCGTCCTCGTGACCGGAACACAGACCAGGGCGCTCAGCACCCCAATTGCTGCGTCTCGGGTCAGCACACAGACCGGGCGCCGCCCGGCGGGCGCACCAAGCGATGCCCAGACGATGTCGTTGCGCGCTACCACTCGGGGGTGGTCTCTGCCGCAAGCCGCGACGCCGCCTCGACGAGCACTGGGTCCTGTGGCTGCCGAGCGTACGCCTCGATCAGCCGTGCATCGTCCCGCGCCATTTCCGTCGCCTCGAGAACGGCAAGCGCTCCCCGCCGAAGCATTTCGGAGCGGCTGACGCCGAGATCGGACGCAACGCGATCGAGCCGCATTACCAGCTCATCATCAAGCTGGACCAGCACTTGACGGCGAGCCATGCCGCTCCTTTCTCCTCTTTCCTGCGACCATATGGTAACACATATGGTCCCTGGTTGGCACCCGGGGACGGCGCGAGGGTCAGCACTGGGGTCAACGCAGAGTGTCCGATCGCACCGCCACCGGAAAGCGAAGTCCCGATGGGTCATCGACCAACAGCACCACTCGCCAATCGGGTCCCGAGCTTCCCGAGTCAAGGACCGTGGGGTTGTCACCGAGGGAGGATGCCTGCTCGATCGCCTGTGAAGCGGCGTCCGGTGGGGCATCGCGTGTCGGATGCATCCACCCCGTGATGTCCTGGCCGGTGGGAAGGGCGACGGGGATTGGGAGATCCCCGATCGCCGTGGATTCATCGGCGACGAGCACCAGCACATCGACGGCCCGAACCGAGCTCCGCTCATAGCGCAGCTCGTTGTTTTGGTACAAGGTTCTGAACAAGACGGTCACGACGACGCCTGCGACATGGGGTCGGATAGCCGATGCGCGTGCCCACTCGACGAACGAGACCTTGTCGTCGTCCTGGGGCAGCTCGGGGAGTACCGCATCGACGGCGAGGGCGGCGGCGAGATCGGGTACCGGGGATCCGTCGACGGTGAAATAGTCGGTGACGAACCATTCGGCTCTCGCCACCGCGGCCAGGCCGATCGTTGCCTGATCGACCGCCATCAGGTCGGCCTCGGAAAGCATTGGAGTCGAGGTCGGAACCGGAGTTGCCGTCGTGGTGACGGGTTGTTCCGACACCGAGGCATTGGCGGGGACCTCGCCGTGACGGTGCCCATCGACCCACCGGACTCCGACGACGCCGATGACGACGGCGAGGATGATTGCCGCCACGGCGTACCAGGTGCGCGACCGGCCGCGTCGCTCCTGATCGACGAGCATCGACCACGGGATCTCTTCGTGCTCTTCGACGCTCATGGATCGGGAATGATGAGTTGCTGGCCCGGGAAGATCAGGTTCGGGTCCTCGCCGATGATCCGCCGGTTGGCTGCGTAGACCCGAGGCCAAAACCCGGCCACCGCGGCGCTCGTCGCCCGCTCGCCTGAGCGCGCCCGGATCGTCTCGGCGGCTATGCACCACAGCGAGTCACCGCCGACGACCTCGTAGGTGCTCATCTCGGAACGAACGGGCGCCGCGGGCCGCGACGGTTCGGCGTGTCGCTCGGCGAGCCGAACAATCGGTGGTACCGGCTCGGCGGCCGATGGCCTGGGCACGGCGAGGAATCCAACGACGGCGAGGACGGCGGTGGCCACTGCGCGGTTTGGCGCGGCATCGAAGAAAGCATCGGCGAGCCGACCGGGCAGCGCGGCCGCCAGGGCGCGTACCCGCCCCGCTACCCACAATCCCAGCGTGGCGGCGGCGGTTACGGTGCACATGACCATCGCGGGCTCCATGAGGCGAACGTACAGTTAATACGAAGTAGGATCAAGAGGGTTGGTAGCTCGGGACGCAGGGAAGACGAACACCATTCCTGGACTCACGACTCGCGACTCGCGACTCGCGACTCCTCCGTCAGCCCCCGATGTAGGACATCTCCACCTTGGGAAGGCCGAGGGGGATGCCGGACCGCTCCTCGCTGTACCGGTCGCTGCGTACGGTCCACACGGCTGCGAGCAATGCCTCGATGTCTTCGTCGGTCGCACCCTGCCGGATCGGCCCGCGCAGGTCGGTCCCTGTGGATCCAAACAGACACGTGTAGAGCCTGCCCTCCGATGACAGGCGCAGCCGAGTGCAGTCGCCGCAGAACGGTTGCGTGACCGAGGCGATCACGCCGATCTCGCCGGCACCGTCTGCGTAGCGGTAGCGGTTGGCCACTTCGCCGCGGTAGCTGCCGGGCATCGGCTCGATCGTCCACTGCTCGTCGATCGCAGCGACGATTTCAGCCGCAGGAACGACGTCATCCATCCGCCACCCATTGGTGGTGCCCACGTCCATGTACTCGATGAAACGCACGATGTGGCCGGTGCCACGGAAGGCTCTTGCCAGCTCCACCACCTGGTGGTCGTTGATGCCGCGCTGGACGACGGCGTTGATCTTCACCGGGGCCAGTCCGGCCGCCGCGGCCACGTCGATCGCCTCCAGCACCCTTGCCACCGGGAAGTCGACGTCGGACATCAGGCGGAACACCGTGTCGTCGATCGAGTCCAGGCTGACCGTCACCCGGTTCAGCCCGGCGTCGGCAAGCATCGATGCCTTCTTCGCCAACAGCGACCCATTGGTGGTGAGGGCGAGATCATCGATTCCGTCGACGCCGGCAAGAGACGCCACCAGATCCTCGATCCGGCGACGCAGCAGCGGCTCTCCTCCGGTGAGGCGGACCTTCTCTACGCCGTGATTTGCCGCGGCCCGAACGACCCGCTCGATCTCCTCGAACGTCAACAGCTGGTCTCGCGGCAGGAACTCGTAGTCCTTGCCAAAGACCTCGCGTGGCATGCAGTAGGTGCACCGAAAGTTGCACCGATCGGTGACCGAGATCCGCAAATCCCGCATCGCCCGGTCCATCGTGTCGAGCAGCATGCCCCAATCGTACCCGCTCAGCGCAGGCATCCGCCCGGGCATAGGGGGCCTGAATCGTCGATAATTGGCGCGAAATGCCTTTGGTGCCAGACCTTCGGGTCATTCCGTTGACCAGGATCGTTCCTCATGAGGACTTCGATCCCCTTCGCGTGGATCGACTGGCCCGACGGATCAGCGAGTCGGGGCATCAGCTGAATCCGGTGATCTGCATCGAGGCAGATTCCGGCGACTTCGTGCTGCTCGACGGCGCCACCAGGACTGCGGCGCTGCGCCATCTCGGCCTCGGCTACGGCTTGGTGCAGGTGGTTGCCGCCGAGACGGTGACCCTGGCAACGTGGCATCACGTGGTCCGCGACGCCAACCCGGACGAGGTTCTCGGCCGCATCGACGACAACCAGGATCTGCTCGTCGTCGCGCCCTCGATGCCTCCGCGGCTCTCCACATCGGACGGTCGCCGGGTAACGGTCTCTGGAACGGGCAGCCTGTACAGGGCTCTGTCGGCACTGGTCGACTCCTATGTCGGCCGGTGGAAAGTGAGCAGGATGGAAGAGGCCGATCTCCCACACGTTGCCGAGCTCTATCCGGATTGGGCGGTGTTGGTCGAGCACCCAATCCTCACGATCGACGACGTGATGAAGGCGGCACTCAGCGAGGATCGGCTCCCTGCCGGTGTGACCCGCTTCATCGTCCCTGACCGCGCCCTGCGGGTAAAGGCCGAGCTGGTGGTGCTTGCCGAGGGCCCGCAGTCACAGCGGCAGGCACAACTGGACCAGATGATCGAGGATCTCGTCGGTGCGGCCAGGGTGCGCCGGTACCCGCAGTCGGTCGTGATCTTCGACGAGTAGCGCGCTACTTCACCAGCTCGAGAAACTCCGAACGCGTGCCCGGGTTGGTCTTGAACGTGCCTCGCATGGCGCTGGTCACCATGGCGCTTTCCTGTTTCTGCACGCCGCGCATCATCATGCATAGGTGCTTGCCTTCGAGCACGACGGCGACGCCATGCGGCTCGAGACACTCTTCGAGGGCCGCGGCGACCTGGTTGGTGAGTCGCTCCTGTACCTGGAGGCGCCTTGCGAACACATCCACGATGCGGGCGATCTTCGACAGCCCGATGATCTTGCCTTTTGGCAGATACCCCACCGCGGCGTTTCCGAAGAATGGCAGCATGTGGTGCTCGCACATCGAGTAGAACTCGATGTCGCGTACGACGACCATCTCTTCGGCGCCCTCTGCATCGAAGATGGCGTCGTTGACGATCTCCTTGACCGACGTCGTGTATCCGCTGGTCAGATAATCCATGGCCTTGGCCACGCGAAGCGGCGTTCGTTCCAGGCCCTCGCGGTCGGGGTCCTCCCCGATCTCGACGAGCTGCTGGCGAACCAGTGCTTCCAGTCGAGGCGAGTAGACGTCTGAGACATCGTCGAAGTCTTCGGGTCGGTGCGGGCTGTACGGATTGCTCAAGTGAATAGCCATGACAGGTCGAACATCAGATCCTTCCATTTGTTCCGCAATCTCGCTCGCCGTCCTCCCGTTGGCCGGGTGCACCAGGCCGGGTGCGGCGTCGGCAATCGGCAACGCAACGTGGGCCGCAGTCAGGACATCGGGATCGGGGAGCGTTTTGCCGCCTCGCTCACCCACGAAATCTGCGTAGTAGACGACGTCGAGGTCCGCCGCGCGAGGGGCGTCGGGGTCGTCGGTACGGACCCGACCGAGCTCGTGCTCAATGGCGCGGGTGACGTCGCGCAATTGCTCATAGGACAGGTCGGTGGAAACCAGCACCGCGGCATTGAAGAATTCCGGCGCATCTTCCGAGCCGCCGACCGCAGGGCTCTCAAAGATGCGGCTTACTTGAGTGATCGTGATGTTGGGGGCTCGGCGCAGCAGCCGGATCGCCTCAGGGAGGTTGCGCTCCTTCTCGATGTTGGATCCAATCGCGATCACCGCCGGGACGTGCTCAGCCATCAGGGCTCTCCTTGGTGCGGCGAACGGTGATGCCGACCGAGCGGGCGTGTCGGAGTGCTCCGGGTTTTTCGACCGTTACCTCAACCTCCCGGATCCGCTCGTCGGCCTCGAGGCAAATAGTGGTCAGCTCGGCGACGAGCCGCTCGACCAGCATGGGCGAGCCGGATTCGATGTGGGCGATCATCGCCTTGGTGACGGTCCGGTAGTTGACGGCATCGTCGATATCGTCGCTCTGCGCCGCCCGGCGAGTGTCCACCCACAGGGTGGCGTTGACGAGGACGTCCTGCTTGTTCACTCGCTCATCCGGCTTGATCCCAACGATTCCGGGAACCACGAGGCCCCTGATGTGAATGCGGTCGAGCTCGTGACTGGCGGCTCGCGGTTCGGGGCTCATGTCAGGTGCCCTCCTCCGTCGACGCGAATGATCTCCCCGGTGATGAAGTCGTTGCGCATCAGAAAGAGCACGGTATCCACCACCGGATCGGTACCACCCACCCTCGCCAGCGGGAGCCTGGCGGCGAGCCGGTGCTCGTAGCTGTCCTCTTGGCCCTCGGGAGGGAGAATGACGCCAAGGGCGACCGCATTCACCCGGACGCTCGGCGCCAGCTGGAGCGCGGCGGCCCTGGTAAACGTGTCGATTCCGCCTCGCGCCACCAGGTAGCTGAAGTGCTTGCGGTATGGCCTGGTGGTCCTGGCATCGGTGATGTTGACCACTGCACCCTCGAGGCCCGGTGGCAGCCGCTCGGCGAACGCCCGTGTGGTGAATACCGGTGACGAGAGGGTGAGGTCGAGTGTCTCCTGCCAGGTTGCGAGGTCGAGGTCCCCCATCGTGTCGGAGGGAAACGCCGAGGCACTGTTGACGAGCAGTGAAACCGTCCCGAGCGCAGCCTCCGCTCGTTGGATGATCGCGGTGGCGTCCTCGGGTTGCGCGAGGTCGACGGAGCCGATTGCCACACGGACCCCCAGTTGCTCGACCTCGGCAGCCGTCGCCTCGGCGGCTTCGCCGGAGCGGCCGTAGTGTACGAACACGTCGGCCCCCGCAGCCGCAAGCCCGAGCACGACGGCTCTTCCCACCCGGACCGCACCACCGGTCACGACCGCCACTCTGCCAGCTAGGTCCATGCCAACGAGCGTACCGGAGCGAAACGGCATCTCGTCCTAAGCTGCTTCCGGTGAGTAAAGAAGACCCCAAACACGGGCGCTGGATCCTGCCGCTGGTGATCGCGGGGCTGGTGGGTTTGACGTATTCCTTCGTGAACGCCCTTCCTCCCGCCGAAGTGCCGCTGGGAACCACCACCGTTCCGGTGACCACCTCGACGCTCCCGCCGGAAACGACGACCACCACGCTGCCGCCCGCAGTCGCGGCCTTCCTGCTGCTGGTAGACGGCTACGAGGCCACCGCGATCGAGATCCAGGCCTCGATCGAGGAAACAAACGACGCCTGGGAAACCGACGCGATCCTTTTCGCCGAGACGCTCGAACGCTTCACGCAGGCCCAGGTGGAAGCGCAGACTCTGAGCGAAACGGTCGCCAATACCAACCCGCCGCCTGTGTACACGGAAGCCTGGCCCGAGGCGATCACGACGGCTGCGAGCCTTCCCGTTGGCGTGGATGCGATCATCGCCGGGCTGCGTGCCAGCGACGACGGCACGCTCCGGCGGGAGGCCGTTGCCGAGTACGCAAACCTCACCCAGGAATTCATCGATGCCCTGAACATGGTGCGGGCGGCGACGCCGAGCTGACGGAGTGGCCAGTTGCCAGTTGCCAGCCACCAGTCCGATTCGAACTGGCAACTGGAAGCGAGCGCCAGCGAGCGTACTGATCACTGGCAACTTGTCAGGCGGGGATATCGCCTTCTAGGTATGAGCAGACGGTCTCGGTGATGAGCCGGGCGACGACATACGGGTCGGCGTTGGCATTGGGCCGACGGTCCTCGATGTATCCCATCTGGTCCTGGTGGACCTGCCACGGAATCCGCACCGAGGCTCCGCGATCGGACACGCCGTAGTTGTACTCGGTCCAAGGTGCCGTCTCGTGGAGGCCGGTCAGACGGCGTTCGATCCCGGCACCGTAGAACTTGATGTGCTCGTCCGCTCGCTTCCCCAGCGCCTCGCAGGCGGCGATCACGGCGTCGTAGTCCTCACGCATCTCCTGGGTGGAGAAGTTGGTGTGCATCCCTGCGCCGTTCCAATCTCCCTCAACCGGCTTCGGGTTCAGGTGCGCCGAGATGTCGTAGTCCTCCGCGGTGCGGTACAGCAACCAGCGGGCCATCCACAGGTGGTCACCGACCTCGACGGGACTGAGTGGGCCGATCTGGAACTCCCACTGGCCGATCATCACCTCGGCGTTGGTCCCCGAGATGGCGATCCCGGCGTCCAAACAGGCCTTCGTGTGGATCTCGACCACCTCTCTCCCCCAGATCTCGTCGGCTCCGACGCCGCAGTAGTAGCCGCCCTGGGGTGCCGGGTATCCGCCGATCGGCCATCCGTGAGGACGACCGTCCTTGTAGAACGTGTACTCCTGTTCCAGCCCGAACCACGCCTCATGCTCGGCGTACTTCTCGGCGACCTCAGCCAATTCAGCCCGGGTATTGGAGGGATGGGGCTCCATATCGACGGTGAGCACCTCGCACATGACGAGCACATCATCGCCACCGCGAATCGGATCGGGTTTGACCATGACCGGGCGCAGCACGCAGTCCGATTCGGCGCCGGGGGCTTGCTCAGTGCTCGAGCCGTCGAATCCCCACACCGGCGGCGCGTCACCGTCGGGAACGATCTTGGTCTTGGACCGCAGCTTGGCCGTCGGCTGCTGACCGTCGATCCATATGTACTCGGCTCGATAAGGCATTGGCCCTCCCTCGGCGGCTCCAGCGCGCCACCACTCGGCTGGGGTGAAGGATAACGACCAGGGAGAGATCCGCACCGGATCGCAAACCCGTGGGCAGGGCTGGTCCGCGGGCTATATCGGTTCGTATGTGCCACGGTCGGGCCCTGGGCCGGGCGCCCTCAGAACGCCGGGTTGACGATGGGCCTTGCCGCCTCAGACAGCGCCGCTTGCAGCTCATCGAGATGCTGCGCAAACCGGTCGTACAGCTCGGCGACCCGGTCCTGGTCGCCGATTGCGTTGGCGTCGGTGATCTCGACCGCGATGACGTACTGGTCGTCGAAATAGCCAAGCAGCGCGTGGTGATCTTCGGCGAACTCGGGCGGCGGGCTCAGACGGTTGAGGCGATCCCCGGTGTCGGAAAGCAGCACCACGATGCCCGGCTGTACCTCGGCGAGATACTGCGTGCGTTGGCCTTGATCGAAGGCGCTGCTGGTGATGAACAGCGGACCGACGCGAATGGCGTACTCCCGCAGCGCCTCGAAGGTCGCCCTGCCGTACTCCCCGCCCGGCAGCGACTCGTCCGGGGGGCAGTCAGCAGCGGGATCGACCGCAGACAGGTGGAGGCAGAACGTGCGGCCGATCGAGAGCAGGAAGTCGGCTTCGGCCTCGCCGAGCGTGCGGCGCACGGCAAGAGTGTTGAGTACCTCTCCGCTCATCGCGGCGTTGGTCAGCTCCGGGGCGACTCCGTCGACCGACTTGCGGAAGGCCAGCCAGTGCTCGTGGTCGGTCGCCATCGTGTGTGGTGGTGTCAGCGAGTCCGCGGCGGCGAGCGAGTCACGGGCACCCTGAGCGAGCCCGGCGTCCCCGATGGCTCCCACGAACGCCCGGCGCGTCGAGTAGTTGCCGCCCAAGGTTCGATCGAAACGGTCGATGGCAGCCAACCACGGAGCCTCTGCCTGCGCGACCTGGAGCAGGTACGCCTCTTCCTCCTGCTCGGAGCTCAGCTCGATCACCGAACATCCGGAGGCGAGCGCGGAAACAGCAACGACCGTTGCGACGACGATTCGCAGATTCATCGGCCGCGAGCCTATAACCGGATGCAGCGTTCCGTTCTTGCGTAGCAGGGAGCGATATATGGCCGTCTGCTACGCAAGAACGAGGGTTTTAGCCGAATTCGATGCCTTGGGCCAGCGGCAGCTCTCCCGACCAGTTGATGGTCACGGTCTGGCGGCGCATGTACGCCTTCCACGAGTCCGACCCGGACTCGCGTCCGCCGCCGGTCTCCTTTTCGCCCCCAAAGGCGCCGCCGATCTCGGCACCGGAGGTACCGATGTTGACGTTGGCGATGCCACAGTCGGATCCGGCTGCCGACAGGAACGTCTCTGCCGATCGCACCGAGTCGGTGAAAATCGCCGACGAAAGGCCCTGGGTGACGCCGTTGTTCATGGCGATCGCCTCGTCGACCGTGTCGATCTCGATCAAATACAGGATTGGGGCGAAGGTCTCGATCTGAAGAATTGGAGCATCCGCCGGCATCCGGATCAGGGTCGGCTCAACGAAGTGGCCCGGGCGGTCGAGGACGTTGCCGCCGTAGAGCACTTCGCCGCCCTGCTCCTGGGCGATGCCCACCGCGGCGACGTAATCGTCGACGGCTCGCCCGTCGACCAACGGGCCCATCAGCACGTCGTCATCGAGGGGATCGCCGATGTTGACCTGCCCGTAGGCGTCGATCAGCCGCTTGGCGATGAGATCGGAGATGCCACGCTGCACGATCAGCCGGCGAAGGCTGGTGCACCGCTGCCCGGAGGTGCCGACGGCGGCGAACAGGGCGGCCCTGGTTGCCAGGTCGGGATCGGCGTCCTCCATCACGATCACGGCATTGTTGCCGCCGAGCTCGAGGAGGGACCGGCCGAGGCGCTGGGCCACGGCGGTACCGACCTTCTCGCCCATGTTGCACGAACCGGTTGCCGAGATCAGCGGCACTCTCCGGTCATTGATCAGTGTGTCGCCGATCTCGGCGCCCGACCCGATAACGAGGTTGAACACCCCCTCGAAGCCGCTGCCCTCCATGATCTGGGCGGCCAGCCGGGTGGTCGCGATCGAGGCCAGCGGCACCTTCGAGGACGGCTTCCAGATCACCGTGTCGCCGCAAACCGCAGCCAGGGTCGAGTTCCACGCCCACACCGCCACCGGGAAGTTGAACGCCGAAATCACACCGATCGGGCCCAACGGGTGCCATTGCTCGTACATGCGGTGGTTTGGACGCTCCGAGGCGATGGTCAATCCGTACAGCTGGCGGGAGAGGCCGACCGCGAAGTCACAGATGTCGATCATCTCCTGGACCTCGCCCTCGCCCTCGGCCTTGATCTTGCCCATCTCCAGGGCAATGAGCGCCCCGAGCGGCTCCTTGTGCTCGCGGAGGAGATTGCCGAGCGCCCTGACGTAGTGGCCGCGCTCGGGGGCGGGCAGCGTCCGCCACGCCTGGAAGGTCTCGGCCGCCGAGGCCACGACCTGCTCGTAGTCGTCGAGACTGGCCCGGACCACGGACCCGATCTGCTCACCCGTCGTCGGGTTCTCGACCGCAAGATCGGTGCCGCCGGTGTCGAGCCAGCCACCGGCGAAGGCGCCGGGGTTGGAGTCCTCCAGGCCGAGCGCAGAGAAGATGCTGTCACGGTTCATCGGTCAAACCTCCTGTATCGGGCGGTATGGCGAACGGTAGTTGAGACGGAGTCGTCAGTCGCCAGTCATCAGTCATCAGCAAGCGGAGCGCCCAAACTGAGGACTGAGGACTGAAGACTGAGGACTCTCGACTTATCTAGCCGCGATGATCTCGATCTCGACCTTGAAACCGCCGGGGAGGGCAGCCGCCTCCACCGTGGAGCGGGCGGGGCGAGATTCGCTGAGGTATTCGTCGTAGACGCCGTTCACGAGCGGAAAATCGGCCATGTCGTCGAGGAAGATCGTGGTCTTGACAATGTCCTCGTACCCAAGCCCGACATCACCGAGTGCCAGGCCGATGTTGCGCATCGTGCGGTGGGTCTGCTCCTCGACGTCCCCGTGCTGCGGCTCGTTGGTCTCGGGATCGATCGATACCTGGCCGGAAAAGAACACGAAGCCGCCGGCCTCGGTGGCAACGCTGTAGGGGCCGATCGGGCGCGGGACGCTCGGGACCTCATGGATCTGCTTCGGCATCGAGGTGACCTAGGAAGGAGGAGTTACCGCTTGCCGCAGGTGCACTGGTGGCCGGTCTCGTTCGGATTCTCGATGGCGAACCCGTACCCCGCGACGTCGTCGCCGCGGTAGTCGACCGTGGCGCCGAGCAGCCGCGGGACGCTCTCGTCGTCGAGGACGAGCTTGACCCCGCCGACCTCGGAAACCACGTCGGTGTCCTCGATCTGGGTGTCGAAGCGCATGTCGTACTGGAAGCCGGAGCATCCGCCGGGAACAGCCATGAGCCGGAGCGCGAGATCGGCCTCGTCCTGTTGCTCGATCAACTCGCGCACCTTGGCGGCAGCGTCGTCGGTCAACAGCACCGGGGTCTCGGTGCGCTCCTCGAGAGTCGTCATGTAATGGCCTCCTCGGCGATGATCCACGCCAGTATATCCCCTATCGGCATGTGTGGAATACCTATTCAATCGTCGGTAAAATTCGGTCATGGTTGATCGGGATTCGATCGAGGCAACCCTGCGGGGTGTGATCGATCCCGAGCTTCACGCCGACATCGTGGAGCTCGGGATGGTTCAGGACGTCCGCATCGACGGCGGAGCGGTCGCGATCGACATCGCCCTCACCATCGCCGCCTGCCCAATGCGGGACCAGATCGAAGACGACGTGGTCAGAAAGGTCGGCGCAATCCCCGGCGTGGACCGCGTCAGTACCCATGTCGTGGCAATGACCCAGGAGCAACGCTCGGCGCTGATGGAACGAGCCCGCCTGTGGGCCCGAGAGAATGCACGTGCCACGATGGTGAGCCCGACCACCCGGGTGCTGGCAGTGTCCAGCGGGAAGGGAGGCGTTGGCAAGTCGTCGGTCAGCGTCAACCTGGCGCTGGCCATCGCCGAGCTCGGCTACCCCACCGGCCTCCTCGACGCCGACATCTGGGGATTCTCCATCCCGCGCATGCTCGGCGCCATCGACGAACGGCTCATGGCCGGCGAGGACCGCAAGATTGTCCCGCTGCGAGCCGCCGGACTCGATGTGGTCAGCACCGGGCTCCTCCTCGACGACGAGGACACCGCGCTCATGTGGCGGGGCCTGATGCTCTCAAAGGCACTCGAGCAGTTCCTCACCGACGTCGCGTGGAGCAACGAGCTCCAGTACATGATCATCGACATGCCTCCCGGCACGGGGGATGTGCAGATGGCGCTGGCACGCATGCTTCCCCAGGCCGAGATGATCGTGGTTACCACCCCGCAGCGCGCCGCGCAGAAGGTCGCAGCCCGCGCCGCCGATATGGCGCGCCGTTCCCACATGCCGATCGTCGGCGTTGTCGAGAACATGTCCGGGTTCACCACAGATGAAGGGCGTCATTACGACCTGTTCGGAGCCGGCGGAGGCCGGGAACTCTCCGACGATCTCGCGGTGCCGCTTCTCGGGCAGGTGCCGCTCGATCCCAAGGTCGTTTCCGGTGGCGACGAGGGCAACCCGGTGGTGGCCGAGGACCAGGCGGGCCCGGCGGCCGCCGCCTTCCGGGACATCGCCAAGCGCGTGACCGAGCTGGTTCCTCCGGCCGATCAGGACACGTGCACGGCGCGGATCGCCGTGCTCGAAGAGCAGCTAGCGGCGATGGATTGAGTCCAGAGTCTTGAGTCCAGAGTCTTGAGTCCAGAGTCTTGAGTCCAGAGTCTTGAGTCCAGAGTCTTGAGTCCAGAGTCTTGAGTCCAGAGTCTTGAGTCCAGAAGGGAGCCCTACGGACTCCCTTGACTGACCCAAATCCCCGTCTCGTCCATGAATACGAGACCTTCTCCGACGAGTTTCGTCAGCTGAACCCGCAACTGGTGGGTGGCGGCCGGGCGAAGTGCCCCCGGGATCTCGTCATAGACAACGTCGATGATGTCGTCGATGGTCGAGGCGCCTGACCTCACGGCATCGACGATCTGGCGTTCTCGCATCAGCCGGTGCTCGATGTACCCGTGGATCACCCGCCCGGCGTCGTCCATGGCGGCTCCGTGGCCCGGCTCGAGGTGATCGACCGCCAGGTCCTGCACCCGATACAGCGAGTCGAGGTAGGCAGCGGCATCTTCCATGACCACCGTGGATCCCTCCATGATGTGATCGCCGGTGAAGAGGACTTCGCCCAGCTGGAAACACAGGTGGTCCCGGGTGTGGCCCGGAGTGTGGACCGCCACGATCCCGGTCGCGCCCACCGGAACCTCCTCACCGTCCCTGACCCGGATGTCGGGCTTGAACTCCGGTCCCGGCTCGTAGCCGTACACCGGAACATCCAGTTGGCGCGCCAGCGGGTTCGCCAGCGGTGCGTGATCCGGGTGGGTGTGGGTGACGACCACTCCTACCGGGCTGAGACCGGAGACGGCGATGAGGATCGCAGCGAGGTGGGACGGGATCACCGGTCCCGGATCGAGGATCAACCCGAATCCCGAATCCTCGATCAGGTAGGTGTTCGTTCCCGGGCCGGTGTAGATGGAGGGATTCGGGGCGAGGATCCGCTCGATCCTCATGCCAGGCGCATCTCGGCAGGGATCGTGCCACCGGCCTCGGCGACCGCCATGGCACGGGCGAGCAGATCCGGATCGTGCTCACCATCGGCCGCCGCATCGAAGCCGGGGTCGGCAGGGAGCAGAATGCGGACCGCGTCGTTTTCGACCACCAGTCGAGGCTGGACCGCCTCGATCTCACCCGGATCGGTCAACGCGGCAAGCAATTCGATGACCGAGTCATGGCCGGAAAAGACTTGCAGCGTGCTCCGCGTCGGGAACGCGAGCAGCCAGTCCCCGGCGTCGGCCCGCTCCAGAGCATCAACCGGGTCGGTCCAGGCAGCGTCGATGAGCTCCTGGCCATCGACGAGCGCCTCGACGTGCCGGGATACCTCGGTAGCAAAGAACCGCGTATCGAAGCGGATCGGCAGCGGAGCCGGCGTGATCCAGTTGGCGAAGTAGCGAAGGCGTTCTCCATTCAGAGGAGACGGCGCGGCGCCGAATACCGCCACGCCGTTCGGTCGCTGGTTGGTGACCTGCTCGCCGTCAACGGTCAACCAGATCCCGGTCTCCTCGACCAGCTCGCGCAGTGCGGCCGCTCGCCACCGGGCGAGACCATCGTCGGTCGATTGCACAACCGATCCCGCATCGGAGCCTGCATCGGTGTCGTCGACGGCTCCGCCCGGGAAGACCCAGGCGCCAGCCATGAACCTGGCGGTCTCCGATCGCCGCACCATCAGGACTTCCGGGCCGTGGTGTGCCGCCCGGATCAGACAAACCGTTGCCGCGTCCCTCGTTGTCACGAACGGTGGCTCGGGGTCATGGAAGGTCCCTCGTTGTCGGGGGCCCGGCGTTATAGGTCAATCGTGTCACCGATCACCCAGCGATCGGCATAACGGTTGATCAGCCACTTCCTGATTGCCTCGCGCACGGCGGGGATTAGCAGCAGAAACCCGACGGCGTCGGTCATGAGGCCGGGGGTGAGCAGGAAAGCGCCGGCGATCACGATCATGGCACCGTGGGCCAAGGCCGCACCGGGCAGTTGACCGCTCGAGGCCTGGGTGCGCACCTGATTGAGCGTTGCGCGGCCTTGCAGGCTGACCAGCCATGATCCAAGAAAGGCAGTGGCGACCACGAGAGCAAACGTCGGCCAGAACCCAAAAGCGCCGCCAAAGGCGATGAGCAGGGCGATCTCGGCAATCGGCACGACGACGAATGCGATGAACAGGACGATGCGCGTGCGCATGTTGGCGAGGATACCCCCGGCGGTAGTCTGTTCTGATGGACGTGGCCGACCTCCCAGCAGTGGACACTCTCGCCCGTGAGTTGACCGAATCCTTCGACGTCGACCATCCCGTTGCGGTACTCATTGCCCGGGAGGTGCTGACCGAGGCCCGAACCGGCAACGGAGGCGTTTCCGATCCGGTCGCCGCAGCGCGGGAACGGGTCGCCCGGCTGGCCGGCTCTCGGTTGCGACGCGTCGTCAATGCCACCGGCGTGCTGCTGCACACGAACCTCGGGCGTGCACCCTATGGGAACGATGCGGTCGCACCGGGATACAGCACGCTCGAATTCGACCTGGCGAGCGGGAGCCGGGGCACGCGCGGCGACTACCTGCACCACCTGATCGCGGCAACCACCGGCGCCGAAGCCGCCCTGGCGGTGAACAACAACGCCGCGGCCCTGCTGCTGGCGCTCGCCGCGCTCGCAGGTCCGGCGGGCAAGGTGGCGGTGTCCCGGGGTGAGCTCATCGAGATCGGCGGGTCGTTCCGGCTGCCAGATCTGATGGCGGCGTCCGGAGCCACCCTGGTCGAGGTCGGGACCACCAACCGCACCCGGCGCTCGGATATGGCCGACGTCGCCGACGAAGTCGACGCCCTGTTGAAGGTGCACCCATCGAATTATCGGGTGGAGGGCTTCACCGAGGAGATCGGGTTCGGCGCGATGGGCGAAGTCGCCCGGGCGGCGGGCAAGCCGTTCATCGCCGATCTGGGCAGCGGTCTCCTCGACACCAGAACACCCTGGCTGGACGGCGGCCCGCCCGCCTGGCTCCAAGGCGAGCCTGGTGCTCGGCAAACCCTGGCAGAGGGCGCCGACGTTGCCCTGTTCTCGGGCGACAAGCTGCTCGGCGGGCCCCAGGCCGGCATCGCCGTCGGCACCCGGCCGGCGATACAAGCGATGGCCCGCCATCCGCTGGCGAGGGCGTTGCGGATCGACGATCGGACGATCGCCTCCCTCACTGCGCTGTTCGAGGCTTATGCCGGCGGCCGGGGCGGTGAGATCCCGTTCTGGACGATGGCGACCGCCGCCCCGGAGCTCATCGCAGCTCGCGCGAATGCGGTCCTCGAGGCGTCGGGAGCCGCGGGTGAGGTCACCGAGGGGTCCGCCTTGCCCGGCGCCGGATCCGTCCCTGGCCACGCGATACCGACGCCGGTCATCCGCCTGGATGGGAACCCGGAAGCCACCTGGCGGGCCCTCGCCGATCATGACCCCCCGGTGATCGCATCCCGACGCGATGGTGGGTTGCACGTCAACCTGCGCAGCGTGCTCCCCGATGAGGATTCGATCGTCGGCGCCGCACTCGCCGCCATCTGATGCCGATCGTCGGCACGGCGGGTCACGTCGATCACGGCAAGTCCACCCTCGTCGAGGCGCTGACCGGAAGGGATCCGGACCGGTGGGCTACCGAGAAGGAGCGGGGCCTGACCATCGACCTCGGGTTCGCCTGGGCCGACCTCGGTACCGGCGACCTGGTCGGGTTTGTCGACGTACCGGGCCACGAGCGCTTCATCAAGAACATGCTTGCGGGGGTGGGCGGCTTCGACATTGCGTTGTTCGTGGTTGCCGCGGATGAGGGGTGGATGCCGCAGTCCGAAGAACACCTCGCCGTCCTCGACCTGCTCGGGGTACAGCACGGAGTGATGGCGCTCACCAGGATCGACCTGGCCGACGCTGAGCTCATCGAGCTGGCTCGAGCCGATATCGAAGCCCACGCAGTCGATACGGTTGCCGAGGGTTGGCCGATCGTCGAGGTGTCCGCGGTGGCGGGAACCGGCGTGGGGGATTTGAGAACCGCGTTGGCGGCTGCGCTCGAGTCGGCAGGCCCGACCCGGGACCTCGGAAGCCCGGTGCTCTGGATCGATCGCAGCTTCGTGGTGGCCGGCTCCGGGGTGGTCGTCACCGGCACGCTGGTCGGAGGCTCGATCGCAGCCGAAGATCGACTCGAGGCGTTTCCCGGGGGTCCGGTGCGGGTCCGCAGCCTGCAGTCTCATGAGCAGTCGAAGATCGAGGTCGGACCGGGGAACCGGGTCGCTGCGAATCTCACCGGCGTCGAACGGGAGGAGCTGGCCCGCGGAACGGTGCTGGCCCCGCCGGGTTTTGGCGTTGCGACCAGGCGGGTACTCGTCAGGATCCTACTGCCGCCCCGACCGACCGTGGACCTCTCCGATCGGAGCGCCTATCACGTCCACCTCGGCACTGCGACCGTCCCCGCCGGCCTCCGATTCATCGGTGATCGCTACGCCATCGCCACCCTCGAGCGCCCGCTCCCGATGGTCACCGGCGATCGATTCATCTTGCGCGACACGGGACGCAGGTCGGTGACCGGCGGGGGCATCGTCCTCGACCCGTCCCCGGTCCGGCGCCCGAGCATCGGTGATGCCGCGCCGCTCGAGGAGGCGATTGCGCTCGGCCCCGACGCCGTGGCGACCGCACTCGTCGCGGTGCACGGCTCGATCGACGAATCACTGTTGAGGTCGGCCACCGGCGGCGGCACGCCTCACGGGGTGGTCTCGGCCGGAGATCGCTTCTTCTCACCCGACACCGCAGCGGGGCGGGTCGCGACCGCGGTCCAGCTCGTCGAAGCCTTCCACGCCGAGCATCCTCTCCGCCCGGGGATGCCAACGTCGTCGCTTGCGTCACAACTCACGGTGGATCGCCGTCAGCTCACCGCCCTCGTCGATGAATCGGGCGGCCTACTCATCGACGACGGGGCAACGATCCGTGCCGAAGAGTTCGAGCCAAGGCTCAGCGACGCCGACGAGGACGAGTGGGCGGAGGCCCGTGCCACCCTCTCCGCCACGCTGGCGGTACCTCGGGCGAGCCAGCTCGGCTTGAGCGACGAGGTATTGCACGCAGTGGTGCGGCGAGGGGATCTCGTGCAGATCGAGGGAGATCTCGTCTATCTGCCCGAGCAGATCGACCAGGTCGACCGCTACCTCGTCGGCGTGGACGAGCCGTTCACCGTATCGGAGTTTCGTGAAGCCCTTGGTCTGTCACGAAGGCAGGCGGTGCCGCTCCTCGAATGGCTCGATCGAAACGGCAGAACCGTTCGAGACGGCAACCTGCGAACGGTCAGACGAAACGTTAGACGCCGACCGGCGTGAGCATTCCCCGCCGCTCGGTCTCGGTGAGACCGCCCCAGATCCCGTATGGCTCGCGAATCGTCAGGGCATACTCGAGGCATTCGGAGTTGACCGGGCATATCTGGCAGATGGACTTGGCACGCATCTCGCGTCGCTCTCGCTCGTCCTTGCGCTCGCTACTACTCGGGGGGAAGAAGAGATGAGAGTGGCTGCCCCGGCATAGCGCTATTGGCTGCCACGAACGATCGATAGACAACACGACGACATGCCTCCCCAGGCTCGCTCCACGAACAGCACTCGAACCTAGCCACGCTTGCGGGAGGTAGCCAGGGAAATCGTGGCAAATCAGCGCGATTTGTCGCGGTCTGGTCGGCGGGCACAACCCCGAACCTCGCATCAAGAGGGGCACCAGGCCCCTCGAGCGACCGTTCGGGCAGCGATTGGAACTCGCCGCGATCGGCGCCGGTCGTCCCGACAGAAGGGGAGCCGTTCTCCCGCTCTGTTACGCGTCCTGGACCCGGTCCACCAGCAACACGAGCCCGTCGATGCCCGCAACGCTGATCCCATCGCCGCTTTCGATGCCTGCCTCGCGGTGCGAGCGCGCCCGCCAGCGTGCTCCGTTGACCACCACTACCCCGTCGGGTGCCAGATCGTCCGCGGCGACCCCGGTGCGGCCGACGAGCTGGTCCCGCCCGATCGTCGGTGTCGAGAAGCGGGACCGCACGATGGTGGTGAGCGCGGCGGCATAGAACAACAAGATCCCGGTGACGACCACCAGCACGATCCACCAGCTCGGTGCGAACTGGGGACGGGCATCGGTGAAGGTCAACCCGCCGGCGATGAGCAGCACCGTGCCGGCGAAACTCCGCCAACCGAGCCGGTTCCGCTGGAAATCCCACGTATACAACAGCAATCCCGCCACCGTCGCCGCTACGGATGGCCACGACATGGGCAGCGTTGCCATCCCATATCCGGCGAGAACAAACGCGATGACCGCGATCCCCGCCGTGATGCCGGGACCTGCGGCGTACAGCTCGAAAGTCGCGGCAGCGATGGCCACCACGAGGAAAAAGAAGGCCGCCTCAGGCCGGGAGGCAAGTCTGAGGAACCGATCCCACAGCGGAGGTTTGAGAAACTGCGTCCGGCGGCTCGGCACCGTCACCTCCTGGCCGTCCGGAGTGGTGTCGACCGCGGCGGTGGAGAGGACGAACGAGGTCGCGGTATCGCCCTCGCCGCGGGTCACGGTTGTCCCGTCGAGCCCGACGATGAGCTGGCCGATCGTCGGCACGACGACGTCGACGTAGCCGGGGATTGGATCCTCGACGACGACGGTTGTGTCGCGCAACAGGTCGAGGCTGGCCTCGCCGTCCGGATCGTGCGACGGTCGATACGGGACGGCGACGTCGGTGGCACCGACCACGGTGGGCGCCAGGTACCCGATCTCGGTTCGCGGCGCTGCGGCACCGATGTCGGCCACATTGAGCAGACTGGCGGCCCCGCCGAAGCCAACCGCGGGCCGATCGCCCACCCATACGACCACCGGGGCCGACGCAGACTGGACCGCCTCGTACATCGGGCCGGGCACGCCGGAGGAGATGCCGGGAGAGTCGACGTGAAGGACGAAGAGATGAGCCTCGGTCGACGCCAGTGTGTCGACCACGAAGTCCATCAGTCGTTGATCCATGGGATTGCGAACGTCGATGACCACCACCGGCAGTTCGTCGGTCTGAGCGGAACCGCGCACCGCAGTGACCACGAGAGCCGCGGTGAGGGCACCGGCGATGAGAAGGAGACGAATCACAACCCGATGGTATCCCGCACTATTCTTCTCGCATGGCCCGGGTCCTCATCGTCAGCGACGACCCACGCGATCGCGACCGGGTCCACTCGGCTTTGAGCTTCGAGGGAAACGAGCTGATCGACCACGCGGACCCCGGAACCGCGGCGCAACGCGCCCTGGACGATCACGCCGATGTCGCGGTTGTCGAACTTCGGATCGGATCGATGGGCGGCATGGCCTTGGCCCGGGACTTCCGCTCTCGAGAAGAGCAGGTGCCGGTGGTCTTGCTCCTCGACCGGGAGGTCGACACCTTCCTCGCCGGTCGATCGGGTGCAAACGCCTGGGTGGTGAAGCCGTTCACCGCCAGCGCCCTGCGAGCGGCCGTAAATTACGCGACGGGGGCTGAGGTGGCATGAACATCACCGCGGAGCTTCCGAGTACCCATCCCGCTGAGCGGGAGCCATGAGCAGTATCCAGATCTTCTACATCGTGGTCTTTGCGCTCTGCATCCTCTCCTCCGGATTCATCTCTGGATCCGAGACCGCGCTCATCGGGATCGGAAAAGAGCGAGTGCACCAGCTCGATGGCAGGCGGGGACGCCGGGTGCAACAGCTCGTCGCCGACCCGGAGCGAACCCTGGCGACCCTGCTGGTTGCCAACAACCTGGTCAACGTGCTGGCCGCCGCGGTAGCGACTGCGCTTTTCATCGGCCTGGTTGGAGCGCAGTGGGGTCCATGGCTCGCCACCGCAGCGGTCACCGCCGTCCTGCTGATCTTCGGTGAAATCACCCCCAAGACACTGGCAAACCGGTACCCGGAACAGTTCGCGCTGACGGTGGCGCCGGCGATCTGGCACCTCTCCCGGTTCCTGGCGCCGATCGCGACGTTCTTCGGAGCCATCACAGCCGGGCTGCTCCGCATCATGCGCATCCCGATCAACGGCGCATCGGTCGACGTCACGGACGAGGACATTCGTGCTCTCGCCGAGCTCGGGGTGCTCGGGGGTGAGATCGAGCACGTCGAGCAGGAGATCATCGATGCCCTGCTCGATCTCGCCGATCGCTCGGTACGCGAGGCGATGACGCCGCGGCCGGACCTCAACACGCTTCAGGTGCCGGTCACGATGGACGATGTGCGCACCGCGGTGGCCGCAACCGGGCACTCCCGGTACCCGGTGATCGACGGAGACGTCGACCACCTGCTTGGCCTCCTCTACGTCAAGGATCTCCTGCCGCGTCAGGACGAGCCATCCTCCGACGAGATCCATGGTCTGCTGCGCCGGCCCCATTTCGTGCCGGAGACCACCCCGATCCTGACCACCCTGACCGACATGCGCCAGCGCCGGTACGCCATCGCGTGCGTCGTTGACGAGCACGGCGGGGTTGAGGGAATCGTCACCGCCAAGGATCTGCTGGCAGAGCTGGTCGGCGAGCTCCAGGACGAGTACGACCCCGGGGTGCCGTCGATTGTGCGCATCGGCCGGCGCAATTGGGTCGCCGACGGACGGGTAACCGTGGAGGATCTGGCGGACGAGATCGAACGCGCCATCCCCGAGGGCCCGTACACGACCGTGGCGGGTCTGTTCATGGCGGTGGCGGGCGAGGTGCCGGACGAGGGTGACATGGTGAGCGTCGACGGTGTCGAGCTCACGGTGTTGCAGATGGACCGCAACCGCGTCGACCGGGTCAACGTCGCCGCCCCATAGCCTGGTGCTGCGAACCCTGGGTTCGCAGCACCACCGTGTGGGGCTGCCAGCCCATAGTTCGCCGCCGCCGCCGTACACTCACGCGGGACGGGACGTGGCGCAGCTTGGTAGCGCGCATCGTTCGGGACGATGAGGTCGCCGGTTCAAATCCGGCCGTCCCGACTGGAGCCCCGCTTCGCGGCGGGGCTTCGTCGTGCCCGGACCGGTATCGTCTGCGTGCTCATGAGCGACGACCAACAGCCCGACTTGGTGGCTAGGCAACATCAGACCGAGCGGTTCAACCATGCGCTGTACGGCCTGATCATCGTCACCGCGGCGTTGGTAGCCGAGCGCCTGCACGTCACCGAGCCGCTCGAGGCCCTTGCCATCCTGCTGAGCACCGGGCTCGTGCTGTTCCTGGCTCACACCTATTCCGAAGCGCTTGCGGTCCGCGCCGTCGAGAGGCATCAACTGGGAGTGACGGGTCGGAGGATGGTCGTCATCGACAACGCCCCGGTCGTCGCCGCGATCGTGGTGCCATCACTGCTGTTTGTCCTTGCCCAGCTCGACGTTTTGACGCTGCGAGTCGCCTATGCGATCTCGATCGTGTTCAGCCTCGGTGCCATGATCGCCCTCGGCGCCTATCAGGGCTGGCTTGCCTCGAACCACAAGGGGCAAGCGGCGCTGTTCGGTGCCCTAGCGGGTGGGCTCGGCATCCTGGTCATCGCCATCGAAGTGCTCCTCGAATGATGGCCGGCGCCCGCGGCATCGGCGGCATCTTCCTCGATAGTGAGGACCCGGCGAGTCTGGCCGCCTGGTACAACGAACATCTCGAGGTCGGGCTGGTGGGGGCAGTGGGCCTTGGCCTCGACGCGCCTGAGGAAGAATCGTTCTTCCGGGTGTTCCATACCCGTGACGTCGAGACCAGCGAGGTACGGGAGAGCCCGGTGTTTGCGATCAACCAGGCTTCGGGCCCGCTTGCCCCCGGCGATCAACGCGGTCACGTGCTGGGCCTCCGTGTCGACGACCTCGATGCCGTGCTCGCCCACCTGGGGTCGATCGGAATCGAGGCCGAGGGCAAGATGCTGGAGTGGGAGGGTGGAAGACACGCCAGGATCCACGACCCGGACGGCAATCAGGTGGAGCTGTATGAGGAGCTGACCCTCCCGGAGGACTCGCCATACCGTTCCGGCTACTGATCAACGAGCCGTGAAGTACTCCCCCCGCCGTCCGACCGGCCTCAACCCTCCGGCTACAACTCCAGGACCAACTCCGCCAGCTGCACCGCGTTGAGGGCTGCGCCCTTGCGCAGGTTGTCGCCGACGACCCACAGGTTGATCCCGCCCGGCTTGCCGATGGTCTGGCGGACGCGGCCGATCAGGACATCGTCGATGCCGGCCGAGTCGAGCGGTGTTGGGACCCGGTCGTCGCTCCAGAGCTGCGTCCCGGGGGCGGTAGACAGGATCGCGGTGGCCTCGACTAGCGGCATCGGCCGCTCGAAGTACAGGGTGGCCGCCACGCCATGGCCGACCATCGTCGGCACCCGAACACAAGTGGGCTCGATCGAGATCGCCGGGTCGCTGAGGATCTTGCGGGTCTCGTTGACCAGCTTCCATTCTTCGTCGGTGTAACCCTGATCGCCAAGCGGCCCGGCGAGGGGGATGACGTTGAACCCGATCGGCCTCGGATAGAGATCGTTGCCGGGATCCTTCCATTCACCCGAGACCAGGGCATCGGGGTCGGCGCCGAGAGCAAGGGTCTCTTCGGTGAGGACTTCCATGCCTCGCTGTCCCGACCCGCCCGTCGCCTGATACGAGTTGGCCACGATCCGGATGATGGGGGAGACCGTGTGCAAGGGCCCGGCGGCCATCATCAGGGTCATCGTGGTGCAGTTCGGGTTGGCGACGATGCCCCGATGGCCCTTGATGGCGGCGTCGTTGACCTGTCGGACGACGAGGGGAACATCCGGGTCCATCCGGTAGGCCGATGAGTTGTCGATCACGACGGCCCCGGCCTCGACGAAGCGGGGAGCGTGCTCCCGGGAGCGCCCGCCACCAGCGGAGAACAGCGCGATGTCGATGCCCGCCGGGTCGGCGTCGGCCAGGTTCTCGACGATCAGATCGCCCCAGGGCGTCCCCACCACCATTCCTGCGGATCGCTCTGACGCCAGCAGCCGCAGCTCCGAGACCGGGAAGTCACGCTCGGCGAGGATGCTGCGCATCGTCCCCCCCACCGCACCGGTTGCGCCGACAATGGCAACCGAGACGCTCATGGTGCAGCTCCGACGAACTCGTCGTGAAGGGCGACGACGGCCTTCTCGCCGTCTGCGGCTGCGATCGCGCTCGAAACCCTGAGATCGACTTGCTCGGCCGGGCCGGATTCGATGCCGACGTCAGCGAGGATGGCGGCCATGCGTGCGGCTGCGTGGGTGTCGACGCCGGCCCCGATGATGGACACCGCACCCGTGTCGCTTTGGTGGACAATGCCCTTGATCGCCGGCGCTCCTTCGGTTACCTGGCTCACCAATGTCCCGGCGCCGTCGTGCAGCGAGGACCGCACATGGATCGGGATGGTATAGCGCCGCCCGAAATCCACGCTCACCGGCATCAGCACCCCGGCCCCGGCCACCGCGTACTCGTACATCTCGTCGTAGGCGATTTCGTCGAGTTTGTGCGCGTCCGGCACGACCCGCGGGTCGGCGGTGTAGATGCCGTCGACATCGGTATAGATCT
Source organism: uncultured Kiloniellales bacterium (assembly GCA_964195155.1). GTDB lineage: Bacteria > Actinomycetota > Acidimicrobiia > Spongiisociales > UBA5794 > JACZST01. Next base: position 19,315 of record CAXMOP010000121.1, on the reverse strand, counting down.
CGCACAGGTCCGCTTCGAGGGCGGCCGCCAGTGCAACCGCGGTCGTGTCCGAGCCGCCTCGGCCAAGCGTCGTCACGTCCTTGGAATCGGGGCTGACGCCCTGGAAACCGGCAACGATGACCACCTTGCCTTCCTCGAGGGCGTCGCGCACCCGGAACGGGGTGATGTCGACGATCTCGGCCTCCCCGTGCTCCGAGGTGGTGAGGATCCCTGCTTGGGAGCCGGTGAAGCTGACCGCCGGCATGCCAGCGTCCTCGATCGCCATTGCCACCAGTGCCATCGAGACCCGCTCTCCCGCGGTGAGCAGCATGTCCAGCTCACGGGGATGAGCCTGATCGGAGACGTCGGCCGCCAGACGCATGAGGTCATCGGTGGTCGTGCCCATCGCGGAGACGACCACCACTACCTGGTGGCCGGCGCGATGGCTTTCGATGACACGCTCGGCTACCTGCCGGATGCGCTCCGCATCAGCGAGGGAGGTGCCGCCGAACTTCTGGACGACGAGGGCCATAGGTCGCGAATTGTAGAGGCGGGCGGTTCTTCGGCCCGGTTCACTCGGCGAGAACGCCGGTCGCCTGTCCGACCTCGATCAGGTGCCCGTCGGGGTCACGCATGTAGCAGCGGATCTCCCGCCCGCGATCGATGGGCGGGGTGAGGAAATCCGCTCCCTTTTCCGACCACTCCGCATAGGAGGCGTGGATGTCGGCCACACGGATGTTGAGGAAGGCGCTGACCCGGTTCGGGTCGGCGGGCACATCGAGGTACACGTCAGGCTTGTCGTCTGTGGGCCCTCCGCCCACGTTGATGATGATCCAACTGTTCGCCAGTTTGACAATCGTCGGCTCCCCGTCGAGCACCACCGCACCGCCAAGCACATTCACATAGAAGTCGCGTGATGCGGCGACGTCGCCAGACACCATGAACTGGGTAAGGACGATGCCCTCGGTCGGGGCGGGAAATTCCCGGTCGGTCATCACGGGGCTCCTGTGTGGGGTTCGCACCGTACCGCCCTCTGGAATCGGCGATGACGAACCCTCTCCGGTATTCTTGGAACCGATGGCAACGGACAAACGAGACCGGCAGCGGGCAAACCGCGATGAGAAGAAGGCCGCCGAGGCGAAGGTGAAGCGGCGTAAGGACGCGCTTGCCCTGATCAAGAAATGGTCGATCTACGGGCTCCTGATCGTCGCCGCCTTCTTGGTGCTCTCACTCGTGTTCCGCTAGGTGGCGATCGACCTCCACACCCACTCGAGCGCATCGGACGGAACGGACTCTCCCACCGAGCTGATCCGCCGTGCAGCCGCAGCAGGGCTGAGCGCAGTGGCCCTCACCGATCACGACACCCTGTCCGGTCTCGGCGAGGCGCGGGCTGCGGCCTCGCAGGCCGGTATCCGGCTCATTCCCGGAACCGAGCTGTCGGTAAACCATGACGGGTTGAAGCTGCACATGCTGGTCCACTTTCTCGAACCCGAGAACGGACCGCTCCAGGACCGCCTCGCCGAGCTCCGCGCAGGAAGACTCGAGCGCAACGGCAAGATCATCGCCAAACTGCAAGAGCTCGGATACGAGATCGACGACACCGACGTCGATGCTCAGGCGGGCGGGGAGACCGTGGGCAGACCTCACATCGCCGATGCCCTCGTCGCCAAGGGCTTCGTGTCGACTCGCGCCGAGGCCTTCGACGGTCTGCTGAGCGACGGCGGAGTGGCGTACGTCGAGCGGCCTCGCTTGACCGCGACCAAAGCGATCTCTCTCGCCGGGGCTTCGGGCGCTGTGACCACCGTTGCACATCCCTATACGATCGACCGCAATGCGGAGACATTTCCAGCGCTGTTCGCCGAGCTGCACGATCTCGGTTTGAGCGGGCTCGAGGCCTACTACCCGGAGCACTCGAAGGACCTCCAAGAACATCTCGCCACCCTGGCCAAGGACCTCGGTCTTGTGGCGACGGGAGGCTCGGACTACCACGGCACCGGAAAGCCGGGCCTCGAGCTCGGCTCGGGATTCGGAGATCTCCTGGTTCCCGATACGGTGCTGACCGAGCTCGAGGAGAAAAGGCCGTAGCCATGCTTCCCTACAACATCGACCACGTCGCCATCGTCGTGTCCGACCTCGACGCTGCCATCGAGGAGTTTCGGCGTCAGTACCAGGCCGAGCCGATCAGCCGGGAGACGGTCGACGAGCAGGGTGTCGAGGAAGCGATGATCGCCATTGGCGGCTCCCACATCCAGCTCCTTCAACCACTCGACGACGACTCGGCCGTCGGCCAGTTCCTCGCCCGGCGCGGCGAGGGCATGCACCATGTCGCATTCGCGGTTCCCGACATTGACCTGGCGATCGCTCATCTGCGGGACACCGGCGCCAGGATGATCGACGAGACTCCCCGAATCGGGGGCCGCGGAAACCGCATCGCCTTCGCTCATCCGGCGGCTTTCGCCGGTACCCTGATCGAGCTCGTCGAGGTGATTGAATGAACAGGATCATCGAGATCAAGGGCGGAGCGGGGCCGGAACATGCTGCGGCGATCGCGGCGGCCATCGCTCATGCCGAAGCGGCGGACGCCGACACGCTGGCGACCGTGCCGCCCGTCCCCCGGCCGAGTTCCTGGGTGCAGTCGGCACGGCCGCGAACCACGGCACCACCGATGCGCTCCAGCGCCTACGACGCAACCGCGCAACTACCACCCGACGAGACCCCGGCGCCTTAGGTGGTTGTGCATTCGCTTAGCTCCGCTCGCATGGTCAGCCGAGACCGGTAGGTACCATCAGGCTCACAGCACATCGAAGGGCCATATGAGCACCGTCATCTCATCGATCGCCAGGACCCCGATCGGAAAATTCCGCAAAGCGTTCTCCTCACTCTCCGCCGCAGACCTCGGATCGATCGCCATGGCCGGCGCTCTGGAACGGGCGGGAATCACGGGGGACGCCATTGACGAGGTGCAGTTCGGCCACGTCATCCAGGCCGGGCAAGGTCAGCTGCCCTCCCGCCAGGCTGCGGTGGCCGCCGGCATCCCGATGACGGTCCCCTCGACCACGGTCAACAAGGTCTGCTTGAGCGGGATGGCGGTCATCGGCGACGCCGCCATGCGGATCGCCGCTGGCGAATCGCAGATCGTGATGACCGGCGGCATGGAGTCGATGACCAATGCCCCCTTCCTGCTCGAAGGGGCGCGCATGGGGCTCGGATACGGCGATGCCGTCCTCAAAGACACACTCAACGAGGACGGGTTGCTGTGCGCCCTCGACCATTTGCTGATGGGCGAGGCAACCGACGACTACAACTCCCGTTACGAGATCGGCCGCGCCGAGCAGGATGCCTGGTCTGCCGAAAGCCACGCTCGTGCGGCGGCGGCTACCGAGTCGGGTGCCTTCAGCGACGAGATCGTCCCGGTCACCGTCCCGCAACGGCGGGGTGATCCGGCCGTCGTCGAAGCCGACGAGGGGATCAGGCCGGAGACGACCGAGGAGATCCTCGCCGCGCTGACTCCGGCGTTCCGCGACGATGGGACGATCACCGCCGGAAACGCTTCGCAGATCTCCGACGGTGCGGCGGCCCTTGTTGTCGCCGACCGCGACGCTGCGGAGGCTGCTGGTCTTCCGATCGTTGCGGAGATCATCGCCTACGGCCAGACGGCCGGCCCCGATACGAGCCTCCATGCCCGCCCGGCCGAGGCGCTGCAGATCGCACTGAAGCGTGCCGATCTCACGTCGGATGATCTGGAGCTGATCGAGATCAACGAGGCATATGCCTCGGTCGGCATCTACTCGGCAAACCTGCTCGGCGTTCCCCACGACAAGGTCAACGTCAACGGCGGTGCGGTTGCCCTTGGGCATCCTTTGGGAGCAACCGGCGCACGTATTGTGGTGACGTTGGTGAATGCGCTTCGCGCCAGAGGCGGTGGCATTGGCGGTGCGGCGCTGTGTGGTGGCGGCGGCCAGGGCGACGCCCTGATCGTCAGAGTCAGCTAGGGGGTCGGAGCATGCCAGAAGAGCCGGATCGAAATCTCGCCCTCGAACTCGTTCGCGTTACCGAGGCCGCTGCGGTCGCAGCAGCTAAGCACCAGGGTCGGGGTGACAAGGAAGCCGTGGATCAGGCCGCCGTTGATGCGATGCGATCGACCCTCGCCACCGTCGATGTCGACGGCTTGGTGATCATTGGTGAGGGGGAGAAGGACGAAGCGCCAATGCTGGCCAATGGCGAGGTGGTCGGTAATGGCGGGGGCAGCAGGATGGATGTGGCGGTGGACCCGGTCGACGGGACCCGCCTCACCGCTCGGGGCATGCCGGGGGCTCTCGCCGTGATCGCCATGGCAGAACGCGGATCGATGTACGCACCGGGTTCCCTGGTGTACATGGACAAGATCGCCGTGGGTGAGGCGGCCTCAGGAATGGTGGACCTCGAGGCTCCGGTCATTCACAATTTGCGCCAGGTCGCCAAGGCCAAGAACAAAGACGTCGAGGATGTCACGGTGGTGATCCTCAACCGGCCCCGCAACGAGCGTTACATCAAGCAGGTGAGAGAGGCCGGCGCCAGGATCGCCTTGATCGGCGATGGTGACATCTCCGGTGCGATCTCGACGGCGAAGCTGGACAGCGGCGTCGACATCCTGCTCGGGATCGGTGGTTCACCGGAGGCCGTCACCGCGGCGTGCGCCATGCTGGCCCTGCGCGGCGAGATGCAATGCAAGCTGTGGCCCCGGGATTCCGCAGAGCGGCAGTTCGCCATCGACAACGGTCTCGACCTGAACCAGGTGATCACGACCCGGGATCTCGTCAACTCAGACAACACGTTCTTCGCCGCCACCGGGGTCACTTCGGGGTCGCTGCTCGACGGCGTCCACTTCTATGGGTACCGGGTCGAGACCCATTCGGTCGTGATGCGCTCGCAGTCCGGGACGACGCGATTCATCAACGGGATCCACCGCACCGACTGGATCGACGCCGAAACCGCAGCGGACTGACCCGGTCCTCCCCTTTGCTCCCCGTGAAGGGGGAGTCCTGATCACGGAGGGAGGGGAGGGGGGTCAAGCCGTGGTCGCGACAACGCTCTGACCCCCTCCGCCTCGCTGCGCTCGGCACCTCCCCCGAGAGTGGAGGAAACAGGCGGGAAGGGGGCTTCCCAGAGGGAGTACCGGCGCAAGAGGGGAGAGGGGTCGAGTCGTGGCGCCGCGGCCCTTTCTTTGGCTCCCCCCTCAGGGGGGAGTCCCGACCATAGGGAGGGGAGGGGGGTCAAGCCGTGGTCGCGACAACGCTCTGACCCCCTTGCCCGCGCTCCGCTCGGCACCTCCCCCCTGCGGCGGAGGCAAAGAAATCGCCTCGCTGGGGCTACGGTCACACACCATGCCGACCATTCACCGGAGGGGAAGAAACCAAGCGCGCCAAGGCATCGTCGTAGCGCGGTGCCACCAGGCTCCAGTCGTAGGCGCTCATCGACTCCGACAGATCGGCGGCGATCACCAAAGCCTCCTCCCGGCGGTCGAGCGCCCACCGCACCTTGTCGACGAGATCGTCCGAGCCGTCGTACAGGCATCGCGTATGGTGCTCCGCCGGGATGTGCTCGGGGTAGGCCAGGCGATTTGGGAGCACCGGGAACGCACCCGCCGCCATCGCCTCGACTACCGCAACGCCGAAGAACTCGTGGTGGGCTGTAGAAACCACCACATCGGCCCGGCAAAGCAGATCGGCATAATCGTCGTCCGGGAGGAACCCGAACTCGACGAGACGGTCGCCGAGGAGATCGGGAAGCCGTTCGAGCGGTTCCGGTGTGGACACGAATCGCTCGCCGACGACGGCCACGCGGAATTCGACGCCGGTCTCGGCCAGCCTTTCGAGTAGTTCGACCAGCTCGTCGGGTCCCTTGTCATGCTCCCATCGCTGGTTCCAGACCAGCAAGGGTGTGTCGCCCGATTGTTCGTGGGGTCCGAATCGGCTGCGGTCGATCCCAACCGGGAGCACTTCGCTGCGCTTCTCAACGGCGCCCATGAGCGCGGTGTGGTCGCGATCCGGGAACTGACCGACGAATGGTGCGACCCGATCGAAGAACGTGGCGCGGTGGTACTCCGAGTTGAACACGACGAGGTCGGCGACCGCCGCACTCGACCAATTCACCATCTGATACGTGAGATCGGGCCGGTCGAGTGGCGACAACGGATAGGTGAACTGACTCTCGTGGAAGTAGGACACGATCGGAGCACCGCCGATGGCGGTCCTGGCGGCGCCGACGAACGCGGCGACGTTCATCATCGAGGAGGCAAGCACGACGTCGGGCGGTTCGGTCAACACGGCAGCCGCTTGCTCGGCAAGCGTCAGATGCGCCCCGTGCATCCGCCACTTCCAGAACTGTGCCTCATGGGTGATCAAGGTCACGTCGTGGCGGCTGTTCGCCGCATAGCCGTCCGCCCAGGCTCGGTGCGAGCCGCCGTAGTACGGCTCGACGAGAAGAACCTTCACCCCCAAAACACTAGATGTGCCACTTCGAGGATGCGCGATCGGTCATGGAGGCGCGCAACGAGTGAGCGCACCCTCACACGAGCAGGCCTGTCAACGAGCGCCTATGCCGGTGGGTGCGGCTTGGTCGTTGCCGGCGATACCGTGGCGCGGTAATGAACGATGAAAGTCTGAGCTTTCGTCAAGCAACACCCGATGATTGGGCGGCGATCTGGCCGATTGTGCATACGGTGCTGGCCAAGGGAGACACCTACCCGTATCCATCCGACATCACCGAGACTGACGCACAGACCTTGTGGATGCTGGACGGGACCGGGCGCCGGGTCACGTATGTTGCGATGCTCGACGGAACGGTGGTCGGGACCGCGTATCTCAAACCGAACCAGATCGGGCGTGGCGACCACATCGCCAACGCCGGATGGATGATCGACCCACTCGTGAGTGGCCAGGGAATCGGACGCCGTTTCGCATCGCACGTCCTCGACGAGGCCCGCCGCCTCGGATTCACCGGGATGCAGTTCAACGCGGTGGTGGTGACCAACACCAGGGCGATTGGCCTGTGGGAGTCGATGGGCTTCGACATCGTGGGTACGGTGCCGGACGCCTTCCGCCATCCCACCGAAGGGCTGACCGACATCCACGTCATGTATCGCGGCCTCTAAACAGGAGTCGGATTTCGAATCCGCATAGGACCCGACCTCAGAGCTCCTTGCGTCCGGTCAATGCCCGACCCAGGGTGATTTCGTCGGCGTAGTCGAGGTCGCCGCCGACCGGGAGACCGGAGGCGATGCGGGTGACCATCACCCCGAGGGGCTTGAGCAGCCGCGCCAGAAACAGCGCCGTCGTGTCACCCTCCACGTTCGGGTTGGTGGCGACGATGACCTCTTTCACGCCTTCGCTCTCGACTCTCCGGACGAGCTCGCCGACCCGGAGCTGGTCGGGGCCGACGCCGGCAATCGGCGAGATGGCACCGCCCAGGACGTGATAGCGCCCATTGAATTCCTGGGTCTTCTCCAGTACCGGGATGTCCTGGGCCCGCTCCACGACACAGAGCAATGCGGGGTCGCGGCGCAGATCCCGGCAGATCGAACACTCTTCTTCAGCGGTGACGTTGAAGCATCGCGAGCAGAGGCGCACGTCGCGTCGCATTTCGACGATGGCGTCGGCGAGGCGTGTCGCGTCCGCCTCCTCGAGATTCAGCAGATGGAAGGCGAGGCGCTGAGCCGACTTCTGGCCGATGCCGGGCAGGCGTGCCAGCTCGTCGATGAGGTGCTGTACGGGCGGCTCGAACATCAGCCGAGCAGCCCGCCCAGATCCATCCCCATGCCGAGATCGCCCATCGAGCTTGCGGCGTCCTCGCTCGCTGCGGCGAACGCCTGATTGGCGGCGGCGACGACGAGGTCACCGGCCATCCCGGGGTCTTCGGGATCGAGGACCGCGGCGTCGAAATCCACCGAGACGAGCTGGCCGGCACCGTCGACGACCACCGTCACGGCACCGCCGCCGGCGGTGCCCTCGTAGGTCTTGGTGGCCAGGGCTTCCTGGGTGGCTGCAAGCTGGGCCTGCATTTGTTGCGCCTGCTCCATCAACTTGCGCATGTCATTGGGGGGTCGTTGAGCCATGGACCACAGGGTAGAGGTGCCCTACGACGTTCTTGCGTAGCCAGGAGCGATATATGGCCGTCTGCTACGCAAGAACGGATTCGGCTACCTTTTCGCCTTCATGGCACTCGACATAGAAGCGGTCAGGGCCCAATTCCCGGCACTGCGCAGGACCGTCGGCGAGACTCCTGCCGCGTACCTGGACGGACCTGGTGGCACCCAGGTCCCGAGCCGGGTCATCGACGCCATGGCCAACTTCCTCAGCTCAGGCGGCAGCAACCTGGGAGGCCCGTTCGTCACCTCCCGGGAAACCAACACCGTCACCGAGTCGGCGCGGGCCGCCGTCGCCGCCCTCTTCAATGCTGGCCCTGACGAGATCGCCTTCGGGCAGAACATGACGTCGCTCACCTTTGCCGCCAGCCGGGCCTTGGCCGCCACCTGGGAGCCCGGCGACAACGTCGTCGTCACCCGACTCGACCACGATGGCAATGTGTGGCCGTGGGTGCGGGCGGCCCGCGACGCCGGTGTCGACGTGCGCTGGCTCGACTTCGACCCCGACGAGGGGGGCCGCCTCGAGGTCGAGGCGCTTGGAGGACTGCTCGACGGACGAACCCGGCTCGTCGCGGTCACCCACGCCTCCAACGCGTTGGGCACGATCGTCGACATCGAACCCATCGTCGCAGCCGCTCACGAGGCAGGCGCCCGCACGTACGTCGATGCGGTGCACTACTCGCCCCACCGGGTGATCGACGTCGCCGCCAGCGGCACCGACTTCCTGGTGGCCTCCGCCTACAAGTTTTTCGGACCACACACGGGATGCCTATTCGGGAGGAGGGAAATCCTCGATGGGCTCGATGCCTACAAGCTGCGACCGGCGCCGGACAAGCCGCCGGACAAGTGGGAGACCGGGACCCAGAGCTTCGAAAGCCTCGCCGGGGTGTCGGCGGCCGTCGACTACCTCGCCTCTCTTGGTGAGGGCACGGAACTGCGCAGCCGCCTGGTGTCAGCCATGGACTCGATCGGCAGCCACGAGAGCAAGCTGGCGCGACGGTTCCTCAGAGGGCTCAACACCGTGGAGGGGGTGACCCTGTATGGGATGCCGTTCGCCGAAGGCCGGACACCGACGTTTGCCATCGACATCGAAGGGGTGCGCCCGGCACAGGCGGCCCGTCACCTCGGCGACCAGGGGATCTTCGTGTGGTCGGGCAACTACTACGCGGTTGAGGTCATGGACCGCCTCGGGGTGTCTGATCGCGGTGGCCTGGTCCGCATCGGGTTCGTCCACTACAACACCGTGAACGAAGTCGATCGGGTGCTCGAAGCCCTCGATGGGCTCAGGTAGGAAGCTCAGGTAGGAACGGACGCAATCAACCGTTTCGTGTACTCATGCTGCGGATCGTTGAACAGCGCATCCACCGGCCCTTCCTCAACCACCTCGCCGCGATACAGCACGTAGGCCCGGTCCACGATCTGGCGAACCACGGCCAGATCGTGGGTGATGAACAGGTATCCGATCCCGAGCTCGTCTCGCAGCTCCTTGAACAGGTTGAGGATCTGCGCCTGAACCGAAACGTCGAGCGCCGACACCGGTTCGTCACAGACGAGGAATCGGGGCTTCACGGCAAGAGCTCGGGCGATGGCGACCCGCTGCCGTTCGCCGCCGGACAGGCGGGCCGGCTTGCGCTTCGCATAGGCCGAGGAGAGCCCGACCTGATCGAGCAATGCGTCGACCGAGGCTCCTCGGGTGTCATGAACCCGGAGGGCTTCACCAAGAGCCCTCCCCACCGTGTGGCGCGGGTTGAGCGAGGAGTACGGATCTTGAAACACCACCTGGATGGTGCGTCGCAGCCGGGCTCGATCATCGGAGCTCAGCGCCTGATAGTCCGAGGCGTCGATACCGTCGATCGTGACGGAGCCGGCGCTCGGGGTCTCGAGGCCGACCAGGCAACGACCGAGGGTGGTCTTGCCGGAGCCCGACTCGCCCACGAGACCGACGCTCTCCTTGCGATCGAACGCCATCGAGACCTTCCGCAGCGCCTCGACCTCGCGCCCGCCGGCTCGGAAGGTCTTGGATACCTGCTCAACCGAGATCAGCGGCTCTTCCACCACGTCGACAAGCGGGATCGCCGCAGCATCGATGGCGACCGATCGTCGCAGTTCGAGCATCTCAGACCGGATGTCGCCGATGCGCACACAGGCGCTGAGCCTGCCCGGCTCAACCTCGACCAGCGGCGGATCGGCCCGCCGGCACACCTCGGCCGCCCAATGGCACCGGGGGGCAAAGCTGCATTGGCCGGTGACGTCGTCGGCACTCGGCACCGAGCCCTCGATGGCCAGCAGCTCCGACTGGCGGCGATCTGCGGCGGGCTCGGAGAGCAACAGCCCGAGCGTGTACGGGTGCAGCGGCTGTTGCTCCATCGAGCCAGGGTCGCCAACCTCGAGCAGCGACCCGGCGTACAGGACGTAGATCCGATCACACACGGAAAAGGCGACGCGAAGATCGTGGGTGATCAGCACGACGCCCATTCCCCGATCCTCCTGCACCCTTGCGAGCAGGTGCAAGATCTCGGCCTGGGTGGTGACGTCGAGCGCCGTCGATGGCTCGTCGGCGATCAGCAGCTCAGGGTCTCGGGCCAGGGCGGCGGCGAGGCCGACCCGCTGCCGCATTCCCCCCGACAGCTGGAACGGATATCGCTTGGCAATCTCACCGGCATCGATGCCGACCTCGTCCAGCCGCCGAACGACCTCGTCGCGTCGCTCCGAGCGTGACAGCCCGCGGTCGAGTGACTCTGCAATGTGATCGCCGCTGCGCAACAGCGGGTTCAGCATCGTGAACGGGTCCTGGAACATCATCGTGATCCCAGAGCCGCGCACCGACCGCATCGCCCGCTCATCGAGGCCGAGGAGTTCCTTGTCCCGAAAGACCACCCTTCCCTTGGCGCTCAGGCCGGGCGGAAGCAACCGCACGATGGCCCGGGCCGTCATCGACTTGCCACTCCCCGATTCCCCCACGATGCCGACCGTCTCGCCGGCGGCAACCGTGAGGGTGGTTCCCGCGGTGATCGTTCGGTCCCCGGCCGTCACGAGAAGGTCCTCGACCTCGAGCAAGGTCATTGCTCGAGGCTGAACCGGTCGTACATCCAGTCGCCAACCAGGTTCATTGCTGCGGCCGTGAGGATGATGAGGACGGCGGGAACCACCGCAGCCCACGGGTTGGAGAACAGCAGGCTCCTGTTCTCGGACAGCATGCGCCCCCAGTCGGCGGCTCCTGGCTCGACTCCGAGTCCAAGGAACGACAGGCCGGCAAGAGCCACCAGGGCGAAGGCGAAGTCGAGCACGACGTAAGCGAAGATGATCGGGAGGATGTTTGGGAGGATGTGCCCGAACATGACCCGGGGCTTGGACACCCCGAGGGTGCGCGCGGCCTCGATATAGGGCAGGGGGCGCTGCTCGAGCACCGCGCTTCGCACGATCCGGGTGTCCGGCGCGGCAAACAGTAGGATGAGCACCAGCACCGCGACCCAGAACCCTCCGCCGAAGACTCCCACGACGACTATGGCGATCAGCAGACCGGGAAGCGCCAACATCAGGTCGGCCCACCGCATCACGCCGGCATCGACGGCACCCCCGAGGTAGCCCGAAGCGAGGCCGAGCACGGTTGCGATGGCGAAGGCCCCAACCGAGACTGTCACCGCCCCGACGAGAGCCGGTCGAGCTCCAATGATCGCGCGCGAGAACACGTCTCGACCCAGCTGATCGGTTCCGGCCCAAAACTCGGCGCTCGGTGGGGTGTCGCTGACGAAAAGACGCTGTTCCTCGTGATCGTTCGGGGTGATGGCGGTCCCGAATACCGCGAAGACCAGCAGCACGACGAGCAACACAAACGACAGCGCAACCATGAACGTGATGCGCCTGCGGTGGGTCACCCTGGTGCGTTTGAGCTCAAGCGCCTCTGCCATCAGGAGTCCGCGCTTCCGAACCGGATTCGTGGATCGATCACGGTGTACAGCACGTCGAGGCCGAGATTCACCACGATCACAAAGACGGCGGTCAACAGAACCAGGGCCTGCACAACCGGGATATCCCTCGTCAGCACCGATTCGACCAGCAGCGTCCCCAAGCCGGGCAGGCCGAATGTGGCCTCGATCAACACTGCGCCACCGAACAGCCCGACCACGATCAGCCCGGTTGCGGTGACGACCGGGATCAGCGAGTTCCTGAGAACGTATCGGCCCATGATTCGACGCTGCGAGAGGCCCCGCGATCTGGCGAAGGCGACGTAGTCCTGATCGAGCTCATCGATCATTGCCGCCCTGGTGATCTTTACGATCAGCGCCAGGAGCGCCAGAGCCAGGGCGAGGGCGGGAAGCGTCAGGTGGTACGCGCGGTCCCAGAATCCCTCCCCTGCTCCGAATACCGGGAACCAGTCGAGCACGACGCCGAACAGATACAGGAAGAGCAGCCCCACCGCAAAGGTGGGGGCGCTCACCCCGAGCACGGAGACGCCGACGACGGTGCGGTCGGTCATCGAGCCCCGCCGCAGCGCCGCCCACATACCGAGCGGGATTCCGACGAGCAGGGCGATCAGGGTCGCATAGAGGCCGAGGAAGACGGTGAGGCCGATCCGCCGCCCGATGGCAGCCGTGACCGCTTCGCTCGATTGGATCGATCGCCCGATATCACCGGTCACGACCGCCTTGAGCCACAGGAAGTACTGGAGGAGGAACGGCTCATCCAGGTTCCATTGCTCGCGGATGGCGGCGATGGTCTCCGGTGAGGCCTGCCTGGCACCGAGCAACGCCCGCTCGGGGGTCCCGGGTGCGATGTGGATGAGAGCGAAGACGGCGAAGGTGATCACGATGAGCAGCGGAATCGCGAGCAGCAGGCGTCCCGCGACGTAGCGCCCCATCCCACCCGATCTCATGGGCCGCCTCCTCCGGGAGGAGTCGCAGGTCTCAGCTCGCAAGTCTCAGGCAAAGCCATTGCTTGTGTCTTGTGACTTGCGGCCTTCCTACTTCGGACCGAAACCTCGGATCGCCCACGGGATGTTGTAGTAGAACGCGTTGAACCCATCGAGCTTGAGGTCGGAGCGAATCGCCATCCCAGTGTCGAAGTAGTACACGGGAATCGTTGCGACGTCTTCCCTGGCAATCTCGAACATCTCCTTGAGGGCCGCCTCACGGGCCGCCGGGTCGGACTCAGCAAGCGCCACGGCGATGAGCTCGTCCACACGCTCGTTGACGTAGTTCGAGGTGTTGAACCCACCGGGGCCGGCCCCCAGGCTCCACAGGAACAGCGTCGGGTAGTTCACCGGATCGACGAAGTCGGCCGAGTATTCCATGACCTGCATCCCAAGGCCGGGCTCGTGGGTGAAGTAGGTCTCCTCCCAGGTGGCGCCATCGACCTCCTCGACGGTCATGGTCACGCCGATCGTCTCGAGGTTCTGCGCAAGGCTGAGCAGCGGGTTGAGCATGATGTCCGCCCCTCCCGGTACCTGAACCGTGAACTCGAAGCCGTCTGGGACCGCGGATTGCGCCAACTCGGCAGCAGCCTTCTCCATGTCGAACTCATATTGCGGCAGCGTCGCATAGAACGAGCGGGCATCATCGCCGGGAATCACGGGGATCCACGTATCCGGCGGGCTGACCACGGTGCCCCGCTCGCCCCGCCCCTTCAGCACCGCCGAGATCAGCCCCTCTTGGTCGAGAGAATGGGCAATCGCGCGGCGCACATGGATATCGCCGAAGGGATGCGTCTCGTAATCCAACGTGAGCACGACCAGGCCGAGAGCGGGCTCGGTAATCACGTCCACGCCGTCGAGGGCCTGCCACTGGTCGATCTCGGTTTCCGGCAGGTCGAACGTGCCGTCGATGTCGCCGTCGCGCATCGCCAGCAAACGCTGCTGCGGGTCCGGGATCTGGGTGATGGTGATCTGCTTGGCCGGGCCGTTCTCACCCCAATAGCCGTCGTAGCGCTCCAGCACAACCCGATCGCCGGGTATGAACTCGACTACGCGATACGGGCCGGTCCCGATCGGGATCAAATCGGGTGTGCCAAGGAGATCGATGTCTGCGCTCGCCAGCTGGCTCGCCGGCATGACGAAGCCGGCCATCAACGCCGGGATATATTGCCAAGTCACGTCAGGCTCAAACAGCGTCACGGTGACCTCAAGATCACCGGTGGCCTCGATCGACTCAACCGGGAAGTAGAAGAAGTCGACAAACGAGAAGTTCTCCGGATCGAGATTCCAGCTCATCGAGGCCGCCACGTCCTCGGCGGTCACCGGGCTGCCGTCATGGAACGTGGCGTTCTCCCTGATCGTGTAGACGTAGGTGACGTTATCGACCTGCTCCCACGATTCGGCGAGGGCGCCGGTGAGCTTCAGGTCGTCATCAAAGGCCAGCAGCCCCTCCTGAGCCAGCGAAACCACGACGCCCTGGCCGGTGGTCCACTCATGGGGCACATAGAGAGTTTCTGGCAGGAACGGCAGCGCCCAAGTGATCTCGTCGATGTCGCCACTTGCGGTACCGGCGGCGGCGGTCGTCTCCGTCGCACCGCCGCCGGTCGCGTCCGTCGGCTCGTCGTCGCCCGTGCTGCACGCTGCCGCAATCAGCAGCAGTGCGGCCAGCAATACGACCAATCGCAGCGAGACTCCCCGACAAAGGGTCGAAGGATTCGAGTTGAACATGGTGGATTCTCCGTTGCAGCGCGTTGGGCCAGCCTACCCACGCGCCCCACGCGCTGCCCGAGTGAATGTCGTCTCACCGTCTGAGTACCCTCACCGGTCCATGCGCTATCAAGCCCTGTATCGCAAGTACCGCCCGCAGCGCTTCTCCGAGATCGTCGGCCAGGACCATGTCGTCGACACGCTGCTGCGAGAGATCAACGACGACAAGGTGGCGCACGCGTATCTGTTCACCGGGCCTCGAGGAACCGGAAAGACGACGACCGCCCGCCTGCTCGCCAAGTCCCTGAACTGCACCAACCGCGGCCCAGACGGCGAACCGGACAACGAATGCGCTTCGTGTCTGGCCATCACCGAGGCACATTCGATCGACGTCATCGAGCTGGATGCGGCCTCACACAACAAGGTCGAGGACATCCGGGAGATCCGCATCAATGTTGGCACGGTGGCTGCGGCCGCAGGCGCCCGGAGGGTCTACATCCTCGATGAGGCACACATGTTGTCTCGTGCGGCAGGAAACGCACTGCTCAAGACGCTCGAAGAACCACCGGAGCACGCGATCTTCGTGCTCGCCACCACCGAGCCGTACAAACTGCTCGACACGATCAGGAGCCGGGCGCAGCGATTCGACTTCCACCCGGTGCCGGCGGAAACGATGATCTCTCACCTCAAAGAGATCGCCGCCAAGGAGGACATCGAGGCACAGCCAGACGGGCTGGCGATGATCGCGACCCACGCCAGGGGATCGGTGCGTGATGCGCTGAGCCTGCTCGAGCAGGTTGCCGCCCTCGGCAACGGCACGGTCGCTGCCGAGGGGATTACCAGGGCGCTCGGGCTCGCCGATCGCGACGCCTTCACCGGTCTGGCTGGGGCCATCGCCAACCAGGATGCGCCGGCGGCGCTTGGCATGGTCGCCGAGTTGTCTTCGAGGGGAGCCGACCTGCGGCGTTTCGTTGCCGATGCCCTCGGCTTCTTCCGGGGTGTGTTCCTCGCCCAGTACGCACCAAACCTCGAGGAGATCACCGACGAGCCCGTCGATGTCATTGCAGAGTGGCGCAAAACCGCCGGCGAGTTATCCGCAACCGATGTGCTGCGGGCGATCGACCAGCTCTCCGAGGCACTGCTCGAGCTTCGCGCCGGTCGCGAGGAGCGGCTGGTGCTCGAGCTGACGCTGCTTCGGTTGACCCGCCCGGAGACCGCGGTGGACACCGGCGCGCTGGTGTCGCGGGTGGAGAGACTGGAGCAGGGAGCGAGTCGCAAGCAACCAGTTGTCAGTGACCAGTTGCCAGTCTCGAGTCTCGAGTCGCGAGTCGCGAGTCCCGAGCAAGAGCCCACTCCGTCGCAGCCTGAGCAGCCCGGTGCCGCGGTCGGAGGGGGTCAGACCGGGAATGATGCTCAACAAGAACTGGTCACCCAAGGCACCGACCCCGAACCGTCTGACCCACCTCCCGGCCTTGCGGCCGGGCTCCCCCCTGAGGGGGGAGCAAAGAAGGACGGAGCGGCCGGACCCGCCGGTGACGGGGGAGCAAAGAAGGAATCCGTTGCCTCCCCCTCAGGGGGAGGTGGCAGCGGCGAAGCCGCTGACGGAGGGGGTCAAGCCTCTCTCGACGAACCGTCTGAGTTTCCGACCAAAACCGATGATGATTCGAGCACCGTCGACGAACCGTCTGACCCCCCTCCCGGCCTTGCGGCCGGACTCCCCCCTGAGGGGGGAGCAAAGATTGCCGACGTCACTCTTGGAGAGTTTCAGGCGGCGTGGCCGGCGATCGTTGCTCGGATCCGCACCCAGTTCGGGGCGAGGCGCCACGCCTTCGTCAAGGTCGCCGAGCCGATGAGCGTTGACAACGGTGTGGCCGTCCTCACGCTCCCGTCGCATCAGCACTTCCATCTCGAGCAGCTCAACGCAGACCGAGAGCTGCTGGCGGCCCTCTCCGACATCGCCGCCGAGCTGCTCGGTGGCTCCATTGCTCTCGAGTTCCGCGCGGACGACTCGCCGGATCAGCCGACCGAGGACGAGCCGGAGCGGGCGCCCGACAAGGACCGGCTCATTGAGGAGGGGTCTCCCCGGGACGATCCTGCCGACCTCATCGCCGACATGCTCGGCGGCGAGGTCGTCTCGGAGTGACGGACAGTTCGAAGCTGCGACTTGGCATCGACCTCGACGGCGTGGTCGCCGACTTCACCGCGGGATGGATCGCCCGCTACAACCCGGAATTCGGAGCCGATATCCATCGCGATCAGGTCGATAGCTGGTCGGCAATGCTCGAGCTCACCCACTTCGAGACCATGGGCGACTTCTGGCGGTGGACCGAAGGTGGAGAAAACGGATCGTTGTTCCGCCATCTCGACACCTACCCCGGCGCGCTCGAAGCCCTCGATCGCTTGGCCCGCCGCCACGACATCGTCATCCTCACCACCAAGCCGGACTGGGCCATCCACGACACCCTCGCCTGGCTCGCCGACCACCGAGTCCTGACCCGTGAGGTCCATATCACCGAGGCCAAGTGGAAGGTGGCGTGTGACGTGTACCTCGACGACGCTCCCCACCAGATCGAGTCGTTGCACCGCCAGCGGCCAAACGCCACCGTGTGTCGCTTCGTCCGACCGTGGAACGAGGCGGTCCTTGGCGTACGCGACATCCACGACTGGGACGAGTTCGAGGCACTGATCGAGCAGCAATGGTGCTGAGACGCACCCGTTTCACGAGATGATTAGCCTGGCCGATGGGTGCGGGCACCCCTGCCCGCGTAGACGGAGGTAACCCCAATGAACAAGACCGCTTTACTCGCGCTGCTTCTGGCCTTTGGGCTGGTAGTAGCTGCGTGTGGTAGCAGCGACGACACGACCACGACAACCGCCGCCGCAGCGGCACAAGCGACAACGACCACTGAAGCAGTGGAGGATACGACGACCACCGAAGACGCGATGGCCGCATGGCCGGACACCGTGACCTTTGGGTTCATCCCATCAGAACAGCAGGAAACGCTCGCCGAGACGGTGCAGCCATACATGGACTATCTGAGCGAGGAGATCGGCGTCACCTTCGAGGGTGTGATCACCGCCGACTACAACGGCCTGGTGGTTGCCATGGGCGCAGACCAGCTCGATCTCGGCGCATTCGGTCCCTTCGGCTGGGTTCAGGCGGACACACTGTACGACCAGCTCGGGCTGCTGATGCAGTCGATCCGGTTCGGGTCGAAGACCTACCACGGTCAGTGGATGACCAACGACCCGTCGATCTGTGAAGAAGGGACGTTGCTTGCGGGCTCGGCCCTGGAAAACAAGGACGGCGAGATCGTCCAGGTGGACTACTTCGATGCCGTAGCTCTCCAGGTCGGTGTCGCCTTCGGCGATGACGGCAAGGAGCCAGAGGTACTCGAAGACGGCACACCCGTTGACCCCGGAACGTCGTGCCGGGCGGATCTCGACAAGGTCGCGGGCAGGACCGTGTCGTTCACGTCGGCGACCTCGACGTCCGGTGGCGTGTTCCCGCAGTTGCAGCTGTTCAACGAGGGCATCGACATCGAAGAAGACATCGAGTACTCGTACCTGATCTCGCACACCGACTCCGCGGCCGCCGTCTACAACGGCGACTTCGATATCGGATTGTCCTTCGATGACGCCCGTCGCGGCCTCCGCGAGGACAACCCCGACGTTGGTTCCAAGGTGATCGTGTTCAACATCACCGAAGAGATCCCCAACGACGTCGTTTCCTTCAACACGAACCGAATCCCCGAGGATCTCGCATTGGCGATCTTCGACGCCACGAAGGCGTTCCTGGAGACCGAAGAAGGCGTGTTGATCTTCGACGAGATCTACGGCTGGACCGATGTCCAGGAGGCGACCGATTCCGACTTCGACGTGGTTCGCGAAGCCGCCGAGAAGCTCGGTGTGACCGAGGGCTAACAAGCGACAGTGGAGGGGGGGCCGGTTCCGCACCGACCCCCCCTCTGCCTACAGTGGCCCCCATGCCGATGATCGAATTCACCGACACGTCGGTGACCTATCCCGGCGGCTTAACGGCCCTCAAAAACATTTCCCTTGAGATCGAGGCCGGGGAGTTCGTCGTCATCGTCGGGCTCTCCGGTGCAGGCAAGTCGACGATGCTTCGCTGCGTCAACGGCCTGGTGCCGGTCTCCGGGTCGGTGGTCACCGACGGCATGGAGGTGGTCGGCGCTTCCCGGTCCGAGCTCAGGCAGATTCGCTCCAAGGTGGGGATGATCTTCCAAACCTTCAACCTGGTGAACCGGTCCCGCGTGCTGACCAACGTGCTCGTGGGCCGCCTCGGACACGTGCCGCGTTGGCGAAGCCTGCTTGGCATCTGGCCTGCCGAGGAGAAGGAAATCGGCTTCCAATCACTGGAGCGGGTCGGGATCGTTGAGAAGGCGTTTGTCAGGGCATCGGACCTCTCGGGCGGCCAGCAGCAGCGAGTCGGCATTGCCAGGGCGCTCGCTCAGGAGCCAGACATCATCCTCGCCGACGAGCCGGTGGCCTCCCTTGACCCGGTGACGTCGCACATCGTGATGCGCGACCTGCAGCGGATCAACCGTGAGCTCGGAATCACCACGCTGATCAACCTG
>CAXMOP010000120.1:0-15447 GCA_964195155.1 uncultured Kiloniellales bacterium | reverse complement strand
AGTACTGGGGTGACCAGGTCGAGCGGATTACGAGGATGAACCCCGTCACCGGTGAGGTGATCGACGAGATGAACGACGCATGGATCTACCCAGCCACGCATTACGTCACGAGCCAGGAGATTATCGAGGGCGCAATCGGAGGCATCGAGGCTGAGCTTGATGAGCATCTCGCGAAGCTTGACCGTGATGGCAGCCTCCTCGAAGCCCAGCGGCTTCGCATGCGGACCCGGTACGACATGGAGATGATGCGCGAGGTCGGCTTCTGTTCGGGAATCGAGAACTACTCGCGGCACATGGACGGGCGGGCTCCGGGCGAGGCCCCGTACACCTTGCTCGACTACTTCCCGGACGACTATCTCACGGTCATCGACGAGAGCCACGTGACCATTCCGCAGATTCACGGGCAGTACGCGGGCGACCGGAGCCGCAAGGACATATTGGTGGAGCACGGCTTCCGACTCCCATCGGCAATCGACAACCGGCCGCTGTCCTTCGAGGAGTGGTACGCCAAGACCAACCAGGCGATCCTGCTGTCTGCGACACCGAGCGCCTGGGAGCGCCGGGAGTCGAACGCGATCGTCGAGCAGATCATTCGGCCAACCGGCCTCGTAGACCCCGAGGTCATCGTCAGGCCGACCAAGGGTCAGATCGACGACCTCGTCGGCGAGGTGCGAGAGCGAGCCGTGAACGACCAGCGGGTGCTGGTAACCACGTTGACCAAGAAGATGTCCGAAGACCTTGCCGACTACTTGCTGGAGATGGGGTTACGGGCGCGCTATCTGCACAGCGAAATCGACACGCTCGAGCGGGTCCAGATCCTACGCGACCTACGGGTCGGCGAGTACGACGTGCTGGTGGGAATCAACCTGCTTCGGGAGGGGCTCGACCTGCCTGAGGTGTCCTTGGTGGCGATCCTCGACGCAGACAAGGAAGGATTCCTTCGATCCGAGACCAGCCTGGTCCAGACCATCGGGCGCGCCGCAAGAAACGTCGACGGGGCGGTGGTGATGTACGCGGACGCAATAACAAACTCAATGCGCCGGGCACTGGACGAGACCAATCGGAGGCGAGCAATGCAGCTTGTGTACAACGAGGAGCACGGCATCGACCCGCAGACGATCCGGAAGAAAGTCTCGGACATCCTGGAGCTGATCCAATCGAGCGACGCACCCGCTGGCGACCGGCGGGCCAGGGAACTGCGCAGGCGAGAGCCTCTCGATCTCACCGAACCGGACCTGCGCCGGCTTATCCAGAGCCTTGAAGAGGAGATGCACGAATCCGCCGCCGACCTCCGTTTCGAGTACGCGGCACGGCTAAGAGACGAGATCAACGAGCTCAAGCGAGAGCTGAGAGAACTGGCGGACGCGGCCCACTGAGGCTCCTTGTCTCCCTTGCGTAGCGCGGGAGACGCGTTGCGTCGTCGGACGCAACGCAACGGTCCTCATCTTTTGCTCCCCCCTCAGGGGGAGTCCCGCCCATAGGCGGGGAGGGGGGTCGAGGCGTGGTCGCGACTGCGGTTTGACCCCCTCCGCCTCGCTAGCGCTCGGCACCTCCCCTGAGGGGGAGGCAAGGAGCCGCGTGCCACCGCGTGTTGCAACACGCCGCGTCCCGCTCTGGCGACAGCTAGCTACTGCATTGTTTGCTGGGGCGGCGAGCCCCTGCGTGCTGCGCGTTGAGCCTGAGATGCTTCTCGTTCAGAGAACGCAATGGTCGGGCAGTCAGGCGG
The DNA here is from genome assembly GCA_964195155.1 of uncultured Kiloniellales bacterium. Lineage (GTDB taxonomy): Bacteria > Actinomycetota > Acidimicrobiia > Spongiisociales > UBA5794 > JACZST01. The sequence continues at coordinate 13,721 of CAXMOP010000120.1, read as the reverse complement.
CGAGCCCCTGCGAGCCGCCGCAGCAAGCATGGCTCGCGACTCGCGTCTCAAAACTGTCGCACCCCGTCGGTACACTCGCCAGACCTGGGTGCAGATGGGGTTTTCAGCGAGGCGGTGACGGTGCCGGGGGTACGGGAAATCGAATCGATCTATATCAGTGGTGCGCGCGAGCACAATTTGCGGGATCTTCACTTGGAGTTGCCGCGCGGCGCGCTGATCGTGTTCACCGGGCTCTCCGGCTCCGGGAAGTCTTCGCTTGCCTTTGACACGATCTACGCCGAGGGCCAGCGTCGGTACGTCGAGAGCCTGTCGGCATACGCCAGACAGTTTCTCGGCCAGATGGACAAGCCGGACGTCGACTTCATCGAGGGGCTTTCGCCGGCGATTTCGATCGATCAGAAGACCGCGAGCAAGAACCCCCGTTCGACGGTAGGCACGGTCACCGAGATCCACGACTACCTGCGCCTACTCTTCGCAAGGGTTGGCGTCCCGCATTGTCCGGACGACGGATCGCCGGTTGCCCGCCAGACCCCACAGCAGATCGTCGACAAGGTGCTCGAGCTCGCCCCCGGGACTCGCTTTCAGGTCCTGGCACCGGTGATCAGGGGCAGGAAGGGCGAATATGAATCGCTCCTTTCCGACCTTGGCAAAGAGGGGTTCAGCAGGGCAAGGATCGACGGCGAGCTGCGGGATCTCACCGAGGACATCAAGCTCGATCGGTACTTCCAGCACACCATCGAGGTAGTGGTGGACCGCCTCGTTCGCAAGGATGGCATCGAACGGCGCCTCACCGAGTCGCTGGAGACCGCGCTTCGTCTTGCCGACGGCCTGGCACATATCGATATCGAAGACGGTCCCACGCTCTCGTTCAGCCAGCACTTCGCGTGCCCGACCTGCGGACTCTCTTTCGAGGAGCTGCAACCGCGGAACTTCTCCTTCAACAGCCCGTACGGCGCTTGCCAGGCCTGCTCCGGCATCGGAACCCGGTACCAGGTCGACACCGATCTCGTGGTTCCCCAACCCGATCGGTCCCTTTCCGAAGGCGCAGTTGCCCCGTGGCGGGGTCGACACCGGATGACCTACTACCAGCGGCTGATCGAAGCGGTGGCGAAGGAGGACGGGATCGACCTCGACCGGCCGTGGAAGCGGCTCTCCAAGAAACACCAGGCGACGCTGCTGAACGGAACCGGGGATCGACCATTCACCGTGACCTACGAAAACCGATTCGGTCGGACCAGGCGGTACGAGACCACCTATGAGGGGGCGTTGCCGTGGCTGGAGCGGCGCTATGGAGACGCGGAGAGCGACGGCGCCCGAGACGGGTATCGCCAATTCATGCGGGAGGTGCCGTGTGCGACGTGCAACGGTGGCCGCCTCAACCCCATATCGCTTGCGGTGACGGTCGATGGATTCAGCATTTTCGATCTGTCGACGCTCTCGTTGCGCGACGCTTCGGGAACCCTCGAGACGCTCGAGCTCAGCGACCGTGATCAGCAGATCGCAGGCCGGGTCATCAAGGAGATCCTGGCCAGACTGAACTTCCTGCTCGACGTCGGACTCGACTACCTCACGCTGATGCGATCTGCCGCGACCCTGGCCGGGGGAGAGGCGCAACGCATCCGATTGGCCACTCAGATCGGCTCGGGGCTGGTCGGCGTGCTGTACATCCTCGACGAGCCGTCAATCGGTCTGCACCAGCGCGACAATCAGCGTCTGATTGAGACCCTGGTCCGCCTGCGCGACCTGGGCAACACCCTCATCGTCGTCGAGCACGACCTCGAAACCATCCGATCCGCAGATCACCTCGTCGACATCGGACCGGGCGCTGGGGAGCATGGCGGACGGATCGTGGCCGAGGGCAGCATCGATGACATCAAGGCCGAGCCGTCCTCGATCACCGGCGACTACCTGGCGGGGCGCAAGGAGATCTCGGTTCCCGCGAACCGTCGGATCGGGGAGGGTCCGGCATTGGTTGTTCGCGGTGCGGTGGAGCACAACCTTCAGGACATCGACGTCGAGTTCCCGCTTGGCAAACTGATCGCGGTGACCGGTGTTTCGGGGAGCGGGAAGTCGACCCTCGTCCAGGACACCCTGTCCAAGGCGCTGCACGGCGAACTGCACGGATCACGGGCCCTGGCGGGCAGGCACCGGAGGCTCGACGGAATCGAGCACGTCGACAAGATCATCAACATCGATCAGTCGCCGATTGGTCGGACACCGCGGTCCAATGCGGTGACCTATACCAAGGCGTTCGACTCGATCCGCCAGCTCTTCGCCAGCACGCCGGATGCCAAGCAACGCGGCTACAAGCCTGGGCGATTCTCGTTCAATGTCTCCGGAGGACGCTGCGAGGTGTGCAAAGGGGACGGCACGCTCAAGATCGAGATGCACTTCCTACCGGACGTCTACATCCCGTGCGAGACCTGTCAGGGCCGACGCTACAACCGCGACACGCTCGAGGTGCTCTTCAAGGGACACTCGATCGCCGACGTCCTCGACATGTCGATCGAGGAGGCACTCCACTTCTTCGAAAACCAGCCACGGATCGCCAGGATCCTCGGGACCCTTTTCGATGTCGGACTGGGCTATATCCGCCTGGGTCAGCCGGCGCCGACATTGTCGGGCGGCGAGGCTCAGCGGGTGAAACTCGCCGCAGAGCTGGCGCGACGATCGACCGGGCGCACCGTCTACATCCTCGACGAACCAACCACCGGCCTCCACTTCGAGGACATCAGAAAGCTGCTGCACGTGCTCGAACGGCTCGTCGACGCCGGGAACACCGTGATCGTGATCGAGCACAACCTCGACGTAGTCAAGACGGCGGACTGGATCATCGACCTCGGCCCGGAAGGCGGCGACGGCGGTGGCAGAGTCGTTGCGCTCGGCACACCCGAGGATGTGATGGCCGTTCCCGAGTCCTATACCGGCAAGTTCCTCAGGGATGTGCTCGCTTCGTAGGTCTCGGCGACCGCCAGGGCATCCCGAACTGCGTAGATCGCTGCGGCCAGCAGCAGCAGGTTGCGGATCAGCCATCCGGTATGCCACCACAGGGTCAACGGGAACCAGATCCCGGTCAGAGCGACCGAGACCACCGCGGCCGCCGTGAGCAGCCAGCGCCCCGGGCGCGACCCGGTGAGGGCCACAAACGGAATCGGCCACAAGACAAACTGTGTCGATAGCAGCGGTGCAGCCAGCAGCACGGCGTAGGTAAGGGCCGCGGTGAGCGCCACCCCGCCCTGCCAGCTGAACCGCCGACGCAGCACCATCAGCGCCCCAAGCCCGATCGCGCCGCCGACGGCGAGATTGAAGGCGACTGCCCACGGCCCGGTCACGACGTAGAGGGCGCCCGCGGCATCGACGATCTGGGCTTCGTTGCCACCGAGGAGGCGCCACACGATGACCAGCGTGCCGCTCAGTGTCTCCTCGTGCACACCGACGAACTCGCGGCCTGCCCGGAACCCCGGGGTCATCAACAACGCGACGCCGATCACCGTGGTGAAGCCGACCAGCACGGCGGCGCGGGTGCGCTTTCCTCGCCACCAATCGGTTGCGGTGAGCACCACCGGCCATCCTTTTGCTAGGACACCGCCCACCGCCGCGGCAAAGGAGGCCCCTTCACGCTCGCGGATGGCAAAGAACAATGCGGCGACTGCGAGCAAGACCGACAGCGCATCGATGCGGAACGGGATGATCAGCAGCATCGGCGCCACCATGACGACGAAGCGCAACCCGATGTCGCCCCCGTCGAGGCTCGCCAGATCAAGGTCCCCGGCGATCCGAACGACGAGTACGCCGGTGGCGAAGACCATGGCCAGCATGAGCAGCATGAAGGGGTACGTGAACGGGATCCCGGTCGCCGCGCTGATGACCGTGGCGAGCCCCATGGGCACGATTGCCAGGGGGAGATGCTCGTACCCGAAATCGATGTAGGGGACCTCGCCGCCGAACATGAGGTCCATGCTCTCGGCGTACGCTCTCGGGTCACCGGTGTTCACCGTTGGGTGGCCGAGGCCGACCGGCACGAAGACGATGACCAGCGCAACAAGTGCTGCGATGAGGAACCAGAACGGCCAGCGCCGCCGCGACCCGGCCTGCCCCGGTGCGCCGCGTGGTAGCCCGGCCTGTGGTTGCATGTCCGTCACGCTACTGGTTTCGGAGCCGACCCCCTGTGCCTGAAGGTGTGCCTGAAGCGCTCGACAACTGGGACGACATTGCTGTGTGGTGGCGACGCGAGGCCACCACCGATCCGGTATATCGAGAGGACGTTGAGCCGATGCTGGAACGCCTCGTGCCGTCCGATGCGGGGCTGGTCATCGAGCTTGGCTGCGGCGAAGGTCAATGGCTGCGCTGGTTCAGCAGATCCGGCCGCAAGGCTTTCGGCTGTGACCGCTCGCTGTTGCTGCTGGCCGATGCGGTGGACGCAGCACCTGTGGTGTGCGCCCGGCTCCCCGGATTGCCGTGGCTTCGCGACGGATCGGTGGCTGCGGCGCTTTCGGTGTTCGTGCTCGACCTGGTTGAGGACGCCGCAACCTTCTTCTCGGAAGCCGCAAGGGTCGTGAGGAGCGGCGGATCGCTGATCGTGGTCATCAATCATCCGGGCTTCACCTCCCCGGGATCCGGCCCGGTGGTCGACCTCGACGGGGAAGTGCTGTGGCGTTGGGGGAGCTACCTGACGAATGGGTCCTCGAAGCATCCGGCAGGATCGGGCCACGTGGTTTTCTACCATCGGTCGGTTGCCAGCCTGCTCTCGATGGCGGCCGCGTCGGGATGGGCCCTCGACTCGCTCGAGGAGACTGCCCTGGGTCCGAGTGCGATCGAACGAGAGCCCGCCTACGCGGGCCAGGAGGGGATACCCCGCTTCCTCGGAGCGCGTTGGGTGCGCTCAAGCAATTGAGGCAGGGGCCCGATACCAGAAGGGTCGATCCTGGAGGAGGGCAGTATGAAGAACCACCTGGTCGCCTACGAATACGGCACCGGCGCGATCTGGGGCTACGTTCGAGCCGGGTCGGCAGCGGAGATCACCGCGGCGGTTCCCCAGCTCGACGTCTACGACGGAGCACCTCCGTGGTTCACCAGCCGGGACCTTGCGATCCTGCAAGCAACCTCGGTCGATCTGGCCAAGGGCGGGGTGCTCGATCGGCTGATGCACCGATAGCCATGTTTGTTGGGCGGCTCGCAGGGGCTCGCCGCCCGACTGCCTGACCGTCACCAGAGGTGATGCGAAGCAATTCGGTGGCGGCTCGTAGCTCGCAGCTCGTAGCTCGATATCCTTCGAGGCGTGGTTACCCGTCCTACCTCCTCCGAGATTCCCGACAGCTCCGGCGTCTATCTGTTTCGTGACGCGCACGGGAAGGTCCTCTACGTCGGCAAGGCCCAGTCGCTGCGGAAGCGGGTTCCCAACTATTTTGCCGCCGATCTGCCGATAAAGACCAGGGCGATGACGTCCGCCGCTGAAACCATCGAATGGATCGTCACCCCGAGCGATGTCGCCGCCATCATGCTCGAGTACTCGCTCGTGCAGGAGCACCAGCCGCGGTTCAACATCCGGCTGCGCGACGACAAAAGCTTCCCGTACCTCGCAATCACGGTCGATGAGGAATGGCCGAGGGCCATGGTGATGCGTGGCAAGAAGCGGAAGGGCGTCCAGTACTTCGGGCCGTACGCCCACGCCTATTCGATCCGGCAAACGCTCGATCTGCTGCTGCGTACCTTTCCGATCCGCACCTGTTCCGACGCCAAGTATCGGCGCCATGAGGCAGCAGGGCGGCCGTGCCTGCTCGCCCACATCGAGAAGTGCTCGGCGCCCTGCGTGGGGGCGGTCGACGCCGAAACCTACGCGGAACATGTAGAGGGCCTCGCCGCGTTTCTTGCCGGAGACACCGCAGCGATTGTCGATCGGCTCGAAGCCGACATGGGGTCTGCCTCCGACGAGCAGGAATACGAGCAGGCGGCGCGGCTGCGAGACCGCCTCGTCGCGGTGCGCCGCGCCATGGAGCGTCAAGAGCTCGTCACCGATCGACGAGAAGACTTCGATGTGATCGGTCTGGCTCTCGACGAGCTCGAAGCGGTGCTCGTGGTCTTGCACGTTCGGCGCGGCCGCGTGACGGGAAGGAAGACGACCGTTGTCGATCGCGTCGAAGAAGTCACGACACCGGCGCTGGTCGGAATCCTGCTCGGCCGGCTCTACGGCTCGGAGCCGCCGCCGCGGTCGGTCCTGGTGCAGGAGTTGCCGGACGATCACGAGTTGTGGCAGGCATGGCTCGTCGACCGCAGGGAGGGACCGGTCTCGCTCCGTGTCCCCATGCGCGGGTCGAAGCGCCAAATCCTGCAGACCGCGATCGACAACGCCGGCGAGGAGTTTCGCCGTCACCGCATGAGGCGGCACTCCGATCACAACGCGCGGGCCCGTGCGCTCAATGATCTTCAGGAAGTCCTCGAGCTCGATGAGCCGCCGCTGCGCATCGAGTGCTACGACATCTCGACGATCCAGGGAAGCGACACCGTCGGCTCGATGGTGGTGTTTGAAGACGGCCTGCCCCGCAGTTCGGACTACCGGAAGTTCAAGGTCAAGAACGTTGCAGGTCAGGATGACTTCGCCGCCATGGAAGAGGTGTTGCGCCGTCGATTCACCGCGTACCTCGCCGACCGCGAGCGGCCACAGGCAGAGCGGGGTAGGTTCGCCTATCCGCCTTCCCTCGTCGTTGTCGACGGAGGAGCAGGGCAATTGGGCCGGGCGGTGGCGGTGCTCGATGAGCTCGGGCTCGACATACCGGCGGTGGGCCTCGCTAAGCGCCTGGAGGAGGTCTATCTACCGGGAGTCGGCGAGCCGCTCACCATCGAGCGGGGTAGGGAGTCGCTCTATCTGCTCCAGCGGGTTCGTGACGAGGCGCACCGGTTTGCGGTCACCTATCACCGCACGCTGCGCAGCAAGAGAATGATCGACTCGATCCTCGACGACGTCGACGGCGTCGGCCCGGCGAGGAAGAAGGTACTCGTTCGCAGGTTCGGTTCACTGAAGGGGATCAGGGCCGCTTCAAAAGAGGACCTGGCCGGGGTAGTTCCCGATAGGGTGGCGGAAGCCCTGTGGGAGACACTGCATGATTGAGCCACGAGTTGCGAGTCACGAGTCGCGAGTCGCGAGTCGCGAGCTACGAGCCGCCACCGAGTCGCTTCGCATCACGTCCACCGACGGTCAGGCGAGAGGGCGGCCGAGTTCCCGCGAGATATGGGCTGCCACCGAGTCGCTTCGCATCACGTCCACCGACGGTCAGGCGAGAGGGCGGCTGAGCCCCCGCGAGATATGGGCTGCCATCGAGTCGCTTCGCATCACGTCCACCGACGGTCAGGCAGTCGGGCGGCGAGCCCCTGCGAGCCGCCCCAGCAAGCATGGCTAAGGCGATGGATGACGGAGCGGAACCCCAGGACCCCCATGTCGTCGTGGTCACCGGAATGTCGGGTGCCGGGCGGTCTGCTGCCGCCAACATCCTCGAGGACCTCGGGTTCTTCGTCATCGACAACCTGCCGGCGAACCTGATCGTCGATGTGGTCGAAGGCTCCGGTGTCGGGGACGGCGATCGGGATCGCTTTGCCGTCGTGGTCGACACGAGAGGTGGCGTCACTGCCGACGAACTGGCCAAGGCCGTGACGGTGCTTCGCGATCGGGGTCTGCGCACCACGGTGCTCTATCTCGACGCAGATGATCGGGTGCTCATCCGAAGGTACGAGGAGAATCGGCGCCCGCACCCCATGCCGGACGCAACGCTCGGGGAGTCGATTGCCAGCGAGCGCGTCGGTCTCGTTGAGGTTCGGGCGCTGGCCGACGTCATCGCCGATACCACGGACCTGAATGTTCACCAGCTCGGTGACCGTCTTCGGAACGCGTTTGCCCGCGGCCTGCCCGAAGGACGCCTCCAGGTCGACGTGACCTCGTTTGGCTTCAAGCTCGGCGTACCGCGGGTCATCGATCTGCTCTTCGACGCCCGCTTCCTCCCCAACCCACACTGGGTCCCGGAGCTGAGGGACCAGACCGGGCGAGATCCGGACGTACGCGACTATGTCTTCTCTCACGCTGAGGCCGGAACCTTCGTCGAGCGGGTGACCGACCTGCTCGAGTTCCTCATCCCCGAATACGAGGCCGAGGGAAAATCCTATCTGACGATCGGCATCGGGTGCACCGGCGGTCGGCATCGGTCGGTGGCAATCGCAGACGAGATCGAAGAGCGTCTTCGCGCCGCCGGCGTCGAGGTCACCGTCCACCACCGCGACGCGGGTCTTGGCGAAGACGATGCACACCGGCACTGAAGCCGAAACCCTTCTCGAGGTGCTGGAGTTCGGTGGGGGAGGACCACACGTCGTTGCGATCGGCGGGGGTACCGGATTAGCCAGGGCATTAGGAGCGATCCGCAGCTACGCCGGGAGCATCGATGCGATCGTGACGGTCGCAGACGACGGTGGCTCGTCGGGCCGACTGGCGCCATCGCTCGACATACCGCCGCCCGGTGACATTCGGAAGTGCCTGATCGCACTGACGCCGGAGGAATCGGTGTGGCGCCGGCTCTTCGAATACCGCTTCACCGGCGCCGACGTTGAGGGCCACTCGCTGGGCAACTTGATCATCGCTGCACTCGCCGACATCGAAGGATCCTTCGAGCTCGCCCTGCGATCGTCGGAGAACCTCCTCGGCGCCCTCGGGTCGGTGATCCCGGCGTCCCCGCTGCACCTCGTTCTCGAAGCGACAATCGACGGGCTGCCGGTCAAGGGCCAGGTCAACATCGCCGTCGCCCGCGGCTCGGTCGAGCACATCGGGGTTTCCCCTGCGGACGCGGAAGCCAGCGAGTCGGCCGTCTTGGCCATCGAGTCGGCCGACCAGATCGTGCTCGGGCCCGGCAGCCTGTATACATCGGTAATCGCGGCGTTGGTTGTTCCCGGTATCGTCGACGCGGTCAACCGGGCGGATGCCGATCTGGTCTACGTGACCAACATCGTTACCCAGGACGGCGAGACCCTCGGCCTGGACGCCGCCGACCACCTCGACGCGCTGCTACACATGACCGGGATGCGCCCTCCCGGTGCTATCGTCGCCAGCGATTCCCCGGTGTCCGTCGATCCACCGCTTGAGGCGTTGGCCGTCGACGGCGAGGCGATTGCCACCTACGGCGGAGATCTGGTCACAGCGGACCTGCTCGACCAGGGCGCCGAGCGGCCGAGTCACGACACTTCCCGGCTCGGGGAGGTGCTCCGGGGACTCACAGAAACGTAACCCCAAGATTCCCGGAAGGCTCCTCATGCGCGTAGCAATCAACGGATTTGGCCACGGCCGATGTGATTCGAAGGAGAGGGCGCTGTCATGCGCGTAGCAATCAATGGCTTCGGCCGCATCGGCCGCAACTTTCTCAGAGCGTCTCAAGGTGGCGATGTGTACGCCAGCCTGAAACAGGCCGTTTCCGATGCCGACATCACTAATGCAGAAGGCGTCGGTGCAACCTGGGCACGACTCAAAGAAGCCATGACGGATATCGAGGTGGTCGCGATCAATGACCTCTCTGATCCCGAGACCCTGGCCTATCTCTTCAAGCACGACTCGGTGCACGGCAGGTATCCCGGTTCGGTCAGTCTCGACGGCGATGAGCTTGTAGTGGACGGAGACAGCATCGCGGTCCTCGCCGAACGGGACCCGACGCGGTTGCCGTGGGGCGACCTCGATGTCGACCTGGTCATCGAGTCCACCGGCGTGTTTCGTACCCACGAGAGCGCCTCCCAGCACATCGAAGCCGGCGCAAAGTGGGTGATCGTGTCGGCCCCGATGGGCGACCCCGACTACTCGGTGGTGCTCGGTGTGAACGACGACGGCCTCGATCCCGTTCAGCACAGGATCATCTCCAATGCCTCGTGCACGACAAACTGCGTGGCGCCCATGGTCAAGGTGCTCAACGACACCTTTGGCATCAGGCGCGGCATGTTCACCACCGTGCATGCCTACACGAACGATCAGTCGATCCTGGACTTCGTCCACAAGGATCTGCGGCGGGCGAGGGCCGCGGCGATCAACGTTATTCCGACGTCGACGGGTGCGGCGACGGCCGTGGGAAAGGTCATGCCCGAGATGGTGGGCAAGCTCGAGGCAAAGGCACTGCGAGTTCCGGTCTCCGACGGCTCGATCACCGACCTGGTGGTGTCCGTGGATGCCGACGGGGTCACCGTCGACGCGGTCAACGCTGCTTTCAAGGATGCCGCGGATGGCCCACTCAAGGGCATCATGCGCTACAGCGAAGAAGAGCTCGTCTCGACCGATATCGTTGGCGATCCGCACTCGGTCGTGCTCGACGCCAAGTCAACGATGGTGAACCAGGACATGGTCAAGGTGTTCGGTTGGTATGACAACGAGATGGGGTACGCGGCCCGACTCGTCGACCTGGTGCGTAAGTTCTCCTGACATGACGCTGCCCTCCATCGATGATTTGCCGGTTGCCGGCGAGCGCGTGCTTGTCCGCGCCGACCTCAATGTCCCGCTCGCCGACGGGGCGGTCGCCGACGACTTCCGTATTCGGGCCAGCCTGGGAACCATCGAGGCCCTGCGGTCCCGGGGCGCCAGGGTGATCGTTGCCAGCCACCTTGGCCGGCCCGACGGACCAGATCCCGCGCTGAGCATGACCCCGGTGGGCCGGGCGCTTGGAGCCCTTGGCGGCTTCCCCGTCGTCCAGGCACCGGGCGTAATCGGCAACGAAGTCGAGGCCGTGGTTGCAGGCGCACCGCCGGATGCCGTCGTCGTGCTGGAGAACACCCGCTTCGAAGCGGGAGAGACCGTCGACGATCCTTCCCTCGCCGCGGCCTTCGCCAGGCTGGCGCCGCTCTTCGTGAACGACGCCTTCGGTACCGCGCACCGTGCCCATGCATCGAACGTTGGGACTGCCGAGCGGATGAGATCGGCAGCAGGGAACCTGCTCGCCGCTGAGGTAGCGGCGTTTGGCCGCCTCCTTGACAACACATCCCGGCCCTACGTAGTCGTGCTTGGGGGCGCCAAGGTCGCCGACAAACTCGGGGTGATCGAGGCGCTCCTTCCGGAAGTCGATTTGATGCTGGTCGGTGGGGGCATGTGCTTCACCCTGTTCGCCGCCGGGGGGTACGAGGTTGGTGACTCGTTGGTCGATGCGTCTCGGATTGACGAGGTGCGCAGGGTGCTTGATGGGCCAGACGGCTCGAAGATCGTTCTGCCCGAGGACCTGGTTGTTGCCGATTCGTTCGACGCCGATGCCGACCACCGCGTGGTGCCGGGAACCGGCATACCAGCGGGAACCATCGGGATGGACATCGGCCCCGCCGCCGTTGCGTCCTTTGGCCCGGTAATCGAAGAAGCCGAGCGCGTGTTCTGGAACGGGCCGATGGGTGTCTTCGAATGGGAGTCATTCCGATCGGGCACCACCGGCGTCGCCAGGGCCGTCGCGGCGTCCGACGGGTATAGCGTTGTTGGCGGCGGCGACACGGTCGCGGCGCTGCGAGTCGTCGGGCTCGATCGGTCGGTCGGCCACCTCTCGACCGGGGGAGGGGCGGGGCTGGCCCTCCTCGAGGGAGCGCCGTTGCCGGCCATTGTTGCATTGGAAAAGTGGGCCTGAGATGCGAAAGAGCTTGATGGTCGGGAACTGGAAAATGCACGCAACCCATCTCGAGACCATCCAGATGGTGCAAAAGCTCAGCTACCGCCTCGAACCGGGTGACTACGAGCGAGCCGACGTCGTGGTGGCTCCTCCCTTTACCGCGCTGCGCTCTGCGCAGACGGTCATCGAAGCCGACCACCTGGTGATGCGCCTCGGCGCACAGAACGTTTACTGGGATGACGAGGGCGCCTACACGGGGGAGATCTCTCCGGTCATGCTGGCCAAGCTTGCGGTGACGTATGTGATCGTTGGCCACTCCGAGCGGCGAGAGTTGTTTGGCGAGTCCGACGGGGATGCCAATCGCAAGATGGCCGCGGTCCTCCGGCACAAAATGACACCGATTCTCTGCGTCGGTGAGACCGATGAAGAACGAGACGCCGACCACAGCGAACAGAAGGTGTCGGGCCAGGTGCTGGCGGGTTTGCAAGGGTTGAGCGGCGACGAGGTCGAGTCGTCGGTGATCGCCTACGAGCCGATCTGGGCAATCGGGACCGGAAGAACCGCATCGGCCGACGACGCCGGAGGGATGGCGACGTTCATCCGGGGGCTGATTGCCGACCAACATGGCGGAGCCGCCGAGGGAGTGAGGATCCTCTACGGAGGATCGGTCAACCCGGGGAACATCGCGGGCTTGATGGCGAAACGAGACATCGACGGTGCCCTGGTGGGAGGCGCGAGCCTCGACCCGGACGAATTCGCCTCGATAGTTCGCTACTGGGCATGACGGAGCCGCTCGTTCGCCTCGTCGGCGAGTTTGCAGTGGCACGCCCAATTCCCTGGGACGAGGACGACACCCTGCGCGATCATCTCGACCGGGTCATCGACGCGCTGACCGCCACAGACCGGGTGGTCGAGGTCGATACCGAAGCCGATCTGGAGCACGGCGAGGTGCGGTTATCGATCGTTCTGGCTGAACCGGGGGAGGATGCCGATCGCACGGGGAGGGAGACCTTCGCCGCCGCGATCCGCAAATGCGAAGGGCGCCACTTCCAGCTGCTATCGCCGAAGGAAGAGGCGGAGTTTTCCCACAACATCCCCTCGCGAAGTGGCTTGCTCACGCCGCTGTGGAGACTGCGTAGGATCGCGGTCAAGCCCGTGGGCGAGGAGTGACCGATGGCGTATTCGTTGGTGTTGCTGCGCCATGGCCAAAGCGTCTGGAACCTCGAGAACGTGTTCACCGGCTGGACGGACGTCGAGCTTTCGGAGCGAGGGATTGAGGAGGCGCGAGGTGCCGGCGTGACCATGCGCGATGCCGGGGTCGCACCTGACGCCGTTCACACCTCGGTGCTCCGCCGGGCCATCGATACCGGATCCCTCGCCCTCGCCGAAATGGGTCTCGGTTGGATACCAATGCGCAAGCACTGGAGGCTCAACGAACGACACTATGGAGCGCTCCAGGGACAGAACAAGAAGTCCGTTGCCGAAGAGGCCGGCGCCGAGCAGGTCAAGATCTGGCGAAGATCCTATGAGGTTGCGCCGCCGCCGCTCGAGTCAGGCGACCCCCGCCACGCCGTCAACGACGCGCGCTACGCCTGGATGGCTCCCGATGCGATTCCCGCCAGTGAGAGCCTCGCCGACGTGCTGGGCCGCGTGCTGCCGTACTGGCACGATCGCATCGTGCCCGACCTGCGCGACGATCGGCAGGTGCTGGTGGCCGCGCACGGCAACAGCCTGCGGGCCCTGGTCAAGCACCTCGACGCGATACCGGACGATGAGATCGCGTCGGTCAACATCCCGACCGGTCTGCCGCTGCTGTACCGGCTCGACGCGGATCTCCGACCCATCGAGAGCGAATACCTGGGAGATCCCGCGGCCGCGGCCGCCGCCGCGGCGGCAGTTGCTTCGGAAGCGGGATGAGAGTCGCGAGTCGCGAGTTAAGAGTCGCGAGTCAACAGTCGCGGGTCGCGGGTCGCGGGTTAAGAGTCGCGAGTCAACAGTCGCGGGTCGCGGGTCGCGGGTCGCGGGTCGCGGGTCGCGGGTCGCGGGTCGCGGGTCGCGGGTCGCGGGTCGCGGGTCGCGGGTCGCGGGTCGCGGGTCGCGGGTCGCGGGTCGCGGGTCGCGGGTCGCGGG
>CAXMOP010000119.1:0-1695 GCA_964195155.1 uncultured Kiloniellales bacterium | reverse complement strand
AGCCGCCAGCGCGGCTTCCCGCAGCAACCCGGTCAGGTCGGCAAAGGAGAAACCCTCGGTCTGTTCGGCGAGGACATCGAGATCCACATCGTCACCAAACGGAACATCGGTGATGCCCAGCAACGCGCGCCGTGCCGACGTCTCGGGCAATCCGAGTTCGAGATGGGTCTCGAGCCTTCCCGGTCGCAGCAGTGCCGAATCGATTAGATCCTTGCGATTGGTCGCACCGATTACGACCACCTGGCCACGCTCCGAGACGCCGTCCATTTCGGTAAGCAGGGCGGCGACGACGCTGTCGGTGACCGAATTAGTCGACCGGCCCCGGACCGGGGCAAGAGCGTCGAGCTCGTCGAAGAAGATGATGGCTGGGGCGGCCGCACGAGCGCGGGCAAACACCTCGCGCACCCCACGCTCGGACTCGCCGACGTACTTGTCGAGCAGTTCGGCACCTTTGACCGGGAAGAACGCGGCACCCGACTCGTGGGCCAGCGCCCTGATCACATACGTCTTGCCGGTACCCGGCGGCCCGAACAGCAGGAGACCTCGCGGTGGCTCGATCCCGAGTCGTCCGAACCGGTCGGGATCGGTGATCGGCCAGATGACCGATTCGGTGAGGCGCTCCTTTACCTCGGCGAGATTCGCCACCTTCTCGAATCCGTACGAGGGGACGTCACCCGTCGGCATCGAACCCAGGCTGGGTGTGGTGTCGGCTGCGGCCTCCAGAAGAGTGGTCATCGTCACCGGCTTTCCCGAGCCGGCAGACAGCGCCGAGGCGTGAACTACAGCCGAGACAATGTCGGCCCCGGAGAACCCGGCGGTGCGAGCAGCCACTGCATCGAAGTCGAGATCGTCTGTGGGAACCCGTCGCATCGCCGATTCGAACAGCAGGGCGCGCCGTTCCAGATTCGGTGGGGGCACGGTCAGGGTGCGGGGGAGCAGCGGGGAGGCCGACACTGAGGCATCGAGGGCTGGTCGCGACGAAACCCCTAGAACACACGCCAGGCGATCCTTTTCGGCCACTGCGTCCAGGAACCAGCGCATGATCGCCGCTACCTGGGTGCGGAACATGGCATCGTCACCGGCGACCGCTTCGATCCGGTCGACAAACAGGACTGCCGGGGTGACCGTCGTCTTTACGGCCTTCTCCAGGACGTCGACCAAGCGCTCCGGTTTGAACACCAGATCGACCGTTACCTCCTTTACTGCAGCCCCGACGCGATTGGCAGCAGCCGCAACCAGTTCAGATTTTCCGCAGCCGGGGGGGCCTTCGAGGATGATTCCGGCGACCCGGGGCAGTCCCCAAGCTTCCGGGAGGTGCTCGGCCGAAGTCAGCAGTGATGTCCATGCCGTCAGCGTCTCCAACTCGGTGTCGAGACCGGCCAACAGCGCATCAGCGGTGGTGGGACCGTCGCCGGCGACCCGGCCTGCCTCGTGGGTCATCAATGGCTGTGTCTTGGAATCGGCTTCGGTGATGAACACTGTCGCCTGCGAGACCAGTGCTGCCCCATCGGGGTCGATATTGGCGATGTCGAAGGGAACGGGGGCGTCTTCCTCGGTCCCGTAGCCGGAGGGAATGGTGACCTGATCACCGGTGGAGAGAGGTCTACCCAGGAGGGCCCGGCTGAGATGACGACCGTCCATCGGGAGCTTGGAACCTGAAACGACAACCCGCCTTGCCGCGGGTAGGGCGGCTCG
>CAXMOP010000118.1:0-2284 GCA_964195155.1 uncultured Kiloniellales bacterium | reverse complement strand
GTGCGACCAGGCGATGAGATCACTGCCGAGGTCGAGGTGCTCGAGGTGCGGCCCGACAAGCCGATCACGACATTGCGCACCACCATCACCAATCAGGACGGCACCGTGGTGCTCGAGGGAACGGCCCTGGTGTACACGGTCTCGATCTAGGTGACCGAAACGAGGCCGATGCCGGCGTGCCGGTCGTCTACCAGTGCCGGTTCGGATCGTTCCATTATGCGTTCTCCGGGTCGTCGACGCCGTCGATGAGCCCCTGGACGTAGTCCTCGAAGAAGTCACTGTCGATCGACTCGAGGGCGGCCAACTGGTCGAGCATGCACGCCAGCTCGGCGTTGCGGCCGATGTACTCCTCACCGTCGCTGTAGAGCCTGCTGTGACATGAGTCATGCACGATCGTGCCGGCCAGCCACACGGTTTGGTCGTCATCATCGAACCCGGGGGCAAAAGCGGTCTCGTCACCGACCAGGTAGGTCTTGGTGAACACGTCCATGCCGGAGCCGGCAACCACCGACTCGATCGTCAGGATATATGCGACCACCTGGGCGTAACCGTCGGCCGCGTCCTTGGCGAGAAGCTGGAGCGCTGCTTCGGTCTGAGCGGTGAGCGCGTCGTCACCGACAACGTCGATCGTCGTCACGACGTTGGTAGCGGTCGTCTCTGTAGTCGAGGTCGCGGCGACGGTGGTGGTCGTCGTCGCAGCCGCCGTGGTTGTAGTCGTCGATGGAGCGGGCGCCAGGCTGCTCGACGTCACCGCCGGCCCTGCAGCACCTCCACACGCAGCGAGCAATGTTGCGGCAAGCGCTGCGGTGACTGCGATCAGCTTCAACGGCCCCTCCTCCGACCTGCCACGCAAGCGCTGGATCGAATTCGTTATGGTCTCGGCGTGCTCCCGCTCGATCAGGCCTGGTATCGCCGACTCCTTGGCTTCGCCGTGCCGATCGGCCTGGCGGCAGGCGTTCTCGCTCTGATCTATACAGCAGCCGCCGGGATCGGCACCGCGTTCTTCTTCGGAGACGCCGAGAGCGGGTGGTGGGCCGGAGAATGGTGGTGGATTCCGCTCACCGCCGCCGGCGGGTTGCTCGTGGCCGTGCTGCGCCGCGGGCTCGACATCCCGGACGACGTCCCCGGTGCCGTTGCCTTCATACAAAGCGGATGGGTCGATCCGTTGAGCGGGCCTCGCCTGGTCCTGGTGTCGGCCGTGTCCCTCATCGTCGGAGCCAGCCTCGGACCCTCCTTCGGTTTGGCGGTTGGGGGCGGAGCAATCGGCGCCTGGGTCGTGACCCGCTGGGGCACCGGTGAGGGCGAGGCAAAAACCGAATACACGCTCACGGGCATGGCCGGCGGCATGGGATCGGCCTTCAGCGCGCCCCTATTCGCCGTAGTGCTCACCTCCGAGCTCTCGCCGACCGAAAAGCGCCGGTATGTGGCGGCGTTCATCCCCCAGCTGATCGCGGCAACGATCGGATTTGTGGTGTTCTTCGGGATCACCGAGAGCACCCTGCTCGATGCCTATCAGGTTCCGTCGTACACCTTTGAATTCGCCGACTTGCTGGTTGGCGCATTGCTTGGGGTCTTCGCCGCCCTCACGCTGCTGATGATCGTCGTCATCAACGTTGCCATCAGCCGCGCATCGGGTCGTCTCACCAATCCTCTGGTGCGCGCCACGATCGGTGGTGCCCTTGTCGGGTTGATCGCCATGGCGCTGCCGCTGACTTTGAGCTCGGGGAGCGCCCAGCTGAGCACCGTCATCGAGAGCGCCACACTGGTCAGCACCGGGTTCGTCGCCGTGGTGCTGATTGCGAAAATGATCGCCGTCTCGCTGAGTCTGTCAGCCGGCTTTCTCGGTGGAAACGTGTTCCCGATGATCTTCATCGGAGGCACCTCCGGAGTCCTGGTTCATCTTTTGATCCCGGGCGTACCGCTCTCACTTGCGGTTGCGGCGATGATGGCGGCGGTACCGGGGGCCTTCCTCAACGCGCCGCTCAGCCTGACCCTCATCGCAGCCGCAACGGTTGGGCTCGAGGCGGCGGCGGTCATCCCCA
This sequence comes from uncultured Kiloniellales bacterium, assembly GCA_964195155.1. Classification (GTDB taxonomy): domain Bacteria; phylum Actinomycetota; class Acidimicrobiia; order Spongiisociales; family UBA5794; genus JACZST01. Next base: position 242 of record CAXMOP010000118.1, on the reverse strand, counting down.
TCGCCGTGGCGGTTGCGATCGCCTACCTCTCCTTTACCGTGATCACGTACGTCGCGCCGCAGCCGGCCGGCAGCTAGATCCCCCGGCCGGCGATCACCGACTCGGTGTAGGGCTCGATCATGATGCACTCGCCCGGGCACTCCTCAGCGGCCTCGATCACATCGTCGATGAGCTTGTCCGGCACCCTGGCCACGCCACGCGCCATGTCGGGACCATGGTCCGAGCCGTCGCCGCCGTCGAAG
>CAXMOP010000117.1:0-35139 GCA_964195155.1 uncultured Kiloniellales bacterium | reverse complement strand
GCGCCGAAGAGGCGCTGAAGCCGGGGAATGCAACGGTGCAGTATCAGTTCGACTTCGACGGCGGGGCGCCGGGAGCCGGTGGCACCGGGACGATGCTCGTCAATGGCAATGTCGTCGCCGAGGCTCGCATCGATCGAACGGTGCCGTTCATCTTCTCCGCCGATGAGACGATGGACATCGGCGTCGATAGCGCATCCCCGGTGACTGACGACTACGGATCCGGTCAAGAGAATGCCTTCAACGGGCGCATCCAGTGGGTCCAGATCGACCTCGAGGACGACGACGTCAGCCACCTCGAGGACCCGGAGCAGACCTACCACCGAATCATGGCCAGGCAGTAGTCAGCGGTCCTTGCCGAGGATCTCGTCGATGGCCCGTAGCCGGTCGCCGACATCGGTCTCGGCGCCGGCGTCGCCCGGGCGATACAGAGATAGGTCGAGCCCGTCGGGCAAGTACTGCTGCGGGATGATCCCCGCCGCATCATCGTGCGGGTACCGATAGCCGACTCCGATGCCGAGATCGCGCTCCCCCGCTGTCGCAGCCGAGCGGAGATGTGGGGGTACGTCTGCGCCGGGCGTTCCATCAACGGCTTCCCTGGCCGCCCTGATCGCCATTGCAATCGAGTTCGACTTCGGAGCGGTTGCCAGATACAGGGCGGCATGAGTCAACGCATACGCCGCCTCGGGGAGCCCGATGACCTCGACCGCCCGGAAGGCGTCGACGGCAACGCCAAGCGCCCGCGAGTCGGCGAGTCCGACATCTTCGGAAGCAAGGATCACCATGCGACGGGCGATGAATTTCGGGTCCTCCCCCGCCTCGATCATCGTGTGCAGCCAGTACAGCGTGGCGTCGACGTCGGAACCGCGCATCGACTTGATAAACGCCGAGATGACGTCGTAGTGCCGATCGCCGCCTTTGTCGTAGCGAATCACCCGGCGCTGCAGCGCCTCGGTGGCGTCATCGAGGGTGATCTCGCTCCTGCCGCGCCCTTCGGCGAGGGTTGCTGCCACCTCGAGGGCATTGAGTGCAAGCCTGGCGTCACCTCCGACCCGCTCGGCGAGTGCTTCGAGCGCATCGTCTTCGATGGTGAGCCCACTGAGACCGCGCACCGGATCGCCCAGGGCCCGGCCGACGAGATCGGCCACCTCGGCGGGAGCCAGCGCTTCGGTACGGAACATCGTCGAGCGAGAAATCAGCGGCGAGTTGACCTCGAAGAACGGGTTCTCGGTGGTGGCACCGATGAGGATGACGATCCCATCTTCGACACCGGGAAGCAGGGCGTCCTGCTGGGCCTTGGTGAACCGGTGGATCTCATCGAGGAAGAGCACGGTCCTTCCCTCATCCTCCTCGACCCGGCGGGTCGCCATCGCCAGCACCTCGCGCACGTCCTTGACGCCTGCGGATGTGGCTGAGAGCTGCTCGAAGCGGGCACCGCTGTTGGAAGCGACCAGCCTCGCCAGCGTGGTCTTCCCAGAGCCCGGCGGACCCCACAGGATCATCGATACCGGCTTGCCGGCCTCGACCATGGTGCGAAAGGCGGCGCCTGCGGCGAGGAGGTGCGGTTGGCCGACGACTTCGTCGAGAGTGGCGGGCCGCATCCTCGCCGCCAGGGGGGCGTTGGCGCGCCTACGCTCGGCGCGCTGCTCCGAGAACAGGTCGGCGTCAGTCACCCGGCGTCTCTGCCTGGGCCCACTCGACCAGAACCTCGTCGCGCACCTCGATGCCGAGGTCGCGGAGCTGCTCCTCCTCGACCCGGGAAGGAGATCCGGTCAGCGGATCCGCACCGGTCTGAGTCTTGGGGAAGGGGATGACCTCACGGATGTTCGGCGCGTTCTGGAGTATGGCGACGAGGCGGTCGATGCCGATCGCAAAGCCGGCGTGGGGCGGGGTGCCGTAGCGGAGCGCTTCGAGGAACCAGCCGAATCGGCTTTCTGCGTCCTCCCTGCTGATCCCCAGAATGTTGAATACCTGGGCCTGCACCCCGGGATCGTGAATCCGCACCGAGCCCGACCCGAGCTCCGACCCGTTGACGACGAGGTCATATGCCTTGGAGATGGCATGTCCGGGGTCCTCGCGCATCTGCTCGACGTCGACCGGTGCCGTGAAGGGGTGGTGCAGCGGAACGAAGTCGCCGTCCTCGTTCAGCTCGAACACCGGAAAGTCGACGACGAACAGGTAGGCAAGCTCATCGTGGTCTGCGGGCTGGCCGAGCTCGAGGCGAATCTGCCCAAGGACCGGCAACGCCACTCCCGGGTCGTCGGCGACGATCAGCAGCACGTCGCCGCTGTTGGCGTCAAGCTCATCGCGCAGCGCTCGCTGCTCCGCCTCCGTCAGGAACTTCGCCACCGGTGATCGCAGAGACTGGTCTTCCTCGACCACCATCCAGACCAGCCCCTTGGCTCCGAGTTCTTGGGCTCTCGACACGAGGGCATCGAGGGCGGAGCGCGAGAGCTCGAGGACACCGGCGTTGACTCCTCGAACGGTGCCGCCGGCGGAAAGGACGCCGGCAAAGGCCTTGAACTCGGTGCCATCGAAGAGCGATCCGAGATCGACCAGTTCCATTCCGAACCGAATGTCGGGCTTGTCGGTGCCGTAGCGGTTCATCGCCTCTCGCCAGGTCATTCGGGGGAACGGTGTCCCGGGCTCAACCCCGCGGAGCGCCTTCGTCGCCGCTGTGGCGATGGTCTCCAGAGTCTCGAGAACCTCCTCCTGGCCCCAGAACGACCCCTCGAAATCGAGTTGGGTGAACTCGATCTGGCGATCTGCTCGGGTGTCTTCATCGCGATAGCACCGGGCAATCTGGTAGTAGCGCTCGACCCCGGCGATCATCAAGAGCTGCTTGAACAACTGCGGAGACTGGGGCAATGCATAGAAGTTGCCCTTCCGCAGCCGCGACGGCACCAGCATGTCGCGCGCCCCCTCGGGTGTCGACGCAATCAGGGTCGGCGTCTCCACGTCGAGGAACCCGGCCCCATCCATGACATCGCGGATCGCACGGATCGCGTTGGATCGCGCCACTAGGTTCTCGGACATCGAAGCTCGCCGCAGGTCGAGGTACCGGTACTGGAGCCGGAGAGCCTCGTCGGCCTCGATCCGCTCGTCGAGCTGGAACGGAAGCGGATCAGACGGACTGAGCACCTCGAGCTGCGAGGCTCCGACCTCGATCGTCCCGGTCGGGAGGTCCGGGTTGAGCTTGTCATCGTCGCGGCTTCGCACTGTGCCGGTGACTGCGATGCAAAACTCGAGGCGCAGGCCGTGAATGGTGGCCTCGTCTGCGGGTGCGTCCTCGGGGTTCAGGACGACCTGGACAACGCCGCTGGCGTCGCGGAGATCGACGAAGACTACGCCGCCGTGGTCGCGCCTCGCTTTGACCCAGCCGGCGAGGGTCACCTGCTTTCCGACGTCCTCGGTGCGCAGGGTTCCCGCGCCCCGGTCCTTCATCGGCGTCTCACCCATTGCTCGATGTCCTCGAGCGCGATCGTCTCCTGGTCACCGGTCGTAAGGTCACGGGCCGTCACTTCTCCGTTCGACCACTCATCTCCGACCACGAGCGCCGCTGCCGCCGATCGTCGGTCGGCAGCCTTGAACTGGGCACCGACGGAGCGGCCGGCGAGCTCGATGTCGGTGCGAAGGCCCCGCCGTCGCAGCTCTGAGACCAGATCGAGCGCGGCGTCTCGCCGCTGGGGACTCGCCACGACGACGAACGCATCCAACTGTGCACCATTGTCGGATGCTTTGGCCATGAGCATGATCCGGTCGATCCCCATGGCGACTCCGACCGCCGGAGTCGGCTTGCCGCCGAGCAGCTCGAAGAGGCCGTCGTAGCGGCCCCCTCCCCCGGCGGCGTCCTGGGCCGCGTCGTAACCGGTTGACAGGTACTCCCACACCGTGCGGTTGTAGTAGTCGAGCCCTCGTACCAGCCGGGACTCCAGCCGGTACGGGATCTGGAGGCGGCGCAGGCCGCGTTGCACGGCTTCGAAGTGTTCGGCTGCGGCGCCACCGAGATAGTCGAGCGGGGCCGGCGCCTCGGCGACCACGTCGGCGTCTGCCTTGCTGTCGAGCACCCGCAGCGGGTTCGTTGATATGCGCTCCCTGGCATCCTCCGAAAGGTCGCCGGCTCGCTCCTGGAGCCACTCCGCAAGGACCTGCCGGTAGAACATCCGGTCATCGCCATCGCCGATCGAGTTGATGGCGACCACGACGTCCGGTACACCCATCTCTTCGAGATACCGGTGGCCGAACTCGATCACCTCCACGTCGGCGTCGGCGGACGGCTCACCGAAGTACTCGATGTCGCCCTGATAGAACTGCCGGCGTCTCCCCGCCTGCGGACGCTCATAGCGGAAGAAAGGGCCCCAAACCGCAACCTTGGCGGGTCCAGTCACGCCCCCCGCCTGGATCATGGCGCGCACCAGGCTGGCCGTCGCCTCGGGGCGCAACGTCAGCGAACGGTCGCCCTTGTCGGAGAAGGTGTACATCTGCTTGTCGACGACCTCGGTGGCCTCACCGACGCCTCGTTCAAAGAGCTCAGTGGACTCGAAATGCGGGGTAAGCACCACGTCGTAGCCGAAGGTCGCGGCCAGGTCGATAAAGGTGCGCTGGGCGCGCAGCCAGTCGCGCGACTCGGGCGGGAGAACGTCATCGGTGCCCTTTGGGGCGCGGAAGGTCACGCCGGGGAGCGTAGCTGCGCGCACCACCGAACCCTGGGCTCCCAGCCCCACCTGTCGGGTCTGGGAGTCCAGGGTTCAGCCTGCTTCGGCGAGGTCCAACGAACCGTGGGCTGCCAGCCCCACCTGTCGGGTCTGGGAGCCCTGGGTTCGCAGCCCCGCGGCTGCTAGACCGTGTAGCCAACGATGAAGGGGTTGGTCGTACGCTCGCGGCGGACTGTGGTCTCCGGCCCGTGGCCGGGGAGCACTCGGGTGTCGTCGTCGAGGGTGAGGATCTCGCTCTCCATGGACTCCATGAGCGTTCGGAAGTCGCCCCGGGGGAGGTCGGTGCGCCCGACTGATCCGGCGAACAGCTGATCACCCGAGAACACCACGCCCTCGTCCTCGACAACGAACACGCAGTGCCCGGGGGTGTGTCCCGGCGTGTGCCGAACCTCGAAGGTCATGCCGGCCAGCGGCAACCGGTCGCCGTGTTTGAGATCGGTGTAGCGGTCGGGGGGTGCAAACTGATCGCGTTCGGGTGGCAGGAACCCGAAGATGCCCTGGAGTTGAGAGTCGGGATCCGATGCCAGCCAGTCGTCATCGGGGTGCAGATAGGCGCTGACGCCGGTGCGCTCTACCACCTGACCGGCCCCCCCGGCGTGATCGACGTGCCCGTGGGTAACCAGCAGGGCCACCGGGAGCAGGTCGTGGCCCTTCAGCAAGGCCGACACCCCCTCGATGTCGGGCGGAGCATCGACGATGACCGCCTTGGCGCCGTGTTCCTGGGCGATCACGTAGCAGTTGGTACCCGCCGCCCACAGCTCTGCGGATTCGATGATCACGGACCGGCTCCGGGAATCAGCCGGTAGGCGTCGTACACCCCGTCGACCTGACCGACCTCGGCGAGCGCGCGCTCCAGCTGGTTCGCCTCGGACAACTCGAGCTCGTAGCGCAGGAAGGCGATCCGGTCGCGGCCGGCAACCGAAGACGAGGTGTGGATATTCGCCCCCAGATCCGACAACACCTCGGTGACGTCGCGCAGCAACCGCGCTCGGTCGAGCGCCTCAACCTGAATCCACACGAAGAATGAACCCGACTGCTCCGGCGCCCAACTCACCTCGATCATTCGCTCGGGGTGCTCCTCGAGGGAGCCGATGTTGCCGCAATCGGAGCGGTGGACGGAGACGCCACGGCCGACGGTGACGAAACCGATGATGTCGTCACCGGGAACCGGTGAGCAGCACCGCGCCATGCGCACCAGCATGTCATCGAGGCCCTCAACGATGACACCCCGGGTAGGGCGCTCGCGTCGCGACGGCGGGGCCACCAGCCGATCCATGAGCTCCTCGGTCGGGTCGGCCATCGGCGAAAGGCGCCGCTGCACCCGGCCGACCACCGTCTTGGCATTGACCCTCCCGTCGCCGATCGCGCCATGGAGTTGCTCGACTTCGCTGTAGCCCAGCTCCTCGGCGACCGCCTTCAACACCTCGTCGTTCCCCTTTACCGTGAGGGACGAGCGGCGCAACTCCTTGGTGAGGGCATCCTTGCCGTCGGACAGTGCCGACTCCCGCCGCTGCTTGGAAAACCACTGTCTGATCTTTGCCGAGGCTCGCGACGAGGCGACAAAGTTGAGCCAGTCGCGCGAGGGATGCGCGTCCTCGGACCTCGAGGTCTGAATCTCAACGATGTCACCAGATTCGATCTTGGTCGAAAGGGGCACCAGCCGCCCATTGACCTTGGCCCCGACGCAGCGGTGTCCGACATCGGTGTGAATGCTGTAGGCAAAGTCGACCGGTGTTGCCCCGGACGAGAGCGTCATGACGTCGCCGCGCGGGGTGAGAGCGAACACCTCGTCCTGATAGAGATCGAGCTTCAGCGCATCGAAGAACTCGGCCGGGTCGGAAATGGCCTCCTGCAGAAAGCGAATGTCGGCGACGAGGGGCAGATCGTCGTCGGTCTCGCCGTCCTTGTAGCGCCAGTGGGCGGCGATGCCGACCTCCGCCTGCTCATGCATCTCTGGGGTCCGGATCTGCACTTCCAGGGGCTTTCCATCGGGGCCGACGACCGTGGTGTGCAGCGACTTGTACAGATTGAACTTAGGCATCGCGATGTAGTCCTTGAACCGGCCTTGGATCGGCGCCCACATCGTGTGGATCAGGCCGAGCGCGGCGTAACAGTCGCGCATCTCGCGCACGATGATTCGGATGCCGATGAGGTCGTGGATCTCATCGAACTCCAGCCCGGAGTCCACCATCTTTCGGTAGATCGAATACAGGTGCTTCGGGCGGCCGGTGACCGCGGCTTCCATTCCAGCATCATCCAGAGCCGCGTTCACGTCGGCGATGACCTTGTCGATGTAGTCCTCGCGTTTGGGAGCTCGCCTGCGCACCTGATCCTGAAGCTTGGCCCGCCGCTTCGGGTGCAGCTCGGCGAAGCTGCGCTCCTCGAGCTCGTGCTTGATCTCCTGGACGCCAAGCCGATGGGCGAGCGGGGCGTAGACGTCGAGCGTCTCGGCGGCGACTCTCCTGCGCTTCTCCTTTGGCAATGGAGCCACTGTGCGCATGTTGTGCGTTCGATCTGCGAGCTTGATCAGCAGCACCCGGATGTCCTTGGCCATTGCGATCGCCATCTTGCGGATCGTCCCGGCCTGGCGCTCCTCCCAGGTCGACGACTTGATCCGATCGAGCTTGGTCACGCCGTCGATCAGCATCGCGATCTCTTCACCGAACTCGGTTTCGAGCTCTCCGAGTGTGGCATCGGTGTCTTCCACAACGTCGTGCATGAGGGCGGCCGCCAGGGTTGACTGGTCCAGGCCGTACTCAGCCAGGATTCGGGCCACCGCGATCGGGTGGGTGATGAAGGGGTCGCCGGTCTGACGGACCTGACCCGCGTGGGCGCGTGCGGCGACCTGGTATGCGCGCCGCAACAGCGCTTCGTCGCCATCGGGCTGCCGAGCGACGAACGTCTCGACCAGCCCCTCGAATTGGGCGTCGGGATCGTTTTCCTGGTCTTTGGGGACGGCTTTCGCCATCGCCGGAGCTTACCGCCGCTTCTTGCGTTTTCTGGGTGGGCGTGGAGTCACCCCGGCGGGATTGGCCGGCACCTCTTGGGGGGCATCTGTGGCCTCAGCCTCGCCGTCGAGCATGTCACCTGCGGTGCTCACCGGCAACGGCTCGGGTGCGTCACCGCCCGCCCGTTTTCGTTCGACCCGGCGGCGGCCGCGCATCCACTCTTCCTCGCGTTCCTTCCACAGCGCCAGGAGGGGGGTTGCCACGAAGATCGACGAGTACGTTCCGAGGGCGATCCCGATGAACAGGGCGAGGGCGAATTCTCGCAGGGTCTCTGCGCCAAACGCCAGCGATCCGATGAGCAGGAGCGAGCCGACCGGCAGCAGCGAAGTCAGCGATGTGTTGATCGACCGCATCAGCACCTGGTTCATGGAGGTGTTGACGATCTCGGTATAGGTAAACCGGTCGTGCATGTCCTCGACGTTCTCGTTGACCTTGTCGAACACCACCACCGTGTCATACAACGAGTAACCCATGATCGTCAGCACTGCGATCACCGTTGCTGGAGAGACCACGAACTGGAAAGCGGCGAAGCTGCCGCCGGTGATGACGAGGTCGTGGAACAAGGCGGCCAGGGCGGCCACGGCCATCTTCCACTCGAAGCGCCATGCAATGTACACCGAAACCACCAGCAGGAAGATCAAGAGCGCTTGCAGTGCAGACCTCGTCACTTCTGCTCCGAAGGACGGCCCGACGGCCGAGACCGTGACCTCGTTGACCGAAACGCCCGCCACGGCCGCAACAGCGACGATCAGGTCATCCTGCGGTCCGGCCTCGAGGGCCTCCGTCTGCACCCGAATGAACTTGCCTTCGCCGGTGAGTTGCACCCGAGCTCCACCGAGGCCGAGATCGCTCATCGCCGAGCGCACCTCCTCGACAGAGGCATCGGCCTCGTTGGAGACGACCACGACGGTTCCTCCGGTGAAGTCGATACTGAGGTTGAGCGGTCGGAGCAACAGCAGCAGGATGGAGAGCACGACCAGCACCGCAGAAACAACAAGCGTGCGACGCGATGCACCAACGAAGTCGAAGTTTGTCTCGCCGCGATACATGCGGGTCAGCACGCTCATGTCCCGACCTCCACCATGCTCGGCTCTTCACCGCTCCCGTGCCCTGCCGGGGGCTCCGAGCCGGTCTTCCCCATGGCACCTCTGATCGAGAACCAGCCACCGTCGAGCAGCCGGGAGTGCGAGAGCAGCCAGGTGGCGGGACGGGTATAGAACCAGGCAACGACCACATCGATCACGGTCGCCAGGCCAAGGGTGAGCGCGAATCCCTTGACCGGCCCGATGGCCAGTACCCACAGCAGCACCGCCGCCAGCAGTGTGACCGTGTCACCCTTCAGATTGGTGGAGAAGGCGCCGGGGAAGGCATGGTCGAACGCGGGGCGCAGCGGTCTGCCGGTGTGGTACTCCTCCTTGACCCGCTCGAAGTACACGATCGACGAGTCGAGAGTGATCCCGATCGAGACGATGATGCCGGTGACACCGGCCAGTGTGAGGGTGGTGCCCTGAGTCTGGCCGAGCAGGATGAGCGCTGAGATCAGCGTCGCGCCAAACACGGAGAGCCCGACGATGGCCACCACACCGAGGACGCGGTAGTACAGGATCATGTAGATGGCGACAGCCGCCAGCCCGATCAACCCGGCAATGAGCCCGGCGCGAAGGGCGTCCTCACCGAGTGTCGCTGAGACCGATTCGACCCGCTCGCGTTCGAATGTGGTGGGAAGCGCGCCGTACTTGAGGATCGCGGCGAGATCCTCGGATTCCTGCTGCGGGTTGTCGCTCAGCCCGATCGTGATGACGACAGCGTTTGGGTCGAGCCCTTCCTCCACGACGACGCCCGCAGCAACCGCTGGGGCCGATTGAACGACACCGTCGACCACGATCGCCATCTGTCGCGCGGGCGATCCCACCGGGAATGCGGCGAGCACGCCGGTGGCCTCGCGGAATTTCTCTCCGCCTTCGTCGGTGAAATCGGGGACGACGATCCAGCCCCCGGCGGCGCCATGACCGGATTGGCTGCTGAATTGGGCCGCCCCACCCTTGATATCGACGCCGGTCAGGAAGGCGGGGCCCACTACGTAGACGGCAAAAGAGTCGGCGGCCTCGAGGTAGGCGATCTCGTTGACGTCGTCGGGATCGGAGTAACCCGTCTCGGTGTTGATGTTTGGCGGATGATCACCTTCGGGGTCGGTGAAGTATGGACTCTCGGGCAGGATGTTGATGACCGCTCGGAAGGACATGTCGCCGGTGGTACCCACCGCCCGCAACGCCCGTTCCCGGTCCTCCACGCCGGGGAGCTGAACGACGATCCGGCGGTCTCCCTCGACGAAAATCTCCGGTTCCTGGACGCTGCCCAGCTCCTCGATCCTGCGCCGCATGACCTCGACGGCCGTCTGCAGCGTGTCCTCGTCCGTTCCCTCGGCGCTCACCAGCACAACGGAGAATCCACCTTGAAGGTCGAGGCCGAGCTTCACCTCCCACCCGGCCAACAACATGGCGGCGAGCGATCCCCAGGCTATGGCCACGGTGACCAGCAGGGTCACGAGCATCCGGCGGCGGGTCACTCGGTATCGTCCTCAACCCGCTCGGCGACGGCGCGCTTGGCAATGCGCATGCGGTTGCCGTCGCCGAGATCGATCGTGTAGGACTCGTCATCCTCGGATCGCACCGTTCCGAAGATCCCGCCGATGGTGCGGATCTCGTCGCCGACGCTGACGGCCGCGAGCATCCGTTCGGCCTTCTTGGCCTGCCGGCGGCGGGGCAGATAGAGCATGACGTAAAACAGGCCGCCGAGGATGACCAGAGGGAGCAGGAACCCGAGAATGTTGCTGCTGCCGCCCTCGTCTGCCTGGGCGAGGATCGGTGCTATCGCGAACGCCAGCTGGGGCATTGGAATCTCCAATTCGTGCGCCGGCATTGCCTGCCGACGAAGCGCCGCAAGATTACCCGAGTTGCCGCTTAGCAGTCGCCGATCGTCTGCTGGTCAGCACCGAATCGGCGTACGCCGCGTACTCCCCGGCAACGATCGCCAGGCGCGCACCGCTCAACAGGTCGAACGTGTAGGTCAGGTTGTGGAGTGTCAGCAGCCGGTCGGCCAGCGGTTCCTTCGTCGTGTGGAGATGCCGGAGATACCCACGCGTGTAGACACGGCAAGTGAGGCACCGGCATTCAGCATCAAGCGGACGGTCGTCACGTCGCCACTCGCTGCGCTGGATCGAGATGTCGCCCGTCCTGGTCAGCGCCTTGCCATGGCGTGCGAGCCGCGTCGGGATGACGCAATCGAACAAGTCGGCGCCGCGCCCGATGGCGGCGAGTAATCCCTCGGTGTCCCCGAGGCCCATGACATAGCGCACCCCATCCTCCGGCAGGTGCGGGATCACGGCCTCGAGGGCGAAGTCCCGCTCCTGGGAGGTCTCACCAACGGCGAGGCCCCCGATACCGAACCCGGCAAAGCCCATCGCGGCGATCTCCTTGGCCGCCTGCTCCCTGAGATCGGGCTCCACGCCACCCTGGACGATGCCGAACAGGGCGCGATCGTCGCGCTTCTTGGCACCCATCGACCGCTCCGCCCAGCGTCGAGTGCGTTCCATGGCCTCTTCGACGACCGGTCGAGGCGCCGGTAACGACACCGGCACGTCGAGCGCCATGGCGATGTCAGCACCGAGTCGCTCCTGCACCTCGACCGCCCGCTCCGGTGTGAGGTGCACGGCGGACCCGTCGTAGCTGCTGCGGAACTCGACCCCTTCCTCGGTGACGTTCGGATCGAGCGACAACACCTGGAATCCACCGCTGTCGGTGAGGATCGGCCCCGGCCAGGCCATGAAGCCGTGCAGCTCTCCGAGTGTCGCAATGACGTCCTCGCCGGGGCGAAGCATGAGGTGGTAGGTGTTGGCGAGGACGATCTGTGCCCCCACCACCTCGAGATCGTCTCGATCCATGGTCTTGACGGTCGCCCGGGTGCCGACGGGCATGAAGTTGGGGGTGTCGACGGCGCCGTGTGGCGTCGACATCACGCCGGTCCTGGCGGCACCATCGCTACCGGTTGAGGCCCAGTTGACCGCGGTCATCGCGACACGTCGATGAACATCGCATCGCCGAACGACAAGAACCGGTAGCCGTGTGCCAGGGCGTGCCCGTAGACGGCCCGCCACGGTTCCCCGAGCATCGCCGCGACCATGACTAGCAGCGTGGTCCGAGGAGCGTGGAAGTTTGTCACCACGCCATCGATGGCCCGGAACTGGAACCCGGGTGTGATGAAGAGATCGGTTTCCCCGTGTCCGGGGTGCACGACGCCGTGTTCGTCGATGGTCGATTCGAGTGTCCGCACCACGGTGGTGCCCACCGCGACCACCCGGCTGCCGCGCGCACGAGTGCGGGAGACGGCATCGGCGGTGAACGCGGGAACGACGTAGCGCTCGCGATGCATGCGATGAGCTGCGATCGGGCCATCCTCCATTGGTCGGAAGGTATCGAGGCCAACCTCGAGGTCGACGGTCGCGACCTCGACGCCGCGATCTTCAAGCCGGGCAACCAAGCGTGGGGTGAAATGCAGCGCTGCGGTAGGCGCCGCCGCCGATCCGATCGTCTTGGCGAACATCGTCTGGTACCGCTCGTCGTCTGCCAGCTCACCGTGGAAGTACGGGGGGAGCGGAACGTCACCAATACCCGGGAGCAGATCATCCGTGTCTCCGTCGCCGGTGACACTGACCCGAACGACGCCTCGGTCCGGTTCGGTGAGAACCGTGACCACAAGGGGCCCTGCGGTCATCGTGGTTCCGTCGTGTATCCGCCGGGCCGGCCGAACCAGTGCATCCCAGTTCGCATCGTCGCGCCGTTTGGTGAGGAGCACCTCGACAGCCCCGCCGGTTGGCTTGGTGGCCAGAAGGCGGGCGGCACGCACCCGGGTCTCGTTTACGACCAGCAGGTCACCGGGATCGAACAGATGCGGCAGCTCGCTGAACCTGCGGTCTTCCAGCGTCGCCGCGACGAGCAGGCGTGACGCGTCGCGGGGCTCAATCGCGCTCTGGGCGATTGATTCCTCGGGCAGCTCGTAGTCGAAGTCGGACGCCTGCATCCTGCCAGACGATATCGGGTCGAGTCGCTACACCCATGCGAACGAGGATCGCCGAGACTTGTATCGTCCGGTCGCTCGATCGCGACGTCGGCGCTCGCTCGTGCCGGATACAATTGATCGACCGGGGGGCCCGAGTTGCCATATTTCATGGATCGTCACGAGATGTCGGATGACGTCACTCCCGAGCAGGTGGTGTTGGATCACCTCAAAGACATCGAGGTTCAGCATGAATACGACGTCCACTATGTCTCGTATTGGTATGACCCCGACCGCAGCTCGGTTTATTGTTTGGTGGATGCACCGAGTGAGGAACTCGCCGTAGCAGTGCATCGCAAATCGCATGGCAGGGTCGCGTCCGAGATCATCGCCATAGACCGGGATACCGCGGCCCGCTTCCTGGGACGTATTCTGGATCCAACCGAGTCGGGCAGCATCCCGACCGCCTTCCGCACGATCGTGTTCACCGACATGGTGGACTCCACCAAGATGACGCAGCGCTTTGGCGATGACGAGGCGATGCGCCGGCTGCGGATCCACGATTCCATCATCCGTACCACTCTGGACGGACACCAGGGCCGCGAGGTGAAGCACACCGGAGACGGCATTCTGGCCTCGTTTGATACGGTCACCTCGGCTATTGGTGGGTCGATTGCGATCCAGAACGCCTTCGGCTTGCACAACGAGGAGCACGTTGATGCGGCGATCAGGATCAGGATTGGCATCAGTGCGGGTGAACCGGTCGCCGAATCCAACGACCTGTTCGGTCTGACTGTGAACCTGGCCGCACGCATCTGCGACTACGCGGACCCCGGCTCGGTTTACGTCTCGAACGCGGTTCGAGAGTTGGCGGCAGGAAAGCAGTTCACGTTCAGCGACCCGGTACCGGTCGACCTCAAGGGCTTCGACCAGCCGATCCGGGTATCACAAGTACTCTGGGATACACCGGCTCGCTGATTCGCTGACCGCGATGCTGACCTCGCCTCCGGGAATCGGGCACCTGGCCCGTTGCCCAGGGCCAGATCCCCCAAAGAGGCCAACGCCGACCACACGTCGCAGTGCCCTCCATTGCCCTGCCAACTCACCGTCGCCTCGTTGCCGATACGTCCAAAGATTGGGCGGTCGCGTCGCCTCCTCGGGGGTGCTACCGGGCTACCTTGTGACCTATCGAGCGATCAGAAGGAGAGAAGATGGTCACGATTCGACGTCTCACGCACAGTTGCCTGCTCGTCACCGCCGACGAGGGCACCGTGCTGATCGATCCCGACGTCTTCACCTGGGACTCCGGTGTCGTCGATCTCGAAAGCGTTGGTGATGTTCAGCGCGTGCTCATCACCCACGAGCACCGTGACCACATGCACCCGGACTTCATCAAATGGGTTCGTGACCGTGGCACCGACGTGACCATCCACGCCAACTCGAGAGTCCAGGAGCTCCTCGCCGCCGAGGACATCGACGTGACTACCGCCGACCCGGCCGGGGTGACGTCGGAGGACAACCTTCATGGCACGCTGCCGAACGGTCATCAGCCTCCCAACCGGGCCTTCACCTATGCGAGTGTTACCCACACCGGGGACAGCTTCGATCTCGCCGCATGCGGCGACGTGCTGTCTCTACCGCTCATGGTGCCGTGGGGGGCGGCGCGGACCGGTGTCGAACTCGTCGAGCGCTTAGGGCCAAAGCAGGTGATCCCCGCACACGACTTCTATCTCACCGACGGTGGGCGCGATTTCGTCAATGACTTCGTCGGCGGCGCCATTGCGGCGGGCGGCGTCGAGTTCGTCCCGCTCGCCTACGGCGACAGCTACACGGTGTAGGAGGGTGTTGAGCAATCGTCCAGCGTGCCGGCGCTGACTGGAGAGACCGAGTCACCGCGACGCCGGAGCGAGCGGCGACGCAGGGCACTCGTCATTGTTCGACACCCTCCTAGCCAGAAGCTGATCGCATTGGCAGGCTCCGAATCCGTCCCCAACGCCCTTCCAGGCTTTGCCGAGTCGTCTGGAACGGCACATTCGGTTCGTGAGTTGTCGTACGCTGCGTAGATGGACTCCGACGACCAACTCGTGCTGATTGACCGGTTCTACAACGACATGTGGAACCGGTTCGACAAGACGGTCTTCGCCGAGATCCTCCACCCCGACATCCAGTTTCGGGGGTCCCTGGGACAGACCAAGGTCGGCTTCAACGAATTCGGCGAGTACGTCGACTACATCCAGGCGTTCGCCCCCGATTTCCGTAATGAGGTCCTGGCCACCATCACCGAAGGCAACCAGACGTTCGCACGCCTCTCCTACTCGGGCACCCAACAGGGAGAGGTTTTTGGAATCGCACCGACCGGCAAACGATTCGACTACGCGGGCGCCGCGATATTCACCTTTTCCGATGGTCTGATCCGTGAGGTGTGGGTCCTGGGCGACATCTACGGACTCACCCTCCAGCTCACCGGTAACCCCACCTGATCCGCTGGGTTTACCAGGTTCTGCTGGTCACACCACCAAGGAGCACCGAGGCGAGGATTCCGAGCGGAAACGTCGCTGCGTAGGACAACTCCATGCCGATGTTGCCAAAAAACAGCATCAGGAGCCACGTGGCGGGAAACGTGAACAGCGCGAACGCCACGAAAAACACCAGCAATGCCTTCAGGAAATCGCCCATCGTCTCCTCCTTCGTTGCTCAGGGACCGACGCCAACCTACCAGAGTCGCTCCAACCCTCATGGTCATGCCGGCGTCGCTGTGCCCCGGCCCCGGGACCGAGTGCATCAGGAACCCCGATCTGGTGGCGTATATGCAGGGTCGGAGGGATGTCGCCCGACCTACTCCAGCAGCCGTCCCTGTGGCGAGCCTTCGCCGATCCGCTCCACACCCAGATGTGCGTAGGCCCGTTCCGTGGCCACCCGGCCTCTTGGGGTTCGTTGCAGATACCCCTCCTGCAACAGGAATGGCTCGTAGGCGTCCTCGACCGTCTCCGGTTCCTCACCGACGGCGATGGATAGGGTGGAGAGCCCGACCGGTCCCCCGCCGAACTTGCCGACGATGGCAGCGAGGATGGCCCGGTCAACCTTGTCCAGCCCCTTGGTGTCGACCTCGAACACCTCCAGCGCCTGATCGGCGACGGCACCATCGATGTGGCCCGACGCCCGAACCGAGGCGTAGTCGCGGACCCGGCGCAACAGGCGGTTGGCGACCCTCGGCGTGCCGCGGCTGCGAGTCGCGATCGTGGTCGCACCTTCGTCGTCGATGTCGACCGACAGGATCGCCGACGACCGCTCGACGATGGCTTTCAGGTCGTCCGGCCCGTAGTAGTCGATCCTGGCCACGTAGCCGAACCGGTCTCGAAGCGGGGGCGCCACCCTGCCCACCCGGGTGGTCGCGCCGACGAGCGTGAAAGGGGGCAGGTCGATTTTGATCGAACGGGCGGCCGGGCCCTTGCCGACCACGATATCGAGCTGAAAGTCCTCCATCGCGGGATACAGCACCTCTTCGACCTGGCGTGGCAGCCGGTGGATTTCGTCGATGAACAGCACGTCGCCGGCCTCGAGGTTGGTGATCACTGCTGCCAGGTCACCCGGGCGATCCAGGGCCGGGCCCGATGTGCCACGGAACTGGGCGCCCATCTCGGCTGCGAGGATGCCGGCAAGCGAAGTCTTCCCCAGTCCGGGCGGCCCCGAGAACAGCACGTGGTCGACGGCTTCTTCCCTTCCCTTCGCCGCCTCGACGAGAATCGCCAGGCGCTCCTTGAGCGCATCCTGGCCGATGAAGTCACCCATGCGCCGCGGCCGCAGGCCGGCCTCGATCGCCTCGTCTTCAGGGGTTGCCGCCGCTACCAATAGACCCTCGTCTCTCACGATTCGCCACCCTTGCCGAGTGCTTGCAGCGAACGCTTCAGGAGGTCCTCGATCGGCAGGTCATCCGGGAGGTCGCGGAACGCCCCGCCGATCTCGTCCGGCTGATAGCCAAGGCCCTCGAGGGCGGCTCTCACCTCGGAGCGTGTCCCGGATGGATCGATCTCGGCGTCCGGAAGATCGAGCTTGGGGGCCAGCTCGAGCAGGAGCTTCTGTGCAGACCGCTTCCCGATCCCGGGGACCGCGGTGAGCGCTGCGGCGTCCTCGGTAGCGACAACCCGTCGCAGCTCATCAGCATCCATGGTGGACAGGATGGCCAATGCCACCTTCGGGCCCACGCCGGAGACACCAAGCAGGAGGCGAAATAGGTCGCGATCATCGGCCGCGTCGAACCCATAGAGCGCCATCTGGTCCTCGCGGACATACAGATGGGTGTGGACAACGGCGTCCTCGCCGAGCCCGGGTAGCTCGACCAGGGCCCGCACCGGCACCGATACCTCGTATCCGACGCCGCCGACCTCGATCACCACGGAATCGCCCCCAAGGCGCACGATCGTTCCGCGAAGGCGTCCGATCATGACGCCCTCGACGCCCCGTGCTGGACGTGGCAGAGTGCCACGGCGAGCGCGTCGGCGGCATCCGCGGGCTCGGGTGCCGCGTCCAGGCCGAGGCGCATGGCAAGGACTCGCTGCATTTGCACCTTGTCGGCCGTACCCGATCCGGTCAAAGCCATCTTGACCGCGGAAGGCGTGTACTCAGCAACCTCGACCCCCGCCTCCCCGAGCACGAGCAACACCACGCCGGACGCCCTCGCCACCGACATGGCAGTTTGTCGGTTCTTGTTGACGAATACCTGCTCGATCGCCGCCGTCGACGGCTGATGCTCTGCCACGATCTCGCGCAGATCATGGGCAAGCTCGACCAGCCGACTGGTGATCGGCCTCTCGGGCTCGGTGCGGATGGCACCCGCCGCGACGGCTCGATCGGACGCGCCGGAGGAGGCAATAACTCCGTACCCGGTCGTGGTCAGGCCGGGGTCGATCCCCAATACGAACATATGTTCTGCACCGTAGCAAGGCCTTGCGACAAGGAGAAGGATCTCGCGGTAGCGAAGTAGCCAAGTAGCCGAGTAGCCGAGGCAGGCACTGAATCACTGACTACCGATCTACTCAGCTACTCAAGCGAGGGCGAAGGCAGAGCGCTACTCCAGCGAGGCGCCAGCCGAGCGCCACTCAGCTACCGATGTCCGCAAGGACATCGTCCGAGATGTCGAAGTTTGCGTATACGGCCTGCACGTCGTCGAGGTCTTCGAGGGCATCGACGAGCCGCAGGACCTTGGGCGCCGTTGCCTCGTTGACCGGGATCGTCGTCGTCGGGAGCTGGGTCACCTCTGCCTGGTCGATCTGGATGGCGACGTCCTCCAACGACTCCCGGATCGCAGCGAGGTCGGAGGGCGAGCTGGTGATCTCCCATTGATCGCCTGATCGTGCGATGTCGTCTGCACCGCCGTCGATCGCGGCCAGCATCACGGTTTCCTCATCCCCGGAAACCAGCAGATATCCTCGTTGTTCGAACAGATAGCCCACCGAGCCCGGTTCGCCGAGCCTGCCCCCGTGCTTGGTGAACGTCGATCGAACGTCGGCGGCGGCGCGATTGCGGTTGTCGGTCAGGATCTCGACGTAGAGGGCAACACCCCCCGGGGCATAACCCTCGTACCACGCTTCCTCATAGGCGACGCCATCGCTCTCTCCTGTGCCCCGGGCGATCGCCCGATCGATGTTGTCCTTGGGCACCGATGCATCCTTGGCCGTCTGAATCGCCGTTGCCAGGGTTGGGTTGGCAGCCGGGTCGCCACCACCGGCGCGGGCCGCCGCCTCGATGCCCTTGGTGAGCTTGGCGAACAGCTTGCCCCGTTTGGCGTCCTGGCGCCCCTTGCGGTGCTTGATGTTGGCCCATTTGGAGTGGCCGGCCATCAGTCGCCCTCGACTCCGGCGAGGAAAAGCTCGTGGAGTCGGTCATCGGTCATCAATTCGGGGTGGAACGAGGTGGCGACGATGTTTCCCTGACGCACGACGACCGGGCGATCCTGTCCGCCGTCGAGGTCCGGGATCGTCGCCAGCACATCTACGGAACCGCCGACCTTCTCGATCCACGGCGCCCGGATGAACACAGCGTGGATCGGCTCGTCGAGTCCCGACACCTCGATTGCGGTCTCAAACGAGTCGACCTGGCGGCCAAATGCATTGCGTTCGACGACCGCATCGAGCACACCCAGCTGCGGCTGATCGGCCCCGGTGGTTGCCGTCGCCAGGAAGATCATGCCGGCGCAGGTCCCGAGCACGGGCATCCCGGATTCGATACGGTCCCGGAGGGGCTGGATGAGACCGTAGATCGTGGCGAGCCGCCCGATCGTCGTCGATTCGCCGCCGGGGATGATGAGCGCGGAGACCGTATCCAATTCCTGTGGAGTGCGGACCGGCACCCCTACGTGGCCGAGACGTTCGACGACGCCAAGATGCTCGCGGAAATCACCCTGCAGGGCGAGAACCCCGACGCGCACCTCAGTCGCTCCGGTCCTGCATGCGCTCCTCGGCGGCCAGGGTGTCGATATCGATCCCGACCATTGCCTCGCCGAGACCCTTCGACACCTTTGCCACCTTTGCCGGATCCTCGTAGAACGTGGTGGCCTCGACGATCGCTCGCGCACGGACGGCGGGGTCTCCAGACTTGAAGACGCCGGAACCGACAAAGATGCCATCGCAGCCGAGCTGCATCATCAGGGCCGCATCGGAGGGAGTCGCGATCCCCCCTGCGGCGAAGTTCACCACGGGTAAGGCACCGAGCTCCGCGACCTGGACCACGAGGTCGTAGGGGGCCCGTAGATCCTTGGCTGCGGTCATCAGCTCGTCGCTGTCGAGCGTGGTGAGGCGCCGGATCTGACCGGTCAGGGTCCGCATGTGCTTGACGGCTTCGACGACATTGCCCGTACCGGGCTCGCCCTTGGTACGGATCATGGCGGCACCCTCACCGATCCGGCGCAGGGCCTCGCCGAGGTCCTTGGCACCGTTGACGAAGGGGACGGTGAAGGAACGCTTGTCGATGTGGTATTCAGAGACGGGCGTCAGCACCTCTGACTCGTCGATGTAGTCGACCCCGAGAGACTCGAGCACTTGCGCCTCGACGATGTGCCCGATGCGCGCCTTGGCCATCACGGGAATCGAAACCGTGGCGACGATCTCCTCGACCCTCGCCGGATCGGCCATCCTGGCGACCCCGCCGTGGGCTCGGATGTCGGCGGGAACGCGTTCGAGCGACATGACTGCGACCGCTCCGGCTTCCTCGGCGATCTTGGCCTGGTCGGCGGTGACGACGTCCATGATGACGCCACCCTTGAGCATCTCGGCGAGGCCGCGCTTGACGCGGTCGGTGCCGTGTTCGACGGTATCCATGTGGCCGATTGTACCGATGGGGGAAGGTCTAGGAGGCTACTGATCAATCCTCGAGCGAGCCGTTGAGTAATCGGCATTGCTCAGCGGTGTCCTACCCGAGGGCATCCTCGTACGCCGCCAGGTATTGGGAAGCCACGGCAGATCCGTCGAACGCAAGCGAGCGTTTCCGCGCCGATGCACCCAGCGACGACGCCGCATCCGGCTGGTGGAGCAGCTGGACCACCCGATCGGCCAGCTCCTTCGCGTTACCCGGAGGTACGAGCAGGGCCGTGCCGGCGGCTACGAAGTCGAACGCGGGAATATCCGACGCAACCACCGCCGAGCCGGAGGCCATCGCCTCGAGCAAGACGATGCCGAAGCTCTCGCCCCCTGGATTTGGGGCAACGTGAACCACGGAGCGGGCCAGCTCGGCGCGCTTGTCCTCCTCCGACACCCACCCGCGAAAGACGACGCCCTCGATCGACTCGTCTCTGGCCGCGCCCAGGACGACCAGGGACGCCTCGGGAACCGCCGTTCTGACCCGCGGCCACGCGGCGAGCAAGACGGAGAGACCCTTGCGCGGGTCGTCTCTGCCAAGAAAGGTCACCCGGTTCGGCGTCTTGGGCTCGGTTTTGTAGTCGGTGACATCGATCCCGTTGGGGATGATGCGGTAGTCAACGATGCCGTCGATCGCGGAACCGGCGATCGGGCTGACCGCGGTGACGACGCCAACGTGTCGGAGCGCCGCTCGGACCCCGAGCACACCGATGCGGTATGCGCCCCGCACCCATCGCGGCGGGTCGGCATGGAACGTGGCAACGGTCGCCGCTGTTGTGGTGCGAAGCGCGGCGGTACCGACCGCCGGAACGAGGGGCTCATGGACATGGACGACGTCGAATCCCTCCGCGGCCCTGCGAACCGCTGCGCCGACTCGTGGATCGAGTTTGACCGGGGCGGTCGAGCGGTTGATCGGGATCACGGTCGTCGTTCCCAGCAGCACCGCGCCGTTCGGTCCGTCCATTCCCGGCCCGATCAACACCGCCTCAACACCGGCGTCGCCAAGCCAGCGGACCAGCCGAATAGCCTGATCCTGGACTCCACCCGGCCTTCCAAGGTCGTAGGGGCAGACCACCGCCACCTTCATTGCCGTTGTTCCATCCACTCGCGATCGGAGGGCCAGTTCGGCTGAAAGAGATGCCATTGCGTCGGCGATCTCGAAATGACTTGCTCGAACGCGAGCGCCAGCCGTTCGGTGGCGTCTTGAATCCGCTGCTCGCGATTTGCTATGCCCTGGTCGAGCTTCAGCTCGGGATAGGCGACGAGACGAAACCCGGTACCGTCGAAATAGGTGCCGATCGGAAAGAGGGCGGCGCCGGTGAGCTCGGCGAGCGCCACCGGACCGGTCGGCATCGTGGTGCGTTCGCCGAAGAACTCGACCTCCACGCCGTTCCCGATGACGTCGCGGTCCGAAACGAGTGCCGGCACCTTGCCCCGTCTGAGGGAGCGAATCAACGCAGTCATCGTCGATCCCCTGCCCGCGATGAGGATCTCTACGCCGAACCCCGCCCGGGTTTCGATGAACCAGTCCGTGATCCTCGGGTTCGGCAACTCCTCGGCAACGGAGATGATCGGGAGCCCGATCGAGTCGGCGACCGGAGCCGCCACCTCCCAGTTGCCAAGATGGGCAACGGCGAACACGACACTGCGTCCTTCCGCGCTTGCCAACAGCACCGGTTCTTTTCCGTCGATTGCGGTGTTCCTGATTGCCCACTGCTTGCGTCGCGGGCGGAACCAAAACACCTCGGCCCAGTACCGCCCGTATGAGGCGAACATCTCGCGGGCTGCCGCGGTGATCTCTTCCTCGGAGGCCTCCTCCCCGATGACCCTTCTGGCGTGGCGACGCACCAGGGCCAGTCGATCCACCGCAACAAAGGACAGCAACCAGCCGATCCACCGCCCGGAAACTCGTACCAGCCCGTGCGGCAGCAACCCGAAGATGCCGGCGAGCGCCCGGTACAGGAGGTACCCGGGGAGTCCGCTCACCCGGGAAGCTGTTGCCAGGTTCGGCGAATCCGCTGGGCGACGGTGAGTCCGGTGAGCGCGACCATGACCCACAGCATCGGGATCAGAATCGGCTCCCAGAATCCAGCGATGAAAATGCCGAGGAGGGCGAGGATCATCCGCTCGGCCCGTCCCATCCAGCCGCCCTTGCCCTCAGCTCCCCACGACTCGGCCTTTGCCCTGACGTACGGGGTGAGCAGCGAGAAGGCCAGCGCCAGAATGCACAGAATGAGGCCGACTGGGTCGTTCCTGAGATAGACCGCAATCCCAACCCAAACGGCGATTTCGCCGATCCGGTCGGACATCGCGTCCAGAAACGCCCCCTTGAGCCCGGCCGTTCCTTGTACCCGTGCCAGGGGCCCGTCGAGCGCATCGAGCAGCACCCCGAATCCGGCGACCAATGCCCCCTGCCACAAATACCCCGTGCCGATGAGGACGGCGCCGCCGATCGTCAGCAACAGGCCGACGATGGTCACGAGCGCCGGTGTGGCTCCGACCTTGTTCAGGCCGGCGGCGAGGGGCTCGAGGATCGGGGCGACCTTCTTGCGTGCTTTGAGATCAAGCATGTTGGCGTGTCTTCCGGGAATTCCAGACGTGGCTGGAACACCATGGTATTACAGGAAACTACCACACCGTACCCCGCACCAACGTACGCCGGTACAATGAGGTTGCCCGCCCCCGAACTGACCAGGATCTCAGAAGGATGTGTATTTGGTATGACCGACCGTACCGCTCAGCTCACGACCGGCGACCACGACCTCGAACTCTCGGTCATTGAGCCCTCGATCGGCAACGCGGGCATCCAAATTTCCACGCTGCGCGCCGACACCGGCGACGTCACCTTCGACCCCGGTTTCGCCAACACAGCCGGCACTCGATCGAAGATCACCTACGTCAACGGCGCCGAAGGCATCCTGCGCCACCGCGGCTACGCCATTGAAGACCTCGCCCTCAACGCAAATTTCCTTGAAGTCGCTTATCTGTTGCTGTTTGGTGAACTTCCCAACCACGAGCAGCTTGACGACTGGAAGGCCGCGATCGCCGAGCACACGCTGCTCAAGGAGGAGATGAAGCGCTTCTTCGACGCATTCCCGGACAACGCACACCCGATGGCGATTCTGGCCTCGGCGACCAATGCCATTTCCACATTTTATGAGGAGTATCACGACCCGACCGACGAAGAGGCCGTGATCGAGAGTGCGACCAGGCTGATCGCCAAGATGCCGACGATTGCTGCCTGGTCGTATAAGAAGTCGATGGGCCAGCCGTATAACTATCCGCGCAACGAGCTCGACTACGTCGAGAACTTCCTCTACATGATGTTCCACCTGCCCACCGAGGAGACCAAGGTCGATCCCGTGGTGGCGGAGGCACTCAACGTGCTCCTCATCCTGCACGCCGACCACGAGCAGAATCTTTCAACTGCCACCGTTCGCGGGGTTGGGTCGGGCCACGCCAATCTGTTTGCGTCGGTTGCCGCAGGAATCTGCGCCCTGTGGGGGCCGCTCCACGGTGGAGCAAACCAGCAGGTCATCGAGATGCTGCAGGCGATCGTGGATGACGGGGATGCGGACGCGAAGAGCATGATCGCCAAGGCGAAGGACCCGAACGACCCGTTCCGCCTCATGGGCTTCGGCCATCGCGTGTACAAGAACTACGACCCTCGCGCCACGATTCTCAGGACGTATGCCGACGATGTGCTCGCCACCGTTGGAGTCAGCGACCCTCTGCTCGAGGTCGCCAAGGAGCTTGAACAGGCGGCTGTGCAAGACGACTACTTCGTCGACCGTCGTCTCTTCCCCAACGTCGACTTTTACTCCGGGATCATCTTCCGGGCGCTCGGGTTCCCCTCCCGGCTGTTCACGGTGCTGTTCTCGATCGGGCGGGTGCCCGGCTGGATCGCCCAGTGGAAAGAGATGACCGAGGATCCCGAGACACGGATCATGCGGCCGCGGCAGATCTACGACGGCGAGGTCGAGCGCGACTACGTGGTGCTGGCAGACCGGTAGCCAGTTCTCCGTCCTCCCGCGGTGTCCTGTTGGCGTCAGCGAAGCGAGAAGACTCTTGCCCCCCCCTCAGGCTCAGGGGGAGTTGCCGCGCGCAGCGAGGCAACTTCCTTGCCTCCCCCCAGGAGTGAACGGTCGCGCCGGGGTGCGACGTTTGCCTCGGCGGGGCTGTTTCCTTGCCTCCCCCTCAGGGGGAGGCAACCGAGCGCCAGCGAGGCGGAGGGGGTCAAGGCGTATTCGCGACCACGGCTCGACCCCCCTCCCCGCCCGCGGCGGGGCTCCCCCCTGGGGGGGAGCAAAAGAAGGCGAGGCGAAGACTCAGACCTCCGGCACGTCCTCTATGTACGAATCCACTACCGACCCGTCGGTGCCGTCAACCCTTACCAAGGCACGGCTGGACGGTGGTTCGTCGGCGCTGAACACCAGCACGTTCCAGACCGGTCTCGCGCGCCATCCGGTGAAGCCGAGCGATGCCGAGGCGTGGCCGACCGCAAATGGAACCTCTCGGCCCGCCGCCTCGAGCGCGCCCGCCTCACGCACGGCAAGACCCCACCCCGAGACAAAGTGGTAGCCGGCAACGACGATGAGCACCGCGACGGCCGTCCACCACATCGCCGATGGCAACAAGCCACCGACGATGAGAGCGGCCACGCCGGCTGCACCGATCAAGTACACGAAGCCCGACCTACGCCGTCGCTTCGTGTCGGGAACGGAGTAGTTGAAGTCATCGACCTCGGAATCCAGATCGTCCGGGACGCCGGCTGCCTCGGCGACGTCGTCCGGGACGTAGATGGCGCGCCGGTCAGGCCGTTCTTCCTCGGCCATTCGTCAGTCGATGTCCATCTGGAGTGCCGATTCGATCGCTTCGGTATCGATCGGCTCGTCACCGCGCCGGCGGTGCCAGCGATCCCAGATGACGAGATAACTCGGCAAGATCAGCGTTGCGGCCAGCAGCGCAAGCAGGATCGTGTAGGCCGTGACGAACCCGAATTGGCGGAAGGGAATCGTGGTCGACGTCACCAGGATGCCGAAGCCGGCGATCGTTGTCAGCGCAGACCCGGCAAGCGCGCCACCGGTATGCACCAGCGTGTGTTCGATGGCGTCGTTCTCCGAGGCGGCTCTCGCCCGATCCTCCTCATATCGATGCGTGATATGGATCATGTACGGGATCCCGATGCCGATCGCCAGCGCCGAGATGGTCGCCGTAACCGGCCCGAACGGGATGCCGAACGCGGTCATCAACGCAAACGACAACAGCACCACCAGCACCACCGGCACGGTCGTGATGACCCCGAGCATCGGCCTGCGCGCCGTCACCCAGAAGTTGACGGTGAGCAGGATGAGCGCGGCCGCCAGGGTCAGCAACAGCGACGACACCTGCGAGTCCCGCAGCGAAGAGATGATCACGTCGGAGATGATCTCGTCCGAAGTTGCAACTGCGGAGAGACCAGCATCGGTGACCGGCGCAAAGGCCTCGTCGAGGTCATCATTGAGCTGGGCGGCACCCTGCTCCCCTGCCTGGGTCTGGATCGTGAACAGCGCTGCCTGATATCCGCCGTTTGTGGCAGAAAGTACCCGGGCGGCCTCTTCGGGCGCAGCGACGAACAAGGCTGCGTATAACCCGCCAACGTCGGTGCCGGGGGGCACGGTTCCGTCGCTCTGCACCCCTGCTTCCTGGGCCGCCTGGCCAACGATCGGATCGAAGCGCTCCGAGTCCGGCGTGCCAAGCTGAAAGGACAGCGCCACCGGGGATTCGACAGCGGCGAACTCGCCGAACTTGATCACGTCATCGATTTCGGTCATCGAACCCGTTGACTCGACCATCGCGTTCCAGGCGCCGGCAGTTGCCACGTCGCTCGAAGTCTCGCACTGGCCCGCCTTCTCGCCCTCTGCACAGATCAACACCTGTGTCGACTCGCCGAAGCCTCCTCCGTAATCGTCGAGCAGGGTTGAGAACGTGTCGCGCAACGGTGAGGTGGTGGGAATGAAGTCGAGGAAACTGAACTTGGCTTCGATGTTCAAGGTCCCCCACAGCCCGAAGCCACCGAGAACGATCGAAACGATCAGTGTTGGGATCGCGGCGTGCTTTGGCAGCCATGATGCCCTCCCGATCAAGCGAGGCAGTCGGCGAGCCTCGCCACCCTGCAGCATCTGGGGCTCGATGGTCTCGCGACGCTCGCCCCTTCGGTCAACGAGCAAACGAACGGCGGGTACGAAGGTCAACATGAGCAGGAATGAGACGATGATTCCGAACGCGGCCAGCTCACCGAATTCTCGAAGCGCGCCAAGGTCGTTGAAGATGTTGGTCAGGAAGCCGACCGCGGTGGTGACCGTGGCCAGCACGAGGGCGACGCCGACGGTTCGGATCGCGATCGCGATTCCGTTGTCGACCGACGATCCGCCGAATATCTCCTCGCGATACCGCGAGCCCATGTGGATCGAGTAGTCGACCCCGAGCCCAATCAAAAGGATCGGCAGGATCTGGACCAGCCCGCTCGCCTCCGTGAACCGGAGATAGCCGTAGCCGTTCATCCACGTGATCGCCATCACGATCGCCACGATGGTGAGCAGCGTGTCGGCGGTGGTTCGGCGCAATCCCTTCGAGCTGAAGGTCCACAACAGATAGACCAGCGCATAGGTCCCCGCCGCTGCCAGCAGCACCGTGCTATCCAGATCGCGGATCGCATCGGGGAAGGCGTCAGGGAAAATCGTCGCCAGGCTGGGAAGGACGAGGATCGTGACCGCGATCAACATCGCGATGAACCCGATGATGGTCAGCCACCGGTCGCGACTCGTCCTGGGGCGGACCAGGAAGACGATGGACAGGACCAACAGGATGATGAACCCGGCAGTCGCAAAAAGCCGAGCGATCTCGGCCTCGAACTCTGAGGTATCGGAGAAGAGGAGCTCAAAAGCGAACGGCTTTGCGGTCATCCCGTCGGGGAGCGGGGTCGCTGCGATCTCATCTCCGGCTGCGCCGATGTCGTCGAGGAATACTTGATCGTCCTGAGAGGAAGGGCCGGTTGTGAATACCAGCATCAGGCCAGAGGGCGAGGTGACTGAGGCCGGATCGGCCGTTTGGGGAAGGAGCCCGGCGGCAAGACCGGTCAGCGCCGGCGGCGTATCGGGACTCTGCAGCACCGAGGTGTAGAGCGCCTTGACCTCGGCGTCGCTCGTCGGGACGGGTGCACCGTTGGCGATGCCGATCTCGACCGGGGTCAGATAGTGGACAACGGGACCGGTGCCCGGCTGGTCGACCAGATGCGCTGCAAGCGAACCGCCAAGCACGGTGTTGCGCACGGCATCCACCGCAGCCATGCCGTCGAGCGTGATGACATCGCCGCTTTCGGACGAGATGATGATCTGCATCACACTCTGGGAGGATTCCTCCCCAAACAGGTCGTTGATGGTCTCGGTTGCCTCGAGCGCGGGGGCTTGGGGGGCGAACGACTCATTGTCGTTGTCCGCAGGCTGGAACAGCTGGGCGAAGTTCCCGAGAACGAGGGTGATGACGACCGCAGCGATGATCACCACGATTGGGAAGCGGCGCACCAGCGCCGCGAGTGTGTTGACGAGTGCCTTCACGAGATAATGCCTTTCGATTTAACCTTGTATGAACGTCACCGGGGCGGTGCGCAGAGCGCAGTCAATTCGGCGACCGCATCGGTGAGAGGAACCCCCCTCCGTTCGCCGTCATCTTCGCGCAATCGGAACCCAACCGTGGTGTCCTGCTCGTCGCTGTCGCCGACCACGAGCACGGCGGGGTGTCTATGGGTGATGGCGCGCCTGAGCTTCTCGCCGACGGTCTCGTCCGAATTATCGACCTCAACGCGCAGACCCTCACCGCGGAGCACTGCGGCGACTTTCGCCGCGTAGTCGTGGTGGCGGTCGGCCACGGGAACGACCGTGGCCTGGACCGGGGACAGCCAGCAGGGGAATGCCCCGGCGTAGTGCTCGACGAGCACGCCGACGAATCGCTCGATCGAGCCGAGCAACGCGCGGTGGATCATCACCGGGCGCTCGCGGACGTTTTCCGCGGTCGCGTACGCAAGGTCGAAGTTGTCCGGCTGGGCAAAATCCAGCTGCAGCGTCGAGATCTGCCACCGCCGCCCGATCGCGTCGCGAACGTGGATGTCGATCTTTGGTCCATAGAACGCCGCCTCGCCTTCGGCGACCTCGTAGGGAAGTTCCGCTTTGTCCAGCGCCGTCGCCAGTGCGGCTTCTGCGATGTCCCACAACTCGGGGTCGCCGCTCATCTTCGTTTCGTCCCGGGTGGAGAGGTCGGCCTCGAATTCCTCGAACCCGAAGTCTCGAAGCACCATCAAGACGAAATCGAGCAAGCTCTGCAGCTCGGCTGCTACCTCCTCGCGAGTCACGAAGATGTGGCTGTCGTCCTGGGTGAATCCGCGGGCGCGAAGCAAGCCGTGCACCACACCCGAGCGCTCGTACCGATACACGGTGCCGAGCTCGAAGTATCGCAGCGGCAGTTCGCGATAGCTCCTGCTCCTGGACTTGTAGATCAGAATGTGGAACGGGCAGTTCATCGGCTTGACCAGGTAGCGCTGGCCGCCGTCGAGCTCCATCGGTGGGTACAGGTTCTCCGCGAAGAAATCGAGATGTCCACTCGTCTTCCACAGGTCGGCCTTGGCCAGGTGCGGTGAGAACACATGGTCGTACCCAAAGGCGGAGTGGGTTCGCCTCGAATAGTCCTCGATCACGCCGCGCAGGATTCCCCCGTTTGGGTGCCAGAGGGCAAGGCCGCTTCCCAGATCCGGTGGGAACGAATACAGATCGAGCTCCGCGCCGAGTCTGCGGTGATCGCGCCGTTCGGCCTCCTCGAGCCGCCCCAGATACTCGGAAAGCGCTTGTTGCGACTCCCACGCAGTGCCGTAGATCCGCTGCAGCTGAGGCTGGTTCTCGTCACCACGCCAATAGGCGCCGGATGAACGCATCAGCTTGAACGCCCCGAGCTTGCCGGTCGCCGGCACGTGAGGACCGCGGCACAGATCGACGAATCCGTTGTTGCGGTAGACGCTCACCGCGTCGACCGCGGCGCCTTCGGACTCGTCGACGCCCCTGATGATCTCGCTCTTGAATGGCTGGTCGCTGAACTCCGTCAGCGCCTCTTCGACGGAGAGGTAGTCGCGCACAAACGGCTGGTCGGCAGCGATGATCTCGTGCATCCTCGCCTCGATTCGCTCCAGGTCTTCTGGTGTGAACGGGTGCCCGACGTCGAAGTCGTAATAGAAACCGTCGGTGATCGGGGGCCCGATAGCGAACTTGGCTTCGGAAAACAGGTCGAGCACCGCTTGAGCTAGGACATGGGCCGTCGAGTGGCGCAACACGGTCCTGCCGGCTTCGGTGTTGTCGGTGATCACGGCGAAGGCTCCGCTGACCGGTATCGGGACACCGAGATCGAACTCCTTGCCGTCCACCGTGATCGCGACCGCGGCACGAGCCAGGCCGGGGCCGATATCGGCGGCTACGGCAGCACCGGTCGTCCCGTCGGAGTATTCACGGTCCGATCCATCTGGGAGGATGAGGTTGAGCGCCATCGAAAGGTTGAGTTTGGGAATTGACAAGGCTAACCAATCCGGCGGCTTTGGTGACCCACGTGCGACAATTACCTCCTCGGAACGGATGGATTAGTGGAGAGCCTCGCCCTTGCCGAACAGATCGCCGGGGGCGATCGCGTTCAAGACTTGACCCGGCCGACGAGGGCCTTGGCACGCGACCAGATCTACCGGATTTGGCGGACACCGGAGCCGGTGCTGCTCAAGGTGTATGGGACACCCGCGCGGGCACGCCGGGAAACCCATGCCCTCCATGCCTTGAACGGCATTCGCGGCGTGCCGGTCGCCGTCGACGGCGGCATGCACGACGATATGGCCTGGGCGTTATTCGCCGATCCCGGCGAGTGGAGTCTCGGACAGCTGCCGGACAACACCGGGAACGGCATCCTCGCGGGAAAGATCCTGCGCGCCGTTCATCAGTCGGATCCGAGCACGCTGTCGAACCTGGCTCGAGGCATCGATAGTGATTGGATCGAGATCGACTTTCAGTCGACCATGCGACGGCTCGACCGTTACCGGGGACGGATCGGGCTCGATGTTGATCTCTACCAGGCTGCCAAGGAGACTCCCACCTTTTTTGCCTCCCCACCGCTTGGTTCGCACACCGACCCGTCACCGGCGAATCTCCTCGTGAACGAAAACGGTGACGTCACCCTGATCAACTGGCAATGGGCGACCCTGGCACCTCCGGAGTGGGACCTGACCAAGGCGGTATGGCTTGCCTCGATCCACGCCGGCCCCCTTGTCGCAGAGGGCATTCAAGAAGGCTACGGGGTGGTCGTCGAACAAGAACAGCTGGCGCGTTGGACGGTGTATCACGCGGCGATGCAGCTCGTCTACGAGGCTGAGCAGTTGATGTTCGATGCGGGCACCGACTCCTACGAGGACATCGTCAACCAGCTGCGGATGGCCGTCGACCAAGCCGGCTGAGGCGAGTTGCCAGAGACCAGTCGCGAGTCGCGAGTCGCGAGCACCAATCGCAGAGGGAGGGTCGAACCGTGGCGCATCGAGCTGAGGGGGAGCAAAGGAGCCAAATACCGGAGTTTTTCGCGACCTCGCGTAGGCTCTCGCCGTCAGCCAGCGGGAGTCCCCCATGTTCGAGATTGGTTTGGTTATGGCCATCATGGCCGCAGCTACGTTCGCCATCGGTCGTATGCGCCGCGAACGCGGCACCGACGACATTCTCGATGCCGACATCGTCGATTTGCCATGCCCGTGGTGTCGGGCGCCGACCCGTGAGGAAGATCCGGCCTGTCCGTCCTGCCATCAGGAGTTCGCAGCCAGGTAGAGCTCGACGTTGGCGCGGGTGGGACTCAGCCCGATTCGCCGGTAGAGCGCTATCGCCGCCTCGTTGTCGCCGTCAACCCACAGCATTGCCCGTCGAGCACCGCGGGCTTGGAGCCATGCATACCCGGCGGCGGCAAGGGACTCCCCGATCCCGAGCCCGTGCGCATCCGGATCCACCGCGAGCAGGTAGACCTCGCCATCCCCTTCGGGGTGCAGCTTCGTCCAACAGTATCCGGCGAGTCGACCATCGATGAGCGCGGCCAAGACCCCATTCGGGTCGTACCAATCCAGTCCTCGCAGTTCGTCAAGTCGTTGCTGGGTCATTCCAGAGGCTTCAGGGTGCCCGGCGAAGGCGCGGTTATGGAGGGCGATGACGTCGGCGTCCGACGCTTTGGGCAGGGTGCCAAGGTCGACGCCGGATGGCTCCGGTGCAGGAGGAAAGGGCCCCTCGAGGCGCAGCACCCGGCGACGTTCGCGATACCCGAGCGCCTCAGCCGCATCCAGCTGTAGCTCCCGGTGTGCCCAAAGCGAGCTCGGCGCTCCACGGGGCACCGCAGCGGCCGCTGCGGCGATCGCCGCCCGCTCGAGCCCCGGTGTGCGAGCATCGCGGCTGGTCGCTACCTCGAATGCCCAATGGGGCGAATCACCGGCGTGGAATGCTGCCACCGACACCGCCACCAGCGCGTCGGCGTCGCCCCATGAAACCACGACGGCATCCTCACCACCTCCGATGCGCAGCATCTTGTGCTCGCTGAACGGTGGGAGTTCATCGACCGCATCGATCGCTTCGATGAAGGCTTCGATCGTCGCCGCATTCGCTGTGAGCCGTTGCAGTTCCATGGTCACCCAATCGACGGAGTCTCAGGGCCGCCGCCGTATCCTGGCGCACCGTGAGCAAGGTAGGACTCGTGCTCGGTGCCGGCGGCGTGACCGGCGCGGCATTTCAGGTCGGCACGCTGATGGCGCTGCACATGGCCACCGGCTGGCGACCCGGCGACGCCGACGTGATCGTTGGTACCTCTTCGGGCGCTTTCCTGGCAGCACTTATTCGCGGCGACGCCACAGATATCGAGTCGGTCACCGACGAGTCGCTGGCCGACATGGACCTCGAGGCGTGGCTTCACGAACGGATCTACCGGAGAGTTCCTCCAAGAGGCCTGGTGCGGTGGCTGACCAAGGGCATCGTCCCCGGCGTCACCAGACCCGGTGTGGGACTGGTATTGGGAAGTCCTGGCATGTACTCGACCGACCCCCTCGCCGAATGGGTCGATAGCGCTCTCGGTGACCTGGCACTGGGATGGCCTTCGGATCCGACGGTCGTCGTCGCTTACGATCTCGAGTCGCGGGCCCGGGTGCCATTCGGCACGGAGGGGGCACCGGAGGTCTCGCTGCGTGACGCCGTTGCTGCGTCGAGCGCCGTCCCGGTCATCTACGAGCCGGTCGAGATCGATGGGCGTTTCTACGTCGACGGAGGCCTTGCCTCGGGCACCAGTCTCGACCTCGTCCTGGGGAGCCACGAGCCGCTCGATCTGGTCGTCGTCATCGCGCCGATGGCTCCAACCACGGGAAGGGAGGGTGGCCGGTTCTATGAGGATTTCATGGATCGGGCCGGGCGCGGCGCCCTTGCCAACGAGCTCGACCAAGTGCGACGAGCCTGGCCGGACACCGACCTGCTGGTTCTGCGGCCCGACGATCGTGTGCTCGCCGCTTGCAGGCCGAATCTGATGTCGGTGGACGCCGCGGTGCCCACGGTCATGGCAACGCTCCGGTCGATGCGCGACGAGCTCGCTCACCCTTCCACGTGGCGAATCCTGGCCGAGCACATCGATACGGCTAACCGATGAGCACCTTTGCCCGCTCTCTGGCGTAATCCTCATCGGTCAGGACACCTTTGGCGTGGAGATCGGCAAGCGTGTTCAACTGGGTGTAGGCCTCGTCGCGAGCCTTCCGATAGTTCTCAGGCAGCTGCTTGACCTGGAACGCGACGACGATCTCCATGATCCCGGAGAGCAGGAACCCGAGCCCGATAGCAAAAATGACGACCAGCAGCGTGAGCACCTCGTGGTTCCATGCCCAGATTCCGAGCAGGAGCGCAAGGCCTCCCCAAACCACAAACACCCAGCGGGGCTCGCGCTTCTGGAAGAGCCCGGCGATGATGTTGATCGCCCCAGAAACCATCAACCACAGGGCGACGAGACCGGCGACGACGAGCAGTGACTTGTCCGGCCAGACAAGGGTGGCGATGCCGAGAGCAATGGCAATCCCACCTGAGAGCATCAGCCACCATTTCCCTTCTCCGTACCACACAAAGCCTCCGATGATCCGCAACGTCCCCCACACCAGCAGCGCGATGGCGTAGAAGCTCACGACGGCATCGACGTCGTCTCTCCAGTCCGTCCAGAACAGCATCCACAACCCGAGCAACAGCGAGACCATCCCGAACCCGAGAAACCACCACCATTTGGCTGCGAGGTCCTCGACGTATTCGCTGAGCTCGGCGTCGAGCTCGGCAAGCGACATTCTCTGGTACAAGATGGGGCTCCTCCCGTTCGGCCCGATCCTAACGAGCACCGCTACGCGGGATCTGAACCATGACGAGTGCTATCGGCTACCGATTCGGGGTGACTTGGTTCTCCAGTCAGCGCCGGCACGCTGGAGGATTGCTCAACACTCTCTTAGACCTCTGCGACCTCGAGGCGCTCGTCACCGAGCAAGTAGCGAGGCCCGGAGCCGTGCTCCGACACCGTGTCCGACGGGTTGAAGATCGCGCAAGAGCGAAGCGAGAGACACCCGCAGCCGATGCAGTCGGTGAGTTCATCTCGGAGCAATTCGAGATCGGCGATCTGCTTATCGAGACGCTTCTTCCAGGTCAGCGAGAGTCGCTTCCAGTCGGCCTTGTTCGGGGTCCGCTCATGGGGGAGGTGCTCCAACGCCTCGGCGGCCTCCCGAAGGGAAAGCCCGACCGCCTGGGCCGCCCTCACGAGCGCAACTCGCCGCAGCGTCGCTCGGGCGTAGCGTCTCTGGTTCCCCTCGGTGCGCTCCGACTCGATCAGTCCTCGCGACTCATAGAAACGCAGGGCTGAGGTGGCCACGCCTGCCCGCGCGGCGAGCTCGCCGATCGTGAGCCATTCGGTCTGTGCAGTCACCGCGTCTCCTTTTTCAAGTACACCTTGACTTCAAGGTTACTTGAAGTTGTACCTTGTGATGGAAGCGACACAAGAAGAGGACAAGATGTCTCAGCAGCTCACTCTGGACCGATCATCGCGGACCGTTGTCAGTCGTATGGAGCACGTACACCTGACAGTCTCCGATCTGGAACGGAGCATCGATTGGTACGAGAGGGCGTTCGGGATGTCGGTCCGGTGGTCTGATGGCACGACAGCTCACGTCGGGACGGATCGCTTCTATGTTGCCATGACCGCCCACCACGGCCTTCCGCCGTCGAAGGGTGACCGGACGGGGACCGCAAGAATCGCTCACTTTGCGTTCACCACTCCCAATCTCGTCGCGTTCACGGAGCGGCTCGAGAGTGAGGGCATTGCCCAGGCGGGTGAGGCCAACCGGGCCGAGGGCGATGCGATCTACCTGGACGATCCCGACGGCAACCACATCGAGGTCGTCGGGTACATCGACGGCTACATCTACGCCTGAGCGACTCCTTGCCTTCTCCTCGAGGGGAGCTTCTTTTGCCCCTCCCCTCGGGGGAGGTGCCGAGCGTCAGCGAGGCGACTTCTTTGCCTCCCCCTCAGCCTCAGGCGGAGGTGCCGAGCGCGGCGAGGCGACTTCTTTGCCTCCCCCTCAGCCTCAGGCGAAGGTGCCGAGCGCCAGCGAGGCGGAGGGGGCCAAGGCGTTGTCGCGACCACAGCTTGACCCCCCTCCCCGCCCTACGGGCGGTACTCCCCCTGAGGGGGGAGCAAAGAAAGGAGGGGCCGCAGCGCCACGCCTCGGCCCCGGTCTGCGCCGCGGTTTGACCCCCCGCCTCGACCCAACTCCCCCCTACGCTCGGGCGCCCCTGAAGGAGACGCAATGATGGGGGAAATAGTGCCTCAGTCTGCCTGGAGCTGAGCGGCAAGCTCGGCGGCATCTCCTGTTGGCAGCTTGCAGAGCTGTTGTTCGCAGAGATAGGCGAGGGTTTCGCCCGAGCTCAC
>CAXMOP010000116.1:0-35539 GCA_964195155.1 uncultured Kiloniellales bacterium | reverse complement strand
CTCTACCAATACTCCTCGTAGTGGATGTTGCCCACGTCGCGGCCGTGGTCGATGGTGAAGCCTTGCTCACTCAGGATCTCGACCACGCCGCGGGTCTCCGGATAGGTCGGCGTGCCATCCTCCCACTCCGGGAGCCCGATCATCAACGGGTTGCCACAGAGATATACGTGCGTCCCCGAGGGATCGAGGTCGAAGCCGCCCTGCTTTTCCAGCTCCCCG
Source organism: uncultured Kiloniellales bacterium (assembly GCA_964195155.1). Classification (GTDB taxonomy): domain Bacteria; phylum Actinomycetota; class Acidimicrobiia; order Spongiisociales; family UBA5794; genus JACZST01. Next base: position 35,320 of record CAXMOP010000116.1, on the reverse strand, counting down.
GATTCGATCAGGTCCTGGATGTAGACCTTATTGCCCTCGTCCTTCGGCTCGCGGGTTGTGAGCGGGATGTAGGTGTAATTGTCATATCGTTCGGCGAGCTCCTGGTGTGTCTTCAGGTAGGCCAGATCTCGCTCGTAGCGAACGGTGCACACGCCCACGATCTTGCCCTCGTGACCGCTGCGCAGCAGGTCGAGGGTCATCCGATTGTTTGGCGCCTCGCCGGTTCCGGTCGACAGAAAGATGATATCTGCGGTGGGGTCGTCGAACTTGTCGAGCCGATACCGTCCCGCCGCCTTGCGGCCGATGAACAGCCGATCGCCGACGCCCTTGAGAAAGAGACGAGGCGTGAGGACCGCAGGAGTGCCCTGCCAATCGCTCTGGACGAGCACCACATAGAATTCGGCGGAGGCTTCCATCGCCGGATCGAGCAGGGTGCGGTCCTCCGCCAGCATCGAGCTGCTCACCGAATAGGACCGTCTTGCCAGCTTGCGGCGTTGATCATCGTCGAGCTCCTCGGTCAGGTCGTCGATGCGGGGCTCCCAGAATCCAAGGGCGAGGGTCGTGTACTGGCCGGCCTGATAGGCAAGCGGTCCGTCGTCGGGCTCGACGCCGAAGATCCACAAATCGTCGTGTGCAATGCGCACATAGCTAATCGTGGCGTTGTAATGCTCGGTGCGCAGCGTCTCGATTTCTTCGCCTGACAATTCACCGGCGGCCTCGGCGAGCGCAACCCCGGCACCCTCGCCGCCGATTGGCGCCTCCTGGTTATCGTCGGGCGGTCTTCCGTCATAGAAGACGAAGAGCCGCTCGAGCTCGTTGCCCGCGGCGTCGAGCGCGGACTCGTCCCATCCACCGGGGCGCCGTGCCATCACGTGGTTGTGTGCCACATAGACGTAGTCAATGGCAGGATCAAGGTCGAAGAACTTCTGGGCTACGGTGGCGGACAGCTTGCCATTCTCCGTGGAGCCGTCTCCGGCGTGGTAGCCGGCACCGTCCTGGCCGGTGAGCGACCGATCCCCGGTGAACACGGCCACCTCTCCTTGAATGCGGCGCTCGACCTCGATCGGCTGTCCCATAGGGCCCTTCCTCGAACGGCAGGTTTCGGCGGCGGGCCAGTATATCCCTGCGTGCCCGGCGTCCCCGTGGTCCGCTAGCGTCGCGCCATGCAATCCCGTAAGAGTGACTCGATCGATTGGGAGACGGCTCCGGCTGAGAACTTCACCGGGCGCGCCTGGTTCGGGCCGATGGCGGTGCCGGGAGATACTTCCGCGCTCAACGTGCTTGGCGTGGGGTTTGAGCCTGGTGCCCGCACCCATTGGCACTCACACCCTGGAGGACAGGTGCTGTATTGCGTCTCCGGCCAGGGCCTGGTGGCGAATGAGCACGGCGAGCGAACGACGCTGACGACGGGCGACTCGGTCCAGATCCCTTCGGGTGAGGTCCACTGGCACGGCGCATCACGCGGTGCGCCAATGGTCCATCTCTCCATCACGATGGCGGCGACCGAGTGGACCGACCGGCCGGTGACCGACGACGAGTACCAAGGCGACGACTCACCGAGCGAGACCGTGGATGGTTGAACAACAATGCCACGATCGATGAACCCTCACTCATGACCGAGGCGGTGTGGCACAAGGTCGACGGTGACCCCCCGAAGCCCGGCGAGGTCACTTCGGCGATCGTCGGCGGGCGCGCCGTGTGCCTCACCCGTATCGGTGGGAATCTCGGCGCGCTGGACAATCGCTGTCCGCATCAAGGGGGACCGCTCGGGGAGGGAACGATCGAAGACGGGTGGCTGATCTGTCCATGGCACGGCTATGAGTACGACCCGATCACCGGAGAGCCGCCCGACGAGGGCTATGACGATGCGGCAACGCCGTACCGCGTAGAAGAGCGAAGCGACGGGGTCTACGTCGAGCTTCCGACGACCGTCGAGAAGCCCTCACTCATGGATCAGATGGTCGACGTGATGACCGAATGGGGCGTGGACACCGTGTTTGGCATGGTTGGACATTCCAATCTCGGCCTCGCCGATGCTTTCCGGAAGGCGGAGGAAGATGGCCGGCTCCAATACATCGCGATTCGCCATGAAGGTGCGGGCGCCTTCGCGGCATCGGCCTACGGGAAACTGACCGGGCGCCCGGCGGTGTGTTTTTCGATTGCGGGCCCCGGTGCAACCAACCTGCTCACCGGTCTCTGGGACGCCAACGTGGATCGCTCACCAACTCTCGCCTTCACCGGCCAGGTCGACACCCAGGTGCTCGGGTCCGGCGCCTTTCAGGAGATCCCTACAGCGCGTGCGTTCGCCGCCGTGGCCGACTGGAGCCAGACGGTTTTGGCGCCAGCCAACGCCACCGAGCTGATGGCACTGGCGATCAAACACGCGATCGTCCATCGGTCGGTCACGCATCTCATCTTCCCGGACGAGGTTCAGGAGCTGCCGGGGCTTGAAGATCCGCCGCTGCGACCGAAGGCAGGGCGGGTTGCCAACCACCGCATCGAGCCGCCTCGTGAAGAGCTCGAGCGGGCAGTTGAGCTGCTCCGCGGCGCTGAACGCCCGGCGATCATTGCCGGCAACGGCGCACGACCGTTCCGCGAATCGGTGATCGCCCTCGCCGAGCACCTCGATGCGCCGTTGATCACCACCTTCAAGGCCAAGGGGCTGGTTGGTGATGACCACCCGCTGGCAACCGGAACGCTCGGTCGATCGGGGACCAGGGTGGCCGCGGCGGCGATGGGTCGATCCGATGCACTGCTGGTGCTCGGCGCATCGTTCGCTCATCACACCGGGATATCGGAGAAGAAGAAGACGATCCAGGTTGACTTCGATCGGGCAGCACTCGGAAGATTCCATCCCGTCGACGTTGGCATCTGGGGCGATATCGACAAGACGGTCGCGGCCTTCATGGAGATGCTCCCGGCGGTGGAGCGACCCGAGGTCCGGACAACGATCGCCAGGCGATGGAACCTCTGGAGGGACGAAAAGGACCGCCGGGGCGAGCTCGTCGATGCCGAGGGCCGCATGCATCCGGCCCGGTTGTTCACGGTCCTCGACGACCTGGTCCCCGACGACGCGGTCATTGCCGTCGACGTCGGCAACAACACCTACGCATTCGGGCACTACTTCGAGTCTCGCGGTCAGCAGGACATCCTGATGTCCGGATATCTCGGTTCGATCGGGTTTGCCCTTCCCGCTGCGCTCGGCGCGTGGGCCGCAACGGGCAGCGAGCGTAAGATCGTCTCGATCTCGGGCGACGGTGGCCTCGGGCAGTACATGGCAGAATTCACGACCGCGGTGAAGTACGGGATGCCGATCACCCACATCGTGCTCAACAACAACGAGCTTGCCAAGATCAGCAGGGAGCAGGTCGCCGCATTGCGCCCCGTATGGCAGACCAAGTTGGTGAACCCGGACTTCGCGGCGTATGCCGAACTCTGCGGAGGGCGCGGCTTTCGCGTCGAAGCCGGCGACGATCTCGGGACCGTTGTCGGCGACGCGCTCGCCGTGACCGATGGGCCGTCGTTGGTCGAGGTGATGACCTCGCCGAACTGGATGTAACGGAGTCATCAGTCATCGGTCATCAGTCGCGAGTCGTCCGGAGGAAGCGCTTGCTCCGAACGCCGCCGTCGTACACTCAATGGAAGCAGTTGGCTGTCGACTGTCGACTGATGACTCCATGATCCATATCACCCTTTCCGGGGACATCTTCCTGAAGTCCCGGCGTACCCAGCCGCGGATGATCAAACGCGTGCTGGCCAACCTGGCACGGGCCCTGACAAGCGCCGGATACACCGGTCACCTCGAGCGTCTGGGTTCGCACCGATTCGCCCTCGAGGCGGGTTCCCACGCCGAGGCGGTCGTGGACAACGCATCCCGGGTCTTTGGCGTGGCATCGATCAACACGGTGGACGAGGTCTCAGCAACGAATCTCGACTCGCTGGCTGCCGCGGTCGCCGCAGCAGCCGAGGCGCGGGTTATCGGGAAGACCTTCGGGGTGCGGGTCAAGCGGCGGGGCAGCCATGACTGGCATTCCTACGACCTGGCCTCACGCGCCGGCCAGCTCCTCGTCGACGCGGGCGGATCGGTCGACCTGGACAATCCGGACGAATGGGTTGAGGTCACCGTCCTCGACGACCGGGCTTTTCTCACCGCCGACCATCGTCGTGGGCCCGGCGGGCTCCCGATCGGCGTTCAGGAGCCGGTGCTGAGCCTAATTTCCGGTGGATTCGACTCGATCGTCGCCGCCTGGATGCTGATGTCGCGAGGGTGCTCCGTCGACTTCGTGCACTTCCAGCTCGATTGCGCGCAGGCCGACCACGCCATGGCCGTGGCGAGAACAATGTGGGAACGATGGGGCTACGGGAGCGATCCCCGCGTGCACCTGGTGGAATTCGAGCCGGTGAAGGAAGCCTTGATCAACGGGGTCGAGCCCCGTATGCGTCAGGTCGCGCTCAAGGTGCTCATGGCCCGGGCCGCTTCCACCGTTGCGGGCCAGGAGGGGATTCAGGCGCTGGTAACCGGCGATGCCCTCGGCCAGGTCTCGAGCCAGACGCTGCCGCACCTGGTTGCCGTTTCGAACCAGTCGACGGTGCCCATCCTGCGCCCGCTCCTCGGCATGCCGAAGGAAGCCATCATCGACCAGGCACGAGCCATCGGTACTGCGGAGATCTCCGCACGAGCACGCGAAGTCTGCGATCTGGCGGAGGGCCGCCCGGTCGCCACCGGCGCCAGGGAAGCGTCGGTTGCCCGATCCGTGGCCGATGTGCCGGAAGCGCTCATGACGGACGCGGTGGAGACTCGCAAGACCTTCCAGCTTCACGACTGGATGCCAGGGTCGGTCTGAGCGTCTTTCGCATAGGGCGCGATCCGGTTCCTGGCGCCTATGGCCGCGCTCGATACCGGTTGCTCGAACTCCGCTCGGTACACTGCCGCTTCGCTTTGAAGGGGTCTCATGACCAGGCTTGTGCGAACCGGAACCATGTTGGCGGTGCTGCTCATGATCAGTGGCCTGGCGGCGAGCTGCGCCTCGACCGATCCGGTGGAACCCACCGGGGAGCCTGGAACCACCGCGGCGCCGCCGGACACGGAGGCTCCGCCCGACACCGAGGCGCCACCTGCAACGGAGGCGCCACCCGGCGACGAAGACTCCACACCATGGTGGGTCTTGCTCATCGTGTTGTTGGGGTTGTTCGTCCTGATCATCGCCCTCCTGGTCGGTTCCAAGCGAAGGAAGGCGGCGCCGGCCCCGGCTGCTTGGAAAGCGAACGCCCAGCACGGTTACGCCGAGGCGCGATGGCTGTCGGACAACATGACCGAGCCGCTTGCCATCTGGCATGGAGACGCCGAGTACGAGGGCGATGACGCGGCCGGCGCCACCGATGCCTCGCGGGCGAGAGTGTGGGATCAGATCACGCCGCGCCTGGAGCGTGCGAGTTCTGAGCTGTATGCGCTCGAGGCGGCGGCAGGGCCGAACTCGCCTGCCCTGCGAGCTTCGCAGGGGACGATCAGCGCGCTCAACGAAACGTTTGCCGCCTTGAATGCCCGTTCCGACGCACGGGCCGCATATCGGACGGTGTCGGAAGCCGGCGAACCGGCCGCGGCGAGCGAGTTGACCGCGGCACGCGATCGAGAGGCACGGGCGGGGACCAACCTCACCGAGGCACAACACCGTTTGAACGCCGCCCTCACGGAACTGTCGGCGCTCGCCTAATCCTCGGAAAGCCGAAGGCGAAGCGGTGAGACCCCCTGAATGTTCGCGGGCAGAGAACTCCGCTGAGCCGGGGCGCCTCGAACTTCTGTCGGGACCACGGTCGCGGCCGCCGTTACTCCACTGAGGGCCGATACCACGAGAGGTCGGTGTTGCCGCCGCTGATGATCAAGCCGACGCGTCTGTCGACGAAACGCTGCCGATCGCGACGGATCGCGGCCAATACCGTCGCCGCCGACGGCTCTACGACGAGCTTCATCCGTTCCAGGAAGAACCCGGCTGCTTCGACGATCTCGTCCTCTTCGACACGGATGATTTCGATCCCGCGAGTTGAGAGAATGTCGAAGGGGATCGCTCCCATCCCGACTACGAGGCCGTCGGCGACCGTGTCCGGGTTGGCGACCCCCGGCTGAAGGGTGCCCGAGGTCAGAGAGTGATATGCGTCATCGACGGCGAACGGTTCGGCGCCGAGCACGGTGATTCCCGGCCGACCTTCGGCGGCGATCGCGGTACCCGAGAGCAGGCCACCACCACCGATGGGTGTGACAATGAAGTCAAGGTCGCCGACCTCCTCCATCAACTCCAGCGCGGCGGTGCCCTGGCCGGCGATCACTCGCTCATCGTCGAAGGGATGGACGAGCACGGCCCCGGTCTGGTCGCGAATTCGTTGCGCGGTCTGCTCTCGCTCCTCGGGTTTGCAGAACACGACTTCGGCGCCGTACCCGCGAACCGCTGCGATCTTCAGTGGATTTGCGGTCTCCGGCATGACGATCCATGCCGGCAGATTGCGCAGCGAGGCGGCAAAGGCGAGTGCCTGGCCGTGATTTCCGCTCGAATGGGTGGTGACCCCGGTGGTGTCGTCGGGAAGCTGCAGCACCGCATTCGTTGCGCCCCTGGCCTTGAAGGCGCCGATCCGCTGCAGGTTTTCGGCTTTGGCAAAGACACGGGCGTCGAGCTCCCGGTCGAGAGTTGCAGAGGTCACTATTGGCGTGCGATGCAGGTGAGGATGGATACGTTCCGCAGCGGCTTCAATGTCGGAGCGCATGACCGTCACGTTCCGGTCCTAGCGGGAGCGGTGGCGAAGAAGTAGCTCCCGAGGAAGACGGCGGCGAGTACGTGCCATCCGGCATGGGCCTGCCACAGGGCCGTTGCGTCGCAAAGGGGAGAGCCGGTTCTGCCGGCGAGGAACAAGCCACCACCAATGGCGAGTGCCCCCAACGCAGTTATATACCACCGCAGTGAGGGTGCCGACACCCGGCGAAGGACGAAGTCGGCGACGATGAGCCCGATGGCACCAATGGCGGCCAGCGTGTTGGCGGCACCGGGTGCGAAACCAATGATGACGGCGATCACGGCGATGCCGGCCCCCTCGACGATCCGGCTGTAGGGGTCGGAAAGGCTGAATGCGCCCGTCAGGTTGGCGGAGATCAGGAACCACATGGCGCCAAGGAACGTCACGTCGTGGAGGAACTGTCCCGAGGGCGGCTGTGGGCCGTGGAAAAGAACGCTCCCCATCCCCGTGGCGACCAGCAGCACCCCAAAGACCAGGCGATCGATGCGCTCCCGGCCCATGGCGGCCCCGGCGCTCATTGCAATGGCGAGCCCGACGACGCTGAAAGCAAGGCTCGACCAGGCATTCACGGGCTGAGCAAGCCATCCACCGCGAATCGCCTCACAATCTCCCAGCTGTGCCAGCAAGGCGAGGGGCATGGCGGCATCGTAGACCCCGGATTCGGCCGGCCCATCCGCAGATTCGCGCAGAGAGTAGGATTTATCGTCCTATTGACCGCGTACCGCAGTCGTCATACACTGTGTCCGGGCGGTAGGGATGCGGGAGGCAGATGTGCACGGAAGGATGCCCCCCTCATATGCCATTACGCGTGCAGACCCCCACGCCCGAACTTGGTGAGGCCACCGCAGAAGCCCGCCAGATCATCGCAGCAGCAAATGTTGAGGCAAGCCAGATCGTCACCGATGCGCGCCAGCGCGCCGCTGAGATCTACCAGCTCGAACTGAGCAGATCGGTACCGCGGCTCGCCGAGACCAGAGACGCCTACGAACTGCTGGCGAGTCACCTGCGATCCCTCAACGAGGCGACCCATGAGATGCTCACCGGCGCCGTCCGGGATCACAGGGCGATCCGGCGCGTCGGTGGCGATGAGGGGAACCAGGCGAATGCCGCGAATCGTCCAATCAACCAAGGTGGTGCGGTGACCGATATCAATACCAAGCGTTACTCTCGGAGATAGCTGCATGTCGAGGTCGGCGACGAAACGACTCCAACAACTGAACGCGGACAAGGCCCGGCCCGATACCGGCGGACCGCCCTCGTTCGGCGCGTCCGGTCGAGACGACCAGTTGGTGTCCCGCTTCGCCTTCCTCGCCGGCTCGATCATGATCTTCCTCATGATCGCCGCCGCAGCCACGTTCTTCGGCACGAATGCGATTCAGGGTGATCTCGAGGCGCGATCGGAGTACCAGCTTCGGGTCGCAGGGTATCAATACATCACCGCCGAGGTATCGGGTTTCGACGTCACCCTGCAGGGCTTTCATCATGAATCCCGGACGACGGAAGATGCTGTTGCCGCCGTGAGTGGCGTTGTTGGAATAGGTTCGGTCGATGCCACCGCGGTATTTGTGGTCGACGTCAACGATATTGAGCAAGTTGCGATCACCGGTCGGCCAATCACCATCGCCTGGTCCAACGGTGTGGTGACGATCAGCGGCGACGTTTCCTCGGAGGGGATCCAGAGCTACGTCGCCAACGAGCCGAGCACATTCGTCAATTCCGACGAGCTCGTCATCTTCAGATCGGTCGACGCCACCGATCTCGTCATTGTGGAAGATCTCGCCGTGGTCGAGCGCCTCACCGAGGAGGCCGATTGGATCGGCGACGTGATGGCGTTGCTTCGCTCTCTTGCCCTCGGCCTCGACGAGGGCGCGATCGTGGTCAATCCGTCGGGCAGGGTCGTGATCACCTCCGGCGAGGTTGAGACCCGACAGGAAAAACGTGACGTCACCGAGGCTGCGGAGGAAGCGACCGTGGCGCTCGAGGGCGATGGATTTGTTGTGACGCCGGGGATCATTCTCCCGCCGGACGTATTTGTGGCCACCGAGGACCAGGTGGTCGAGCTGCAAGCAACGCTCACCGAGCTGATCGGAGACAAGGTCGTGGAGTTCGAGCTCAACAGCGCCGAGCTGACCGACGAGGGCCGAGCGCTCCTCGACGACATTCTCCTATCGCTGAACGAGCTCCCCAACGTACCCATCGAGATCGCAGGCCACGCCGATGCGTCCGGGACCGCGGCACACAATCTCGAATTGTCCCAGCAACGCGCCCAGGCCGTCGCCGACTATTTTGTCGCAAAGGGTGAGGATCCCGCCAGGTTTATTGTCGAAGGCTACGGCGACACCCGGCCGATACCAGGTGCAACGGCGGAACAGAATCGCCGCATCGAGTTCATCCCACTGGAGGGGTAGATGGTCTACGTCGGCACCCAAATCGTGCTGTGGATTCTGATCGCGACCCTGTTCGGCTTTGCCGCCGGCTGGCTGCTGAGGGGTCGTCGTGGCATGAGGACCTCGCGCAAGCGTCGCTTCTAGCGATCCATCACTTGGCTACTCTGTTCCCGGATTCAACTCCGGAGAAACAATGAGCCTCAGACAGATACCCGACATGGTGGTCGAGTTTTGGGAGCTGGCCAAGGCATATCTGATCCAGGAAACGGTGGTGCCGGCCAAGCAACTCGGCCATCTGGCCGGCTTCTCCCTGGGCGCGGCGGCAGCCTGGGCGGCGGCAATCATCCTGCTGGCCGTTGCTTCGCTTCGCGCCATCGTCGACGCCTTGCCGGCCGGACCGTACTGGGAGGCCCTCGGATACCTGATCACGGTGGTCGCCCTCCTCGGCCTGGCAGCAGTGATCTATCGGCTCGGACCGCAGCCCCAGGACGAGCGCCAGGCGAAGGAGACCTCATGACCACGACAGCGATCACCAAGGACGACCTCGAGAGCAAGCTCCGCGAAATCGAAATTGTCGTTGATGAAGCTGCCAGGGATTGGTCGAAATGGATCATCGGCGCCTCCGTGGTTGCCACGGTTGCGGTGATCGGCTGGAGGGTTTACCGGGCACGCAATCAGCGGATCACCGTCGAGGTGTACACGAGCCCGTGAAGCTGCTGATCACGATCATCGACCGTTGGTGGGACAGGCGGTTCCACCCGATGGCTCGCGTCGGCTTGTACCGGGCGGTCCAGGGCTGGCGGCGTGGACGCAGCCCCGAGATGGCATTTGGACTGGGAATGCTGCTGGTCGGTATGTCGCGTCGGGGCGCTCGTCGCCGCCTCTACGTCACCGATCTGGTGGCGGGCGAGAACGTCGGCATCCGGGTGATCGAGCGCGGCGAAGTCGTTAGCGAGACGGTGATCCCCGCCCCGGGGCCCTGATGTTTCGTAACCGCGGCACGATGATCAAAGTCTTTATCTGGCTCATCGTGCTGATGATGGTGCTCTCGCTGGCCGTCGCCATCATTCCTGCGTTGGGCTGACGCCCAGCCAGTACTGCGTATTGCGTACGGAGTACTGCGATACCGACTTAGGAGATACGCAGTACTCAGTACGCAATACCGGCGCACGGAGTGCCGCCTATGGCTCTATGAAGATGCACTCCCCGGGGCACTCTTCGGCCGCCTCCACTACCGCATCGAGTTGATCATCGGCAAAGCCGGCTAGCCCGGCCGAGCCCTCCGGATTCCCCGCAGAGGCCGCATAGATCTTCTCGCCTTCGCGAACGTAGGCGAGACCGTCGTCCAGGAGCACGAAGACGTCTGGTGCAATCTCCTCGCACAGACCGTCGCCGGTGCACAAGTCTTGGTCGATCCACACCTTCATCGAGATCCTTTCCGCCCGCGCCCGCGAGACGGTAGTCGGCAGGGAATGAGTACCGGCTAAGAATTTGCCGGGAACCGGAACCTCAAAACGCCAGAAAACGTCCCAATACGAACTAGGCACGAGATGCCTTGGTGTTGCGGGAAAACGGAGTCTGAAGTGCGGCACATACGGGGGCTCGGCATCGGTTCGCGATCCTTCTCGCTAAGGGTCACTAGTACGTACGCCGAAATGATCCTATGGCCTACACTCGAAACGGCGGGGCCAACGGCCTCGCCGAGGAGGTAGTCATACCGTGGGTAGGCACGACAACGAGCAGCTAGAAGCAACGATTCGCATGCTCGAGGACGAGATCGACGTCCTCCGCAGCCGGCTTCACGACGAGCCACGCCGGGTCAGGCTGCTCGAGGAGCGGGTGCTCGAGGCACGGGGCAAGGTCGCGCAGGCCGCCGGGCAGAACGAGAAGTTGAGCGCCGCCCTCCAGGAAACCCGCGAGCAACTGGCACTCCTTCGCGACGAGGTCGAGAAGCTCACCGCACCGCCAAACCCCTTTGGCACCGTCATGCGCGTTAACGAGGACGGCACCATCGACGTCAACGCCAACGGGCGCAAGCTTCGGGTGAACGTCGAGCCCACCGTCGAGATCAAAGCCCTCGGTATCGGCCAGGAGGTCATCCTCAACGAGGCGTTCAACGTTGTAGACGTCCGCACATACGAGCAGCGCGGCGAAGTCGTCACGATCAAGGAAGTCCTCCAGGACGAGCGGATCATCGTGCTCGGCCGCGCCGATGAGGAACGCGTGGTCGAGCTTGCCGAGTCGTTGCAAGGCGTCCACCTGCGTGGCGGCGACCACGCTCGTATGGATCCGGGTTCCGGGCTGCTCTTCGAGAAGCTGCATCGGCCCGAGGTCGAAGAGCTGATCCTCGAAGAGGTCCCGGACATCACCTATCGCGACATCGGCGGGCTCGGTGACCAGATCGAGATCATCCGGGACGCCGTCGAGCTCCCGTACATCCACAAGGCCCGGTTCGCCGCATACAATCTCGCAGCGCCGAAGGGTGTGCTGCTGTACGGCCCGCCGGGATGCGGCAAGACGCTCATTGCAAAGGCGGTCGCCAACAGCCTGGCCAAGGCGGTGGCGGCCAAGGAGGGGAGCGAGGATACGCGCTCGTATTTCCTCAACATCAAGGGCCCCGAGCTGTTGAACAAGTATGTCGGAGAGACCGAGCGCCAGATCCGGCTGATCTTCCAGCGGGCCAAGGAGAAATCCGACGAAGGTGTCCCGGTGATTGTGTTCTTCGACGAGATGGACTCGCTGTTCCGCACCAGGGGAACCGGCGTGTCTTCCGATGTGGAATCGACGATCGTCCCGCAGCTGCTCTCCGAGCTCGACGGCGTGGAAGCGCTCAAGAACGTGATCGTCATCGGCGCCTCCAATCGGGAGGACCTCATCGACCCGGCGATCCTGCGCCCCGGCCGTCTCGACGTCAAGATCAAGATCCAGCGGCCAGAACGCGAGGCGGCGCGCGCCATTTTTCGCATCTACCTCGATCCAAAGCTGCCGTATGCCAAGGAAGACCTCGACCGTTGCGGCGGCGAGCCCGATGCGCTCATCGATCGCATGGTGGACGAGGTCGTGGAGAAGATGTTCAAGGAGGACGCCGACAACCGGTTCCTCGAGGTCACCTACGCCAACGGTGATCGCGAGATTCTGTACTTCAAAGACTTCGCCTCGGGGGCGATGATCGAGAACGTCGTGCGCCGCGCCAAGAAAGATGCGATCAAGCGGGAGATCGCCGGCGACCCGGAAGGCCTGAAGATCACCGACTTGCTCGAGGCGGTCACCCAGGAATTCCGGGAGCACGAAGACCTGCCCAACACCACCAATCCCGACGACTGGGCCAAGATCTCGGGCAAGAAGGGCGAGCGCATCGTCTATGTGCGCACCCTCATCGACGGTGACCGCGACAGCCGCGCCGTCGAGGCGGTCACCCCCGGGCAGTACCTGTGATCGCCAATGGCACTCCCTAAGGTTCTCGGAACCGAAACTGAGTTCGGCATCACCGTCCTCAACCAGGCGGACTTCAACCCGGTTCACGCCTCGTCCGCACTGATCAATGCGTACACGCGCGGAACCCGCATCCAGTGGTCGTTCGAGGAGGAGTCGCCGGGACGTGACCTTCGCGGGTTCGGCGTCGACGACAGCCCGGGCATCGACCTGGAGGCCGGCCTGGTCAACTCGGTGCTGACCAACGGTGCCAGGCTGTATGTCGATCACGCCCACCCGGAATACTCAACACCCGAGTGCGCCGATGCGAAGTCGGGGGCGCTCTACGACAAGGCCGGCGAGGTGATCATGAGCCGGGCGGTCGAGGCCGCCACCACGATGCTCGCAGAGGGTGAGCGCCTCGTCATCCACAAGAACAACAGCGACGGGAAGGGCAACTCGTACGGGGCGCACGAGAACTACCTGATCGCCCGCGATCTGGCGTTTGGCGAGATCATCTCTCACTTCACCCCGTTCCTGGTCAGCCGCCAGATCTTCACCGGATCCGGCAAGGTTGGTGCCGAGAACGGCAGACCGGACGCCGACTTTCAGATCAGCCAACGCGCCGATTTCTTCGAGGAGCAGGTCGGGCTGGAGACCACGCTGAAACGGCCGATCATCAACACCCGGGACGAGCCTCACGCCGACCCGGCGAAGTATCGGCGCCTGCACGTGATCATCGGCGACGCCACCATGAACGAGGTCCAGACCTATCTCAGGATCGGCACTGCGGCCCTGGTGCTCGATGCCATCGAGGACGGCGCCATGCCCGATCCGATCGCATTGGCCGATCCGGTGGAATCCGTGTGGCAGGTCAGCCACGACCCGTCGCTCAAGCGGACCCTCGAAGTGTCAGGGAGCGCGGATATGACTGCGCTCGATATCCAGTGGCAGTATTTCGAGTGGGTCACCAAGTACGCCAGATCGGTTGAGATTGGTCCGGTGAACGAAGATGTCCTGGCCCGATGGGAGGAGATCCTGACCGATCTGGAGCGGAATCCGGCGAGCACTGCGGACCGCCTCGACTGGACCGCCAAACTGCGCATCCTCGACGGCTACCGCGATCGAGACGGCCTGTCCTGGACCCATCCCAAAATGCGGATGCTCGATCTTCAATACCACGACGTCACCCCCGAGCGTGGGCTCTATAGCCGCCTCGTGGCAAGGGGAGCGTTGCAGCGGCTGTTCACCGACGACGAGATCGACCTGGCCGTCATCGAGGCGCCGAGGGATACACGCGCCTACTTCCGCGGGCAGTGCATGGCTCGCTACCCGGACTCGGTGGTGGCCGCCAACTGGGATTCCCTCGTATTCGACGTCGGGGAAGAAACACTCAAACGCGTTCCTATGATGGAGCCGCTACGCGGAACCGAGAGTCACGTAGGGAAGCTGCTCGACTCGTCGGAAGATGCCGCAGCGTTGCTGAATGCCCTCGGAGGCGAAGATGGCTGAACAAGAGCGACCACAACGGAAAAGCGATCGGTCAGACGAGAGCAAGGCGTCCGAGGACGCCGAGGCTGCCGGGTCGGAGGCTGCAGAAGAGCTCACCGAGCGCATCGACGACCTCCTGGAGGAGATCGACACCGTCCTCGAGGAGAATGCCGAGGAGTTCGTCAAGAACTACGTGCAAAAGGGCGGGCAGTGATCGGGGCGTCGCCCTCTCCCCGGACACTCTCCACCGGCGAGATCGTCCCCGACTCCAGCTTCTCTGCTCTCCTCGAGCACAACGGCATGCAACCGCGCTGGGCTATCGAGCCCGGAACCACCCTCGACGCGCCCGAGGCGACGACCGTGCTCGCCCTCCGTTGGGTGGACGGGGTGATCATGGCGGGGGACCGAAGGGCGACCGCCGGCAACATCATTGCCCACAGCAGGGTGAAGAAGGTGTATCGCGCAGACGACTATTCGGCGGTTGCGATCTCGGGAACGGCCGGGATGGCCGTCGAGCTGACCAGGCTCTTCCAGACCGAGCTCGAGCATTACGAGAAGATCGAAGACATGCGGCTCAGCCTCGAAGGCAAGGCCAACTACCTGGCTCGCATGGTGCGCAACAACCTTCCGTTGGCCTTCCAGGGTCTCGCCGTGGTTCCGTTGTTCAGTGGATTCGACGAGAGCGACGGCAAAGGCAAGCTGTACAGCTTCGATGTGGTCGGCGGTCGTTACGAGGAGCAGGACTACTCCACCACCGGCTCGGGCGGCGCCGAGGCAAAGGCGTTTCTCAAGGCCACGTGGCGGCCGGACCTCGATGGTGGTGAGGCGCTGCGGGTGGCGATCGAGGCGCTGGTGTCCGCATCCGAGGAGGATGCCGCAACCGGCGGCCCCGACCCGAGGCGCGGCATCTACCCCAATGTGGTGACGGTGACCGCCGACGGGTATCGCGAGATCCCGGATGAAGAGATCGCCCCCGTCGTGGATGAGATCCTCGAGGGCCGGCCATGACCGCACCGTTCTATGTGCCGCCCGAGCAACTGATCAAGGACCGGGCGGAGTTCTCCAGGAAGGGCGTCGAGCGTGGGAAGCCGATCGTGGTCCTGGAGTACGACGAGGGAATTTTGCTGATCGGGGAGAACCCGAGCCGTTCGCTGCACAAGATCGCGGAGATCTACGACCGGGTGGCCTTCGCCGCGGTAGGGAGATTCAACGAGTTTGAGATGCTGCGGGTCGCCGGTATCCGCTACGCCGACGTGAAGGGATACGCCTACGCCAGGGCAGATGTGACCGGCAAGGGGCTGGCGAACGCGTACTCGCAGAGCCTCGGCCAGATTTTCACCCATGAGATCAAGCCGTACGAGGTCGAGGTGATCGTCGCCGAGCTCGGCGCCGAAGAGAATCACTTATATCGGGTCCGCTTTGACGGCACGATGCGAGACGATCATGGTTTCGCCGCGATCGGTGGCGAGGAAGAAGCAATCCGGGAGCGTCTCGGCACCGAGTACGAAGCGGGGCTCGATCTCGGAGCAGCCATCGCAACGGCCACGACCGCCGTTGCGGCGAACACCGACGGCGATGTCGACCCGGGGGACTGGGAGGCCGCCGTTCTCGATTCCCAGATGGAGCGGCGCAAGTTCCGCAGGCTCAACGGCGAGGTCGTTGCCGCCGCCCTTTGACCGTTCTTGCGTAGCAGACGGCCATATATCGCTCCTGGCTACGCAAGAAGGGTCTAACCGGTCAGTGTTTCGGTCGCCGCATCGACCCTGTCGCTCGGCACCCAGACCTCGGTAACTGCGAGCTCACCGAGGGGAATCGGATATGGGCCGAAGTTTTCTCCGTGGAGGCGGACCTCAATCCCCGCGGCGCGTAGCCGGGCCGCGGTGATCTGCGCCTCGTTCGGGTCCCCCACCGTGAGCAACTTGACGAACCCTTTTTTGTTCATGGGCCGATTCTCGCGGAAGCTGGGGGTGTCGTATGCCGATATGACCAGCAAGGGTACGCTGCACGACATGGAACGACGGATATTCGGCATCGAGAACGAGTACGGCGTCACCTGCACGCTGCGGGGTCAGCGACGCCTCTCCCCGGACGAAGTCGCCCGCTACCTGTTCCGCCGGGTCGTTTCCTGGGGCCGGTCGTCCAATGTGTTCCTCGAGAACGGCGCCCGTCTGTACCTCGACGTCGGGAGCCACCCCGAGTACGCCACACCCGAGTGCGACGCGCTCGTCGATGTGGTGGCACACGATAAAGCCGGGGAAAGGATCCTCGAGGACCTGGTGAAGGCCGCCGAAGAGCGCCTTGTCGAGGAAGGCATCCGAGGCGAGATCTACCTGTTCAAGAACAACACCGATTCGGCGGGCAACTCGTACGGGTGTCATGAGAACTATCTGGTCACCCGGCGCGGCGACTTCCAACGGATGATCGACACGCTGATCCCGTTCTTCGTGAGCCGCCAGATCTACTCGGGTGCCGGCAAGCTGCTGCAGACCGCTCGGGGGACGGTGTTCACGCTGGCTCAGCGCGCCGAGCACATCTGGGAGGGAATCTCTTCGGCGACGACCCGGAGCCGGCCCATCATCAACACGCGGGACGAACCGCATGCGGATGCCGAGCGGTATCGGCGCCTGCACGTGATCGCCGGCGACTCGAACATGTCCGAGTACGTCACCTTCGTGAAGATTGGTGCCACCGCCGCGTTGCTGCAGATGCTGGAGGCCGACGTGGTGTTCCGTGACCTCACCCTGGAGAACCCGATCCGGGCAATCCGAGAAATCTCTCACGATCCGACGTGCCGACGAACGGTGCGGCTCGCCAACGGGCGCGAGCTTTCGGCGCTCGACATCCAGTGGGAGTACCTGGAGCGGGTGATGCGCTTTTCCCGGACCTCGGGATTCCCTGCCCAGGTCGAGCAGGCGATTGGGATGTGGGAGTACCTGCTCACCGGCCTAGAGAAGGACCCGATGTCGCTCAGCCGTGAGATCGATTGGGTGATGAAATACCACCTCATCGAGCGATACCGGGAAAAGCACGATTTGGCGATGTCGTCGGCCCGATTGAGCCTGCTCGACCTCGCCTACCACGACGTGAGCCGCACACGCGGCCTGTACTACCTGCTCGAACGGCGAGGGATGGCCGAGCGTGTCGTCACCGACGAGCAGATCGCCTTGGCCACCACGAACCCGCCGGCAACCACTAGGGCCCGCCTGCGCGGCTCGTTCATCAAGGCCGCCAAGGCGAAGAAGCGGGATTTCACGGTGGATTGGGTCCATCTCAAGCTCAATGACCAGGCCCAGCGCACGGTGCTGTGCAAGGACCCGTTCCGCGCCGTCGACGAACGCGTCGAAAAGCTCATCGAAAACCTCTAACCCGACCCGTTCTTGCGTAGCAGACGGCCATATATCGCTCCTGGCTACGCAAGAACGGAGGGTGTCATACCCCGCTGTCATGGTGTGGCCCATGACGGAATCGATCCGAGCGGTTGCCCGCACCGCTGCCGACCAACATGGAGTGTTCACGGCCGCCCAAGCTGAGGCGTTGGGAGTTGCCTCGCGCAGCCTCCGCAACCAAGTGGACAACGGCCTCTATGAGGTCCGAGACGGCGCACTCATTGTGGCGGGCAGTGCGGACACGTGGGAGCGATCCGTGGTTACTGCCGTGCTCTCCGAGGGTGATATCGCGGCCGCATCACACCAGACGGCGGCCCACCTCCTTGGTCTGGTCGATCGCCGTGGCACCGAGATCCACGTCGTGACGCGCAGATGGCTCCGGAGGCCGCGCCCCGGGATTCGACTCCACGAGTCGAACGACCTGATTCCGAGCGACATCCATGTCGTCGACGGGATCCCCACGACCAGTCCCACGAGAACCATTGTCGATCTTGGCGCGACGTCGAAGTGGCTGGTACGCGGCGCACTCGGAGCCGCTCTCCGCGCCGAAATGACCAGCCTCGATGAGATCGAGCGCTTCGTCGCAAGGGTCGCACGTAAAGGTCGACGCGGCGTCGGTGTCATTCGCCCCATGATCAAAGAGCGTCGCGCCTGGCAAAACGCGACGGAGAGCGACCTGGAAGACGAGTTCACGACGATTGTTCGCGACTTCAGTCTGCCCCATCCAGTTGCACAATTCATCCTGATCGACGACACGGGCGCATTCGTCTCCCGGGCCGACTTCGCCTATCCGGCGAGGAAGGTGCTGATCGAACTCGATGGCTTCGCCAGTCACTCGGATGCAGATACGTTCCAGCGCGATCGCACCAAACAGAATCGAGCGACACTGCTCGGCTGGACGGTCTTGCGGTATACCTGGAACGATCTCACCGCACGTCCGGGCGCGGTCGCTGCCGAGATCGGCGCCCTTCTTGCGTAGCAGACGGCCATATATCGCTCCTGGCTACGCAAGAACGGTACCTTCCTCTTTATGCAGAAGGTCATCGAACGGATCCTGAACCTGCTCGCGTTTCTCCTGACCACCGACCACCCGGTGAGCGCCGAGGAGATCCGGTACACCGTTGCCGGGTATGGCGACAAGAGCGAAGAGGCGTTTCGGCGAACGTTCGAGCGCGACAAGGACCTACTGCGCCAGATCGGTGTTCCGCTCGAGCTCGAGGCGACCGATCTATTCGAGGTCGAGTTCGGCTATGTCATCCCGGACGAGGAGTATGCACTGGTCGATCCGGGTCTGACCGAGGAGGAGCGTGCCGCGCTTGCCCTCGCCACAGAAGCAGTCCGCTTCGGAGGCCAGCCGTCGGGCCCGGATGCCGTGCTCAAGCTGGGCGGGGCCATTGCCGGTGATGCCGCGATGCCGGTGGGGGCCGACCTCGGCGCCGAGATCGAAATCGTGGCGACCGCGTTCGCCGCAGTCTCCGAACGACGTGCCCTGACGTTCGACTACAACGACCGAACCAGAACCGTCGATGCCTACGGCCTCGTGCACCGACGCGGGCACTGGTACCTGGTGGGCCCGGAGGGCGACGATATCGTCAAGGTGTACCGCCTCGACCGGACGGCGGCCCTTGCCAGCGGCGAGCCGCGATCTTTCGAGCGCCCCGAAGGGTTCCGGGCCCGAGATACCGTCGCATCCATGCCGTGGGACCAGGGCGACGATGGGCTGGTGGTGACTATCCGATTCGACCCGGAAGTGGCGTGGATCGCGGAACGTGAGCTCGGTGGGCTCGGCTCGGTACAACGGCGGGACGATGGAGCCATCGACGTTTCTATCACCGTCGGCTGGTCCGGTCCATTGCTGAGCTGGCTCATCGGTTTCGAAGATCGTGCCAGGATCATCGAGCCGGAGGAGCTGGTCGACGATTTCGTCGCCATGGTGCGCGGATGAGTGCAACGCGAACCGCCCGCAGGCTCAACCGGCTGCTGGCTGCGCTGCCGTGGATGATCGCCAACCCGGGCGCCACCGTCACCGAGGTTGTCGAGCGATTCGACTACGACCGCGACCAGCTGGCGAAGGACCTGGCAACGGTCTTTGTCAGCGGCCTGCCAGGGTACGGTCCCGGCGATCTCATGGTCGCCTACATCGACGAGGACGAGGTTGTCGTTGAGATGGCCGACTATTTCGCCAGGCCGCTGCGTCTGACGCCGGTCGAGGCGCTCGGTTTGATTGCGGCGGGGCGGGCGCTGCAGTCGTCGGGTCAAGGCTCGCCTGCACTCGAGCGTGCCATCGACAAGCTGCAGTCTGCCGTGCTTCCCGACGCCACCGAGGCGGTTGCGGTCGAGCTCGCAGAGCCGCCGCTGGTTTCCGAGTTGAGACGGGCGGTCGAAGGCGGGCTCGTCACACACATCGAGCACGCCTCGGTCGCCACCGGCGCCGTCACCTCACGCGATATCGAGCCGTGGACGGTGTTCTCGACGCTGGGCAACTGGTACGTGTCGGCCTGGTGCCGGCTCGCCGATGCCGAGCGGGTGTTCCGAATCGATCGAATCCGCACTGCTTCGCCGACCGGGGAGACGTTCGAGCCCAACCTTGATCCGCCGCTGCCGGAGATTCGGTACACCCCGAATGAAGACGACGTCCACGTCACCATCCAGCTCGCCGAGGATGCCGGGTGGGTAGCCGAGCACTATCCGGTGGAGGTTGTCGATCACGCCGATGGCACCAAGACGATCGAGATGAGCGTTTCTGACCCCGCCGTCGCCGCACGATTGCTCCTGCGCCTGGGGGATTCTGCCGATCTTGTGGACGGTCAAGAGGCCGAAGAGGCCCTCGCGGACCTGCGCCAACGGATTCTGGCGCGCTATCAGGCGACCAACGGCGTGACTACCGCCAAATAGTCATTTAGGGACGCCTCGGACTGCCGATGAGTTAGTCAACACTGGCTACGGAGTTACCCAGAATGACAACCATCCGCACCACTTGCCCCACCTGCGGGGACGTCGAGCTCACTGTCGACGACGTCGGCCTCGAAATGGCCGTCGGTGCAGAGGAGGGCCAGTACCGCTTCTCCTGCCCGTTCTGTGGCACCACCCAGCGCCGACCTGCCAGCCGTCGAGTGGTGAGTGTGCTGCTCGCTACGGGAGTGACGTACGAGATCGTTGCCACCGCCAGTCCGATCACGGAGCAGGAGATCAACGAGTTTGCGACGGCGTTGAACGATGAGGATTGGTTCAAGGAAGTCGCTTCTCTCGACTAGAGGACACGGGCAGAGCAGGGCCACCAAGCGCCTTCGGGATTCGTCCCGAAGGCGCTTTTGGTTTGCGTGCAGAGGCCCCGGTGATCGCTGGAACGACCTACCATCGCGCCTATGGGCAGTCTCTCTCTGGCCGAGATTCTTGTGATCCTCGTCGTGATCCTCGTTGTTTTCGGCCCCCGGCGCCTGCCCGAGCTGTCCCGGCGGACCAGCGAGCTGCTGTCGAAGCTCCGCGAGGCAACGTCATACGTCAGGCATTCCATCGATGCCGACTACGGGGAATCGATCGAGCCGATTCGGCAGCTGAAGAAGGACTTCGATGGCCTCAAGGGCGACGTGAACCGTGCGTTCACCGGAATCGGTGATCTAGACGGCCGCACGAAACCACCGCCCGAGGTTGACAAGCCCGCCGAGACCGGCGAGCCCGAGGAGCCCTCGAAGCCGCTCGATCAATGACCGACGCGCCGGTCTCCTTCCTCGACCACCTCGACGAGATGCGCAGCCGAGTCATCAAGTCGCTGGTCGCGATCGGCATTGGCACGTTGTTTGCGTTCTTCATCAACGATCAGATCCTGAACGTCCTCGTGTTCCCCTATGAGGTGGCGCTGCCAGGAACCGACCTCGCCTACTTTCGTCCCACCGAGGCCTTTTCCCTGGTGATGCGGATCAGCCTCTTCGCCGGCGTCATCCTTGCCAGCCCGGTGATCCTTTATCAGTCGTGGCGCTTTCTGGCACCGGCGCTGACCTCCAGAGAGAAGAAGTGGGCGTTCCCGATGACGGCGATCTTCGTTGCCTTGTTTCTCGGCGGGGTCGTCGTTGGGTACTACGCCCTGTCACGCGGGCTTGGCTTCCTGCTGGGCTTCGGAGGCGACAGCCTCGAGCCGGTGATCGGCGCCGAGTTCTATCTCAGTTTTGCGATGCGGTTCATCCTGGCGTTCGGAATCGCATTCGAGTTTCCGGTCTTCATCTTTGGTGCGGCGGCCTTCGGTGCGGTGACCAGCTTGCAGCTCCGGCACACCAGGCGCTGGGCGGTGCTGATCATCGTGATCTTTGCGGCCGTCATCACTCCCTCGGGTGATCCGCTGACCCTGTTGTTGCTTGCAGTGCCGATGTACGTTCTCTACGAGATCGCGATCCTCGCAATCCGGTTCATCCTGAAGAAGTGATGAGGGCTCTGTGATCGCATCCGACGGCGACGCCAACACCAGCCCGGTCTCGGATCCGTCGCCAGCCTCGAACTTCCTCCGCAGCCAGCCGATCGACCCGGATCCCTTTCAGGTCGAGAGCGTCGCCGCGATCGATCGGGGAGAGGCCGTCGTCGTCACCGCGCCGACCGGGGCGGGCAAGACCCTGGTTGCCGAGGCCGCCATCGCCCGCGCCGTCGGTCAGGGACAACGTGCCTTCTACACGACCCCCATCAAGGCATTGTCCAACCAGAAGTTCGGTGATCTGCGCAACTCGTATGGCGAGGACCGGGTCGGATTGCTGACCGGGGACAACACGATCAACGGAGACGCACCGATCGTGGTGATGACGACCGAGGTCCTCCGCAACATGATCTACGCCGGGTCACCTGCCCTCCATGACCTCGGCGTCGTCATCCTCGACGAGGTGCACTACTTGCAGGATCCGTATCGCGGTTCGGTATGGGAGGAGGTCATCATCCACCTGTCGAGCGAGGTGCAACTGGTCAGCCTGTCGGCGACGGTTGCCAACCCGGAGGAATTCACCGGTTGGGTGGAGAGCAGACGCGGCCCGACCACGCTGGTCGTCGAGACCGTCCGGCCGGTGCCGCTCGAGTCGACCTACTTGCTGAGTGATCGCTACCACAACCACGCATTGCAGCGGTTCTCGGTATTCGCGTCCGACGGCCAGCACGCCAACAAGCAGCTGGTGAACATGTTGAAGAAGGGGAGAGGCAAGCGCCCCCGCTTCTCCAGCCCGCGACGGATCGAGGTCGCCGAGCACCTCCTGTCAGAAGGCCTGCTCCCCGCCATCTACTTCATCTTCTCCCGGTCCGGATGCGACGCCGCGGCTCGGGCGGTTGCGGGGGCGAAGCTCCCGCTCACCACAGCGGTCGAGCGGAGCACAATCCGTGAGGTTGCAGAAGCTCGCACCAGCCATCTGGACGACGTCGACCTGTCGGTACTCGGATTTCCCGATTGGGTAGCGACCCTCGAGTCGGGTGTCGCGGCCCATCACGCGGGAATGGTTCCCGCCTTCAAGGAAACGGTGGAAGAGCTGTTTGCCACCGGTCTCATCAGGCTGGTCTTTGCCACCGAGACGCTGGCGCTCGGCATCAATATGCCGGCCAGGGCCGTGGTGCTCGAGGAATTCAGCAAGTTCACCGGCGAGACCCACGAGGTGCTGCGGGCCGGCGACTACACCCAACTCACCGGCAGGGCAGGCCGGCGAGGCATCGACGAACGGGGAACCGCCGTCGTGCTCTACAACCGCTACACCCCGTTTGCCACCGTGGCTGATGTCGCAGGCGCGGGAAGTCATCCGCTGGTGTCATCGTTCGATCCCTCCTACAACATGACGGTCAACCTGATCGGTACCTACGACCGGGCTCGGGCCGAAGAGCTGCTGAGGGCCTCGTTCGCCCAATACCGCTCCGAGGAGGGCCGGCGGGCGCTCGCGGACCGGATCGAGGACCGCACCAAGGAGATCGAAGAGTTCCGGGCAGCCGCCGCTTGTGAACGGGGCGACGTCGCGGAGTACCTGTCGGAAAGTGGGACGGCACTTCGCGACCAGGCAATGCAGTCCTTCGTCCAATCGCTGCAAACGGGTGACGTGCTGGCGATGGGCGATGGTGGGCGCTGGGTGCTTCTGGCACGCGGCTCGGGCAACGCGCCACGGGTGTTGCTGTTGTCTGACGGCGGCCGAACCAAGCGGATGAAAACGAGCGACTTCGGCGACCGGACCGCGCTGCTCGGCTCGATGACGCTGGATGAGCCGGTGACAACCCGTGATCCCGGCTATCTCAGGAACACGGCCGACTCCCTTCGTTCATGGGAACCGGACGGTGATGGACGGCCGGCGATCGACGAAGGTGCGCCGTTGCATCCCGTTGCCGGATGCCCCGACATCGAGAGTCACCGCGCCTTTCTCGCTCGCGCGCAAAAGGCGGAGAAGGAGGTGCGCCGGCTGCGCCGGAGACTGCTCAAGCGCGGCGACGACCTCATCGAGAGGTTTCGCGCCAGGCTCACCGTCCTGTCGGGCTTTGGTTATGTGAACGAGTGGATTCTGAGTGAGCGCGGGGAGCGGCTTCGCGGCGTGTACAACGAGATGGATCTCCTGGTGGTCGAGGCAGTGGAGCAGGGACTCTTCGACGACCTGTCGGCTCCCGAGTTCGCTGCCATCGCCTCGGCGTTCACCTACCAGCCGCGGCGGGAGGGTTACGGGCCGGCACACATGGTGGGGCGAGTGGCCGACCGGCTCGCCGGGATTGACGAGATCTGGCGCGGGGTGGTGGCGTCCGAGCAAGGCCAGAATCTCGAGCCGACGAGGGCGCCGGAACCGGGATTCGTCGGCATTGCCCACGCCTGGACCCTCGGGGCGTCTCTCGATGAGCTTTTTGGTGATGACGACTTCGCCGCGGGAGACTTCGTGCGCAACGGGCGTCAACTCCTCGATCTGATGCGCCAGCTTCGGGACCGCTTTCCCAAGGTCGCCGAGGCGGCTGCCGAAGCGATCCGCGCCGTCGACCGTGGCGTCGTCGCATCGGAGGGGCGATGGTGACCGACTGGTTCGTCCTCGTGAACCCGACGGCAGGCCGCGCCAGGGACATCACCGCACGAGCCGACGCCGCTCTGCGCAACAAAGCCGTCGAGTTCACGATGCGGGTGCCACGCTCGGTGGGTGCGGTGGACAACATCGTCGCGGAGGGTGTTTCACTCGGTTACACCAACTTTGTCTCGGTGGGTGGGGATGGATCGGCGCATACGGTGCTCAACGCCCTGATGCGCCACGATTGGGCGGCGCCGCCCACGCTCGGCATCCTCTCCGCAGGTTCTGGAGGCGACTTCATCAGGACCTTCGCCCTGCCGCGCCGTCTCGAGGATGCCGCGGCGCATTTCGTTGACGACGACCGCTATCCATGCGATGTCGGCCTCATCGAAGGGGCATTCGGCGCTCGCTACTTCCTCAACGCGGCCAATGCCGGGGTCGCAGCCCGGTCGGCCGCCGTTGCGCGTCACCTTCCCGCTGTGCTCGGCTCGGTTCGGTACACCGCGGCATTCTGGATCGCCCTCGGGGGCTTCCCCACCGCCCACGTCGATGTTGCAGTGAACGAGCGGGTCCTCGGCGGCGACTTGATGAACGTGGTCGTCGCCAATGGGCAGTTCTTCGGCGGAGGGCTCAACGTGGCGCCGCGTGCCACCGTTGAGGACGGAGTATTCGACGTGCAGCTTTTTTCCGGGCCGCGATGGCATGCACCGGCCGTCATGCCGAGGGTCATTCGCGGCAGCCACCTGACCCATCGCCTGGTGCGCCGAACAAAGGGATCGGAGATCCGCATCGACTGCCCCGAGTCATGGCCGGTCGAGGCGGATGGTGAGCCGCTCGGGTTAGGCCCGGTGACGATTCGTGTGCTGCCGAGGGCCATCCTGTTCAAGATATAGGCCGGGCCCTGCGAAATCCGTTAAAGCGCGGCACCGCAAAGTTCCGACAATGCGTGCAAGCGCTTTCACTGGATGCGGCGTTGCGTGGGTCGTTTGCGACGACCTCTTTTGCTCGTCGCCGAAGAGGGAGTGCGTGTGTATGCTCCCGCGCCGCGGAGGTCAGATGCCAACCGAAGAGTTGATCGAAGAGGGCACCGCTGAGGACGTGCTCCCGGCGGGCGAACTCGGCGGCGACGTCGACGACGAGACCATCGAGTCCGAGATGCCCGATTCCGACGGAGACAAGTCCCCGTCGGACGACGATGACAACGCTGATGAGTCTGACGAGACGGCGGAGTCTGAGGGCGAAGGTGAGGTTGCCGCGGCCCTGGATGAGCTCGAAGCCGAGGAACTCGACATGCTCACCGAGGACGAAACATCGGAGACACTCGTCGTCGACGAGGCTGCCGAGATGCGCCAGATTCGCCGCGAGGAGCTGGCGATGGATCGGAAGGGTGCGGACGAGGCGACCGATGACGAGTTCGTCTGCACCAACTGCTTCCTCGTCTTGAAAACCAGCCAGCTTGCCGATAGCCGGCGCAAGATCTGCCGCGACTGCGCTGCCTGATTGTCCCCGTCAAGGCGGCCCGACCCTCCGCCGATACGATGAGTATGGAATCCGTTGCAAGTCCCGTCCACCCGTCCAGTGAAGACCGCATGACCAGTCCCGCCGAGGTCACCGTCGTCATCCCGACCTACAACGAGGTCGACAACCTCGAATCGATAAGCGCCGCGGCGCGGGCGCACGGATACCAGGTGTTGATCGTCGATGACGGTTCACCCGACGGAACCGGCGACCTTGCCGATGCGCTGTCCAGCGGTGATGCCGGTTTCAGCGTCCTCCACCGAAGCGAGAAGGCCGGGCTCGGCACTGCTTACGCCGCAGGGTTCGCCATCGCACTCGACCATGGCGCTCGCGTGCTGTGTGAGATGGACGCCGACTTCTCTCACGATCCCGGAGATCTTCCCAGATTGGTTGCAGCGATCGATAAAGGCGCCGATCTGGCGATCGGGAGCCGGTATGTGCGTGGCGGAGGCACCGAGGATTGGCCCTGGTATCGCCAAGCAATCTCGCGGGCCGGCAACGACTACGCAGCGCTGATGCTCGACCTCGACGTGGCAGATACGACCGCCGGGTTCCGTGCCTACACCGCAGAAGCCATCAAGGAGCTCGATCCGTCCTCATGCGACGCCTCGGGGTATGCGTTCCAGGTCGAGATGACATGGCGGGCGCACGAAGCGGGTCTCCAGATCACCGAGGTCCCGATTCGCTTCCGGGACCGCGAGCTCGGCCACTCCAAGATGTCGGCGGGGATCGCCGTCGAGGCGATGATGCTGATCACGATGTGGGGCTGGAAGCGCCGCTTCGGAGGCTGATCGCCCGCGGGGGGGTCCGAAGGAGGCGACGGTACGCTCCGGCCCATGCAGATCACGGCACGAGACGCGAACGACGCCGATCTGTCTGAGATCGTGCGTCTCTACGAGGACTTTGCCATGGAGCAGTCCTCCTTGCGTCCCCTTTGGCGCGAATCCGAGGGCGTTGCCGATCCGGCAGGCGAATCCATTGCCAGTTTGATTGACGCCGGCTCGGTCACCGTCGGGACGATCGACGACAGCATCCTCGGTTTCCTGATCTCCGGTCAACGAACGCTGATCGACGGCGAGGATCGAGTGGGCGTGATCCGCTACATCTACACCGAGCCAGGGGCCCGCGGGGTCGGCCTGGCCGACGAGATGTTCGGATACGCGGTCGGCAAGCTTCTGACGAGTGGAGTCGAACTGTTCGACGCCATCGTGAGCCCGGGCCACCGCGAGGCAAAGAACTTCTACGAAGCTCACGGCTTCTCGGCTCGAAGTATCGTGATGCATTCCTCGGATCCGGTATCCGAGTAGGGGAGCGCCGACGGCCGATCGGTGCGATATCGCCCAGATCATGGAAGGTTCTCGACAGCGCACCGGGTGTGACAGAAAAGGGTTCGGGATCGGGTGCTCACCATCCTCGAAACCCGCCTCACACTGCGCAATAATGTGCCCATGACCACCGAACAACCGGAGCCATCCGCCACCACGGAGGCCGATCTGGAAGCGACCGATGCCGCCGACGCCCCTTCGATCGCCGAGGCGCTGGCCGACCAGCTCGAGGCCGAGTTGGAGGGCATCGCCAACCAGGCGGGCGGTGGCGACTGACCAATCGACGCCGTCTCGATGCCGAGTTGGTTCGTCGCAAACTCCTGCCCAGCCGCACCGCAGCCCAGCGTGCCATTTCGGAAGGCCGGGTGAGGGTTGGATCCGTCGCCGATCCGAAGTCGAGCACGCTTGTGGCCCCGGATGAACCGTTGGACCTCCTCGGCGATCCGGAGCGGTTTGTCGGACGCGGCGGTTACAAGCTCGATCACGCAGTCGAGCGGTTCTCCATCCCTGTGAAAGGGCGCCGCGCCATTGATGTCGGCGCCTCGACTGGTGGGTTCACCGATTGCCTGCTCCAGCGAGGCGCGACCAGCGTGGTCGCCGTCGACGTCGGCTACGGCCAGATCCACGAGCGCCTTCGCAACGACGACCGGGTACAGGTCGTCGATCGAACCAACATCCGCCACGCCGATCCGGGCGAGCTCGGCGCACCGTTCAATCTGGTCGTAGCCGACCTCTCCTTCATCTCCATCGCGCTGGTGGCCGAGGCGCTGAGCGGGCTCGGCACCGAAGGCACCGATTGGGTGATCTTGGTCAAACCGCAGTTCGAGGTGGGGAAGGGGAAGGTCGGCAAGGGTGGGATCGTGACCGACCCGGACCTGCACCGCGAAGCGCTCGAACAAGCAGCGGACGCACTTGGCGGAGCCGGGACCGGGATCGTCGCCGTCGCCGAGTCACCAATCACCGGAGCAACCGGAAATCGTGAGTTTCTCGTCCATGGGAGACGCGGTCGATCGGTCCTGGATCCCGGTACCGTACGGGCGGTTGTCACTGGGGAGGAATCGACGTGAACACGGTGGGGATCGTCGTCCACGATGAGAAGCACGCAGCGGACGAGGTCGCGCAGCGCCTGGAGGCGCTGGCCAAGGACCATGATCTCGATGTGATCCGCCTCGTAGACGAGGTTCCGGAAGGCCTCGACGTTGTTCTGGCCGTTGGTGGCGATGGCACCGTGCTTCGAGCGGCGAGGCTGGCCCGCGAACACGGTCTGCCAATCGCCGGTGTCAACGTCGGTCGTGTCGGGTACCTCGCCGAGTTCGAGATCGATGAGCTCGAAGCCTTGGTGGGGGCCATCGCCGAGAACAGTGCGCAAACCCTCGAGCGCATGACCACCCGGATCGACTATCCGGGCGGCTCGGCTACCGCCCTCAACGAAGTGGTCGTCGAGAAGGTCGTCAAAGAGCGAACCATCGAGATCAGCGTGATGATCGATGGTCATCGCCTTGCGACATACCGCACCGACGGGCTCATCGTGGCGACACCGGTGGGCTCAACCGCCTACTCGCTTTCCGCAGGAGGGCCGATCGTGGATCCCAGCCTCGAGGCCCTGATCCTGACCCCGGTTGCCCCGCACAGCTTGTTGTCGAGGAGCCTGGTGCTGTCACCCGACGCGGTGATCGAGGTATCCGTCGACGTCGATCGTCCTGCCAGCGTCAGCGCCGATGGCCGCAAGTTGGCCACGGTGGTCCCCGGGGAGTCGGTGTCGATCAGCCGCGGCGCCGACACGGTGAGATTCCTCACGCTCAAGGGCCACCCGTTCCCCGCGGCCGTGCGGCAGCAGTTCGGCCTCGATCATGCTTGACGAGCTCCGCGTGCAAAACCTCGGGCTCATCCCGGAGGCCCGAATCGAACCGGGCCCCGGGTTGGTTGTCATCACCGGCGAAACCGGGGCCGGCAAGACCCTGTTGCTGGGTGCGCTACGACTGATCAAGGGGGAGCCAGCCAGGAAGGACCAGATCGGGCCAACCGGAGATGAGGCTTCGGTGGAGGCCAGGCTCGTCGTCGATGACGAAGAGCATGTCGTTACCCGGCGCATCGACCGCTCGCGGTCACGCGCCTACCTCGATGGCACGATGGTCACCGCCTCGGCGGTCGCAGACCGCTTTGCAGGATTGATCGACATCGTCGGCCAGCACGACCGCAACGCCCTTGCCGACCCCACAGCGATTCGCGGCATGATTGACGCCGCACTCGATCGTCCCGGCACCAAGGCACGAACCGCTTACCAGCATGCCTGGACCGCGCAGCGGGAGCTCGAAGCCAGGATTGAAGAGCTCGGCGGCGACCGCAGGTCCCTCGAGCGAGAACTCGACATGGTTCGTTTCCAGGGCAATGAAATCGCGGATGCCGGATTCGCATCGGGCGACGACGCCGAGCTGGAACGCGTCGCCACGCGGCTCAGAAACGCCGAGTCCCTCGGTGAACGCCTTGCCGCGGCATCAGAAGCCATCGGCGAGTACGGAGCCGAGAGCGGGCTCGAGCGCGGCCTTCAGGAGCTGATAGTGGCGGCCAAGACCGACCCGTCCCTCCAGGAACTCGTTGGGCTTGGGAGAGAGGCGGCAGTTTTGCTGGGTGAACTCTCTGCGGAGATCGCCGGCATCACTGCCGATTTCGAGCGCGACCCGGAGCAGCTCGTCCAGGTCGAGGCGCGATTGGCGCTCATGGGGGATCTCAAGCGCAAGTACGGCGACGACCTCGACGCCGTGCTGGCATTTGGCGCCGAGGCAACGGCCAGCGCCGAGCGGTTGGAGGGCCTGCTCGGCAGTGCCGGTGAGCTCGAAGACGCGCTGCGTGACGCCACGGCCGCCGTCGCCGCCACAGGATCCGATCTTCGCGATCGGCGGGCCAGAGCCGGCGGGCGCCTCGCCAAGGGGGCGGCGGCCCACCTCGCCGATCTCGGGTTCTCCGATCCGGTCGTTCGCTTCCGCGTCGAGAACGCCCAGCCCGGTCCGAAAGGAGCGGATCAGATCACGCTGGAGTTCTCCTCCGACACGTCGCTGGAAGCAAAGCCAGCCTCGAGGATCGCCTCGGGAGGGGAGCTGAGCAGGCTGGTGCTGGCCCTGCGCCTCGCCGCAGGCGTCGCAGATGCCACCGTCATCGCCTTCGACGAGATCGATGCGGGAACCGGCGGCGAGACTGCGCTGGCGATGGGCAGGAAGCTGGCGGACCTCTCGAAGGGGAAGCAGGTGTTCTGTGTGACTCATTTGCCCCAGGTGGCAGCCTTCGCAGACCATCACCTGGCCGTGCGCCGGGAGGGGACCACGGCGTCGGTCGTCGCCGTCGATGGCGACGCCAGGATCGAAGAGTTGTCGCGGATGTTGGCCGGGCTCCCCGAGAGCGACCGGGGGAAAGAGCACGCCGCCGAGCTGCTGGTTTTGGCATCGAGCCGTTGATCCGACCGAAGTCGTGGGACAACGTGCGTCGATTCGATACACTACGGCCTTCCGAGGTGGAGAAGGACCGTGGCAAAGCACGTGTTCGTCACCGGTGGGGTGACGTCGAGTTTGGGTAAGGGGATCACGTCGGCGTCGCTCGGGCGGCTGCTGGAGGCCAGAGGGCTGCGGGTCACCCTGCAGAAGCTCGACCCGTACATCAACGTCGATCCCGGCACGATGAACCCGTTCGAACATGGCGAGGTATTCGTCACCGACGACGGGGGAGAGACCGACCTTGACCTCGGTCACTACGAGCGCTTTACCGGCGTGCACCTCAGCCGCGACTCCAACGTCACCACCGGCTCGATCTACCAGACGGTCATCCGCAAGGAGCGCCGAGGCGACTACCTCGGTGCCACCGTGCAGGTGATCCCGCATATCACCAACGAGATCAAGGCCAGAGTCCGCAAGCTCGCGCAAAACGAAGACGTCGACGTGGTGATCACCGAGGTCGGCGGGACGGTCGGCGACATCGAGAGCCTTCCGTTCCTCGAAGCCCTCCGCCAGATCCGCAAGGAGCTCCCCAACGAGGACACCTGCTTCATCCACGTCACGCTGGTTCCGTATCTGTCGACCAGCGAGGAGCTCAAGACCAAGCCCACCCAGCACAGCGTGGCCGAGTTGCGATCACACGGCATCGTTCCCGAGGTCATCGTCGTCCGCTCGATCGTGCCGCTCGACGATGCGGCGCGAAGAAAGATCAGCCTGTTCTGCGACGTCGAGCCGGACGCGGTCATCAACGCCCTCGACCTGCCGAACATCTACGCCGTACCGATCGAGCTGAACGAAGCAGGCCTCGACGCCGTCGTTTGTCGCGAACTCGATCTCGAAACCGAGCCTCCCCAACTCGCCGAATGGGAGGCGATGGTTGAACGCATGAACGAAGCGCCGGCGGAGGTCACCATCGGTCTCGTCGGGAAGTACGTCGACCTCCCCGACGCTTACCTCTCGGTGGTCGAGTCGCTCAAGCACGCGGCGGCCGCCAACGGGGCAAGCGTGAACATCCGCTGGGTTCCCGCTGAAGAGGTCGATGGCCTGCTCGCCGAGTCCCATCTGAGCGGGCTCGACGGCATCCTGGTGCCGGGCGGCTTCGGGATCAGAGGCATCGAGGGAAAGATCGAAGCGATTCGACATGCCCGCGAGAACAACGTCCCGTTCCTGGGGTTGTGCCTCGGCTTGCAGTGTGCGGTGATCGAGTTCGCCCGCAACGTCAACGGCCATCCCAATGCCCACAGCACTGAGTTCGACCCAACCACCGCCGACCCGGTAATCGATCTGATGGACGAGCAGAACGACGTCGAGGACATGGGCGGAACCATGCGCCTCGGTATCTACCCGGCGAGGCTCACCGAGGGCACGATGACCGAAGACCTCTACGGCGAGAGCGTGGTCTACGAGCGCCACCGGCACCGTTGGGAGGTCAACAACCGGTATCGACATGAGCTCGAAGAAGGTGGGCTGGTGTTCTCCGGAATCTCCCCCGACGATCGGCTGGTGGAGATCATCGAGCTCCCCGGCCATCCATTCTTCATCGGATCGCAGTTCCACCCCGAGTTCAAATCCCGCCCGGATGACCCGCATCCGCTGTTCTTCGGCTTTGTCAAGGCGGCGTTGCAGCAGCGTGGGATGGCCGATCCCGAGGCGTCGGTGACCTCTTCTGAGGCAGTAGCCGCCGGATCCTGAATGTCCGGCTTCCGCACGACCGGCACCCGCAACGTCGCCGACGTTGGCTTCACCAGGCTCGACGAAGTGACCATCGAAGCACCGGACGGCTCGACCGCCATCCGATATGTCCTGCGCATGCACCGGGCGGTCGCTGTGGTGCCGCTCGACGGGGACAATGTGGTGCTCATCGAGCAGTACCGCACCCCGTTCGACGGGCCCTTGCTCGAGATCCCCGCCGGGGTGCTCGACATCCCGGGAGAGGATCCCGAGCAAGCAGTGCGACGGGAACTCGAAGAAGAGGTCGGGTATATCGCAGGGGAGGTGACGCACCTGACGGACCTCAGCATGTCGCCCGGTGTGACCGACGAGGTCATCAGCCTGTACGTCGCCACCGGTATCGAGCGGGGCGAGCGCCGACCGGCAGGACCGGAGGAACGGCACGCACGGGTGGTCTCGATGCCGCTGAAGACCGCGCTGGCCGAGGTCAAGGCAGGCCGCATCCGTGACGCCAAGTCTGCGGTCGCACTGTGGTTGGCGAGCGAGCTATGACCACCCTGGCCCCCGAGGCCGAGGAGTATCTCGCCGCGTTGCGATCGGAGCGAGGGCTGGCCGTGAACACCGTGGCCGCATACCGCCGGGATCTTGGCCAGTACTTCGCATTCCTCGACGACACCGACACCGAGCCCGGCGCGTCGGCGCCCGAGTTCGTCTGGCAGCTCACCGAGCATGGGCTCGCCCCTTCGACGATTGCCCGAAAGCTGGCCGCAGTGCGCGGGTATCACCGTTTTCTCGTCATAGAAGGTCTCGCCGCGGAGGATCCGACCGTCCTCATCGAGACCCCGCGACGGGGGACCTCGCTGCCAAAGGCACTGGCGGTCGACGAGGTCCTCGCTCTGCTCGACGCCCCCGATGGGGAGACGCCGCTCGGTATTCGTGACCGCGCTCTACTCGAGTTTCTCTACGGTACGGGGGCCAGAGTCAGCGAGGCCGTCGCGGTTGATGTGCTCGACGTCGACCTGGAACAGCAGACGGCGATGGTGACCGGCAAGGGAGATCGGCAGCGGATGGTCCCACTCGGCAGCCACGCCCTCGCCGGCATCGCGGACTATCTGCCGGTGCGAATGGAGCTGCGCGGGGGCGCCACCGATCCGGGCCGGCTGTTCCTCAATGCACGGGGGCGACCCCTTACCCGTCAGGGAGTGTGGGAGATCGTGAAACGCAACGGGCGAAAGGCGGGGATACCGCCCGAGAAGGTGTCTCCCCATGTGCTCAGGCACTCGGCTGCGACCCATATGGTGGAGGGCGGGGCGGACCTCAGATCTGTCCAAGAGATCCTTGGTCACGCTAGTATTTCCACTACACAGGTGTACACCCACGTGTCTCCCCAGCATTTGCTCGAGGTGTATGTCACGGCGCACCCGCGCGCCCGATAGGGAGAGACGATCCTGGAGGCGTCCGACATGACCGCGACGATCGACCCGAAGGCTGCCGAGTCTCATCTCATCGAGGAGCGCGACAAAGTCGTCCATCAAATGGTCGAGCTTGGGGCAGACGAGTCCGGAGAACTCACCGGTGCCGTCGACTACGGGGACGCCTTTGCCGACGGCGGTGCCGCCACCGCGGAGCGCACCGAGGTGCTTGGCCTGGTCGAGACGTTGAAACATCACCTCGACGACATCGATCAGGCTCTGGCCAAAATCGCCGACGGCAACTACGGGATCTGCCAGAACTGCGGCGAGCCAATCGGCGAGGACCGCATGCAGTTTCGGCCCACCTCAACGTATTGCGTCGATTGCAAGAACAACGCGTAACGCTGAGCGGTTGGACACACGCCAGGCACCTGGTTGGCCGCTTCTTTGGTCACCTCACCAAACCGGGCCTCACACCGCTTGAGCAGCAGCTCATTCATGACCATCTCAGCGGGGCCGGTGCCGACCTGTTCTGGGCTCAGGAAGCCGCCGACCAGCGCCACGCCTTCGAGGTTGCCGAGCGGGCGGCGACCACGCTTCCAGGGCGCGACGACGTATTCGCCGCCGCGCTGTTCCACGACATCGGCAAGCGCCATTCCGGCCTCGGCGCAATTGGACGTTCGATGGCCACGGTGCTCGGCGCCGCGGGCCTGCCGATGACCGCGCCGATGCAGCGCTACCGCAAGCATGGTGAGATCGGGGCGGTCGAGCTCGCTGCTGCCGGATTCGATGGCATCGTGGTGGCCTTCGCCGCACACCACCCGGGCCCTGCGCCCGCGGGCATCGACGAGACCGCGTGGAGCGCACTATTGGCGGCAGACGGCGGCTGAGTTCCCCCCGTAGGGGTTAATCCATCCCAAAGGGCCGGGAGCGGGTTCGAGCCGTGGCGCAGCAGGCCTCTCTTTGTTCCCCACTCACCTCAGGGAGAGTCCCGACCGTAGAGCGGGGGGTTGAACCGTGGTCGCGGACCCTTCCTTTGCCTCCCCCTGAGGGGGAGGCAAAGAATCGTTTCGCCGTCGGTGCCCGATACCATCCCCGTCGTGACTTATGAAGTGAAGACCAGGGTCTTCGAGGGGCCCCTCGACCTCCTCTTGCAACTCATCACGTCCCATCAGGTCGAGATCACCGAGCTCAGCCTCAGCGATCTCGTCGGGGAGTACCTCGATTACCTCGACGTGATGCGAAACCTCGCTCTGGGCGTCACCAGTGAGTTTCTCGCTATCGCGTCGACGCTCATTCAGCTGAAGGCCCGCCACTTACTCCCCGACGACCATGGGTTCGAACTCGACGATGAGCTCCTCCTCGCCGGGGAGCGAGACCGGCTGCTGGGCCGTCTGCTGATGAACCTCACCTTCAAGGATGTGGCTGCGGTTCTTGCTCATCGCATGGAGGCCGAGCAGCGCTTCGTCGCGCG
>CAXMOP010000115.1:0-119579 GCA_964195155.1 uncultured Kiloniellales bacterium | reverse complement strand
CGGGAAACGAAGGCTCAACCTCTTTAGAGACGACCGGCACCAATCGGCGCGCCCTCTGAGGGTTGGTGTCGTCGGGACCTACACTCTGCGCTGTTCGAAGCTCGAGGAGCCCAACGAAGATGGAACAGGAGACCTTGCGCGCACACAAGCGCGTCGAGACGGGAAGCCGGCCCGCTCGCCGGATGCGACGCGAGGGTCGCATCCCCGCGGTCGTGTACGGCACCGACCTGGCTACGCAGTCGATCAGCGTCGACCAGCGGGATCTGAATTCGACGCTCCGCACCGAGGCAGGGCTCAACGCCATCATCAATGTCCTCGTCGAAGAAGGCGACGGCGTGCTCACCGTCGCTCGCGAGGTTCAGCGCGATCCGGTGCGTGGCAGTATCACCCACCTCGATCTGATCGAAGTGTCGCTCGACGTCGAGATCGAAGCAGAGGTGCACATCGAGTACGTCGGCACACCTCGTGGCGTTCGCGAGGAGGCAGGCTTCGTCGAGGCCATCGAGACCTCAGTTTCGATCCTGGCATTGCCCACGGCGATCCCGTCGTCGATCGAGGTGGACATCAACGACCTCGAGATCTTCGACACGCTCAAGGTTTCAGATCTTCCGGTGATCGAAGGCGTCACCTACACCACCGACATCGATCGTCCGCTGGTCAGCGTGTCGCCGCCGGCAGTCGAGGAAGAGCCTGAGCCCGTGTTGCTCGAGGGCGAAGAGATCGAGTTCGATGAAGACGGCCAGCCGATCGAGCGCGTCGCCGTCGAGGGCGAAGAGGGCGAAGAGGGTGCAGCGGCTGCAGCGGGTGAAGGCGCCGAAGACGCTCGCGACGCGGGCTAATCGGGAAGGTGGCCGCACGCCTGATCGTCGGTCTGCGCAATCCCGGCTCCCGCTACGACGGCACCCGTCACAATCTGGGAGCCGAAGTGATCGAGGCCATTGCGCCCGGACAACGCTTGAAGCGTGCCCGTCTCGGGATTCGCGCCGACGTCGCAGATGTTCGGCTCGGCGACACCACGACACTGATCGCGGTCCCGCGCACCTTCATGAACCAAGCCGGAACCGCGGTGCAGCCGCTCGCTCGCTACTACGGCGTCGATATGGATGATCTGCTGATCGTCCACGACGACATTGATCTCCCGTTCGGCAAAATGCGGGCGCAACTCGGCGGCGGCGAGGGCGGCCACAACGGGGTTCGCTCGGTCGTCGCCTCGCTCAGCACGAAGGACTTCTGGCGGCTCAAGATCGGCGTTGGGCGTCCGCCGCAGCCGGTCGACCCCGCCGATTACGTGTTGGAGCTTTTCAAGAAGGCGGAACGAGCGGAGATGGATGACGTGATCATGCGCGCCGCCCGCGTTGCCGAGGTTTTCGCCACCGAGGGCGGCGAAGCGGCTCGGCAACGTGCCGGGGACTTGAACCTTGACTGAGCTCGTCGCCGCCATCGACCAGGGAACCACGAGCACCCGCTGTGCGCTCATCGACCAATCCGGTTCGATTGTCGCCATGGCGCAGCGCGAGCACGAGCAGATCTACCCGAAGCCAGGGTGGGTCGAGCACGATGCCGACGAGGTCAAACGCAATGTCGAGGCCGTGGTCACCGAGGCCCTGAAGGCAAGGCAGGACGCCACGATCGCCGCGATCGGCATAACCAACCAGCGTGAGACGACGCTGCTGTGGTCACGCGAAACCGGAAAGCCCGTGGGGAACGCCATCGTCTGGCAAGACACCCGGACCGCCGGCGTCGCCCGCGAACTCGGCGGATCGGAGGGTGCCGATCGGTTCCGAGCCACCACCGGGTTGCCACTCTCCACCTATTTCTCGGGGCCAAAAATCCGGTGGCTGCTGGACCGCGATCCCGAACTGCGTCGTCGTGCCGAGTCTGGCGAGATCGCCTTCGGGACGATGGATTCCTGGGTTGCCTGGAACATCACCGGGGAGCACGTCACCGATGTCACCAACGCCAGCCGGACGATGCTCATGGATCTACGCACCCTCGACTGGGTGCCCGAGCACCTCGAGGCGTTCGGTGTCCCCGAGGCAATGCTCCCGACCATCGTCCCGTCGTCTGGTGTGATCACGGACACCAATATTGCCGACGCGCCCCTCGCCGGCATCCTTGGCGACCAGCAAGCCGCGCTGTTCGGTCAGACCGGCTTCGCAGCGGGAGACGCGAAAAACACGTACGGCACGGGTTGCTTCTTGCTGCTCCACACCGGAGGCGACATCGTGCACTCCGAAAATGGCATGCTCACCACCGTTGCCTATCAGATCGAGGACCAACCCGCCCAATACGCCCTCGAAGGGTCGGTCGCCATCGCCGGCGCTGCCGTGCAATGGCTGCGCGACAACCTCGGTCTGATCAAATCTGCCGCGCAGATCGAGACCCTCGCCGCCACGGTTGAGGACAACGGAGGCGTCTACTTCGTTCCGGCGTTCTCCGGCTTGTACGCACCGTGGTGGCGGGACGACGCCCGCGGCGTCATCACCGGGCTCACCCGGTACGCCAACAGCGGCCATCTGGCAAAGGCCGTGCTCGAGGCGACGGCATATCAGACGCGGGA
This sequence comes from uncultured Kiloniellales bacterium, assembly GCA_964195155.1. Taxonomy (GTDB): domain Bacteria; phylum Actinomycetota; class Acidimicrobiia; order Spongiisociales; family UBA5794; genus JACZST01. The sequence continues at coordinate 117,019 of CAXMOP010000115.1, read as the reverse complement.
CGTGTTTGAGGCTATGGCCTCCGATGCCGGCTCCACGGTCGCCGAGCTCAAGGTCGACGGTGGAATGGTCGTGAACGACATGCTGATGCAGTTTCAGGCCGACATTCTCGATGTGCCGGTGGTGCGCCCACGGGTCAACGAGGCCACCGTGTTGGGAGCGGCATATGCGGCGGGGTTGGCTACCGGTTTCTGGGAGAGCACCGACGAGTTGCGCTCACATTGGTCTGTCGATCGGACCTTCGAGCCCCTGATGCCCGAAGCGGAACGAGAGGGCTACTACCGCGACTGGCTCAAGGCGGTTACCAAGAGCACCGGCTGGGCGACCTAGCTCGCGTACCATCCACTGACGATGTCGATCCCGAACCTTCTCGCCATCCTGCGCCTGCTGATGACGCCGATCGCGATGGCGTTGATCCTGAGGTCGCCCGACAACGACGCGGCACGCATGTCCGCGCTCGTGGTGTTCGTGGTTGCCGCTGTCACCGATTACGCCGACGGCTATTTGGCCAGGCGGTGGCAGATCACCACGACGCTCGGGGGATTCCTCGACCTGCTGGCGGACAAGGTGCTGGTCACCGGTGCCCTGATTGCCCTGGTCGAGATCGGGACGGTGTCGACGTGGGCGGCGTTCCTCATCGTCGGCAGGGAGCTCGCGGTCATGGCACTCCGCAGCGTCGCTGCGCTCGACCAGTCCACGGTGCCACCAAGCATCTGGGGCAAGTGGAAGGCGGCGCTCCAGTTCATCGCGATCAGCTTCGCCATCGCACAATTCGATGTTGTTATCGGGCCATGGCGCCTTGACCAGTGGCTGATGGCGGCGGCCGTTGTCGTCACCCTCGTATCGGCTGGCGACTATTTCAGCCGCTTTCGAACCATGCTCTCGCCCCAACGAGAAGCGGGCTCCTGAACCCAGGGTTCGTAGACCCGCGCCTACTCTCTTTCTCTGTGCCCGCCCCGCTCAGTGTCCTCCTGGATCGATTCGGCGACGACCTCGTACCCGTGTTCGAGAGTCGCACCGTCATCCCACCGCCGCTGCGCGCGGTCATCCTCGCCGGCACCGCCCGCCGCCTCGGTCGACCGGTGCTTGCCATCGTGCCCGGTGAGCGGGAGGCCGAGGATCTGGCCGAAGACGCCGCACTGTTCGGCCGCGCCTTCCATCTTCCCGCCTGGGAGACGCTTCCTTTCGAACACGTCTCGCCGAGCGTGTCGACGATGGCCGACCGGCTGGTAGCCCGACACGCCCTGGTCTCCGACGAGCCCGTCGTCGTGGTTGCCTCGGTGCGAGCGGCGATACAGAGGGTCAGTCCTACGCCGACTGCTCCGGTCGTTCTGCGCGCAGGGGGCGACGCTGATCTGGGCTCAGAGGGGGACGAGAGTTTCGATGCCATCGTGGGCCGGCTCGTCGGCCTCGGCTACGAGCGGACCGGGCGTGTGGAGCGACACGGCGAATTCGCCGTGCGGGGCGGGATCATCGACGTGTTCCCTGTTCAAGGGGTCCATCCGGCGCGCCTCGACTTCTACGGAGATCAGATCGAGGACATCCGACCGTTTTCGGTCGGGACGCAGCGGTCGGATGGGTCGTTGGAGGAAGTGAGGATCTATCCGGCCGGTGAGCTCCTGATCGACGACAGCATCAGAGACCGTGCGGTCGAGCTTGGCCGCGGCGCGCCGTGGGCGGCTTCGACCTGGGAGCGCATCATCGAGGGAATCTCGTTCCCCGGCATCGAATCATGGCTTCCCTGGCTGGCGCCGCCGCGAACGCTGATCGACGACAGCGACGTGTCAACGGTCCTGTTCGATCCCGCACGGGCGACGGATCGGGCGGCCGATCTCGTTTCCGAGGAGCAAGACCTCGCTCAGGCGCTGGCCGGCACCTGGGGACCCGACGCCCCTCAGGCCGGCGAGCACCCGCCGCTGTATCTCGAGCTGGACACGTCGCAGGTGCTCGAGGCGCCGCCGCTTGCCTCCGGTCCCTCCGATGCGGGCTACGAGGCCGGCACGCTCGGAGCGACACCCGGCAATCCGGAATCGGTGGCCCAGTCGATTTCTCGGTGGAGTGAGCGTGGTGTCGACCTCGTGATCGCCATGGACGGAGCGCCTGCCGCCAAGCGCGTCGCCGACGTGCTCGCCGAGGCCGGCGCTGGCCTGCCCGTCGTCGAAACCGTGGAGACGCTGGCGCCGACGGTGACATCGATCGGCATCCATCAGGGTTTCGTGTTCCCGGCAATTGGCGCCGGGGTGGTCGGCGAGAGCGAGGTGGCGGGCCGGCGACGTTCCCACCGCAGCGTCAGGGCCGGCCGCGGGCAACGGAGCGACGAGGTCTACCGCGACCTCGCGCCCGGCGACTTCGTCGTCCATCACCACCATGGGATCGGGCGCTTCCAGGGCCTGATCCATCGCGAGATGGCGGGCGTTTCCCGGGAGTACCTGCTCATCGATTACGCGGCCAACGACCGGCTGTACGTCCCGACTGACCAGCTCGCCGCGGTGCGGCGCTACACGGGAGGAGAAAGCCCTCGACTCTCTCGCATGGGGGGAACCGACTGGTCGGAAACGAGGACCAGGGTCCGTAAGGCAGTGGCCACCGTGGCAGAGGATGTCGTGAAGCTGCACCGCGAGCGTGCCGCCGCGGTCGGTCATCGCTTCGAGGAGGACACTCCATGGCAGGCCGAGTTCGAGGCAGCCTTCCCCTATGAAGAAACTGTTGACCAGCTTGCCGCCATTGCGCAGGTCAAAGTAGACATGGAGACCGACATGCCGATGGACCGCCTGATCTTCGGCGACGTCGGATTCGGCAAGACCGAGGTGGCGCTCCGGGCCATGTTCAAGGCCGTTCAGGACGGTCGCCAGGCGGCGTTGCTGGTGCCGACGACGCTGCTGGCGCAGCAGCATTTCGCAACGATGGAGGAGCGTTTCGGTGCATACCCGATCCGGGTTGAGATGCTGAGCCGCTTTCTGACACCAGCCCAGCAGGGCAGCGTGGTCCGCGGGCTGGCAGATGGGTCGGTCGACGCGGTGGTCGGGACGCACCGGTTGCTCTCCCAAGACGTCGCGTTCAAGGATCTTGGCTTGCTCGTCGTCGACGAGGAGCAGCGGTTCGGAGTGTCCGCCAAGGACAAGTTGAAGGCGATCCGCTCCTCGGTCGATGCCTTGACGCTCACCGCGACACCGATCCCGAGAACGCTCGAACTGGCGCTAACCGGCATCAGGGACGTCAGCCACATTCGCACGCCGCCCGAGGATCGCCATCCGATTCTCACCTACGTCGGGCCCTACGACGCACAGGCCGTGTCTGCGGCGATCCGCAGGGAGATGCTGCGTGAAGGACAGGTCTTCTACGTGCACAACCGTGTGCAATCGATCGACCACGCGGTAGCCCGTCTGCGCGATCTCGTCCCGGACGCTCGATTCGCAATCGCCCACGGCCAGATGAACGAGGGACAGCTCGAACAGGTGATGTTCGACTTCTGGGCCGGGGAGTACGACGTGCTCGTCGCCACGACCATCATCGAATCCGGGCTCGACCTGCCGCAGGTGAACACACTCATCGTCGAGCGTGCCGACCGTCTCGGGCTCGCCCAGCTCTACCAGCTGCGCGGGCGGGTGGGACGCTCGAGTCAGCGAGCCTACGCCTATCTGTTTCACCCTCCCGAGGAGCGCATTGCCGAAACTGCTCATCGACGGCTCGAGGCCATCGGCGAGTACTCCCAACTTGGCTCGGGATTCGACCTGGCGATGCGAGATCTCGAGATCCGGGGAGCCGGGTCGATTCTCTCCGAGACGCAGTCCGGCCATATCGCTGCGGTCGGCTTCGACCTGTATACCGAGCTCGTCGCCGACGCGGTCAACGACCTCAAGGGAACACCGGTCGTTGCCGAGCCCGAGATCGACATCCGCATCGATCTGCCGATCGACGCCAGGCTGCCGGACGATTTTGTCGCGGATTCAGATGGGAGGCTCGAGGGATACCGCAAGCTGGCGGCCGCGTCCACGGCTGAGTCGGTCGATGACGTCGTCACCGAGTGGCTCGACCGCTACGGGCCGCTGCCACCCGAGGCCGAAGCGCTGATCGAGGTCGCCCGGCTGCGCGTCGAGGCTGCCAGAGCCGGGCTCGCGGAAGTGGTTCTGGTGCGCAACGAGATTCGGATGTCTCCAGCGAGTCTCAAGGCATCCCAGGAAGTCCGGCTCGAGCGACTCGCTCCAGGCGCGGTGGCTCGCGACACCAAGATATTCGTCCCCACCGCCGGGTTGTTGGTCCCCGGCGCGGACAAGCACATACCAAGCGCCGTTCGGGAGCTCATCGCCGAGCTGTGGCCCGACTCGTAGGATCTGTCTGTGGCATACGGAGGAGTCGAGGGCGGCGGAACCAAGTTCGTGTGTGCGGTCGGTACCGGCCCCGACGACCTGTCCGCCACAACCACGATTGAGACCTCCGACCCTGGGACGACCCTGGAAAGGGTCGCCGTCTTCTTTGCGGGCAAAGACATCGAGGCTCTCGGCATCGCCACCTTCGGACCGCTCGACCTCGACCCGGCGTCGCCCGGCTACGGGAGGGTGACGGCGTCCACGAAGCCCGGTTGGGAGGGGGTGGATGTGGCGGGATCCCTGGCGGCGTCGGTCGGTGTTGCGACGGCCATCGAAACCGACGTCAACGGTGCCGCAATCGGTGAGGGTCGTTGGGGTGCCGGGACTGGTCTCGACACCTTCCTGTACGTGACCGTTGGCACCGGCATCGGCGGCGGCGGGTTGGTGAACGGTGTGCCGATGCACGGCCTGAACCATCCCGAGATGGGACACATGCGCATCCCGCGTCACCCGGAGGACCCTTACCCGGGTGGGTGCTCGTACCACGGCGACTGCTTGGAGGGCCTGGCGGCCGGAACCCATATCGCCGAGCGATGGGGACGGCCGGCGGAGAATCTTGGCGAGCACTTCGAACCCGCCCGCGAGCTGGAGGCCTATTACCTTGGAACGGCCATGGCGAATCTCACGGTGGTGATCTCACCGCGGCGCATCGTTCTCGGTGGCGGCGTCATGGGAATGCCCGGACTGCTCGAGGCCACTAGGAGCCGGATGCTCGAGTCGCTCGCCGGGTACGACTTCGGTGGCGATGCCTCCGACTACCTCGTCGCTCCCGGCCTTGGTGCCCGTTCGGGCGTGCTCGGTGCGATCGCCATGGCCACCGACCTCGGGTGAGGCATTGACCCGGTACCTGGCGTTCCTCCGGGCGGTCAACACGACGGGGCGCCGGGTGAAGATGAGTCGCCTAAGGACGGCCTTTGCCGCGATGGCGCTCACCAACGTCGACACCTTCATCGCCTCGGGAAACGTCATCTTTGACGCCGGAATGCCACCGCGCCCCGACGAAATCGAGGCCGCCCTTGAAGTTGAGTTCGGTTTCGCCATCCCGATCTATTTGCGGACCGCCGCTGAGGTGATCGCAGTCGCTGATCTCCGACCGTTTGGCGATTCCGAGGGACCGGTCGAGGTGTCATTCCTCCCGGCGGCGCCCGACCCGGAAGCCGTCGACGAGCTGCTGGCAACGATCAGGGGCACGGACCAGCTCGCTGTCGTCGGTGCGGAGGTGTATTGGCTGCTCGGCGGACCCCGCGGCGAGTCCACACACCAGGAGGCAACGGTGGTGAAGATCCTCGGCATGCCGACGACCCGGCGCTCGATCCGGACCGTGCAAAGGATCGCCGACCGGTACCTCCGCTGAGTGCGGACGCGTAGGCGCGTGGCTCCGGTTCCGCCGCCACATCCTGAGGTGTCGCATTTGGCGATATCCCGACGGTCGAAGCTCCCGCCGCAGCCGACTCCTCTTTACTCCCCCTCAGGGGGGGTCGCATTTCGCGATAGTGCGACGGTCGGGGCTCACCGCCGCGGCGTTCTCGTTGCTCCCCCCTCAGGGGGGAGTCCCGCCGCAGGCGGGGAGGGGGGTCAAACCGTGGTCGCGACAACGCTTTGACCCCCTCCGCCTCGCTGGCGCTCGGCACCTCCCCCTGAGGGGGAGGCAAGGAAGTCGCCTCGGTTCGCTCGGCATCCACTTTCCCTCGAGCGGAGGCAAAGAAGCCCAATCCGTTCGGTTCGGTTTCGAAACGGCGGGGCCCCCCGAGGATTACCCGGCACTCTCCTATCCCAGACGTTCCCAGTCGATCGTTTCGCGGTGATCCAGTGCTTCGCCGGCAGGCGGCATCGGGTACTTGAGACCGTTGCCGCAGTTGAACAGCACGACCCGGTCGCTGCGATCTACCAGGCCCTGGTCGAGTGCCCGTTCGTAGCCGGCAACGGTTGCGGCGCCCTCTGGCGATGTGAGCAGTCCTTCGCCTCTCGCCAGTCGATGCTGCGCCGCTTCGATCTCGGTGTCGGGCACGGCGATGCCGAACCCGGCACTCTCCCTGATGGCGCGCAACATCAGGAAGTCCCCGATTGCTGCCGGTACCCGGATGCCCGCAGCGATGGTGTCGGCGTTCTCCCACGGATCGGCATGATCCGCACCCTGTTCCCAGGCGCGAACGATCGGGGCGCATCCTTCGGATTGGACCGCCACCATGCGCGGCAGCGTGTCGCCGATCCAGCCGAGCTGCAGCATCTCCTGGAACGCCTTCCACATGCCGATGAGGCCGGTGCCGCCGCCGGTCGGATAGAAGATGACGTCCGGAAGCTCCCAGTCGAGCTGTTCGGCGAGCTCGATGCCCATCGTCTTTTTGCCCTCGATGCGGTACGGCTCCTTGAGGGTGGACACGTCGAACCATCCCATCGGCTCGCTGCCCTCGGCGACGATTCGCGCGCAGACGTCGATGAGGGCGTTGACCCGCCACACCGCGGCGCCCTGGAGTCCGATCTCGCGCACGTTGACCTCTGGGGTGTCCTCCGGGCAGACCACGAAGCTCTCCATCCCGGCCCGGCTCGCATAGGCGGCGAGGGCTGCACCGGCGTTGCCGTTGCTGGCCATCGCCACACGCGTCACACCGAGCTTCTTCGCCATCGACACCGCCACGGCGACGCCTCGCGCCTTGAACGAGCCCGTCGGCAGCCGCCCCTCGTCCTTGACCAGTGCATTCGGGTGATCTCGCAGCCCGAGAAGCGGGGTAATGGTCTCACCGAGCGAGACGATGTCTTGTGCGTGGACGACCGGCAGGAGCTCCCGATATCGCCACATGCTGTTTGTCCGGGTCGCCAGGTCGTTCCGGTCCGCCGCATCGCCGACGGCTTCGAGGTCGTAGCGCACCAGCAGGGGCTTCCCGTGTTCGGAGAGCCCGATCAGCTCGCCTGCCGGGTAGCGGTCGCCGGTGGCGGAGCACTCGAGGTGCGTGACGAAGCTGCCGGCCGCGGGTGTCGGGTCGAGCATCCGGGCGAGTGTAGGGATCGTCCCACAGACCGGCCATGGCGGATCCGTTGCGCAGTTCGTCCCGCGGCCATCTCGAGGCTTGCCCGTACACTGCGGACCGCTTGTGCCCACCAGATCTCTCACCGTTGTCTTTGCCAATGTGGCGCTGCTGTTCGCTGCGTGTTCGGGCTCGCCGACCGTCGCCGAGGTCAACGGGGAGTCGATCACAGCTGCCGATGTCAACGCCCTCAGCGCCGCCACTCCGGATGAGTTGTTCATCCCCGGCGAACCGTTCCGCGACGCCCTCGGGCTCCTGATCGTCAACGTGGCGCTCCGGACCGCCGCCGAGGAGCAATTCGGATTCGACGACCTCAACGACGCCGATCGTCTCGCGGCACGGATCGCCGATCCGCCGACTGCCCAGGAAGTGTCAGCCTTCCGCAGCATCGAAGCCGACCCACAGCTGACCAGAGCCTTCGCCGAAGGGGCCGCGGAGAACTACACCATCCGCGACGCCGTGGTTGGCCAACTCGCCACCGACGAGAGCCAGGATGAGAGCGCCCTCGACCAGATCTTCTTTGCATGGAGGGAGCAGGCGGTCGACGCCACCGAGATCTCGGTGCGGTCCCAGGTCGGCATCTGGGGTGGGCTCGCCGCCGGCGTCCTTCCTCCGCCCTGATGGAGGGTCTCATCGTTGTCGGCCTCGGCCCGGCCGGCCTCGACCGGCTCCGTGCCACCTACCTCGCCGTGCTCGAAGACCGCGACAACGCGGTCATCGTGCGCACCATCGAGCATCCCGCGGCCGCCGAGCTTGGTGAGCGGCGCACCGTTGTGTCGTGCGACGACCTCTACGAGCAGTTCGACCGATTCGAGGAGGTGTACGAGGCAATCGCCTCCAGGGTGATCGATGCGGCCCTGGCCGGACCGGTGGTCTACGCCGTTCCCGGTTCAGCCGTCGTGGGGGAACGGACGGTTCCGCTCGTTGCAGCCCGGGCCGCCGAAACCGATATTCCCGTCGAGATCAGGCCGGGGGAGTCGTTCATCGATCTCGCCTGCGCAGCAGTCGGCGTCGACCCGATCGGCGATGGGCTGCAGGTGCTCGACGGCAGGCACCTGCCGGATCCGCTTCCCCTGCACCTGCCGACGTTGATTACCCAGGTCCACTCCGCGTTGGTTGCCGCCGAGGTCGCCGTCACCCTCGGCCGCATCCTGCCGGACGACCATGAGGTCACGATCATCGATCGTATTGGCGCCGAAGACGCCTCGCTGCAGAATCTCCGGGTCTCCGAGTTGACGACCGCGCCGTTCGGGCCGCGCACCACCCTATTTGTGCCGGCGGCCTCGGTTGGGGTGCTCGGGCTGATCGCGACCAACCGGATCCTGCGGCTGGAATGCCCGTGGGACGCCGAACAGACCCACCACTCGCTGATCAGCCATCTCATCGAGGAGACCTATGAAACCGTCGACGCCGTCTCACGGTTGCCGGTGTCGGCTCCCGGCGGTGAACCCGACTTCGGCGCGTATGCCGAGCTCGAAGAAGAGCTCGGCGACTTGCTGATCCAGGTGGTGTTCCACTCCACGATGGCGGCCGAGGCGGGCGCCTTCGACTTCGACGAGGTCGCCGAGGGCATCAGGAGGAAGATCGTCAACCGCCACCCGCATGTGTTCGGCGACGTCGAGGTTGCCGACTCGGATGAGGTCATCGCCAACTGGGAGGAGATCAAGACGGTCGAAAAGGGCAGGGCGTCGCTGATGGACGATGTGCCGGAGGTGCTTCCCGGCCTGGCCAGGGCGGACAAGATTCAGAACCGCGTTGCCGCGGTCGGATTCGATTGGCCGGATCCATCCCCGGTGTTCAAGAAGGTCGAGGAGGAACTCGAGGAGCTTCGCGCCGTGGCCGGCGATCGTGAACTGGCGACCGATGAGCTCGGAGACCTGCTGTTCGCCGTTGCCAATCTGGCGAGACACCTCTCCGTTGATCCGGAGACCGCACTAGCCAGGGCGAACGACAAGTTCGCCGCCCGATTCCGCATCGTCGAGCACCTGGCCACCGCCCGCAGCCTCAAACTCCGCGACCTGTCGCTCGGCGAGCTCGACGCCCTCTGGGACGAAGCGAAGCAACGGATGAGTAGACCAGTAGCCGAGTAGACCAGTAGCCGAGTAGACGCAGTAGATCAGCTATTCAGCTACTCAGCTACTTGTCAACCTTTACCCTCCGAAACTCGCTGCCGGTCTACGATCATCGGTGAACGGAGGTGTGGTGGCGCATATCGAGACCATTACTGGTCGCGAAATCCTTGACTCGCGCGGCAACCCGACCGTCGAGGCCGAGGTGGTGCTCGGCGACGGATCGATGGGCTGGGCCATGGTGCCGTCCGGTGCGTCGACCGGCGCCCTCGAGGCGGTCGAACTACGAGATGACGACGACCGCTACGGCGGCAAGGGCGTCCTGACCGCAGTGGACAATATCAACGATCGCATCGCCAAGTCGCTCTACGGGGTAGAGGCGACCAGGCAGGAATACGTCGACCAGGTAATGATCGATCTCGACGGGACCCCAAATAAGGCGGTGCTCGGGGCCAACGCCATTCTGGCGGTGTCTCTTGCCACCGCGCGGGCGGCGGCCGCGTCCGTGTCGCTGCCGCTGTACCGCTACCTCGGGGGAATCGAGGGCCGGATGCTGCCGGTGCCGTGCCTCAACGTGCTCAACGGCGGCGTCCACGCCGCCAACTCCGTCGATATCCAGGAGTTCATGCTGGTGCCGGGCGGGCTCCCCTCATACCGTGAGGCGCTCCGGGCCGGTGTTGAGGTCTACCACGCGCTCGAGGGGGTGCTGGCGGCCAGAGGACTGACGACGAACGTCGGAGCGGAGGGCGGGTTCGCTCCGGATCTTCCCGACGATCGGGCCGTGCTCGATGTGATCATCGAGGCGATCGAAGCCGCTGGTTACAAGACCGGCAGCCAGATCGCCCTCGCCCTCGATGTCGCTGCTTCCGAGCTGTATGACGATGGCCGCTACACGATGTCCGGCTCCGCGATGTCGACCGAGCAGGTGATCGATCACCTCGCCGGCCTGGTCGATGAGTATCCGATCGTGTCGATCGAGGACGGCCTGGACGAGGCGGATTGGCAAGGTTGGGCGCTGCTCACCAAGCGGCTCGGCGAGCGAATCCAACTCGTCGGGGACGATCTGCTCGTGACCGACGAAGCGCTGCTCGAGCGGGCGATCGATGATGATGTGGCGAACGCGATCCTCATCAAGCCGAATCAGATTGGCACGCTTTCCGAAACCATGCACACGATGAGCACTGCCTCCGCAAACGGCTACGGCAGGATGATCAGCCACCGCTCGGGTGACACCGAGGATCCGTTCATTGCCCACCTGGCTGTGGCAACCAACGCGGGTCAGATCAAGACCGGGGCCCCGGCACGTGCCGAGCGCACTGCCAAGTACAACGAGCTGCTGCGGATCGAGGACGACCTCGGCGCAGACGCCCGTTTTGCCGGGTGGCGGACCATTGCGGCGAGCCGATGACCGAGACACTCGAACGCGAGACAGCGAGGGCGCCTCGGGGTAGTCGCTGGGGCTGGGTGCTCGCAGTGGTGCTGCTCAGCGCTCTGGCCCTTACGGTTTCCGGGGTGTTCCCGTTCCGCCAGCTCATCGAGCAGCGCAGAGCCGTGGAGGAAAGCCGGCAGCAGCTCGCCGCCCTCGAGCAGGAGAACCTTGAGTTGGAGGAGGACATCGCCGCGCTCTACACCGACGAGGAGATCGAGCGGGTGGCCCGCGATCAATACGGCCTGGTGAGGCCCGGTGAGACGGGATATGTCGTGATCAGCCCACCGGAGTCCGACACCGCGGCTAATCCCGAAATCGCTGTTGTCGACGAGGACAACCTGCCCTGGTGGGGACGACTGTGGGACTGGGTCACCGGAAACGACCTGCGGCGCGATGGATGACCTTCGGGTCGTTGAAGCACAAATCGATCGGCCACCCCGCTCGCCGGTCGAGGTCCTGAGCCGCTGTCACCTCGGATTGCCCGTGGTGATCGGCGTACCGCCGCTTCTCGATGACGGAACACCGTTCCCGACCTCCTATTGGTTGACCTGCCCGTTGGCGGTCAAGCGCATCGGCAGGATGGAGGCCGACGGCGGGGTCCGGCAGGCCGAGACGATGATCGAGGGAGATATCGTGTTCGCCGCCGCGCATGAAGCGGCTGCGGAGCGCTACGCCGCCGACCGCGACGCACACATCCCGCAGGATCACACTGGTCCCCGACCCACGGGCGGCGTCGGAGGCTCGCAGGGTGGGGTCAAGTGTCTGCACGGCCACTACGCGGACTACCGCGCCGGCAACGACAACCCGATCGGGGCATGGGTCGCGCCCGACGTCGAGCCGCTGAACTGCATCGAGCGGTGCGTGGTCAACGCCGAGCGCAACCCGGCCTGGACGGAGCCCGGCCGATGACCGTCGCAGCGGTCGACATCGGCACGAACACCGTGCGATTGCTGGTGCTCGATGACGACGGCAGAGATCTGGAGCGTCGCTACGTGGTGACCGGGCTGGGAAGGGGCGTGGACCGGACCCAGGCGTTCCGCGCCGACTCGGTGGCGCACTCGCTGGGCGTGCTCCGCGATTATCGGGACGCCATCGACCGCCACGGCGCTACGGCGGTGCGGGTCGTTGCCACCTCGGCGACCCGTGACGTCGATGATGGTGAGGCGTTCCTCGATGCCGCCGAGCGCATGCTCGGGGTGCGCCCCGAGATCATCACCGGAGAAGAGGAAGCTGCGTTGTCCTTCCACGGCAGCATGCGAGGCGATACGGGCAAGGGCCCGCTTCTGGCGATCGACGTTGGTGGGGGATCGACCGAGTTCGTATATGGGAGCAACGAGCCCGAATACCTGGTTAGCGTCGACATGGGCTCGGTCCGGTTGACCGAGCGCTCGTTGCCCCTCCGACCGGCATTCGACGACCTTCCGCTCGCCCGAAAAGAGGCAGATCGGGCCTTCGAGGACGTGCAGCCGCCGGGTCCGATCAGCACCGCGGTCGGTGTCGGCGGGACGTTCACCACCCTGGCGACGCTGAGCCTGCGGGTACCGCATGGCACCTCGGCGCAGGGCGAGATGTTGAGTGGGGAGGACGCCAGACAGCTGGTGACGCGGCTCGCCCGGCTCACTGTTGCCGAGACGGCCGCGCTGACCGGCATCGATCCGGCTCGGGCGCCCGTGATCCTCGGCGGAGTGGTCGTCGTCGAACGCGCAATGGCAGCGGTCGGCCTCGACCAGGTGATGGTCAGCGAATACGACCTGCTCGACGGGATCGCTCTTTCGGTGTCGTAGCCTCGCATCGTGAACGTTCTGTGGATCTGCCCAGACTTTGGGCGCCAGGTCGCCAATCGAAACCAGGCGCTTTTTGCTCCCCCCTCAGGGGGGAGTCCCGATCATGGTCCATAGATCGAGTCCCTATCAATCAGCAGCGTTGTCTCGATCTATGGACCATGACACGTAGGGAGGGGAGGGGGGTCAAACCGTGGTCGCGACAACGGCTTGACCCCCTCCGCCTCGCTGCGCTCGGCACCTCCCCCTGAGGGGGAGGCAAAGAAGTCGCCTCGGCATCTCCCCCTGAGGGGGAGGCAAAGAAGTCGCCTCGGCATCTCCACCTGAGGGGGAGGCAAAGCGTGGGGGGAGGCGACGAGTTGCCAATCCCGCTCAGCGGAGGTGAAGAGTCAGTCTTTGTCGGCGGAGATGGAGTCGGCGATGTGGGACGGCACTTCCTGGTAGTGGTCGTGTGCCGTCTCGAAGCGGCCCCATCCCTGGGTGAGCGATCGCAGATCGATGGCGTAGCTGAGGATCTCCGACGTTGGCACGAGCGCGGTGATCCGTTGCTGGCCGCTCGAGTTCGCCTCGGTGCCTTGCAGCTGACCTCTCCGAGATGAGAGGTCCCCCATGACGTCCCCTTGATAATCGGCGGGAATCGTGACCTCGATCTTGGAAACCGGCTCCAGCAGGATCGGACCGGCCTGCTCCATCGCCGAGCGCAGCGCCAACCGCCCCGCCTGTTTGAAGCTCATTTCGGACGAGTCAACCGAATGGTATTTGCCGTCGATCAGGCTCACCTGGATGTCGACGATGGGGAAACCGCGCATACCGCCGTCGGCCATCGTCTCCACAACGCCCTTCTCGACCGCAGGGATGAACTGGCGGGGGATCGAACCGCCCTTGATCTGGTCGACGAACTCGAAACCTTCGCCGCGGCCGGTAGGAGTGAGCTTGATCTGGGCGACACCGTATTGCCCGTGGCCGCCCGTCTGTTTCTTGTACCGCCCCTCGGCTTGTGCGGGCCGTGAGATCGTCTCTCGGTATGGGACCTTGACCGGCTCGGTGTCGACACCGACGCCAAACTTTCGCTCCAGCCGCTCGATGGTGATCATCAGATGGGTTTCCCCCATCCCTTTGAGCAGCGTCTGGTTGGTCTCGGGGTTCAGTTCGAGCTCAAGAGCCGGGTCTTCGGCGAGCACCCTGCGTAGCGCCGTCGCCAGCTTGTCATCATCCGCCTGGGTCCTGGCGATCAAGGCGGTGGCAAGCACCGGGCTCGGCCGCTCGAGCGTGGGCAAGCGCACCGGCTTGTTCCTCGGTGCGAGGGTGTCCCCCGTAGCGGTGTCGGTCAGTTTGGCCACCGCAATGATGTCGCCCGCGGGCGCCGAGTCGACCAGTTCGGTCTCCTTGCCGGTCATCGTCGCCAGCTTCGCCAGCTTCTCGTCGGCCCCCGAGCGGGTGTTGGTGATCGTGAGGTCAGGCCTCAGAGTCCCGGAGCGCACCCGCATCAAAGAGATCTGGCCGACGTACGGGTCTGCGATGGTCTTGAACACGAACACCAGCGGGTCGGCCGCGGGATCGGATTCGATCTCAATGATCTCGTCGCCCACCTCGATCATGATCGGTGGCCGATCGGTTGGCGCAGGCCCCAGCTCGACGATGAAGTCGGCGAGGCGGTCCACGGCGATGGGACCGATCGCAGAGCCGGCAACGACCGGAAACACTGTGGCATCGGCGATGCCGGCGGCCATCGTCTTCTCCAACTCGTCGACCGATGGCACGGTCCCCTCGAGGTAGGCCTCCAGGATGTCGTCGTCGGCGACGACGATGCCTTCAACCAGATTGTCGTGGATCTCGTGTTCCCGGTCGGCCATTTCCGCGGGAATGTCGACTTCCTGGGCTACCCCGGAGTCGTAGATGTAGGCCTTATCACGGAACAGGTCGGCGATACCGTGAAAGTCAGCGTGCTCCCCGATCGGCAACTCAATGGGGGCGATTCCGGCACCGAACCGGTCGCGCAGCTGGGCGAGGGTGCGTTCGAAGGATGCCCGTTCTTTATCGAGCTTGTTGATGAAGATCATCCTGGGCAGGCTGAGGTTCGAGGCCACTTCCCAGGCGTATTCGGTCTGCACCTCGACGCCCTCGGCGGCGTCGATCACCAACACTGCCAGATCGGCGACACGCAATGCGGCGTGAACATCGCCGACGAAGTCGGCGTACCCCGGGGTGTCGATGAGGTTGATCTTGTGGCCCTGCCATTCGAATGGCGCCATGGCGAGGGCGAGTGACATGTCGCGGTCGTGTTCCTCGGGATCGAAATCGGTGACGGTGCTTCCCTCCTGCACGGTCCCGAGGCGCTTGACGGTCCCTGCCCGAAACAGCAGCGCCTCCGCGAGGGTCGTCTTGCCGGATCCGGCGTGCCCGACCAGGGCGACGTTGCGGATCTTCTCCGGGGGGAACACTTTCACAACCGAGCCTCCAGGATCTGCGCCAGGGCCGTCAAGCCTACCGTTCGGCTCGAACCCACGTTCTGCCGTTGGAGGGTCACGAGACCCCGCTCTCAAGTCTCGTGCCCGGGGAGGGACTCGAACCCCCACGCCCCGAGGGGCAGCGGTGTTTAAGACCGCAGCGTCTACCGATTTCGCCACCCGGGCCTTCGTCGGAGCGTAGCCAGGCCAAGCATTGGTCCTGCTTGCGCCGTGCGACCTGCGGCTCCTACAGGCCGAACAGCTCCGCCTTCTGTGAGGCGAAGTCGTCGTCGATCAGGTCACCGGAAGCGTGTTCGTCGACGAGTCCCCGTAACCGGCTCATCGTCGTCGCAGTGACGGCAACGTTCGCCGTCTCCTTTCCCGGTGCCACACCCGGGGGACGGAAGAGCGCATAGAGCAGCACCCCGATGTACGGGAGGAAGAGGATCGCAGCGATCCAGCCGGCTTTTGCGGGCACTCCGAGGTCGGGCCGCCGGGCGACCACGTGGAACAACGCCACCGCGACGATCACGATCAACGGAATCACCACCACGATCAGCCAGGCGATTCCCTCATCCACGATGGCTACGCGGCCGGTGCGGCAGTGACGCCAAGGAGCTTGTCCTTCTCCCGCTGGAACTCGTCGTCGGTCAACACGCCCTGCTCTTTCAACTCCGCCAGCCTGGTCAGCTGATCGGCAAGGTCGGTGGGCGGTGTGGCGGTGTCAGACCCTGACGGATACGCGACGACGAAGTAGACCAGCATGCCGATGACGGGTAGCAGCACAATGGCGATCGCCCACAACGCCTTGGTCAGACCCGACAAGTCCGGATTCCTGAACAAATCGACCAGCGCGAAGACCCAGAGTAAGAGCAGGGGGATGAAGATCAGCAGCGTCCAAAACGAGTCCCAGAACGAGTCCATCGCTGCTCCCCTGTGCCGTTGTTGTCTCGGCCCGATTGTAGGCGAGTACTCAATTGGGCCGGTATCGTGCCGATAGCAGTTATACCACGCCGAGGAACTATGGCTGAAGACGCTGCTGTTATGCCACCACGACCGCCGACGGCGCCGTCCGACATCCCGGATCGGCCCGCCGGCCGATATGTGTTGGCGCTGGTGCTCATTGCCGTTTTCGCGGTTCTCTCCACCCTGATCACCGCCGGTGCCCTGGGACGGCAGCAGGAGGGCGCCAACGTCCTCGAATATGGCCTCGGACAGTCAACGATCTCAACCGGACTGGCCCGGCTCGTTGAGGACCCCTCAGGGGGCCGTGCCGATCAAGCCACCGCCTTGCAGGATCGGCTGGACCGAATCGTCCTGGTGCATACCGCCTTCGTCGTCGGCAACAACACACTGGGGCTTCCAGCAATGGAAGAGTTCTCCGAGCTCGAGACCGCCACGACGGCCCTCGGCATCCTGGTCGAGGCGACGAACGACGTTATCGCAACCATCGAATCAGGCGACACACCAAGCGGGCTCCAGGTGGCCGCGGTCACCGACGCCGCCACCGGGTACTCGGGCGCGATGGAATCCCTGGTCACCGAGCACAGTCGGATCGCCGAGAACCGGGTCGCCGCCCTCCAGAACACCGAGTACTTCCTCCTGGCGGCGACGGTCATCCTGCTCATCCTCGAAGCACTCTTCCTGTTCCGACCTGCGGCGCAGAACATCCGAGACAGCTGGGAAGAGAGCTCGGAAGCCCACGCCTTCGAACGCGAGCTCGACCAGCAGCGCCTCAACTTCCTGGCGCGCTACGACCCGCTCACCGGCCTCATCAACCGGACACTGTTCGCCGACCGCTTGGAAAACTCAGTCGCCGGGGCCCGCCGCGACGGCAGCGTGGTCGCCCTCATGTTCCTCGACGTCGACGGGTTCAAGGAGGTCAACGACCGCCACGGCCACCAAGTCGGAGACGCTCTACTCCGCCAGGTCGCCGAGCGGCTGGTCGGCACCGTCCGCGAATCCGACACGGTGGCACGCCTCGGCGGTGACGAGTTCACCGTCATCCTCGAGGGCGGCCGGCGCGTCGAGGATGCCGGGCAAGTCGCCACCAACGTATTGAAGGCCCTCGCTGAGCCGTATCGGGTCGGCCGCGTGGATATCAGTGTCACCTCGTCGATCGGCATTGCCGCCTTCCCACTCGACGGTGAAACCGCAGCCGAGCTGCTCAAGGGAGCAGACATCGCCATGTACAGCGCAAAGGCCGCCGGCAGGAACACCTACCAGTTCTATACGACCGAGCTCAAAGAGCGCACCATCAAGCGGCTTGCGCTGCTCGAGGGTCTCCGGCGGGCACTCAACACCGAGGGCGAACTGTCACTGGTATACCAACCGAAGGTCGACGTCGGCGAGCAGCGCGTCATCGGCCTCGAGGCGCTGCTCCGCTGGAACCACCCCGAGTTCGGCCCGGTGCCGACCGGGGAGTTCATCGCCCTTGCCGAGGAGACCGATCTCGTCGTCCCGCTCGGACAATGGGTTGCCGATCGGGCTTGTGTCCAGATGCGTGAGTGGATCGATAGCGGCCTGCAGTCGATGCGCATGTCCGTGAATGTCTCGGCCAGGCAGTTCCGGGCAGGAAACCTCGTTGAAACGATTGTGGCGTCGCTGGCTGCGGCAAAGCTCAGCCCCGATTTCCTCGATGTCGAGCTGACCGAAGGAACCTTGGTGACCGATCTTGCCGAGACCAGGGGTGCGCTCGAGCGTCTGCGCGAGATCGGGGTCACCGTCAGCCTCGACGACTTCGGCACCGGCTACTCGTCCCTCGGATACCTGACCAGCCTTCCGATCGACACGTTGAAGATCGACCGATCTTTCGTGGTGGATGGCCTCGCGGACGCCGACGGCATCGCGGTGTCGTCGGCGATCATCGGCCTGGCGAAGACTCTGGGCATGGAGGTTCTTGCTGAGGGCGTCGATAGCGAGAAGCAGCTCGCCGATCTCAGAGCTCTGGGATGCTACAACATCCAGGGATTCCTCATCGCCAAGCCGCTCCCGGCTGCCGCGGTGCTTGGCTGGGTCGACCACTACCAGCTACACGGCCATCGCGGTCCGCAGGAGACCCCGCAGGCCGCGGAGGCCTAGGAAGTCATCAGCCATCAGTCGACAGTCGACAGCAGGAAGAAGTTGGGTCTGGCTGAAGACTGAAGACTGAGGACTCCCAGGACTGAAGACTCCCGGGACTGAGGACTCCCTGCCCGCAAGCCCTAGCCTGCCACTTCTCATGATCCTTGTTCGTGACCTCGACATCGACGCCGGTGCGCAGCGCCTGCTCAGCGGTGTGTCGTTTTCGATCCAGACCGGTGACAAGACCGGCCTGGTCGGCCCGAACGGCGCAGGCAAGACGACCCTAATGCGCACGCTCGCCGGCCTGCGGGTGGCCGATTCAGGATCCGTGGCGAGCAGCGGAGTGATCGGATACCTCTCCCAGGAGGCGGCACTCGAAGAGTTGGATGATCCGCAGGCGACTGCGTTCGAGCGGATCCTTCAATCCAGGGACATTGGCGCCCTGGAGCGCAGGATGGAGGTCGTTCGCATCGAGATGGAGGGATCAATTGGTGTGGAGCGCGACCGATTGATCAGGCGGTTCAGCCGTCTTGAGGACGAGTTCACCGCTCGCGGCGGGTACGTTGCCAAGGCCGAGGCGAAGCGGTTCGCCCATGCGGTCGGAATCGGCTCAGACGATCTTGACCAAGCGGTGGTCACGATGTCGGGTGGCCAGCGGCGCCGCGTCGAGCTGGCCAGGATTCTCTTTGCCGAGACGACGACGCTGCTTCTCGACGAGCCGACCAACCATCTCGACCTCGACGCCAAGGCGTGGCTGATGACCCATCTTGCGGGCTATGCGGGCGGCCTCCTGTTGGTCTCTCATGATCTGGCCCTCCTCGACAAGTCGATTACCTCGGTGCTGGCGGTCGACGGAGGTCGGATCGAGCCATATCGTGGCAACTACACCTACTACTTGACCGAACGTGAGCGGCGCCGTGAGCAAAAGCTGCGCGAGCGCAAACACCAGGATCAGAAGATCACACGACTCGAGGACGGCATTCGCCGCTTCAAAGGCTCGTCGGAGAAGATGGCCAAACGCGCCAGGAGCTGGGAGACCAGGGTGGCCAAGCTCCAGGATGAGCTGGTAGAGGTGGAGCGGCGCCACAAGGCGGTCAACGTGCGTTTTCCGCAGCCCGAGGCATCAGGCAAAACGCCGCTGGCGGCCTACGGGCTGGCAAAGGCGTTCGGTGACAACGTGGTTTTCGTCGACGTCGACGTCGACACGAATCGCGGCGAGCGCCTGATCATCATGGGCCTCAACGGTGCCGGAAAGACCACACTGCTCCGCATTCTCGCCGGCATCGTGCGGCCGGATCTGGGGTCGGTCGAGCACGGCCACCAGGTGTCGCTCGGCTACTACGCACAGGAACACGAGGAGATTCGTTCCGGTATGACCGTTCTCGACCTGATGCGGCAGGTTTCCCACCTCCCCAACCAGGAGCTGCGGACCCTTCTCGGGCACTTCCTGCTCGCAGATAAGATCGAACAGGACGCCGGCACCCTGTCGGGAGGCGAAAAGACGAAGCTGGCGCTGGCGCGGCTGGTGGTGGGGCGTCACAACGTGCTACTCCTCGATGAGCCGACCAACAACCTCGATCCTCAAGCCAAAGACGCGCTGCTCCTCGCCCTGGAGCAGTATCAGGGCACGTTGATTTTGGTGAGCCACGACACCGAGTTCGTGGGAGCCCTCGAGCCCGATCGGGTCATCCTGATGCCCGACGGCCAGCACGCCTACTTCGACGATTCGATGCTCGAGCTAGTTGCCTTGGCATAGCCAACGAGACAGTCCAAAGTCCACAGTCTTCAGCCCGAAGGCGCACTTGTCCTTCCCGCCCACCTTCTGGCTGACTGACGACTGTTGACTGATGACTGTTCAGAGTCCACAGTCTTCAGCCCGAGGAATTGAAGACGCGCCCGCCGACTCGGAGGTTCTGGCTGATGACTGACGACTGACGACTTCTCGAGTCGCGAGTCCCGAGGTTGTTGCTCGCGTCTCGTGTCTCGCGACTCGCGACTCATCTGATCGCCTGTTCGATGGTGTCGATGGTGATGTCGCCACCGGAAGCGATACCGATCGAAATCGTCGACCGATGATCCTCGCTGGTGAAGGTCACCGTTTGGAAGTCGGAGCTGAAAGCGACGGCGAAGTTTGGCTGCGGCGTGGCCCAACGCAGGGCCAACTGTTCTCCGATGCAGGCGGACACCACCGACCCGCCGCTGACATGCAGGATGGTCGGAGGCGACCGGGGGAGGTCGATCTCGACCCCCCCGGGCTCTGCGGGAGCTCCCCCTGGGCCGGCCGGGCGTCCAGACCCGGCTGCGCCGGCGGTGTTGCGGCCGCACCCTTCGGCGGTGACTCCCGTTCTGGCCTGCGAGCTGCCGGAGGCAAGGCGTTCGCTCGACCCAGGGGTCGCTACCGATTCGTCGACAGGTAGGGCCGCGACTTCGGCTGCGTTGAGCGGGCGAATCGGTCGGTCGAAGACCTGTCCGCCAGCTACGGTGACTGCACCCGAGGCCACCACTCCTGCACCGACGGCTGCAACGATCCAGCCGGCGACCAGGAGGAGTCTCTGCCGCATCAAGGCCATCTTCGTTCGCCCTCTCTTTCCTCCGCTCTAATGTACTGTTAAGGAACCATTAAGGACTGGGATGGCTTCCGTCATCATCATTGAGGACGAACAGCGAATTCGCGAGCTAGCCGCGAGGGCGTTGGCCGAGAACGGTCATTCGGTCAGCACGTCCGCAAACGCGATGGATGGCCTCCAGGCGGTCGTCGGAAGTTCCCCCGATTTGGTGATTCTCGACCTCGGGCTGCCGGATCTCGACGGCATGGAGCTGCTCAAGATGATCAGGGCGGTGAGCGACGTGCCCGTGATCGTTGCCACGGCCAGAGGAGAAGAGCCCGACATCGTGCTCAGCCTCGACGCCGGCGCCGATGACCATCTGGTCAAGCCATTCTCGGTCGAGCAGCTGGAAGCCAGGGTCCGCGCAGTCCTTCGCAGGGCACAGACCGCACCCCGCGGCACGCCGGTGACGATTGGGGGGCTCGTTATCGACGGTGCTGCCCGAGAGGCAACCGTCGATGGTGAGCAACTCGAGCTCAGCCCGAAGGAATTCGATCTGCTCCGCTATCTGGCCGAACATGTCGGCGAGGTTGTGTCGAAGCGGCAACTGCTCGCCGAGGTCTGGCGGCAGCCCTATGGAGGCAGCGACAAGACGGTCGACGTTCACCTTTCGTGGCTGCGCAAGAAACTCGGCGAGAGTGCTGCCGAGACCCGCTACCTGCAGACGGTACGCGGGGTCGGGGTGAAGATGGTTGAACCTGCATGAGGCGGCGTCTTGCCCTGCTCTCGGTGGCGATTTCGTCGATCGTCGTGATCGCCTTCCTCGTGCCGCTCGGCATCCTCGTGCGAAATCAGGCCCAGAACCGCGCCCTCACTCGGGCGGAGCGCTTCTCCCAGTCGGTCGCCGCCGGGCTCGGAGTTGCGGGCTCCGTGGGTGGGAACGCCGAAATCACACCCCAGCTAGCCCTCTCGGTGCTCGACGCGTTCGGCAACCCTGCGGGCACGTCGATTGTCTTCACCGACGGCACCGTCCTGGGTGAGCCGTACGCCGACTCACCGAACCTGTCCGCAGCGCTTGGCGGAAGGGCGCTCGTCGCCGCGATCGAGGGCGGCGCAGAGGTGCTGGTGCCAGTCGTCAACACCGGGTCGATCGAGTCCAGAGGCACGGTGGTGGTGCGCAGCTTCGTCTCGAGCGAAGAGATGTCGGAGGGGGTCGCCCTGGCTTGGTCGATGTTGGTCGGTCTCGGCCTTGTCCTGATCGCGATATCGCTCGCCGCGGCGGACCGCATGAGCCGCGCCATCGTCGAACCCGTTGACGAGCTTTCTGCTGCGGCGCGCCGCATGGGTGAGGGTGAACTGGATACCCGCGTTGAACCCTCGGGTCCCGACGAGATCGCCGAGGTCGGCGAGGCCTTCAACTTTCTTGCTCGCCGTCTTGGCGACCTCCTCGAGGCCGAGCGCGAGTCGGTCGCGGACCTGTCCCATCGGTTGCGCACGCCACTTGCCGCGCTGCGCCTTCAGGTCGAGCTGGTGAGCGATCGCGACGACCTTGCCGGCCTGGTGGAAGATGTGGACCGACTCGAGGCGGCGATCAATGGAATGATTGAGGAGGCGCGGAGCCCGCAGCGGACGACCGACCGGCCTGCCGAAGCCGATCTCGGCGCGGTCGTCGAGCATCGCGCTGCCTTCTGGCAGGTGCTCGCCGACGAGCAGGGTCGGTCGACCACACTTGGAATCGAGGATGGCCTGCATCGCGTCCCGGTGTCACCGGAGGAGCTCGGGGCGCTCGTCGACGTCTTGATCGGCAACATATTCACCCACACCGACGACGGCGTCGGCTATCGCATTCGCGTCAGAACCACACCTGTTGGGCAGAGCGAACTGCTCGTAGAAGATGAGGGCACCGGGTTCCCCGCAGGCTCACTGCGCCGCGGACAGAGTTCCTCCGGGTCAACGGGGCTTGGTCTTGACATCGTGGTGCGCATCGCAGAACGCGCCGGGGGGAGCATCCGTCTCGGCGCTTCCGCGGGCGGGGGTGCCACCGTCACTGTTCGGTTCAGCGCCGCGGACCAACCCGCGGTCACCGAGGCGAGCGGCTCACGCCTCGGCGGGTAGTGGCGAAAGGTCGGGGCCGAGCAGCTGGGGCGGTTCACCGGCGATCGGGACCAGGCCCCCTTCGTCGCCTGAAGTGGTGACGATCCGTTCCGGATCCCAGATGCCGGCAGCCTCGGCGACGGTTGATCGAAAGTGCCCACCGGCTCCCCACTCGACATAGTCCCTGATCGCCGCCGGGTCCCCAAAATTTCCGTTTGCGTACAACCCGACTTCGCCGTTGGACGCCCCAGGGTGTGGGAGCAGGCCGGCGGCCTGAACGAGGGCATTGGGGGAAGTCGCAGGATCGAAGGCGATCGTGACACTCTCCCCGACTTCGATGATCGCCGATGGCAATTCGAGATAGAACGGGTGGATGGCGATCCAATGGCCGTGCACGTTCCCGGCCTGGGATCCCGTGTTGATCACCTCGACCCTGCCCTGTTCTCCAAACACGATGGTGCCGAGGGAAAACGTCGCATCGACCGATACCACCGGCTGGGTGGTGGTGATGATGGCCGTCGTTGTCGAACCAGGCGTGTCGCTGGGTGCGTCTGCCTGGGTCGTGGTCGTGGCTGCCGGTCCCGAGCATGCCGCGACGAGCAGGGCGGCGGCGGCGATCCCCCTGCCCTTCTCCTTCATTGGCGTTCCCCCGGCAAATGCACTGCTCGATCGTCTGGCGTGAACAGGGTACGGCTGAGCCCGATGCCGACGGTTGCGGTGGCAACGCTCACCGCCGCCAGGACCATGTACATCACCACAATCTGGACTTTTACCGCATCGAACGCGGAGACGCCGGCCAGGATGAGCCCGGTCATGGCTCCCGGCAAGAACACGATCCCCACCGCCTTGGTGGTCTCGATCTGCGGCGTGAGTGCCAGGTGCAGTGCCTCCTTGAGGTGCGGCCGGAACGCCTCTCCGGAGTGGAAGCCGAGCGCGAGTTTGATCTCAATGAGCGGTCGTTTGTCCTTGAACTCGGCGACGATCCTGTTGGCGACAATCACCGTCGCCGTCATGGAGTTGCCGATCATCATGCCGGCCAATGGGACGAGGGTCCTGGCCTCAAGCGGGAAGACGCCGAGCCCGAAGACCAAACCCAGTACTGCGAAGCTGGTCAACGCCAGGGCGCCTGCGGCCAGGAGCCGCACGCGAGGCACTTCCGGTGCCCGTCTGGCGACGACGTCGGCGGCGAACGGAATCATGAGGAGGATCCACAGGAACGACCACCACAGGCTGCGTTCCGGCGCGAGCAGGAAGGCCAGGACCACCCCGACGGCAAGGAGCTGGACGACCGCACGCAGTGAGGCCCACAGGATCTGGCCATGGAGTCCAAGTCGCTGCGTCAGCGAGACCACCGCAGCCAGCACCACCAGTCCGCCGGCAAGCGCCAGCTCGAGGTTTGTCACTGCGGATTCCATAGAGGGATTATCGGGTCAATCGACCGCGTGCCACAATTGCGGGCTATGAATGTCGTCGATCTCATGACCACCGAGGTCATCGCCGTATCAAGAGACACCGGGCTTGGCGAGGCCGCGAGGCTCATGTTGAGAAATCAGGTGAGCGGTCTGCCGATCATCGAGCCAGACGGAACCCTGGCCGGCATCATCACAGAGGCCGACTTCCTGCGGCTCGAGCTCGAGCGCCAGGAGGGCAAACGGGGCCAGGGCGGCATGGTCGGGGACGTCATGTCACGCGGGGTGGTGACGGTGAAGCCCGACGCGGAGATCTACGAGGCGGCAAAGATCATGGCGACCCAGGAGGTGAAGCGCCTGCCCGTCGTCGACGATGACGACCGCCTGCTCGGTGTGATCTCGCGGGCGGACATCGTCTCGCTGTTCACCAGGCCCGACGACGTGATCGAGGACGAGATCAGGGAAGACCTGATCCGCCGCGTGCTGTTCATCGACCCTGATGGCATCAAGGTCGACGTGGCGAACGCAGTGGTGAAGCTCAGCGGCGAGGTAGCGACCAGGAGCGAGGCGAAGATGCTCGAGGAGCTGACCAATCGTCTCGACGGCGTCCTCCGGGTCGAAAGCGATCTCAGCTGGGCAGGCGACGGCGATTGAGCGCAAGAGGCGACCGGCTGCTTGCGACGCGGGCCTGGGACGGGACCGAGCCGGGTGTGCTCTTGGTGCACGGGACCGGGTTTAACAAGGAACTATGGGATCCGGTCATCGCCGCACTCATCGCCCGGGAAGGGCCGGTGGCTGGCGTTGCTGTCGACCAGCGCGGACACGGCGCCTCGTCGGCGATGGCGATCCCGATGGACTGGTCCCAGATCGGCGATGACGTGGCGCAGGTGGTGGCGTCGTCGGACCCGAGGCCACGGATCGGTGTGGGCCACTCGTCGGGCGGTGCGGCGATCGCCATGGCCGCCATCGCCGACCGCGAGGCATTCGACCACCTCGTTCTGATCGAGCCGATCATCCAATCGCCGCCGAACCACCGTCACGAGGATGACCCGATGGCGGCGGCAGCCGAGAGGCGGCGATCGTCGTTTCCCGATCGCTCCGCAGCGCGTGGGTACCTCGCCGGCAAATCGCCATACGAACACTGGGTGGAAGCAGCGATGGACGCCTACGTTGAGCACGGTTTGCGCGACGACGACGGTGAGGTCGTCCTGGCCTGTGCACCGGCGACCGAGGCCGAGCATTATCGGGCAGGGTGGGCCCATTCGACCTGGGATCACCTTCCCCACATCCACCAGCCGGTGACGCTGATCGTGGGATCTGAGTCGACAACCCACCACGGTCGTTATCTGAGCGAGTTGACGGCGCGCTTCTCAGATGTCGAGCTTCAGGTGGTGCCCGGGGCTTCCCATCTCGTCCCGATGGAGCGTCCGGAAGTTATCGCTGCGGCCATCCGGAATGCCCGCAACTCTGGGTAGCATCGCACCGGTGATTCCCGCATCCACCATCGATGGGCTCGCCGAGGCGCTGGCTGTGGCACCTAACGGCGAGCTGCGATTCGCCACCGCGTTGGTGGACGTGGACCCGCTTCGGTTGGTTCGATCTGGCGCGGAGTTCTTCGGGCGCGCGTTTTACTTCTCAACACCCGACGGCGAGGAGTACGGCGGGCTGGGGACCGCATGGCAGGCAACCGCATCGGGGAGCGAGCGGTTCGAAGCGACCACCGCCGCCATCGGGGCGCTGGGGTTGCCCCCTCCGTTCCGAGCGATGGTGGGCTTCTCATTCGCTCCAGGGGGACCGCGGACTCGGGCATGGTCGTCGTTCGCTGCGATCGATGCGGTGCTGCCGATGGTATCGCTGGTTCCGACTCCCGACGGGATAGTGCTTGCGATTGCCGGCCCTTCGGGTGTCGACCCGCAACAGATCCTCGCACCGCTTCGTGCCCTCGTCGAACCACCGGAACCGCCCTATCCCGACCTTGGTGGTCACACCCTCGAGTCGATCCCCTCGGTGGCCGACTGGCAGACCGCAGTGACCGAGGCGGTCGATACCATCCGAAGGGACGCACTGCGCAAGGTCGTGCTTTCCCGGTCGGTAATCGTTCGGTCGGACACTGCCCCGAACGGCTTCGACCTCCTCCACCATCTCGAGGCGACCTACCCCCGGTGCTTCGGTTTCGGCTGGCAGGCCGGCTCGGCCACCTTTGTGGGTGCCAGCCCGGAACTGCTGGTCAGGAGCATCGGGCGGGTGGTCAACTCCAATCCGTTGGCTGGTTCCGCACCACGAGGCGAGGGTGAGGAGGAGGATCGGGCGCTTGCCGAGGGGCTGATGCGATCGCGCAAGGATCGGATCGAGCACCGCCTCGTGGTCGACGACGTCGTTGATCGGCTTCGTCCCTTTCTCAGCAACGTTGACGTCCCCGACAGCCCATCGCTAAAACGCATGGCCACGGTCCAGCACTTGTCGACACCCGTGTCGGGAACGCTTGCCCGCCCCACTCATGTGCTTGCCCTTGCCGACGCCCTGCACCCGACGCCGGCGGTGGGCGGAACCCCGCGGCGGCAATCGATGGATTTCATCGACAAGGTCGAAGGCTTCGATCGCGGCTGGTATGCCGGCGGCGTCGGCTGGGTCGACGGGACCGGTGACGGCGAGTTCGCCATAGCCCTGCGCTGTGGTCTCCTCGAGGGCACGCAAGCACATGTCTTTGCCGGTGCCGGCATCGTCGCCGACTCGGACCCCAACGCCGAGCTGCTGGAGACCCGCCTGAAGCTGCGGCCGCTGTTAGAGCTCCTTGCAGCCTCCTGATCGTGGCCAGGATTCAATCTTCCGCGAGGCGTCTACCAGGTCATCTGCGGCGTCCCCGGTCACTTTGCCGCCGGGATGGAGGGGACGCTTCGCGTGGTCGACGGTTGACCGGTCTATGCGGGACCGGACCGTTCGCGTCAAATCGCGAAGAATCACTCCCCGTCACGCCTCGTCAGCCGACAGCCGCTCGCACCGCTTGGTACAGACGATCGTGCACGGCGACGTTTTCTCTGCGATCGGTGCGGACTTCGACGAGGCTCGGGCCCGCGACCTTCATGGCATCTTTGAGGTCGGCGGGGGAGGAGATCGGGCCGCCGGGAATCCCGAAGGCCGCAGCGATGTCGGCCAGCGAGCGCCCGTGCGGCGTGGCGAAGGCAGCGTCGAAGCGCTTGCCGTCCACTGCGGAGGCCTGGGGGAGGAACGAGAAGATACCGCCGCCGTCGTTGTTGAC
The DNA here is from genome assembly GCA_964195155.1 of uncultured Kiloniellales bacterium. GTDB lineage: Bacteria > Actinomycetota > Acidimicrobiia > Spongiisociales > UBA5794 > JACZST01. The sequence continues at coordinate 89,537 of CAXMOP010000115.1, read as the reverse complement.
CACGACGACCGTCACCGGCAGTTCTGCCCGACCGATGAACTCAAGGGCGTTGACGTCGTGCAGGGCGCTGATGTCACCGGTCAGCGCTACTACCCGCTTGCCCTCCGCTGCCGCCGCCCCCGCTGCCGCCGACAACAAGCCGTCGATACCACTGGCGCCGCGATTGGCGAGTACCTCGATGTCGGAGCGAGGCGGACCGGCGAAGGCGTCGAGGTCCCGAATGGGCATCGATGATCCGGCGTAGATGATCGAGTCGTGGGGCGCCGCCTGCCACGTTGCCCTGGCGATGACTGGCTCGTTCACCGCCTTTGCTGCCTCCACTTCGAGTGCATCGTGGAAGGCCGCGCCGGCGTCGTGGTCGACCGTGCGCCAGCTCTCCATCCAGCCGTCGTCTGCCGGCTCGAACGTGCCGATGAGCTCGGCCAGAGTCGCCGCCGGATCGGCGCGGTAGGCAGTGTCGACATTGCCAAGCGGCTCGCGCCAGCCGCCGTCGTCGAGATAGAGCTGCTCGACGTCTGAGGTTTCGAGCCAGCTCCAAACCGGTTTCGATGTCGGCGGCGGACCGATCCGCAGCACGAGGTCGGGTTCGAGCCGATCGAGCGCCCCGGCACGCGCCAGCAGGTCGCCGTATTCGATCGATGACGGCGAAGGGAATCGGCACTGGATGTCGGCGATGACCGGGATCCCGGCCTGTCCGGCCAGCATCGCGGAAGCGGTGGCAAACCCCGGCCGCTGGTAGCCCCCGGCGATGATGAGCGCATGTTTGCCTGACAATCTGGCAGCGAGATCGGCGATTTCTTCCGGGGGGAGCGTCCGGTATCCGGCTCGATGGTTGAGGCCGGACGGCGCGGCGGGTGTGAAGTCGGTGGGAAACGGCTCGCGGAACGGGAAGTTGAGGTGTACGGGCCCGGCCGGCTGGTCTGCGGCGGCGCTCCATGCGAGTAGCGCGAGGGCCGCGCCCGCGTCGGCCGTGGTCGCGTCGGGGACACCCACGTCGTGGAACAGACGCACGGCACCGCCGTAGAGCTTGGTCTGGTCGATCGTTTGATTGGCTCCGGTGTCACGCAGCTCTGGCGGGCGATCGGCGGTCAGCGCCAGCAGCGGCGTCCGCGACGATCCGGCCTCGATGATCGCCGGCAGATAGTTGGCCGCCGCGGTTCCCGAGGTGGACACCATGGCAGCAGGCAGACCTGAAGCCTTGGCTGCGCCAAGAGCGAAGAACCCGGCGGACCGCTCGTCGAGCACGGTGTGGGTGCGGATCTTCGGCTCGGCTAGGAAGGCAAGCGAGACCGGCGTGTTCCTCGACCCCGGCGACAGGGCGACGTCGACAAGCCCGAGATCGGCGAGCGCACCGACGAAGCGCGTGGTCAGCATTGCGGTCGAGTCCATCGAACGGAGGTTACCGGCGCCCTTCCCCGGGCATCTTTCGCCGGCACATTTCGACAGGCATTGGCTGCGATACTGCCTTGATGCAACGAATCCGCCGCTGGCTGACCGTCTGGATCATTCCCCTGGTCCTGATTGCTGTATCGGTGGTGCCGCTCGTGTACTACGGGAACCGATATCCGGATCCGCTCGCCGTGCACTGGGGCATCTCCGGCGAGCCGAATGGGACGCTGCCGTTGTGGCTATACGCGGGCGGCCTGATCGGCGGGATGCTGCTGGTCTGGTACGGCCTCATCACCGGAACCCGACGGGGACCGAACGCTCCGCTGACCTCGGTGGTGTATTTCATCCTCGGACTCCTGGCGGCGATCAACGCCCAGGTGCTTTTCTTCAACCTCGATGCGGCCGGTTGGGATGAAGCCAGGAACCTCAGCTCGGCGACGTTCGTCGGTTTGTTGTTGGTCGCTTTGGTTTTGGGGTGGATCGGCTGGATGCTCGCGGGCGGAAGAGGAGCGGTGCCAGAAGACGTGCCGATGGAAGAGGTAGCAACGACCGCGACGACCTGGTCGGGGCGAGCATCCAACCTCTGGATCGCGGTGCTGGCAGCATTCCCGATGGGCTTGGTGTTTGTGCTCGACCCGATCTGGGCCTTGCTGATGGTGGTGCTGGCCATCTTGCTGGTGATCTTCGCTTTCGTTCGCGTCGAGGTGCGCGAAGCCGGTGTCAGGATCTCGCTCGGTCCGCTCGGCTTTCCCAGACGGAGGCTCTCGATCGACAAGATCACCGGCGCCGGAGCCGTCGTGGTCCACCCTCTGGCGTACGGTGGATGGGGCTGGCGCATGCGCTCGGGGCGACGCGCCTACATCATCCGGGGCGGACCGGCCATCAGGATCGAGCGCGCCAACCGCGTGGCGACCATCGTGACCGTCGACGACGCCCAAACGGGTTCCGCTGTGATCGACACGCTGGCCAGGGAGCGGCGATACACCTAAGCGCGGAAGCTCTCGAAGAGAATCCCACTCGCCAGCAGCACCGCAAACACCAGTTGCAGCCTGGCCGTGCCGATCAGCACCCCGATCAGTGCAGGGCCGGATGTCCCCGAGAGCATCTCCCGCACCAGTATCCCGGCTCGCGGTATGGCAGCGAAAGCCAGCAGCGACCAGACGGGCAGGACACCGACCACGATGGCGAGGGCGACCGTGACGAAGGCCCCGCCCACCATTGCCGTATAGAGCTGCCGGTTGACGCGTCCGCCGAGGAGCACGGTAAGCGTCCGCTTTCCGGCGGCGCGATCGGTCTCTTCATCACGGACGTTGTTGGCGACCAGGATGGCTGCCGCGAGCAGCCCCACGGCGACGCCGGCCCACCAGGCATCGGCGGGTGCGCTGCGGTCGTACACATATCGGGTGCCGGCGGTGGCGACCAGGCCGAAGAAGATGAAGACGAAGACCTCGCCCAGGCCGTAGTAGCCGTAAGGGACGGGACCGCTGGTGTAGGCGAGGGCGGCGATGATCGACAGGACGCCGATGGCGACGATCACCCAGCCGCCGAGCCAGATCAGGTACAGGCCGGCTATCGAGGCGAGGCCGAAGGCGACGGCGATGCCGCGCTTCATCCGCGACGGCGTGATCAGCCCGGAGGCCACCGCCCGCTTCGGCCCGACCCGGTCGTCCGTGTCGGCGCCACGCGAAGCGTCGGCAAGGTCGTTGGCAAAGTTCACGCCGACCTGGATGGCGAGCGCGGCGAACAAGATGACGACGAATGCGTCAACTCGAAAAACCTCATCGGCAGCCGCCAGGGCGCTGCCAACAAGCACCGGTGCCGCAGCGGCGGTCAGGGTCGCCGGTCGCGCCGCAAGAACCCAGGGGCTCAAGGGAGTCGCGAGTCGCGAGTCGCGAGTCGCGAGTCGGGAGTCGCAAGTCCAGAGTCGGATCGGTTCTGCTCGTGTCTCGCGACTCGCGACTCGCGACTCAGTAATACCACGGGAACTCGCCGTAGTCCTGGTCGCGCTTCTCCAGGAAGGCATCCCGTCCTTCCTTGGCCTCGTCCGTCCCGTAGGCGAGCCGGGTGGCTTCCGCGGCGAACAGTTGCTGGCCGACGATCCCGTCGTCCTGGAGATTGAACGCGAACTTGATCATCCGCTGCGACGTCGGGCTCTTCGCCACGATTTCCGACGCCCACTGGAGCGCGACCTGCTCGAGGTCGGCGTGATCGACGACCGCGTTGACCATTCCCATGTCGAATGCCTCCTCCGCCGAGTAGTCCCTGCCGAGGAAGAAGATCTCTCTGGCGCGTTTCTGCCCGATTTGGCGCGCCAGATAGGCCGACCCGTAGCCGCCGTCGAATGAGGCGACGTCGGCGTCGGTCTGCTTGAACACCGCCCGCTGGCGGGAGGCCAGGGTCAGATCGCAGACGACATGGAGGCTGTGGCCGCCACCGACCGCCCAGCCGGGGACAACGGCGATGACGACCTTGGGCATGAAACGGATCAGCCGCTGCACCTCCATGATGTGGAGGCGGCCGAGGCGGCCCGGGTCGATGCCCTCGTCGTCCTCGTATTGGTATCCGTCGGCGCCACGGATGGATTGATCTCCTCCCGACGAGAATGCCCAGCCGCCGTCTTTGGCGGATGGGCCGTTGCCCGTGAGGAGTACACATCCGACGTTGCTCGTCATCCTGGCGTGATCGAGCGCGGTGAACAGCTCGTCGACCGTGTGGGGGCGAAAGGCGTTCCTCACCTCCGGGCGGTCGAAGGCGATTCTCACCGCACCGACATCGCGGGCGCGGTGGTACGTGATATCGGTGAAGGAGAAACCCTCCACCGGCGCCCAGACCCCGGGGTCGAACAGCTCGGAGATCACGGGGCGATACTGTAGCGAGGCCATGGTTGATCCTCAGTTGACGGACTGGGTCCGTGACCGCGCCGCGGCGACGCCGGACGCACCGGTAGTCGTTTTCGGCGACCGCACGACCACCTATGCCGAGCTCGACGAAGCCGCCGATCGCTCGGCCGCCGAACTTCGGTCCAAGGGGCTCGGTCGCGGATCGCTGATGCCCTTCTCCGCCGTTCCCCGGCCAGAAACCGTGGAGCTGCTGGTGAGCGGCTCCCGCCTTGGAGCCACACTGGCCCCGTTTGGCCCGACGCCGCCGGGAGCCGGCGAGGATGCCCCGGACGACGCCTATGCCGTCGTCACCACCTCGGGATCCTCCGGCGATCCAAAGGGCGTGATCCTGACCGCAGAAAACATCACTGCGGCGCTGGCCTCGTCACAGGGTCGGCTGGGGAACGACGCATCCGATCGATGGCTGCTGTGCCTGCCGCTCTATCACATCGCGGGCCTGTCGGTGATCTGGCGGTCCCTTGCCGCCGGAGGGTCTGTGCTGATCAATGATCGTTTCGATGCTGGTCTCGTCGCCGGAGCGCTGAGGGAAGGAGCAGTCTCGATGGCGAGCCTCGTGCCAACCATGTTGCACCGGGTCCTCGAAGCCGACCCCGGCCCGTACCGGGGGGTGAAGGCGGTGCTGCTCGGCGGCGGTCCGGCGACCAGCGAACTCATTGGCCGGGCGCTGGAGGCGGGCCTGCCGGTGCTTACCACCTATGGGACCACCGAGACCTGTTCACAGGTGGCAACGGTATCCCCGGGCACTGAGCGCGATGCCATCGGCACCGTCGGTTTCCCGCTGGATGAGATGTCGGTGACCTTCGAGGACGGCGAGATTCTCGTCGACGGGCCGGCCGTGTCACCCGGCTATGTCGGGGAGCCGCCAAGGGTCGGTCCCCACCGGACCCGTGATCTCGGGCACCTGGACGAGGCGGGGCGCCTTGTCGTGACCGGCAGAAAGGACGAGGTCATCCTCACCGGCGGCGAGAAGGTCGCTCCCCAGATGGTCGAGGCCGTTCTCGAGTCGTTCCCGTCGATCAGTCGGGCTGTGGTGATCGGCGTGGCCGACGACGACTGGGGTCAGGCCGTGGTTGCGGTCTTCGAGGGCGATGACCTCGACGAAGCGACGCTCGGATCCCGAGCGAGGGCGGCGCTCGCCGTCCACCAGGTTCCGAAGCGATGGCTCCGGGTCGAAGCCCTGCCCGAGCTGCCAAACGGCAAGGTCGACCGATTGGCGGTAGCAGCCCTTCTTGCGTAGCAGATGGCCATATATCGCTCCTCGCTACGCAAGAAAGGGGATCAGGGTGGAGACGAACGCTTCCGGCTCTTGGGCAAATACGGTCGTCGCCAACGAAGCGGCCCGGAGCTCGGCGCGGCGGGTTTCGGCGCGATCGATGAGCACGTAGCGATCGCGGCGGTCGGGGAGCAGGTTGATCTCGTCGTCGCAGAACTCGATGAAGACGGTGTGGTCGTGCTCGAGGCCCAGCCACTCGCCGAGCTCGGTCAGTGACGCAACAACCGCGGCGTCACCGCCAACCGCTTCGAGCTGATAGCGCAGGTACTTCACCAACTTTCGCCATCGATGGAACTCCCCGGTGTGTTCCCCATCCACTGCGTCGTCCCGCGCAAGCCGACCGCGGCGGTAGCTGCGGGCGAGGCTATTGGTGATCACCGTCGCCTCGACATCCCCCACCCGCGGCCAGCGTTCTCGCACTGCGGTGAGGATTCGTACGACCTCGTCGACAGGGCCTGCGAGGACTTCGTCGATTGCGGCTTGGTGATTGGCCTTGATGAAGTCCCCTGCCGGTCCCCAGCCCTCGCTCGACTCGAGCCCCTCGAGGGTCAAGCTGAGCACAAATGCATCGCGCGCAGGCGCCAGGATGAGGCCGATGGAGCGCAGATCGTCATCCCGGCCGCGGTAGGCCGCGGGATCGATGGCGCCCCGGGTGAGCCGGAGATGGGCCCGGAGGCGCTTGACGCCCTTACGGGTCTCGTGGATCGCGGCGTCGATGTCGCCGGGGTTCGCCATGGTTGCCAGCAAATGGTCCAGCCACTCCATCTCGGCCGCGCGGAGATCGGAGCCGCCGCCCTTCACGACGGGTCGGGAATCAGGCCGAGCTTGCGGAGGTATGCGTCCGGAGACGGCTCGCGGCCGAGAAAGGCGCGGAGGTGGTCCATCGCATCCCGCGAATAGCCCATGGCGAGGATCTCGTCGCGGTAGCGCTTCCCGACCTCCGGACTGAGGATCCCCTCCTCGGCAAAGACCGAGAACATATCGTCGCCGTAGACCTTGGCCCACTGGTAGCCGTAGTAGCCGGCGTCGTAGCCGCCCATCAGGTGGCCGAACGAGGCGGCGAAGTGCGTGCCCTCGTGGAACGGGAGCAGCGTGTAGGCGTAGGCATCGCGGTTTGCCTGCTCGACGTCGAGATTTTCGTTTCCTTCATGGAGTGCGAGATCGAACTTGCCCAGGAACACCTGTCTGAGGTTGATGAGCCCCTCGTTCTGGTCCCTGGTCGCCACAAGCTGCTTGACCAGATCGTCCGGGATTGGCTCTCCGGTCTCGTAATGGCGGGCGAAGCGGCCGAGCACCTCGGGTTCCCACATCCAGTTCTCCATGATCTGGGATGGGGCCTCGACGAAGTCCCACTCGGTGTCGTACCCGGCGAAGCGGGGGAGATCAACGGTCGTGAGGCAGAAGTGGAGCACGTGGCCGAATTCGTGAAACAGCGTCAACGCCTCGCCGTGCTTGAGCAGCGAAGGGCTGTCGGGGCCGGGCTTGGTGAAGTTGGTGACGACCGCAGCGACCGGCGCCCGGACGGTCCCGTCATCACTGACGACCCGGCCCATGATGTCGAAACAGGCGGCGTGCCCGTATTTACCGTCCCTCGGAAAGAGATCGAAGTAGAAGTACGCGATGGGATCGACGCTGCCCGCGTTGTAGATCTCGTAGAGGACCACGTCTTCGTGCCAGGCCTGGGCGTCTTCTCGTCTCCGGTACTCCAGGCCGAACACCTCGCCGGTGATCTCGAACATGCCTGCGATCGCGGTATCGAGTGGGAAGTATTCGGCGACCTCGTTTTGGTCGATGCCGTAGTCGAGTTTCCTCTGACTGGTGTGGTAGTAGGTCCAGTCCCATGGCTGGATCGGATGCCCTTCGATTTCTTCAGCGGCGAGGGTTTGCAGGGCGGTCAGCTCGCTGGTGCCTCGTGCGGTGAGCCCCGGCACGATCGACCGGTAGAGCTCATCGACCGACTCCGGGTCGGCCATCTTCACTTCCATCGCGTAGGCGGCCCAGTTCTCATAGCCGAGGAGCAGTGCGATCCGGCGGCGCAGCTCGGCGGCCTCCTCGATGAGCGGCATGTTCGCACCAGTCGCCCGGTTCCAGAACTTGTGTTGGAGCGCTTCCCTCAGGTCGCGGCGGACGCCCTCTTCAAGGAAAGGGGTGTACTCGGGGTAGGCCATCGACACCCGGTGGGTGCCTTCGGTCCCGCCGGGGGAGAGCCGCTCGATGTACGACTCCGGGAGGCCCTCGAGGTCTTCCCGGGTCATTTCGATCGCATCGTCCCATTCGTCGAGGTTGCTCCGGTAGGCGACCTGCGCCTCGATCAAGCGTTGCCGAAGATCGCGCAGCCGGTCGCGATCCGCGTCGTCGAGGTCGTGGCCGGCCCGGCGCAGGTCGCGGAGCCAGAAGCTGAGGTTGCGCGCTTGCAACCCGGTCAGGTCCGCGGCGTCCTCGGTTGCTGCGTAGGCCTTGACGGCATTCGCCAGGTCGGTGCGCATGACCAGCTCGTTGCCCCATTTGGCCATCCTCTCCTCGGCGGCAACAGCGGCGTGACGAACCCCGTCGTCGGGATGAACCCGCGCCATGAAGCTACCTCGCCCGTTGGCGTCGCCGATCACCACCTCGAGGTCGTCGAGTGGTCGCATTGTGCTCTCGTAGGTGCGAGGGTGACCGGTGTCGACCAGACCGGCGACGAGCGCGTTGGCGCGCTCGATGGCAACGGTGGTGATTTCGGTGACGTCGTCGGCCGTGATTGCGGTGTAGTCGGAGAGCTGGGACATCCCGGCGAGGCTACTCGCCCCAGCAGGTTGGCAGCGGCGTCTTGACGGCCCTCAGCCGCTCGCCGGCGACAGGTCGATCAGCAGCGGTCGATGGTCCGTTCCAACGTCGGGACCGACCCGGCGATGGCTGACCGTGATCGGCCCGACGTACAACGCGTGATCGACCGGAGTGCCCGCGTACTCGGACACGAGTGGCACGGTGTAGGACGGGAAGGTTGCCATGTAGCCGAACCCATCCTCTGAATTGTTCATCCCGTTGGCGATGACGCTGAAAGCATGAGACCAGCGCGCCGCTTCCAGATTTCCGATGATGACGGTCGGGCTCGTGTTTCGGCCCATCCTGGCGTTGATCGCGGTGAATTCGTCGATGCGCTCGCTGTAGGCGCTGCTGTTCACCGGGCGCTCGAAGGAGACCCCGACGATGGTGACCTTCTGGTCCCCGAGCGGCACGGTGACGATGACGTCCACCGCCCCCAGGACGTTTGGCACGTCTTCGATGGTGACGGGAATGCCGCTGCGTGCCAGGACCAGAGTTCCGCCGGTGAGGCCGGGGTCATCGGTGACGACCCGGTACGGGGCATTCTCGCCCTCGAGGTACTGCCGCCAATTGCCGCCGGCGTTGGCGAGGAGGACGATGTCACCCTCGCTCATGTTGATCCACTCGATGACCGACTCGCGAGCGTCCGGTGTCGATCCAACATCGAGCGAGATGATCCGCACCCGATCGCTCGACGTGAGTTGCGCCTGGTCATTCAGCCACATGGGTGCGATCAGGACGGCATTGACGATCGCCGCCACCAGAAAGACGATGGAGGAGATGCGGGAGTACCCGAAGCCGGCGGCCAGGGCGGCGGCGGCGAGCACGACGGCGAGGATCAGCCGCCAGTCGGACAGCATGTCGAGCGGCCACCAGGTTGAGCCGAAGAAACCCAGGGTGGTGGCGAGAACGGCGGTCCATCCAATCAGGAACATCATGAAGCTCAGCGTCCGAGTCAGCGACGAACCCGGCGAAATCGTCCTGGTGGAAAGGTTCGAGGAAGGCATTACGCGCCGAGGGCGTAGAAGAAGCCGTCGCGGGACCCGACGTACATGCGTCCATCCCAGATCGCCGGTGTCGACTCGATGCAGGAGCCGGCTCCGACCTCGATGTCCCACAGCTGGGTGGGCGAGCGCGGGTCGGCGAGGTCGTAGGCGCGGAACCCGGCGCGCTCGGTGAGACAATCGATCCCGACCACGAGGGTGTCTTCGGTGATCACCGGCGAAGACCAGGCATTGCCACCAATGAAGTCGTCCCAAACCACCTCGCCGGTGTCGGTGTCAACGGCAAGCAAGTCGCCGGTATCGGTGGCGACATAGAGCAAGCCGGCTCCGGGGTGCAGGGCAGGCGTTGCCCACGCCCCGGCGTCCTGGCCTCGAGCTGCGGATAGGTGTGCAGACCACACGATGGGATCATCGGGTTCATTGGGGTCCAGCTTGATGAGATCGCCGACTTCGCGAACCCGTCTGGCCGCCGTATTCGACGATTTTGCGGTGTCCCCATGGGAAACCACATACAGATAGCCCTCGGCATCGATGCTCATCGTTGCGTCGGTGTCATCGCCGTTCCAGAAGTCGAACACGATCGGGCAACCGTTGGCCTCGGCATCGGACACGTCGACCCCCACCACTCGCCCGGCCGACGTAGCAAAGAAGGCCGTTTGGCCGAACACGACCGTCGAGCCCTCCACCGAGTGCTGCCTGCCGAAGGTTTCCTGGAGCTCCGCGGTCCATCCGGGAATCTCGCAGACGACCTTGGGATCGACCGTCACCATCCCATTGGCGTCAAACCCGCGGTTCAGCTTGACGGCAAACCACCATGAGTTCTCACCGCCTTCGTACAGCATGTCGTCGATCACGACCGGATTCGAGTCCCAGTCGTCGTTCCACATCCCCTCGACCGATGTGGCATGGAGCGACCACACTTCTCTCGGCTCGTCGCCGTCGAGTGCGAGGATGCGAAAGCGAGGGTCTCGGGATCCGGTATAGAGCAGCGGGAACCCGTCGGGGTCAAGCGTCACCGAGCCCTTGATGATGTCTCCCATTCCGAAATCCGACCTGGTTCGTTCACCGGTTGCGGCATTGAGGAAGTGAATATTCTTGTCGTAGGCACCAAAGATCACCTCGGTGATGCCGTCTTCGCGCTCCCACACGATGGGTTGGCCGGTCCAACCGCTTCCGCACCACACCTTGGCCTCGGGGCCGTCGGGTGACTGCCCGCACATCGGGTTCTCCGGGAAACGCCACTGCATTGAAGGGGCGGCCCTTGGGACCGGTCCGGTGCCGAAGAAGGTGCGGGTCGGGTTGCCGCGGAACATGGTGAGCCCGACGACCGAGCCCCACGGTTGGCCGACGCTCGCCGCGGGGACGACACCCGGCTCACGGTCCGGCGCGGTGGGCGCGGTGGGCGCGGTGGGCGTGGTCGGCGAATCGGCGCCGGTCGTCGACGGGGTGACAATCGCGCCTGTTGTCGAATCGAGCTCGGGGAGGGTCGTCACCGGGTCGAAGGTCGTCGTCGGCGCATTCGGATCGATGGGCACGACGTCGGCTCCGGCGACACAAGCGGAGGCGAAGACGCCGACGGCGGCAAGGAGCACGATCAGGCGAGGCATCAGCTGAGTGTAGGAAGGGTGACGATTTCCCCTCGGCATAGGACCGTGGGGACTCACCGGCTCCAACACGCGCATCGCTCTTGCGATGGAACGACCGCCAGCCGCCGTATTCTCCGTGGATGGCATCCATTACCTTTCCGGGGCGGCTTGCCCCGTTGCAATCGCCGGTGGATCGCATCCGCGCCGCCGATCCGCTCCTGATGTCGGCTGCGATCGCGTATAACTTCTTCTTCGCCCTGGTTCCGCTTGCCATTGCGGCGGTGGCCTGGCTGTCGTCGATCGGGCGAAGCGAGGAAGGCGTTGCCAGGCTCGAGGAGTTCCTCCGAGAGGCGCTTCCCTCCGATGTTGCAGGCTTCGTCATCGAACTGGTCCAGGAAGCAGAGGGAATTGTCGGGGACTCGCAGGGTCTCGTGATCGTGATCTCACTGCTGATCGCTCTCTACGCCGGGTCGCGCGGCATCTATGCGGTGCAGAAGGCCATTCGCCAGATCGAACGGGTGCACGAGGAGCGACCGTGGTGGAAGGTTCGCGGCCTTGGCATCATGTTCACGCTCGGCGCAGGCGTTGCCCTGATCGGTGGGTACATCGTGGTGTTGTTCGGCGGCTTCATCATGCAGCTGCTGGATCGCTGGGGGATCGGTGTCGGGTCGGTGAGCGGGCTCAGCATCACCGTCCTCGCCCTCTGGCTTGCCCTCGTTCTGTACGCCATCTATCGGTGGGGGCCACCCGTCCCGATTCGGCGGCCACTGGTCGCGGCGGTGGTGGCGACCGTCATCCTCGGGTTGATGACGTGGCTGGCCGCCTACTTCGTGCCGAGCGTCGGCGGCAAAAGCAACACCTTGTCGGCCCTCGGTGCGGTCGGGGTCGTGCTCATCTGGCTGTATGCCATCGGGTTCGTGGTCATCACGGTGCCGGCGCTGACCAAACCCACCGAAGCGGTGATCCGGGGAACCACCGAGTGACCGACACCCGTCGGGAAACGAGGGCACAACTCGGGCCCGGCCTCGGCCTGATGTGGCGCACCTTGCGCCAGTACCCGGCCACCAGCGCCGTTGCCATCTTCGGTGCGCTGCTGTGGATGGCTGCGGTCGTCGCCATCCCCTATGTGATCAGTCTCGCCATCGACGACGCCATTGTCCCGGGAGACCGGGCGAGGCTGGCGTTCCTGGTGGTCGTGCTGCTCCTGATCGGTGTCGTCCAGGCCGTCGGGATCGGGATCCGCCGCTACCACGGGTTCAAGCTGTCCTACCGGGCCGAGGCGGATCTGCGCAACCGGATGTTCAGCCACATCCAGCGCCTGGCGTTCACCTTCCACGACGAGACCTCGACCGGCCAGCTGATGGCCAGGGCATCCTCGGACCTCTCGCAGGTGCGGCTGATCTTTGCGCTGATGCCCCTCACCCTGGCAAACCTGGTCATGTTCCTGGTGGTGGTCATCGTGCTGGTGATCATCGACCCGGTGCTGGGAGCGGTGGCGTCGCTGACAGTCCCCGCTCTCGCCATCACGTCCAATCGCTTTGCCGGAAAGGTCATCGACCTCTCGTTTCGCATCCAGGAACGGCTCGCCGACCTCTCCCAGGTCGTTGAGGAGTCGGTAGCTGGCATCGAGGTGGTCAAGGCCTACGGGCAGCAGCGCCGTCTCGAACAGCGGTTGAAGGAGTCGGCGGATGGCATCTACGGCCATACGATCGCGGTGGCTCGGCAGCGGGCCATCTACGCGCCCCTCTTTGAGCTGATTCCGGCTTTCGGCACGATTGCGGTCCTGTGGCTCGGCGGGTTCCGGGTGATCGACGGCGAGCTTTCCCCGGGCGAGTTCGTGGCGTTCACCCAGTACCTGGCGATGCTCGTTCTGCCGTTGATGATCACCGGTTGGTTCTTCGCCAACCTGCCACGGGCCGCCGCCGCCGGTGCCCGCATCGTCGAGTTGCTCTCCGAGGCTCCCGAGATCGAGGACCCGGATCGCCCGATGCAGCTCCCCGACGGGGGCGGGGAGGTGCGTTTCACCGATGTCTCCTTCGCGTACCCGGGGGGTTTGGCGGTGCTGACCGGCATGGATCTCGTCGTTCCGGCCGGCGCGACATTGGCGTTGGTGGGAGCGACCGGATCGGGAAAGTCCACCATCGCCGAGCTCGTGCCGAGGTTCTATGACGTCGATCGGGGCTCAATCACGATCGACGGGGTCGATATCCGCCTCATTTCACTCGACGAGCTGCGCGAAGAGGTTGCAGTGGTGTTTCAGGAGACCTTCCTGTTCTCCGCCTCGATCCGTGACAACATCCTGATCGGGGATCCCAGCGCAGACGACAAGACCGTGCGAGCGGCGGCCCGGCTTGCCCAAGCCCACGAATTCATCTGCGAGATGCCCGACAGCTACGACAGCGTGATCGGCGAACGAGGCGCCACACTGTCGGGTGGGCAACGGCAGCGGGTGGCGTTAGCCAGGAGCGTGCTCCGCGACCCGAGGGTGCTCATCCTCGACGACGCGACCTCGTCGGTAGACGCCGTTGTGGAGGCCGACATCCAGACTGCGCTACGCCGTGTGATGCAAGACCGCACCACGATCATCATCGCCCACCGGGTATCGACCCTGGCCCTCGCCGACCTGGTCGCCTTCCTCGAGGACGGGGTGGTCGTAGCGGTCGGTACCCACCAGGAGCTGCTGGAGGGTGTGCCGCGGTATGCCACGGTGCTCGCTTCGGACGAGGCTGCGCAAAGCGGCATGCAGGCATCCCTGCACCCGGCAGGAGGAGGCCCGGAAGAGCCTCCTCAGCCGGCGGCTGACGCCGCTGCCAACTCCCCCGCCGGGGGAGGAAACCTGCCGGGCTCGACATGAGATACGTCCAACACGCCGGTGACTACGACATCGAGGACCGCGGGGCGCTGCTGGCGCGAGCCGCCCGGCTGGGCCGGCCGCTGTGGGTGCCGGCGATCGGCGCCTTTGTCGTTGCCGGCCTTGCCACGCTGGCGAGGCTGGCAGGCCCGCTTGCGGTACGCGTCGGAATCGACCAGGGCATCTCGGACGGTAACAAGCGTGCGGTCACGATCGCCGCGCTGATCTATATCGGGCTGCTGCTCCTCCAATACGTATTGTCGGTGATCTCGCGGTACGGGATTTCCTGGGTGGGAGAGCGCTATCTCCTCCGTCTGCGCCAGATCGTGTTCTCCCACCTCATCCGAATGGACATGGGTTTCTATGCGAAGTCGAAGAGCGGCGTGCTCGTCGCCCGGATGACATCGGATATCGAGTCGTTGCAGGAATTCGCCGGCGACGGCGCGGTGATGGCCCTGACCAATGGCCTCACCGTGGTTGGAGTCGCCGTCGCCATGCTGTTCCTCGACTGGCAGATGGCGGTGGCGGTCTATGTGATCATCGGCGTGCTGATCGTCGCCACGGTGATCTTCCAGCGATACGCGTCACGGGCATACGGGCAGGTGCGTGAGCGCGTTGGTGCGGTCCTGGCCGGGCTCCAGGAGGGGATTGCCGGAGTCCGGGTCGTTCAGGCGTTCACCCAGGAGGGAACCCAGGCGTCGGCGTTCGGACGGGTGAACGAGGATTACTACGAGGCCAACATGGCCGCAGCCCGGGCGATCTCGTGGTACTTCCCGATCATTGCCTTTCTCCGCGTGGTGGCCATCGCCTCGGTGCTGGTGATCGGGGGGCTCCGGGTGATCGACGGGACGCTGTCCTTCGGCACCATCGTTGCGTTCCTGCTCTACCTCGACTGGTTCTTCCAGCCGCTGATCAATCTGGCCAACGTGTACAACCTGCTGCAGTCGGCGATGGCCGCGCTGGCCAAGCTGTTCGGGCTGCTCGATGAGGAGCCAGCGGTAACCGACCGCACCGGTGCCTACGACGCGGCGGTCCCGGTCAAGGGTGGGGTTGGGTTCGACGCCGTCACCTTTGGATACATCGAAGGTCACCCGGTCATACGCGGCATCGATCTCGAGGTTCCTGCCGGCCAGCGCCTCGCCGTCGTTGGCGAGACCGGCGCCGGAAAGACGACGATCGCCAAACTCGCCCTCCGTTTCTACGATCCCGACGCCGGGTCGGTCAGCCTCGATGGCGCCGACCTGCGCGACCTGACGGAGTCGTCGAGAGTCGACGCCATCGCGCTCATTCCCCAAGACGGGTTCCTCTTCGAGGGAACCCTGGGCGAGAACATCGCTTTTGGAGCGCCCGATGCCACTCTCGAGGACATCTGGAACGTCCTGCGCGCCATGGGCATAGACGACTGGGTCCGCGCACTACCCGACGGCCTCGAGACCGAAGTGCGGGAGCGCGGCGGCAGATTCTCCGCCGGGGAGCGCCAGTTGGTGGCGCTGGCGCGGGCATTTCTCGCCGACCCGACGGTGATCGTGCTCGATGAGGCCACCTCGAACCTCGATCCCGAGACCGAGCTGGAGGTCGAGGGAGCCCTCCGGGTCCTGTTGGCCGGCCGGACCGCCATCGTCATCGCGCATCGGCTGAAGTCGGCCGAGCGGGCGGATCGGGTGATCATGATCGACGATGGTGCGATCATCGCCGACGGCACCCACGACGAGCTCGTCGAGGCGAGCCCTGACTACCGGCACCTCGTCGAGGTGTGGGAGCGAGGACTGGTGTGACATGACCGAACCAAGGTCTGATCGAGCAGCAACCGATCGAACGAGGGTGCGACGCCTGCCCGAGCGGGGCGCCTACGAGCGGGAGACTCTCAACGCCATCCTCGACGAAGCCCCGATCTGCCACGTCGGTTTCGTCCAAAATGCGCAACCCTTCGTCATTCCGACCATCCACGCGCGGTACGGCGACATCATCTACTTCCACGGATCTCCGGCAAGCCGGATGCTTCGGCTGATGAAGGACGGGACCACCGTCTGCGTCACGGCGACCATTGTCGATGGGGTCGTGGCCGCCCGATCGGTGTTCCATCACTCGATGAACTACCGGTCTGCGGTGGTGCTCGGCACGACGAGGCTCGTTGATGACCAAGCCGAGCGGCTGCGGGCCATGGAGGTGGTCACCGAGCACGTGCTGCCGGGTCGATGGGCCGAGGCTCGCCATCCATCCGACGTCGAGGCCAAGGGCACACTGCTGGTCGCGGTTCTCATCGAGGAGTTCTCGGTGAAGATCCGCACCGGGCCGCCCGTCGACGACGAGGAGGACTACCAGCTACCGATCTGGGCGGGCGTCATTCCGCTGTCGACCGCCATCCATTATCCCGAGCCAGATCCGCTGCTCCGGGATGGAATCGAGGTGTCGGAGTCGGTTACTCGTTTCTCCTCAGGGTCTTTGCCTCTCCCCTGAGGGGGAGCAAAGAAAGGGCCGCTGCGGTGAGAGCCCGATCGTCGCAATGTCGCGAAATACGACACCCTGAGGGGGGAGCAAAGAAAGGGCCGCGGCGTCGCGGTCTGACCTCCCTCCCTTCTCGGGGAGGAGCCGACCAAAGCGAGGCGCCTTCCTTGCCTCCCCCTCAGGGGGACGTGCCGAGCGCAGCGAGGCGGAGGGGGTAAAGCCGTTGTCGCGACCACGGCTTGACGCCCCTGAGGGGGGAGCAGCTAGGCCGCATCCCTCCACGCGATCCACTTTTCGATCGGATCGAGGTCGAGATCGGGCCCCGTGATCCCGATCGTGATCTCGTCGGCACCAAGCGCCACGTATTCGTCTCCGTGGTGCACGGCGCCCGGGCTCACCCCGATCGAGCGCAGGATCGTGCTCGGATCGCGACCGATCTTCTTGCACCATTCGTCGAGCACCGACGACTTGTGGGCGAAGGTCTCCAGGCTGCCAAAGGCATGCCAGGCCTGGGCATGCTCGGCGACGAGACGCAGCGTGATCTTCTCCCCGCCGCCCCCGATGAGTATCGGGATGTCCCGCACCGGAGGCGGGTCGAGCTTGGCGAGCCGTTCCTCGATGATCGGGAGCGCAGCCTCCAGATCGCGCAGCCGGCTCAATTTCGTCCCGAACTCGTACCCGTACTCGTCGTAGTCCTTCTCGAACCAGCCGGAGCCAATGCCCAGGATGAGGCGACCCCCGGAGATGTTGTCCACCGTGCGTGCCATGTCGGCGAGCAGGTTCGGGTTGCGGTACGAGTTGCAGGTCACCAGCGCACCGAACTCGATCCGTTCGGTCTGTTCGGCCCAGGCGCCGAGCATCGTCCAGCACTCGAGGTGCTTGCCGGCGTTCTCGTCCGGGCTGCCCCCGTAGAGGGGGTAGAAGTGGTCCCAGTTGTAGACCACGTCCGCTCCCATCTCTTCGACCCGCATCACCGTGTCGCGGATCTTTGCGTAGTCGGCCAGCTGGGGATGGATCTGGACGGCAATGCGGGTCATGGGGCTCCTCGGCGGGCGGGCTGGTGACGATACCTACCTCCGGTAGGATCCCGGACCGTGACCATCAAGACCCGACCCATCGTCGAAGACGAAGTGCTGCGTTTTCGGGAGCAGTTCGTGAAGGGATTTGGGGAAGACTTGGACGAGAAGGATCGCGACCCGGAGCGCTTCCTGGCGCTCCTCCCATTGGATCGCACCGTCGCTGCCTTCGATGGCGCTGAGATCATTGGGACGCTGGGAGCCCATCCGCTACAGGTGACCGTGCCCGGCGGAGCTTCGGTCCCGATGGCGGGCACGACGATCGTCACCGTACAGAACACGCACCGCAGGCAGGGAGTATTGCGGGCCATGATGACCGACCATCTCAACGACACGGCGACGCGGGGTGAACCGCTTGCCGGGCTGTGGGCGTTGGAGACACCGATCTACGGTCGCTTCGGCTTTGGGCATGCCACCAGCCGCGAGGTCGTCACCGCTCCAAAGGGCTCGCTGAAGATGCCGAAATCAGGCGATGGGGTCGTGCGAGTGATCGAGCCCGATCGGGTAGCGACGCTGCTGCCCGCTATCTACGACGACGTATTGGCAAATCGGCCCGGGATGCTGTCTCGGAGTGCGGACTGGTGGAGGCACCAGGTGGTCTACGACCCCGAGTACCGGCGAGAAGGCGATGACAGCGCAAAACGCTTCGTGGCCTACGAGGCCGAAGGCCGAATCGAGGGATACGCCATTTACCGGCAGAAGTCGGAATGGGGCGATCTTGTCCCGAATGGCCAGGTCAATGTCGGCGAAGCCATCGCGATCTCGGATCGGGCGCACAGCGGTCTGTGGAACTACCTCGGGAACCTCGACCTTTTCCCGCAGGTCAAGTTCTGGAACATGCCGGTGGATGACCCGTTGTGGTGGAAGCTAGCCGAGCCGCGCTATGTCCAGCGGAAGCGTTCCGACGGTCTCTGGGTGCGGATCATGGACGTTGCGGCCGCGCTCGGCGCGCGTCGCTACGAATCGGATGGGTCGATCCGGCTTGGCATCGAAGACCCATTCCGGGCGGTCACTTCCGGGGTGTACGAGCTGTCGGTGAGCGATGGCGAGGCAAAGGTTGTCGAGGTAGACGGCGACGCCGAGGTCAACCTTGGCATCGATGCCCTCGGGGCGTTGTATCTCGGCGGTAGCAATGCGCTGTCGATGGCCGGCGCCGGGCTCATCGAGGGCGCACCCGAGGAGGTCACCACACTGCACCGGCTCTTCCACACCGCTGCCGAACCCTGGTGCGACACCATTTTTTGAGAAATCCCAGTTCCCAGTTCTCAGTTCAGAAGTCGGAACTGGCAACTGGCAACTGGTCAATGGCAACTGAATCTGGGCAGCGATGAAAACCGGAACGAATCCGACGACACCGACGTTGTAGTTGATACGGTGGCGACCCGCTGGAGCGGAAACCGGTCTTCCCGACTCCCACTCGTTCCCCGCTCCGGCGGTGTCGCCTCCAGGAACCTCCCCCGACCCGAAGAAATCATGCAGTAGTGGGTCGCGGCAGGCCTTACAATGGCACTATGTCGATAGTGGAAATTCAGGAGTACGCATGACGACCGTTGACATCGACCTTGGCGGGTACTCGCTCGGCTGGTCCGACGAGGAGGACTATGTCTATAAGCCGGAGAAGGGGTTGAGCGAGCAGATCATCCGTGACATGTCGCAGATGAAGGACGAGCCGGAGTGGATGCTCGAATTCCGCCTCAAGGCCTATCAACGTTTCTTGCGCAAACCGCTCCCCATGTGGGTGGGCGGCGGAAAGCTGGCAAACATCGACTTCGACGACATCTACTACTACATCAAGCCGACCGAAGGTCAGGCTGAAGAGTGGGACATGGTCCCGGACTCGATCAAGGACACCTATGAGAAGCTGGGTATCCCGGAGGCCGAGCGCAAGTACCTGGCCGGGGTCAGTGCCCAGTACGAGAGCGAGGTGGTGTACCACCGCAATCGCGAGGACCTCGAGGAGATGGGTGTGATCTTCACCGATATGGACACCGCGGTGCGTGAGCACTCCGAGCTCGTCCAGGAGTACTTCGCGACGATCATCCCGCCAAACGACAACAAGTTTGCTGCACTTAACTCTGCGGTGTGGTCCGGCGGTTCGTTCATCTACGTGCCCCCTGGTGTCCACCTCGACGAGCCGCTCCAGGCGTACTTCCGGATCAACGCGGAGAATATGGGCCAGTTTGAGCGGACCCTGATCATCGTCGACGAGGGTGCCTTCGTGCACTATGTCGAGGGGTGCTCGGCGCCGGTGTATTCGACCGATTCGTTGCACTCCGCAGTGGTCGAAATCGTCGTCAAGGAAGGCGGCCGGTGCCGATACACGACGATTCAGAACTGGTCGAACAACGTCTACAACCTGGTGACCAAGCGAGCCGTCGCCTACCGCAACGCCACGATGGAGTGGGTCGACGGCAACCTCGGGAGCGGGCTCACGGCCAAGTATCCAGCGGTGTGGCTGATGGAGGAGGGCGCTCACGGCGAGGTGCTCTCGATTGCGTTCGCGGGATCCGGCCAGCATCTCGACGCCGGGGCAAAGATGGTCCACGTCGCGCCGAACACGACATCGTTGATCGTGTCCAAGTCGGTTTCGCACGGCGGCGGCCGTGCCGGCTATCGCGGTCTGGTCAGAGTCGAGCCCGGGGCCGAGAATGCCAAGTCCTTTGTGCGCTGCGACGCCCTCATCCTCGACGAGGAGTCGCGCTCGGATACGTATCCATACATGGAGATCGAAGAGTCCAACGTCGACATGGGGCACGAGGCCACCGTCTCCAAGGTGGGCGACGACCAGCTCTTCTATCTGATGAGTCGCGGCCTCAGCGAGGATCAAGCAACCGCGATGGTGGTGGCAGGGTTCATCGAGCCAATCGTCAAGGAACTCCCGATGGAGTACGCCGTCGAGCTCAACCGCCTCGTCGAGCTGTCCATGGAGGGCTCGGTCGGCTAAGAGTCGCGAGGCGCGAGTCGCGAGGTCTCCCGGCTCCGGTCACCGGTCACCCGTCTCTGGTCACTCGGTTACTCGGCTACTCGGCTACTCGGCTACTCAGTAGCCTCCCGGCTCATGAGGATTCTCGTTGCCGACTGCACCGTTGATTATGAAGGGCGGCTGAACGCCCATTTGCCGCGGGCCCGTCGGTTGATCGTCGTCAAGGCAGATGGCACGGTCCTGGTCCACGCCGATGCCAGTGGCAAGCCGCTGAACTGGATGACCACCCCGAACCACCTGACGGAGGAAGAGGATCGGTGGGTGATCACCAACGGGAAGAAGGAGCGGCTCACCGTCGATCTTCACGAGATCGAATTCGAAACCGAGATCGAGCTTGGCGAAGATCCCGGTCTGCAGAAGGACGCCGTCGAGGTCGAGCTGCAGCGCCTCCTCGCCGAAAAACCGGAGTCGCTCGAGGAAGGGATGACCCTCGTCCGCCGCGAGTACCCGACCCCGGTCGGCCCGGTGGACCTGCTGTGTCGGGATGTCGAGGGGGGCACCGTCGCCGTCGAGGTGAAGCGTCGGGGCGAGATCGACGGCGTGGAGCAGCTCACCCGATACCTCGAGTTTCTCAACCGTGACGACAGCCTGGCTCCCGTGCGCGGGCTGTTCGTCGCCCAGATCGTCAAGCCACAGGCTCGGACCCTTGCGGAAGACCGCAAGATCGGCTGGCGCGAAATCGACTACGAAGCCCTGACAGGCGCCGAAAGCGACGTGCTGCGGCTTTTTTGAGTCGAGAGTCTTGAGTCGAGAGTCTTGAGTCGAGAGCCCAAGGCTCACGCTCGTTCTTGCTCGCGTCTCGCGACTCGCGACTAGCGACTCACAGCAGGCTCCGCAGGTCGCAGATCGTGTGGGGGTCGCGCAGCCTGTTCAGGGCCCGGGTCTCGATCTGGCGGACGCGTTCACGGGTGATCCCGAGTGCGGCTCCGACGTCGGAGAGGGTGTGCGGGCTGTCGCCGCCGATGCCGTACCGCATCATGAGGACCTTGCCCTCGCGCTCGTCGAGCATGCTCAACGCCCTGGCAACCTCCTCGCAGCGGGCCCGCTCGGCGGCGACGGAGAACGGGTCGGGCGTGCGCTCGTCCTGGACGAAGTCGCCGAGGTGGGCATCGCCGTTCTTGCTCACCGGTCGGTCGAGCGACACGGTTTCGCCGGGGGCGGAGAGAGCGATGATCACTTGCTCCTCGTCGAGCCCGCTGGTGAGGGCAATCTCGGCAACCGTGGGTTTGCGCCGATACCGCTCCTGCAGGGCGAGGTCGGTCTCCTGGACCGTGCGCACGACGTCGATCATTTGCACGGGCAGGCGAATGGTGCGCCCGTGGTTTCCCAAACCTCTCGTGATTGATTGACGAATCCACCACGTGGCGTAGGTGGAGAACTTGAAGCCCTTGCGCCAGTCAAACTTCTCGACGGCCCTGATCAAGCCGAGGTTCCCTTCCTGGATCAGATCGAGCAGGTCGAGGCCGCGTCCCGTGTATCGCTTGGCGATCGATACGACCAGGCGGAGATTGGATCGGATGAACGTGGCCTTGGCCTCTTCGCCGGTGCGGACTTCCTCGTAGAGGGCGGCGTGTTCTAGTGCGGTGAACCGTCCACCGTCCTCGAGGCGCTGCAGAGCTCGGCGCCCCCCTTCCATCGCACGGGCGAGGCGCACCTCCTCGTTCGCGTCGAGCAGGTTGTATCCCGACACCTCGCCCAGATAGCGGCCGACTGCGTCGCCTGCTGTTCGCAGAGCGCGATCGGTCATGCCTCTCACCTATTGGTGCGCATCGAGAACCTATCACGCAGGTACGGATCCGGCAATGGTGATGGATGGTCGATCGCCACCATTCCCACCGAACGCTCGGGGGCGGTCGATGACCATCACCGGTACCCTCAACGGTCTTCCATGGTTCAACGCTTCGCCATCATCGCGGTCGCCACCGCATTGCTAGCCACTGCATGCACGGGGCCGGCCCCTCTCGATGTCGCCGGCGTCCGTCCCCCCGAGAGCGGACCGCCGATCGTCGAGGTCATCGTCCTCGCCGGAGACGATCTCTCCCCGATCGAAGCCGAAGTGGTCGTTTCCGACACCGTCCTCCCCGCCGGGGGAGCACCAACCGATTGGTCGTTCGTGTGGCCGGGAGACGGCACGCAGGTCCTGGTGTCCTCTCCCGGTTTCGTTCCCTGGTCACATCGTTTCGATGGACGGCCATCCGACGATCAGATCGAGGTCAGGCTCGAGCCGGTCGTGCTCAGCGGGCGAGTCACCACGGACATCGGGCTGCCGCTGCCGGGTGTGCTGGTCACGCTCGGATCGGCCGATGACGTCACCAACGACGACGGATTGTTCGAGATCGGTCGAGCACAGCCGGGGGACCTCGCTCTGGTTCGACCGGCCTGGAACGATCTCACCGTGGTGTGGGACGGAACCGAGGATGAGATCGACATCGCCATGGAGTCCCTCGACATCGTGGGGGTTCGCGTCGGCGGGCGCGCCGCCGGAGATGCCGTGCGGTGGGCCAGCCTGCTCGAATTGGCAGAGTCGACCGGGGTCAACGCCTTCGTCGTCGACATCAAAGACGAATTTGGCACGGTCTTTTACGACACGGAGGTCGTCGACGCCCACAATGTCGGCGCAGTCACCCCCCTGTACGAGCTCGATGGCATCGTCGCCGACATGGACGAGGCCGGGCTGTACAAAATCGCCAGGATCGCAGCCTTTCAGGACACCCCGATGGCGCTGGCCAATCCCGACCATGCCGTCCTCGATACCGAGACCGGCGAGGTCTGGCGAACGGCCGCGGAGGAGGCGTGGATGGACGCGTCCGACCCGGTGTCGTACGAGTATCCGATCGCGCTCGCGGAGGAGGCGTGCAAGGCCGGATTCGACGAGGCCCAGTTCGACTTTGCATCGTTCCCGTTTGGGGGACGCCGGGATTCAGCCGTCTTCGACGCCGAGAACAACGAGGAGAATCGTGTCGAGTCGATCATCCAGTTCCTCGAGCGGGCGTACTCCCTGCTCAACCCGCTTGGCTGCGCCGTTGGGTCGACCCTGCTCGGCATCACCCTCGAGTCGAGTATCGACGAGGGCATCGGCCAGCGCCCCGGCCGGATGTCCCGAACCATCGACGTGCTCAGCCCCACGTTGTACTCCACGAACTATGGACCCGGTTGGAAGGATTTTGCAGACCCGGATGCCCATGCGGTTCAGATCATCGACGAGGCCCTGGCCAGCGGTCTGTCGCGGCTCGAGGGCTTTGCCTACCTGCGCCCGTGGTTGCAGACCTGGACGGTGACCGCCGAGGACGTGGTCGACCTCCAGCGGGTCACCGCCGAACGGGGCATGGGATGGATGCTGTGGTCCAACAGCGCGAGCTACTCGACGGAATACCTGCCGCGGCGATGAGCCGGGTGTCGCCTTCCGAGCTCGAGGAGCTGACCGCGTCGATCACCGGTTGCCGACGCTGCCCCCGCCTCGTTGCCTGGCGGGAGCAGGTCGCAGCGGAGAAACGTGCCGCATTCCAGGATGAGGAGTACTGGGGCCGACCGGTGCCGGGGTTCGGTGACCCCGTGGCATCGCTCGCCGTCATCGGACTGGCTCCCGCCGCACACGGGGCAAATCGGACCGGACGGATGTTCACCGGCGATCGCAGCGGGGACTGGCTGTACCGGGCGATGTATCGAGCGGGTTTCGCCAACCAACCGGACTCGTCGAGAATCGATGACGGGCTCAAGTTGACGGGGGCATGGGTGACGGCCCCGGTGCGGTGTGCACCACCGCAGAACAAGCCGAGCATCGAAGAGCGCGACAACTGCCGGTCGTGGTTCGATGCCGAGCTCGGCCTGATCGTCCCTTCCGTCTTCGTTGTTCTCGGCGGCTACGCCTATCAATCGGTGTGGCGGTATCTGTCCGATCGAAACCACCCGATGCCGCGGCCCCGGCCCAAGTTTGCGCACGGCCTCGAGGTGGCGCTTCCCCAAGGCCCGGTCGTACTGGCGTCCTATCACCCGAGTCAGCAGAACACCTTTACCGGAAGGCTCACCGAATCGATGCTGGACCGGGTGTTCGCACGAGCACGGGATCTCGTCAACATCCGCTAGTGGATCGCCGCTACGTGCCAAGCCGGCTAAATCGCCAGCAGCATCGTCGAGCCGCTTGCGGCTCGACCCGACCGGATCCACGCCTGCTCGAGGTAGGGGAAAGGGTTCTCTTTCTCTTCGTCGTGCTTCAACTCGAAGTGGGTGTGCGGCGTGGTATTTTCGGCATTGCCGGAGTCCCCGACCCAGCCAATCAGCTGCCCCGCTTCGACGGTTGCACCTTCGTAGAGGCCGGGGGAAAACGCGCCGAGCTCGCCGGCGTCACCGTTGTCGGTTCCGGGATCGTCGTTGTTCAGGTGCATGTACACGGTGCTCCACCCGTCGCCGTGATCGATTTTGATCACATAGCCCGAAAGGTTCTGTTCACCTATGAAGATCACCACGCCGGGGGCGACTGCCACGATCGGAGTGCCGCGAGGGCTGAGGATGTCGGTTCCCCGGTGATGGCGACCGCCGGAGCGCCGCGCTCCCCACGGGTCGCGGAAGGTCACGTCACCCGAAGAATGCGGGAAAGCCTCGAGGGTGAACGCCTGTTCGGTGTTCTCCGCGGCGAGCGCGGCTTGCGAACCAAGGCTCTCCACCGCGGCCAAGGCGATGGTGGTGGCGAGGATGAGCGCGACGGAAAGAAATCGTCTCAAGATTTGCGTCCTTGCCGGCGCGCGTCCCACCACCGCCAGCGTTGCTGGCTTGGGTCAACCGCAGGGACAAAGCGCACATAGCGGCACACCGGCGGCCCGCGGCTAGTCGCCGACGCGTCGGTACCCTCCGTGAGCTTGCGACCACAGGAAACTCGTGCCCGCCTTGGATCAAGATACCGTCGACGCCATCGGCGCCGAAGATGCCGGATGGCGTCGTGAACAGCGGGCGGCCGCCGCCGAGGCGTTCGCCGAGACGGCAATGCCCGACAGCGCCGAGGAGATCTGGCGCTACATTGAGCTCGGATTCGATCTGGACGACTATGCGCCGGTCCCGAGAGCGGGCAACCCACTCGACGACGACCCGCTCGGCGGAATATTCGACACAAAGTTGTCTGCATCACTGATCGACGGACACTGGATCGGGCAGGACCAGGACGGCGCCGATGTGACCTTCGCTTCGCTGCATAGCTCGTCGAGCGCCAAGCCCGAGCTCATCGAGTCGGTGCTCGCCGAGGCAGGACTTGGCGATGTGCGCGACCGCTTTGCGCTCGCCGCTACCGCATTCGGCGCCGACGGGGCATTTGTGCACGTTCCAACGGGAACGACCGCCCCCGGTGTCATCTACCTCGACGTCCAGGCAACGCAGCCTCGATCGGTGACGTTTCCCCGCATCGTGGTCGCGGTCGACGATGGTGCAGAAGCTGCACTCGTCATCCATCTCAGGTCTCAACCCAACGACGACCTGGTCGTCGTTCCCCAGATTGCCGCTGCCGTCGGCACCAACGCACGGCTCGCCATCACCGTCGTCCAGAACTGGGGCTATGCGACCCGGTCCCTGGGAAACGCCAATGCCTCCATCGGCCGCGACGGAACGCTCCGCTTCGCCGAGGTCGGGCTTGGCGGCAAGCTCTCACGGCTTCACCTCGACATGCGCATGCAAGGCACCGGGTCGGCCGCCGACGTCGTCGGCGCCTACTTCGGCGAGGCCGAGCAAACCCTCGACTACCGGTACTTCATGCGCCACATCGGCACCAATACCCGCTCCGACATGTTTCTCAAGGGCGCAGTCGAGGATGAGGCGCGCTCGGTGTTCACCGGGATGATCAGGATCGAAGAGACCGGGCAGAAGACCGAGGCGTTCCAGACCAATCGCAACCTCATCCTGTCCGAGGGTGCCTCGGCACAATCGGTTCCCAACCTCGAGATCCTTGCCAACGACGTCAAATGCGGTCACGGCTCGACGGTTGGCCCCCTCGATGCAGCCCAGCGCTACTACCTGATGACTCGGGGCCTCGGAGCGCCCCGCGCCGACCAGCTGCAGGTCCACGGCTTTTTTGAGGAGGCCCTCGTCAAACTCCCCCAGCGCGAGCTCGTGGCCCCGGTTCGAAAATGGATCAACGGCAAGTTTGTCACCGCGCAGCTCGCAGGTCGGGTTTGATGGAAGTCAAGGTGGCGCCACTCGATCAGCTCCCGGATGGCCGGGGCGTGTTGGTCGAAATCGGGGAGACCGAGATCGCGCTGTTCCGGATCGGCGACGAAGTGCACGCCCTGGGCAACCAGTGCAGCCACGCGAAGGCTTCGCTGTCGGAGGGCGAGATCTTCGACGGCGAGGTGGAGTGCCCGCGCCACGGATCCCCGTTCGACCTGGTCACCGGCGAGCCGCAGACGTTGCCGGCGACGGCTCCGGTGCCGGTCTTCCCGGTGGCAGTGAGAGACGGCGATGTCTATCTCGAGCTGGAGGCGCCATGACCGACGATGCCGCCATGACCGAGGCCGCCATGACCGAGGCCGTCATGACCGGGGCGGCCGGGACCGAGGCGCTCGAGATCAGCGGTCTGACCGCCGACCTCGGGCAGCTCCAGATCCTCAACGGTGTCGACCTCATCGTTCCCTTTGGCGAGGTACATGTGCTCATGGGACCAAACGGGTCTGGAAAGTCGACCCTGGCGCATGTGCTGAGCGGTCACAGCGACTACGAGGCAGCGGGGTCGGCCAAGGTCGGTGGTGTCGAGCTGATCGGCCTGTCCGTTGACGAGCGTGCCCTCGCCGGGTTGTTTCAAGCCTTCCAGTACCCGGTCGCGCTTCCCGGGATCTCTCTCGAGGAGCTCAGTGCCTCGATGGAGGACACCGCGGGCGATCCGGAGGCCGGCGAGCGGGCATCGGCCGCCGCGGAGCGGCTCCGCTTGGGGCCGTTCATGGACCGCTATGTGAACGTTGGCCTTTCCGGGGGTGAGCGGAAACGGTCCGAGATGTATCAGCTGGCCCTCGCTGCTCCTACGGTGGCCATCCTCGACGAAATCGACTCCGGTCTCGACGTCGACGCGGTACGCGAGGTCGCAGAGATGGTCGAGTCGCTGCGCAGCCCCGACCGGGGGGTGCTGGTGATCACCCACTACAGCCGGATCCTGCGCTACATGCAGGTCGACCGTGTCCACGTGCTTGTCGGTGGCCGCATCGTCGAATCAGGCGGGCGTGAGGTTGCCGAGCGCCTCGAAGCCGAAGGGTATGGGACCGCTGACTAGTTCGTGAACACGGTCGAGAACACTCATTCAAGACCGGCGTCATTCTTCCGATACCCCAGAGAGCACAGCCTATTTCGGGGTGACTGGACGATGATCGATCGCAACGCCAGACGACGTCCGCTCTCAACTTCCCACGCCGCCGCTCGCCGCCTCTCCCCACCGCGACGGAGCCATCGTGGTGTTCACCATCGTCATGGATATGTCTTCGGATTCCCTGCCTGCAGCGCCGCCAACCTCGATGAGTATCTGGACGACAGCGGGTCGTTGAACGACTGAACTCGTTGACCGGCTGGACTCGTTGCACGACGCGACCCGGTTGAACGACTGAATCTGGTCTCCCGGCCCGACACAGCGTCCATAATCAGGCCATGGCCAACCGTGTCGACGCAGTGGCAGGAGTCGAGCCGCTGGCGGCGCTCATCCGAGCCTCCACCCGTGCGCTGGTGTTTACCGGCGCCGGGATCTCCACTGCGAGCGGCATCCCGGACTTCCGGGGACCGCATGGCGTGTGGAAGAGCAGCGCGCCCATCTTCTATCAGAGATTCATGGCCGACCCGGACGCCAGGGTCGAGTACTGGGAGCGCTCGGTCGCAGGCGCAGAGATCCTCGATGCGGCGAAGCCAAACGCGGTTCACCGCGCGGTGGTCGACCTGGAGCGGGCCGGCAAGGTCGAGCTCGTCGTCACCCAGAACGTTGACGGGTTGCATCGGGATGCCGGCACCGACCCGGACCATCTCGTCGAGATCCACGGCACCGCGCGGGAGACCGAGTGCCAGGCCTGCGGCGAGCGCACCGACCCGGTGTCTCACCGGGAGTCGTTCACCGAAACCGGGGTGCCGCCCGTGTGCCATTGTGGCGGGATCCTGAAGTCGGCGACGATCTCCTTCGGCCAGCAGCTCAGGGAAGCCGAAGTGGCGAAGGCGTTCGACGCCGCACCGCGGTCCGACCTGGTTGTTTCGCTCGGGTCGACGCTGTCGGTGACGCCGGCGGCAGACATCCCCCTCGCCGGCGCCGCCGGCGGTGCCCCCTATGCGATCGTGAACCGCGGCGAGACCGAACATGATGGGTTGGCACAGGTCACGCTGCGGATCGAGGGTGACGTTGGCGAGGTGTTCCCGCAGGCCGTCAACGCTGCCCTCGGCTGACGCCGACGAGGCCGGTCGTGCCTGTATCCTGGGGAGCGATGCGGATCGAACGTGATTCCATGGGCGAGATCGCGGTCCCGGACGACGCCTACTACGGCGCTAGCACCCAGCGGGCCGTCGAGAACTTCCCGATCTCGGACCTGCGTTTCGGCCGTCGCCTCATCTGGGCGCTTGGCTTGATCAAGAGCGCAGCAGCGGAGATGAACCGCTCCCTCGGCGTCATCGAAGCTGACAAGGCAGACGCCATCGTGACCGCAGCCGGAGAGATGATGGCCGGCAAGTTCGACGATCAGTTCGTGGTCGATGTCTTCCAGACCGGATCGGGCACCTCGACGAACATGAACGCCAACGAGGTCCTGGCCAACCGGGCGTCGGAGATCCTCGGCGGCGACCGCGGCTCGAAGCTGGTGCACCCAAACGATGAGGTGAACGCAAGCCAGTCGTCGAACGACGTCATCCCTACCGCGATGCATGTGGCAGCCGTTGCGGCCATCGAGGAAGCGTTGCTCCCCGCCCTCGGTGAGCTGCACAGCGGCCTCGACGCCAAGGCCGTCGAATTCGACGACGTGCTCAAGTCGGGGCGTACCCATCTCCAGGACGCAACTCCGATCCGGCTCGGGCAGGAATTCTCCGGGTATGCCGCTCAGGTGGCCAAGGGTATCGAGCGAGTCGAGCGGGTCGAGACCGAGCTGTTCGATCTTGCTCTTGGCGGTACCGCGGTGGGCACGGGCATCAACGCATCCGCCGGCTTCGCTGCCGGAGCGATCGACATCATCAATCGCCAATCCGGGTACACCTTTCGCGAGGCGGACAACCATTTCGAGGCCCAGGCGTCCAAGGACGCCTACGTCAATGCGTCCGGCGCGATGAAGACGGTGGCGACGTCATTGTTCAAGATCTCGAACGATCTGCGCTGGCTCGCATCCGGGCCCAGGAATGCCATCGGGGAGATCACGCTGCCGGCTCTGCAACCGGGTTCCTCGATCATGCCCGGCAAGGTGAACCCGGTGATCCCCGAAGCGGTGATGATGGTGGCCACCCGGGTGATCGGGAACGACACGACGATCACCTGGGGTGGCGCCAACGGCAATTTCGAGCTGAACGTGATGATGCCGGTCATGGCCCATGCGCTTCTGGAATCCATCGAGCTGTTGGCGGCGGGCGCCGGCGTCCTGAACGAAAAGTGCATTGGCGAGATCACGGCCAACGAGGATCGAGCGGCATGGCTCCTCGATCAGAACGCCATCGTCGGGACCGCGCTCGTCCCCCACATCGGGTACGACAAGGCGGCCGAGGTCGTCAAGAAAGCTTTCAACGAGGGACGTGGCGTACGGGAAGTTGCCCTCGAGCTCGAAGTCCTTCCCGAGAGCGAACTCGATGCCGCCCTCGACGTGCGCCCGATGACGGAGGGTGGGACGCCCGGGTAACGTGAACCAATGGCTTCGGATCGCCGCGACCTGACCGAGGGGTTCTTGTTCACCGACCAGTACCAGCTGACGATGGCCCAGGTGTACTGGAAGCAAGGCCTGCACGAGCGGCGGGCGCTGTTCGACTATTTCTTCCGCAGCTACCCGGACTACGGACGCCATCAGGCCGGCTATGCGGTGACCGCCGGCCTCGGATGGCTCCTCGACCGGATTGAGAGGACGCGGATCAGTGACGAGGATCTGGCACTGCTTCGCGGCCAGGTGGACATCACCGGCAAGCCCAGGTTCGACGAGGGCTTCCTGGCCTGGCTGAAGGAGACCGCGGACTTCACGTCGGTGTCGATCCGAGCCGTCCCCGAAGGTCGCGTCGTGCACGCCCACGCCCCCATCGCCGTCGTCGACGGCCCCCTCGGAGTTGCGCAGATCCTGGAAACCTCCCTGCTCAACCACCTCAACTATCAGACCCTGGTGGCGACCAAGGCCTCCCGCGTCACCGAATCGGCACAGGGAAGCCCCGTGCTGGAATTTGGTCTCAGGCGCGGACCGGACATCGGCGCCAACGCCGGCGGCCGCGCCGCGCTGATCGGGGGTGCCGACACGACGAGCAACGTCGGCATGGCGCACTACCTCGAAACGCAGCCCGCGGGAACCCATGCCCACTCGCTCGTGCAACTGTTCATGGCGCTCGGCGAAGGCGAGTTGGGGGCCTTCCGGGCCTATGCCGAGGTGTATCCGGATGAGACCGTCCTGCTCGTCGACACGATCGACACGCTTCGCAGCGGCATCCCCAATGCGATCACGGTCTTTCACGAGCTGCGAGCGGCCGGGCACGAGCCGATGGGGATCCGTCTCGACTCCGGCGACCTCGCCCACCTCGCAGTACGGGCAGCGGCGATGCTCGACGAAGCGGGCTTCCCCGAGGCCGGCATTGTCTTGTCCTCCGAGCTCGACGAGCTTGCGATGTGGCAGATCCGAGCGCAGATTGCCGAAGAGTCCCCCCGCTACGGCGTCGATGCCGACTCGGTGCTTGCCAGGCTGGTCTACGGGGTCGGGACCCGGCTGATCACCTCACACGGGTACTCCGCCCTCGGGGGCGTCTTCAAGCTGGTCGCCATCGACGAGGATGGAATGTGGACCCCGGCGATCAAGATCTCCGACACCCCGGAGAAGATGCCGATTCCCGGAGAGAAGCGGGTGTGGCGGGTGTACGACTCGCGGGGGATGGCGAGCGCCGATGTGGTGTCGGCCGGGGACGAGGACCTGTCGAGAATCGGCGAGATCGACCTGTACCACCCGCACCGGGAGGGCATCGTGCGCCGGCTCGAGGACGTCGCCTCGGTCGAGGAGCTGCTGGTCCCGGTCTACGACAAGGGTGTACGACTCGACGGCTCCCCGTCCCTCGATGCGATGCGGGCGTGGCGAATGGCCGATCTGGACCGGCTCGATCCCGGGGTGAAGCGGCTGGTGAACCCCCACGTGTACCACGTGTCGCTGACCTCGACGGTCAAGGACCTGCAGCGCGAACTGGTGGTGGAGGCGCGGGCGGGATCGCTCTCAGCCGAGTAGTGGTTCGAGCTCCCCAAGGGCCGTGATCTGTGCGTCGGCTTCTGCCGCCCGGCGTTGTTGTTCTTCCGCCGTGACGAGACCGTCGCTTTGGTTGAACTGGTTCTGGTGGACGACGAGCCCGAATCCGGCGCTTTTTGCGCCGCTGAGCTCGTTGCTGCCGCCGTTACCGACGAAGGCACATTCCCCGGGCTCCACGCCCAGCAATCTAGTGGCCGCCAGGTATGCGCTGTGGTCGGGCTTCCTGAACCCAATCGCATAGGAGAACGCGGCGCCGACAAAGTGTGGCGCCAGTGGTGATCGCGGCCAGGCCGCAACCTCTTCGAGGTAGCAGTTGGATAGCAGCGCAAGCTCATGAGCGCCGGCCATCGATGCCACTGCCTCGAGCACATCGGGGCGAGGCCGGTCGAGAGCGATGTCCTGGTAGTCGCCGAGGTGGTCGGTGATGTCAGCGACCTGTGACTCGGAGAGGTCGATCCCGTTGTCGGCGGCGTAGCGCAGGACCAGCGCGGTACCGGACACCGGGCTGGTGGTTCGCTCGAAGTAGGTGTCCTTCCAGAACATGACCAGGTCCCGTCCGTTGGCATCGATGGTCTCGGCAACGTGACGCAGTCGCCACGACTCCCGCGGCCGAAAATCCTCGGGGTCAACCAGTGTGTGGAACAAATCGAACACGATGCCGCGCATGTTGCGAGCGTACTGAGTCGCGAGTCGCGAGTCGCGAGTCCGCGCTTGATTAAAGCTTCATTAAGCGGTGCCGTGCCGTCAGCGACAGCTCTCGGGTGAAATACAATCGGCTACCCGATCCCAGGAGTGTTCCCCGATGAAGAAGCTGATGTTGCTCATCGTCCTTGCTCTTGTTGCCGCAGCATGCGGAGCTAGCGGCGATGACACCACGACCACGGCCGCTGCCGCCGCCGCGGCGACGACCACGACTGCGGCAGAGGAGACGACGACCACAGCCGCCGACGAAACCACGACGACCGCTACGGCGGAAACCACGACAACTGCTGCCGCCGGCGAGGGCGCCGTCTTCGCCGTGACCGAGGTCGTGTTCGGCGACCAGGGCTACGTCGCGATCACCAACATTGGCAGCGAAACCGGCAACCTCGAGCGGTGGCAGCTCTGCCAGCGCCCCTCATACTTCGGGATGCCCTCCCAGGAGCTGGCGCCCGGCGAGACCGTGTACGTGACCACTACCACCGTGGTCGGCCTCGACGTTGACGGTCCCGTGATCGACGCCGGCGGCCGCTTTGGATCGCTCAGCGCGTCCGGCGGGGAAATTGGCCTGTACCGCGACTCCAACTTCGGCAGCACGAGCTCGATCGTCAGCTACGTCGAGTGGGGGAGCAGCGGCCATGCCCGTTCCGGCGTCGCGGTCGGGGCCGGGATCTGGGTCGACGGCGACTTCGTCGATGCCGAAGGTTCCGTCCTCATCAGAGCAACGGACGAGCCGCCGCTCGGCGCCGGCGATTGGGAGACCGGGTAACCGCTACTCGACGTTCACGCCGCAGGCCACCATCTCGGCAATGGCTCTGGCTCCGTCGCCGGGCTCGACGTTGACCGGCTTGGTGCCGTCGGCCAGCAGCGTGGTCTCGAAGCCGAGCCTTGCGGAGTCGACCGCGGTGTCCAATACGCAGTAATCGGTGGCGAGGCCGAGTACGGCGACCCTGGTCACGTCCCGGTCACGAAGGAGTTGCTCGAGCCCGGTCGGGCTCTCCTCGCCGGTCTCGGGATCGCGGACGGTGAAACCGGAGTAGCCGTCTTCGCCGCTCGTGCCTTTCTGAACAACCGGTCCTTCGCCCGCGAGCTCTGGATGGAATTCAGCCCCCCAGGTTCCAGCGACACAATGGTGGGGCCAGATACCGCCATCTTCGGCGAAGTGTGGGGTGTGCTCGGGGTGCCAATCCTGGGTGCGGACGATGACCGAGCCAGCATCGCGGGCTGCCCCGATGTTGGCATTGATGAATGGGAGCGTTTCTTCACCACCCGTTACGTACAGCGATCCCTCCGGGTCGGCGAAGTCGTTCTGCACATCCACCACGATGAGAGCGGTGGTTGGTGAGTACTCCACGGTTTCAGGCTACTCATCCTCTGCATGATCAAGGGCGTCGGCCAGCGTCGTCCAGGGCAGATCCGCACACTTGATGCGCACCGGAAACTTTCGGACCCCCTGCAATGCCTCGAGATCGCCGAGCACGGCTCCGGGGCGCTCATGGTCGAGCGGGTCGTCACCCTCGTCGATCCCCATCATCAGCTTGAACTGGCCGGACACGATCCGGACGTCCTCGACGCTCTTGCCGACAATGGCGTCGGTCATCATCGAACCCGAAGCCTGCGAGATGGAGCACCCCTGGCCATCGATCGCCATATCGGTGATCACGCCGTCTTCGATGAGCAGATCGAGGAAGAACTCGTCGCCGCACGACGGATTGAGCCCCTCGGCATGGACGTGCGGCCCGGTCAGCTTTCCCCGGCGCCGTGGGTTGCGGTAGTGGTCGAGAATGACCTGGCGGTACAGCTCTTCGAGATTGCTCATGGCAAAACGATACCGCCCCGCCCGGTTTGGTCAGTCGTCGAGGCCGAAGACTTTGCGGGCTTCATAGAGCGCCTCGATGAGTCGGTCGACGTCGTCGTTGTTGTTGTAGAGATAGAACGAGGCACGGGCGGTGGCGGCCACGTCGAGGTGGCGCATGAGCGGCTTTGCGCAATGATGCCCGGCACGGACCGCCACGCCGTACTGGTCGAGGATGGTTGCGACGTCGTGGGCGTGGATGTCGGCGAGCTCGAAGCTGACGGCACCGCCGCGTTTGGTTGTGTCCGAAGGGCCATAGACGGTCAGATCGGGAACCTCGGCGAGGCGGTCGAGCGCGTAGCGGGTGATCTCGATCTCGTGATCGCGGATCGCCGGCATCCCTACCTTTTCGAGATACTCGACAGCGGCGCCGAGCCCGACTGCCTGGGCGATGGGTGGTGTTCCCGCCTCGAACTTGTGCGGCACCGGTGCCCAACGCGACTCGTAGAGCTGGACGTCGGAGATCATCTCACCGCCGCCCTCGGTGGGCTCGAGCTCCTCCAGGCGCTCCGGCCTGCCCCACATTGCCCCGATGCCGGTGGGGCCGAGCATCTTGTGCCCGGAAAACACCAGGAAGTCGGCGCCGAGCTCGGCAACGTCGGTGGGGTGGTGCGGCACGAGCTGGGCACCATCGACCACGACCAGGGCCCCGACGCTCTTGGCTGCATCGGCCAGCTCTCGGACGGGGCCGAGCGCTCCGGTGACGTTCGACATCCCGGAGACGGTGATGATCTTCACCCGGTCGTCGAGCACTTCCTCGAGACCATCGAGGTCGACCTCGAAATCGTCGTTCAGCGTCAGGTACACCAGTTCGATCCCGGTGTGTTTGGCAACGAGCTGCCAGGGCACGATGTTCGAATGGTGCTCCATGATCGTCAGCAGCACCTTGTCTCCGGGTTTGAGCACGTTGAGGCCGTAGCCGTAGGCAATTTGGTTGAGGCCGGAGGTGGTCCCCCTGGTGAATACGACCTCGTTCTTGGAGCCGGCGTTGATGAAGGACGCCACCTTGGCCCGTGCTCCCTCGTAGGCCTGCGTGGCTTCCTCGGAGAGGGCGTAGGCGCCACGGTGGACGTTGGCGTTCGATGTCCGGTAGAAGTGGTCGACGGCGTCGATCACTTGTACCGGCTTCTGGGTCGTGGCAGCCGAGTCCAGGTAGACCAGCGGATGGCCGTTCACCTCGCGGCCGAGGATCGGGAAGTCTTCGCGGAGGTGAGCGAGGTCGTTCACCCCGCAGCCGCCTCGGTGCGATACCGCTCGTAGCCGGTGTCTTCGATGGCGTCCGCAAGGTCGGGTCCGCCCGCCTCGACGATACGGCCGTCGAGTATGACATGGACGACGTCGGGGGTGATGTAGTCGAGCATGCGCTGGTAATGCGTGATTACGACAATGCCGCGCTCGTCGTTTCGCAGTCGCTCGATTCCCTCGGCGACGATCTTCAGCGCGTCGATGTCGAGACCGGAGTCGGTCTCGTCGAGGATGGCGAGGTCGGGCTCGAGTACCGCCATTTGGAGAATCTCGTTGCGTTTGCGCTCACCGCCGGAGAAACCTTCGTTCAGATAGCGATCGGCAAAGCTCGGATCCATGTCGAGGTCCTGCAGAGCATCCATGACCTTGAGGCGCAGCTCGAGCACGGTGAGGTCGGTACCGGTGCGGTTGGACAGTGCCGTGCGCAGGAAGTTCACCACCGAGACCCCGGGGATCTCTTGTGGGTATTGAAAGCCGAGGAACATGCCGGCCTTGCCCCGCTTTTCCGGGGTCATGCGGGTGATGTCCACGCCTTTGTAGGTGACCGTGCCCTTGGTGACCAGGTAGCCGGGGTGGCCGAGCAGCACATTGGCCAGCGTCGACTTTCCCGACCCGTTCGGCCCCATGATGGCGTGGGTCTCCCCGGGGGCGACGGTGAGGTTGATGCCCTTGAGGATCTCGGTGCCTTCGGCGGCGGCATGGAGGTCGTCGACGACGAGCAGGTCGGTCACACGCCGAGGTTAGAGCCTTCGCAGGCCGTACCCGGCAGGTTTTCCCCTATCCGCGTAGTGCATTAAAGATCGATCCGATTCGGCCGGTGTCGATCTTGTCGAGGGCGGTGATTTCCTGCAGATAAAAGCGGGAAACTCCAACACCGGCCAATACATCGACGGCGTCGGCGACCGTATCCAGGGTCCCGCGAGGAATGTTCTTTTCGGCCAGGAAGGCCTCGTATTCGTCTGCAGTCATGTCGCGCTTGGCGCCGCGCTTCTCGAGCAACGCCCGGTAGCCGTCCTCGGTGTCTGCGATCATTGCGGGCGACGACACGCTGATCCGGATGTCCTGCGGCTTGCGGCCGGCGGCCTCGGCGGCGGCACGCATGACCTCGAGCCGCTGTTCGATCGTGTCGGTGTTGCTGACGAACATGTTGTACTCGTTGGCGAAGCGGCCCGCCATGGTCGGTGTCTTCTTCATCCCGGACCCGCCGACCACGATCGGCACGTCTGCGGGGCGGGGGAGCACTTCGAATCCGGCAGCGAGGTGGTAGTGGCGGCCGCTGAACCCCTCGGTTCCGGAGAAGGCGGAACGGACATAGCTGAGCGTCTCGAAGAGTCTCGAGAAGCCTTCCCGGAGGGTGAACAGCTCGATGCCGAATGCCTCGTGCTCGGACTCCATCCAGCCGGTGCCGATGCCGAGGGCGAACCGGCCGCCGGACATCTCATCGAGCGTGGCTGCGGTCTTGGCAAGCACCGCCGGGTGACGGAAGGTGAGCGGCGACACCAGGCTGACCAGCTGGATCCGCTCGGTCTCCCTCGCCAGCCCGCCAAAGGAGGTCAACGAATCCGTTGCCGGCGCCGACTCCTCGCCGTTGAGGTAGTGATCCGAGCGGGCGAAGGCGTCGAGTCCCTGTTCCTCGGACCAACGGGCCAGTTCAAGCAATCGCTGATATGAGCCGCCGACCTGCGGTTCGACCATCAATCCAAGTTCCATGGAGCGAGAGCCTAATGAGAGTCGAGAGTCGGGAGTTCGGACCCTGGACTTAGGTGAGCCCTCCCATGATCTGTTCCAGGTCCGCGATGGGGAGCTCGCCGGCAATCCGCAGCGCAACCGTGCCGTCGGAGTTGGTGAACACCCAGAACGGGAACCCGCCGTTGCCATGGGCGACCAGGACGGAGCTGTTGGCGTCGTCGCGGATCACCGGGACCGACCAGCCTTCGTTGCTCAGCCAGTCCGATGGCGGGTAGTTTCCCCGGCTCGAGTTGACTGCGGTGGCCACCGAATACATGTCGACGCCCTCGACCCCGCCGGTGGCGTCGAGCCACGCCTGCACCGAGGGGACCTCGGCCTGGCAGTGCGGGCACCAATGTGCCAGGAACACGATGGCTTTCGGTCGCCCGTCGTTCTGGATCGAGACCTCGTTGCCGTCGAAGTCGGCGCCCACCACGGTCGGGGCTTCGCTGCCCGTCGCCGTCTGGTCGGCGCGAACGCTGGCCGGCATGGGGGGCAGGATTCCCGACACCTCGGGGGAGCCGGTCTGCTCGGTGCTGCCGCCGAACAGGACGGCGCCCACCAGCAGTGCGACGATCAGCACGCCTCCGGTTGCGATCAGCAGGGTCTTGATCGAAAACGTCTTCTTTTGTGTCATGGCTTCTCCGGCTCGTTGGCGGTCAATGATGGTGGATCGGCCGGGGTATTGAATCGATCAAGCCACAGCAGGGCGAGGATGAACAGGAATCCGCTCAGCGCCATGGTGGGGATCGTGATGAACTCGAAGATCTCAACGTAGGCGGCGGTGCACGGTGCGTTGGGGTCGCACGAGGTTCCGCCCTCCAGGTCCGGGAACGCCTGGATGAAGCGGTGGTACAGCGAGATGCCGGCGCCGATCGTGGCCAGCGTTGCCGCATAGATCCTGATGCGGTGGTCGGCGCGGATGGCAGCGATCAGGAGGATCACCGCCAACGGATACATGGCGATGCGCTGGTACCAGCAGAGGGTGCACGGGATGAGGTGTGCGACCTCTGACAGGTAGAGGCTTGCGAGGGTTGCGGTCGCTGCCACTGCAAACGCCAGCCACAGTTCGAGCCCCTGGAACGCGGAGAACACCGTATGCCTTAGGGGGGCGCCGACCCTGGTGGTGCCGGCGAGTCCAATGCCGACGATCCCGATCGTTGCGGCGGTTGCCGCGATCGCGAGGAGGGCGAAGAAGAGACTCAGCGTTTCCAGGGTCATCGCGGCGGAAAGGTAGCACTACACACGATTTGGCGGTCGGTACGCTGCCCAGATGGCTCCACTCCTCCTGCTGCTTGCTCTGGTTGCTGTTCTGGTGATCTTCGGGGTCGGGCTCTTGCTCCAGGAGCGCACTCCGAGTGAGGTGGCAATCGTCTACAGCGTCGAGGACGCGCTCGACTTCGTGTGGAACGGCCTGAGCAAATCGACCAAGGCGGAAGTCGGGCGTGGTGATGTGCGTCGCATCCTCGAGTGGGAGATGCACTATCTGCAACGCCCGGACCATCGAGAGGGTGCGGCAATCGTTGCAGGAGTCGACGCTGCCGCATATGCCCAGGAGCGGGCCATCGAACAGGGGTACGGGTACGAGCCGTCGGTGATCTTCGCGGTGCTCGACCTGCAAGCCGCATATCTCGCCGAGCTCGGCGCGGTCGGCGAGCAGGCGGGTCAAGACTAGGGCGGCGCTATCGTCCGCGGTCATGGCCCGCCTGAGCACGTTTGCCGAGCACCGATTCATCGGCACCCGCGATGACATGGAGCTGTTCGACTGCGACGACGACGCCGATTACGCGGTCTTGAGCGACCGCGTCGAGCGCGATGCGCTGGTAAAGCACAACGGCCTCCAGTCCTTCAGCCCCGACACCGCAGCGGAGGCACGAAATCGCGGGTTCCGGCACTCTTGAGGACCTTCATCGACTTCCATGTGCATCCGCCGGTCGCCGAATTCGTCGAAGGCCCGGTGGCACCATTCGACGTCGGCCTGGATGTCCTGACCGCCGTGGACGTGGCCGACCACTATCGCCGGCGCGACGGCAGAGCAGTGATTCTTGGCCTTGACACCGTTTCAACGACACGGCACCGCCCGTTCTCGAGCGAGGACGTGGCAGAGATCGTTGCCTCGGATCAATCGATCTTCATCGGCTTCGGCTCGGTAGACCCGGCGATGG
The DNA here is from genome assembly GCA_964195155.1 of uncultured Kiloniellales bacterium. Classification (GTDB taxonomy): domain Bacteria; phylum Actinomycetota; class Acidimicrobiia; order Spongiisociales; family UBA5794; genus JACZST01. The sequence goes on along the minus strand of CAXMOP010000115.1, from coordinate 50,137 downwards.
GGGCAAAGGCGGTGGCAGGCGTCCACGAGGCGGCGCGCCTCGGCCTTGCCGGGTTGGCCTTCGACCCGGTGGCTCAGGCCTTCGACCCGGCCGAGCGCTCGACCCACACGCTGTGGGCAAACGCCTCCGACCACGGTCTGATCGTGCTGTTCCACACCGGCATCTCGCGCCTGGGGCGCGGCCTGCCGGGTGGCGCTGGGCTGCGACTCTCCCACGGCGACCCCCGGGGTGTCGACGTGGTCGCTTCCCTGTATCCGGACCTGAGAGTCGTGATGGCCCACAACGGAGGGCTGTGGCGCCAGGAGGCGCTTGCGGTTGCCTCGCACAAACAGAACGTGTGGCTCAGCCTGATCGGGGCGCCCGCCGCCGAATACGCCACGGTGTTCGACGATTCAGCCTCAATGCTCGACACCGACAAGGCGCTGTTCGGCAGCGGCTGGGCGTTTGCCGATCTCGACGAGCAACTCAAGGAGTGGGAGCTGGCGGATGATCGGCTGAGGCACCGGGTGCTCTATGAGAACGCCGAGCGGCTGCTGGGGATCGGATCAGATTCCTGAGAACCACAGCGCGGCGGCGATCAGGATGGCGAGACCGGTGATCAACGAGGCAAGGATCAGGTAGCGGGTCTGCATAGCCAAACAAGCATGGCCACTCCCTCCACTAACCTCAAGTCGTCGCTCCGTGGAGGTCTGTTGTACGACGTGGTGATCATCGGCGGAGGCCCCGGCGGCTACGCGGCGGCCCTGTATGCGCACAACTTCGGGCTTTCCGTCGCACTCGTCGAGAAGGACACGGTGGGGGGCACCTGCCTGGTCCGAGGTTGTATTCCGGCCAAGAGCTGGCTCGAGACCGCCCACGTCTTTCACACGGTGGCCACCGCCGACACGTTCGGCGTGCAGGCCGGCGAGCCGAAACTCGACTGGCGAGCCGCGCTCGAACGGAAGAACGGCGTGGTCGACGGGCTGGTGAAGGGTCTTACGGGCCTGCTCAAGGCCCGCGGGGTTGACATCCTCGATGGGTTCGGGCGGATCGTCGACGGCCAGGTCCACGTTGCGCTCGCCGATGGCGAGAATACGACGCTCGAGGCCAAGCACATCATCGTTGCCACCGGGTCGGTTCCCGGGGCGATTCCCGGCTACGACATCGACGGCGAATGGATCGTCACCAGCGACGAAGCGCTGGACTGGATGGATCAGCCCCGTCGGGTAGCGGTGATCGGCGCCGGTGCCATTGGGATCGAATTCGCCTCGTTGCTCGCCGACGTCGGCAGCGAGGTCCACCTTTTCGAGATGGAGGACCAGGTACTGCCGGGCATGGAGCCCGAGGCGGCAAAGGCGTTGAGCAGAGCCCTCAAACGAAAGGGCGTCGCCATTAGGACCGGCACCGCGGTCGGGCCCGCCGAGATCAAGGGCTCAGAAGTATCGGTCCCATTCGCAGACGACGCGGTCACGGTCGATGTCGTCCTGGTCGCGGTTGGGCGCAAACCGGTGACGTCGAACATCGGTCTCGAGGATGCGGGCGTGACGATTGACAGCGGTTTCATCGTGGTGGATGAGACGACGATGCAGACTGCGAATCCCCGGATTTATGCGATCGGTGACATCGTCGCCGGCACCGCGCAGCTCGCCCATGTCGGGTTCGCCGAGGGGATGGCGGCGATCACCCACATCGCCACCGGAGCGAGCGATGCAATCAATTACCGGGCCATTCCGATGATCGTCTACTCGCAGCCCGAAGTTGCCTCGGTCGGGCTGACCGAGGAGGAGGCGATCGCGCTCGGGCACGACGTAGAGACCACCGAGCACGGCATGCGGGGGCTCGCCCGGGCGATCATTCACAACGAGACCGGAGGAACGGTCAAGATCGTGGCAGAGAAGAACGGCCCGGTGCTTGGCGCCACCGTCGTGGATCCCCTGGCCGGCGAGATCATTCACGAGTTGATGTACGTTGTTGGATGGGAGGCCGTGCCGGCCGAGGCCGCGGCGTTTATTCATGCCCACCCGACCGTATCCGAGGCGATCGGCGAGACGTTGATGGCCGCCGCCGGTCGACCGCTGCACTAGCACAACAGAAAACTGAACACGTACGGAGGAGACGCTTTCCGATGGCAGTGACGGTCACGATGCCCCAACTCGGTGAAACGGTCACCGAGGGCACCATCCTTTCCTGGGCGAAGCAGGTCGGCGACGAGATCGCCATCGATGAGGTTCTCGTCGAGATCTCCACCGACAAGGTCGACACCGAGATGCCGTCGCCGGTAGCCGGCGTCATCGAGCAGATCCTCGTCCAGGAGGGCGAAACGGTCGAGGTCGGTACCGAGATCGTCGTCATCACCGGCGCCGACGAGGAGCCGGGGGCGGCGGAAGAACCGGTGACGGAGCCAGCAGCGGAAGCAGCCCCCGAAGAGGCCCCTTCGCCACAGCCGGTCGCCGCCCAGGCACCGGCCGGCGCGGGCGCGGTGTGGTCGCAGCAGGGGCCAACGGGTACCGAGCGACCGCCGCCCGAGTCCTCCGACGCGGTGGCATCGACGCCGGCCGAGTCGGCTCCCGTCCAACCGGCCGTCCCCGTCGCCGCAGCCGCCGCGACGACCGCTGTTGCAGGCGACGACTCACGACGGGCGCAGCTCTCGCCGGTGGTGCGGAAGCTCGCCGCCGACAACGGCGTGGACCTCGATCAGGTTGTCGGCACCGGCACCGGTGGCCGGATCACCCGAAAGGATGTTGAGGCATTCGTTGCCACGGGCGCAGTGGCCGCAACGACCAAAGTGATTGTCGAGGAGCCGGTGGTTGCGGTCGCCGTCGAGCCCCAGGAGCGAGCAGAGCCACCAGCGGCCGAACTGGTCGTGCCCGCGGCCGACGCGGCGGCGCCTACGGCCGACGAGGCCGGCGGGGTCACACCGATGACGAAGATCCGTCGCGTCACGGCAGAGCACATGATCGCCTCGAAGCAAACTTCGGCTCACGTGTGGACCTCGGTCGAGGTGGATTTCGAGTCGGTCGCCCGAGCCCGTCAAGGGCACGGGCCGCGTTTCAAGGAAACCGAGGGTTTCTCGCTCACCTACCTCCCGTTCATCTCGCGGGCGACGATCGATGCCCTCGGCGCCTACCCGGCGGTGAACAGCTCGTTCGACCTCGAAGCGGGCACACAGACGTTCCACAGCGGCGTTGACCTCGGCATCGCCGTCGACCTCAGTCAGGGAGGGCTCATCGTCCTGACCCTCCCTGAGGCCGACTCGGGCAGCCTCACCGGCCTTGCCCGGGACATCCGCGGTGTTGCGGAACGCGCCCGCGCCGGGAAGCTCCATCCGGAGGATCTTTCCACCAGCACGTTCACGATCACCAACCCGGGGCCGTTCGGCTCGTTCATGAGCGCACCGATCATCAACCAGCCAAACGTCGCCATCCTGTCCACCGACACCGTGGTGAAGCGCCCGGTTGTGGTGACCCTTCCCGACGGCACCGACACCGTTGCCATTCGTCACATCGGGTATCTCGGGCTCAGCTGGGACCACCGGGCATTCGACGGCTCGACGGCGGTGCTGTTCCTCGCCCAAATCAAGCGGAACCTCGAATCCTGGGATTGGGAACAGGAACTGCGATGAGCCACCGCCTCCGTGTGCGGTGGCTCGGCCGCGTCGAGTACGACGAGGCATGGGACCTGCAGCGTGCGTTCTGGGAGGGACGAACCGAGGGTCGGTCCGCGGACGACTACCTGCTGCTGCTGGAGCACCCGCATACCTACACGGTCGGCCGAAACGGTGACGGATCCAATCTCACCATCGCCGAGGCCGACCTCGACGCGATTGGTGCCAGGTTGCACCACGTCGATCGCGGCGGCGACATCACGTACCACGGCCCCGGCCAGCTCGTCGGCTACCCGATCGTTGCTATCCCGAAGCTGGCAAATGGCTGGGACATGGTCGGCCACGTTCGCCGCCTCGAGGCGATGCTCATCGCCGCCCTCGCCGATCTCGGCATCGAAGCCTGGGCCGAGGCCGGCCAGACCGGCGTGTGGACCGGGCGGGGCAAGGTGGCCGCCATCGGGGTTCGGGTTGCCCGGGGAGTTTCAACCCACGGCTTTGCCCTCAACGTGGACCCGGACCTTGCATACTTCTCCAACATCGTCCCATGCGGGATCGCCGACCGGCCGGTGACCTCGATCGCCCAGCTGATCGGTGAGCATCTCCCGATGGAGTCCGTCATCGATGCCCTGGTTCCGCACGCAGCGGCAGTCTTTGGATCCGTGGAGCCGGAGATACAGCTCGGCGCCTTCCGGCCAAGCGAGCGATCCGGCCGGTACGACGTCGATGCGATGGTCGCATCCGGTGCGTTCTCCGCGGCCGGCCGTGGGGAGACCCCGATCCTGATCGGTGGCCTCCTCCCGGGCGAGCCGGCTCGTCCCGAATGGATGAAGGTCAGGGCAAACCTTGGCTCTGACGGATACGGGGAGCTGAAGCAGCTGATGCGGGGACTCGAGCTCAACACCGTGTGCGAGGAAGCGGGTTGCCCCAACATCTATGAGTGCTGGGAGGCCGGCACTGCGACCTTGATGCTGCTCGGTGATACCTGCACCCGCGCCTGTTCCTTCTGCGACGTCAACACGGGCAAGCCCGGCGAGGTCGACGTCGATGAGCCGCTGCGGGCCGCCGAGGCCATACAGCAGATGGGATTGCGTCACGCGGTATTGACCTCGGTCAACCGCGACGACCTTCCCGACGGTGGCGCCGGGATCTTTGCTGAGACGGTCCGAAGGATCCGCGACCTCGTTCCCGGCTGCGACGTCGAGGTGCTGATCCCCGACTTCAAGGGCGATCGGGACGCTCTCGAGTCCATGGTCGGCGAGAAGCCCGAGGTCCTCAATCACAACACCGAGACCGTGCTGCGTCTGCAACGGGAGATCCGCACCGCCGCCAACTACGCACGGTCGTTGACCCTGCTGGCGAGAGCCAAGTGGCTCAACCCGGCGGGCACGGTGAAGTCGGGCCTGATCGTCGGGATGGGGGAGACCGAGGAAGAGGTGCTCGGGACGCTCGCCGACCTCCGGGCGGTCGGCGTCGATCTGGTCACGATCGGCCAGTACCTCCGGCCAACGCCGCGGCACCGCCCGATCCATCGCTACGTCCATCCCGATGAGTTCGCCAGATATCGCAGCCACGGCGAGTCTCTCGGGATCAGCCATGTTGAGTCCGGTCCGCTGGTCCGTTCCTCCTATCACGCCCGCGACTCGCTCGCCCAGGCCACGTGAACGAGCGCCGGATCGCTTCGGCGCGACTGGAGATGGCTCGCCGCGGCGTCGATGCCCTCGTCGTCACCGTTGGATCCGATCTGCCGTATCTGATCGGGTACCAGGCAATGGAGAACGAGCGCATCACCGCACTGGTGCTGCCCGCCGAGGGTGATCCAGTCCTGTTGGTACCGGTGCTCGAGGAGGTGCGCGTCGAGTCCGGTGTGGAGAAGCGGGCCTGGTCGGAGACCGAGGATCCAATCGCGATCCTCGCTGGCCTGATCGGCAACGCTTCCACCGTCGCCGTTGGCAACCAGACCTGGGCAACCTTCTTGATCGGCATGCAGACCCGGCTGCCGGGTGCGCGGTTCGAACCGGCCGAACCGCTGATGTCCGAGCTGCGCATGGTGAAGGACGAGGGCGAGATCGCGTCTCTCCGCGCCGCGGGTGCAGCCACCGACGCGGTGGTTGCCCGGCTGGGGGCGACCAGGTTCTCAGGGCGCAGCGAACGCGAGCTGTCGCGGCTGATCGACGAGATGACGCTCGACTCGGGCCATCAGAGGAGCGGCTTTGCCATCGTCGCCTCCGGGCCAAACGGCGCATCGCCCCACCACGAGCCGACCGGCCGGATGATCGAGCGTGGCGACGCCGTTGTCGTTGACTTCGGCGGCTGGCTCGATGGATACGGATCCGACACCACTCGCATGTTCGTGGTGGGAGACCCCCCGGGGGGGTTCGCCGAGGCGTACGAGGTGCTCGGCGCCGCGCAACGATCGGCCGTGGATGCGGTGAAGCCGGGGGTAACCGCCGGGTCCATTGATGTCGCAGCTCGGACCGTGATCGAGGACGGCGGATACGGCGAGCTCTTCATCCACCGCACCGGGCACGGTATCGGCCTCGACACCCACGAGCGACCCTATCTCGTCAAAGGAGACACCACTGAGCTGGTCTCCGGCATGGCTTTTTCCATCGAGCCGGGCATCTACCAACCCGGTCACTGGGGGATGCGGATCGAAGACATCGTGACGGTCACCGACGACGGCGTGGAGCGGTTGAACCGGTCGGACCGCGAGCTGTACACGGTCGGGTAGCGCGCCGGCGCGATCGACTATGGGGATCTGGCGCTGTAATAGGTGTGGCCGAGTCGGCTGCGCCATCGGTAGCGGCCGTCACGGAGCCGCCGGTAGCTCCAACCGAGTTGGTCCTTGGTGATGTGGTTGTGGCGACAGAGGGGGGCGCCGTTGTCTTCTGTGGTTTCGCCGCCGTCGGCCCATCGGGTGCTGTGGTCGAAGTCGCAGTCGACCGCGGGCACGCGACAGCCGGGGAACACACAGGTCTGATCTCTTGCCTCCACGGTGCGGCGCAACGCGGCGGTGGGGCGACGGCGGGTGGTCCCGTCGGTGATCAATTGGCCGGTGTGCGGGTCGGTGATGGCGTAGCGCCATTCGGCATCTTCGGCTTCAGCGGCGATCTGGCGGGCGATGTCGGCGATCACCGGGCCGTAGCCGTTCAACTCACCTGCGTCTTCGGCGAGGCCTGAGAGGGTTTCCAGATCGACCCGCAAATTCACCGCTCCCGCCTTCTTGCCGCTGTGTGCCTTGCCCAAGAGCAGGTCGATGAGGACGTCGGCGCGGAGTTGATCCATGGTGCGGGTCTCGTCCCTCGTCCTCAGCGATCGGGCGAGATGGTTCACATGACGGGAAGCAGCTGCGGCGCGATGGGGAGCCAGCTGGAGGCCGAGCAGGTTGGCGGTCCCGTCATCGGCGGGTTCGAGAACCACTCGCCGCTCCTTGACGGCGTCCTCGTAGCGGAGCCGCGCGTCCTCCGGGTCGGCTTCGATCGCCATCCGGTGCAGACGGCTCCGCAGCTCGCCGGAGGTGAGCCGGCCGGCGTCCTCCAAGATGCGTTCGACGACTTCCCATGCGGCACCGGTGTCGAGGTGGACCGTCCCGAGGGAGATGACCCGGGCCCTCCGGTAGTCGATCATCCCCGCCGCCAACGCAGACCAGACCTGCGGAAGGCGATGCCACAGATCCAACGCGAACCCGAGTTCGGTTTCGGTAGCGCGGCGGGTCAGACACAGGGCGGCTTGGATCTCGGCGGCAGCGGTGTCGAGGCCATGCTGCATGTCGTCTTCTTCCAAGGCGTCGGCGACCGAGGCCATGGCGCGATACTTGCGGGCCTGGTAGTAGGACTCCATTCGGGCGTAGGCGCGGATGACGATGATCCGGTCATGCGGCGACACCAGATCGACGTCGATGTCATTGAGCGCGGTTGCCAACTCCACGCTTGGTTCCATGTCGTCGAGCCCATCGGGGACAGAGGTGAATTCTCTATCGAACATATGTTCGATCCTACACGGTGCGGGTGACAGATTCCAGAAGAAATGCAAGGAAACTGACCGCACTCCGAAGTGCCGTTCCAGAGCACTCGTGGATGTCGGCGATGTCGCTCAGACCGGGTGATCGGTGTTCGTGCTGTACCCGGTCCTGCCTCTGGAGACCGGGACGTAGGGGGCGCATATTGCCGGTTATGGGCGGGTGTGGTCGGAGGTTTGACGTGCCGCCGAAGGTCATTGGTTTGGTGGCGTTCGGCCGGGTTGATCACCCGAGGGACTGTTCGAGCAGAGAGTCGAGCGTCTGGTCGTCCGCAGCACCATTCCATTCGGCGATCGCTCTTCCTTCGGCGTCTAGGAGCTAGCTGAGCCGGACGTCATGGGGAACCATGGTCCGTTTCCTCTCATAGTCTGAGTCGTATGATCCGTGATCGTTGAGGATCGAAATTGTGGAGGGTCCGGGGGTGTCGGTGAGGGTGACAGTGACGGCTCTTGTGTTGATTGTCGTGCTCGGTTGGCTCGCCTTACCGGCTCCGGTTTTGGCCGAGACGCCCGAGGACACCGTCGGTGTGGTTGATACCACATCGGGCCTGTGGTACCTGCGTCAGCAGCACGAGCAATCCGGGACGATTTCGAGCTATAGATTCTTCTTCGGCGTACCCGGAGATATCCCGATCGTCGGTGATTGGGACTGCGATGGCTGGGATACGCCAGGCATGTTCCGACCGACGGATGGATACGTGTACCTGCGGAATCACATCGCGATCGGAGAGGGCGATGTCAGGTTCTACCTCGGCAGCCGTGGTGACGTTCCGATCACAGGAGATTTCGACGGGGACGGGTGCGATACGGTGTCGCTGTACCGGCCGTCGCAGGGTCAAGTCTTCATATTCGACAGTCTCGGCAGTGGGGAACAGGGTCTGGGCGCGGCCAGCTACTCGTTCTACTACGGGAATCCTCTCGACAAGCCGTTCGTAGGCGACTTCGACGACGACGACATCGACACCGTCGGTCTCCACCGCGAATCAACCGGACAGGTGTTCCTCCGGAACTCGAATACCCAGGGGATCGCCGATAGCACCTTCTACTACGGAGATCCTGGTGACAGGATCATCGCCGGTGACTGGGCACAGAAGGACGACCTGCCTGGTCCTGACACCGTGGGCATCTTCAGACCATTCGCTCGCACCATGTTCCTCCGGTTCTCCAATACCCCAGGTGTTGCCGACGTCGATTTCCTCTACGGGAACCCGCGACTGGTACCGCTGGCAGGCAACTTCATCGACGTACAGGCCAGTTTGAACGACAAGCCGTCCCTCGAAGCTGAACTAACACTCCAACTGTCCAGGGATCCAAGCTCGGGCGAGTGTCAAGTGATCCTGACGTGGGGAGACTGGGGCGGCCCCCTACACGCCAGCATCCGACTCGATGACCGCCAAATCCCATCCCGCGCCCCCACCGACACGTTCTCCGGGATCATCACTACAACAGGCAACGAAACGGACTACCGCCACACCTTCAACGTCGACCCCTCGACATACACCGCATCAGGGACGATCTCCACAGGCGACATCGCCACCGGACAATCCGTCCACTGGATCGATACCGTCAGTAGCAGCTCCGAGGCCACCTGCGGCTGACACCAAACACCCGCCCATATCGGCACATATGCGCTCTCTGAGTGGCTTGGTGCGGCCGAGAATGTTGACGGGAGACGTGGGCCTGTACCCTCGGGGGATTCGTAGAGGCAGGAGCGTCTGATGTCGGCGGAGGCTCGACTCAAGGAACTCGGTTTGGTGTTGCCCTCACCTCCCGATCCGATTGCGTCCTATGTCACGTTTGTGCGAACGGGGAACCTCGCCTACACGTCCGGTCATGGCCCGATGCGCGCCGACGGGTCGTGGATGACCGGCAAGGTTGGAGAGGACCTCGATACCGATGAAGCTAGCGAGGCGGCACGAGTCACATGCCTTGGCTTGCTTGCGACGCTTCGAAAGAATCTCGGTTCGCTTGACGAGGTCGTAAGGGTAGTCAAGGTGCTGGGGATGGTGAATTGCACGACCGATTTCACTGATCACCCGGCTGTCATCAACGGGTGCTCTGATCTACTGGCGGACGTATTCGGCGAGGCTGGACGGCATGCACGTTCAGCGGTCGGACTTGGATCGCTTCCAATGAACATACCGGTAGAGATCGAGGCGATCGTCGAGATCCAATAGCCGCCCATATCGGCACATATGCGCTACCCGACCCGCCGGGCGAAACCGCCCATATTGCCGGTTATGGGGGGGCCTTCTCAATCCGAACTGTCTGACGGAGGGCGTCTGGGCCTCGTGAGTCCGCCGCGCCCGATTGAGATGTGGCTCATTCGACCGGCGACAGCGGCGGTGTTGATACGACGAGTGTGTCAATACTCTGCGGCTGATGTATGAGGACAACACGGTGCGAGCCGATGACACGGGTATCACGATCGCTCGCTACGGGCTATTGGGCGAGAAGCGGGTTCCGTACGGCGAGATTCGATCAGTCGAGGTGTTTGAGATGGGATTCGGCGGGCGGTGGAGGGTCATAGGACTCGGTCCGGGCGGATGGTCGAACTGGTATAACTGGGACACTGCACGCCGACACAAGACCACGGGGATTGCGATAGATGCTGGCGGCCGTCTACGGGCCACGGTCACCCCAGATGACCCCGACGAGTTCATGAAGACAATTTCGGAATACGTCGAGGTGGGCTGACCGCCACTCACCCACAGAAGACCCGACTCAATCGTCGGACTCGGCAAACGTCCACAGCGCCGCTTCGCGCTTCATAGACACGCACCCAATCCCCCGCCCAATCGACACATATGCGCATATGTGCCGATATGCGCTAGCTGGAGGCGACCGCCCACTATGTGCCGTTATGTGCGGCTGATTAGCCGAGTTTTGACTGCCAGTCGATATATGCGTCGGCGAACCATGTCGGGCTGGGACGCCGCTCTGCGTAGGACCGGGCGGTATCGGATTCGCCTACGACCGCCTGTTGGGTCCAATCGATGGTCGCTTGGCGGGCGGTGACGGCGTCGGCCGTGACGTTGAACACGGTTAGGTCCTGGCACAGCGTTGCCGGCCCGGAGTACGTCGTGCGGAGAGACTCAAAGAAAGGATCGACGTACTTGTCTACAACGGCCGTGTGCCACATGGCTGCCATTCGCGGCGTCACCATGTCGAACACCATTCCAGCAGCGTTGGCGGGGGTGTGGCCTTCATTGATGACCATCCGCGCCTGCTCGATCGGGAAGCTGTACAACTCGGCAAACAGCTCGGCGGGAAGGGCTGCCTCGTGGATCAGGAGATCACAATTCTGAGAGGCCTCAACAAGCGTCATCGTTGGGAGGGTGTCGCCAGAGAACACGACGGACTGCCCGCCGTAATCGACGCGGAAACCCACCGCACCGTTGAGGACGTGGATGACTGGGAACGAAGTGATGGTTACGCCATTGCGCTCGTAGATCACCTCAGTCCTGTCGTATGGAACTTCGTGAGCGGTGGCATGTCCTCCGGTAGTAGGTACATATCCCTCGATTGAGGCCTGGTCCCACGCGAGGGCTCGCTGAATGTGGTCCACGAAAGTCGCAAGGCCCAATGTGGGATCGTCGGACGCTCCACCCCACACCTCGACAGGGTCTAGACGTCCAGCCTTGACGTAGCTGCCCATGAATGTGACGTAGTCGGAGATGTGGTCTGCATGTAGATGGCTCAAGAACACGTTCTTCAGGCTTGTGACAGGAACTTGAAGACCGCTGAAGTTCGCCAGCGATCCTGTTCCCATATCGAAGACGAGCACATCCTTTTCGGGATTGCCCACCTCCATGAGAACCGATCCGGATGCCTGCGACTTGGTCACCCACGGCAACCCGGAACCCAAGATTGACACTCGGATCTCACCTTCGGCGAGCTCCTCGGTCCCGGGCAGAAATGCCACGCTCGGGTCAATATCTGATGACCCGACGACCGGCTCAGTAGTAAGCGCTGTAGTACCACCCAGATGCGCTAGGACAAAGTTCGACAAAGAAGGCCTCCTTCGGGTCGACGCACCCTAGTTCGTTCTGACGGGGCCCGGAGAAGGCCCCCAGACACCCGCACATAACCGGCATTCTGTTCGCGCTCCCCGTAGCGGTTCGTCAAGATCAGCTAGCGCATATCCGGCAATATGCGCTCCCTGACCCCTGGCAAGATCGTCGGTTTCCACCGTCTGCGCAGACCGCACATAACGACGCACGCGCCGGCTCACCAACCCACGTCGCGGCGTCCGAGAACCGGCAATACCGCGCTGCCCTCGGGCCTCAACTCGCCATCCGCCGTTCGGCGATCGCCTCGGGCTCGAGGCTCGACCGGAAGCGCTCACCGGGCGGGCGGTGAGTCCTGGAGCAACGTATCGCCCTTGACCAGCCAGGAGATGCCAAATGCCCACAGCGCAAGTGACTCGAGCACGAGCACGGGCTTGAGATCGGCGATGCCCGTGTCCTGGAAGAACAGGAAGTAGACGGCGATCAGGGCGATGAACAGGATGATGGCCCAGCCGCAGACTCGGTAGATCCGGTTCCGATCGGCCTTTCTCCCCTGCGCGGTCTCGCCCGGCGTGGTCTTGGTGAACAAGTGGATCGAGAAGTACGCCAGGGTCATGAAGAACAGCAACGCCGATGCCAGGTGCACGCCTCGCACCCACTGCACGGAATGGGTGGTCGGGAACAGCGCCACCAGGACGGCGAAGAGGGCCGCCAGGTTGCCGGCGATGTTGTCGGTAGCCTCGAATCGTCCCCTGTTCGGCATCTCGTAGCCGAGGTAGGAGAACATGAACGTGGCAATGGCAAACAGCACGCCGACAAAGACGCCCACCATGATGGTGTCGTAATAGTCGCTGATGGTGTTCTCGATCTCGCTGTTGGAGGTGAAGATGAGGCCGCCGATCACCAAAATCACCGGAAGCGCCATGCCCAGGATTCCCAAAGTCCGTCGCAGGGTCAGGTAGGAGAGGGGAAGCCGACCGTTGCCACCCTTTGCCGTCATCACAACACCTCGGATTGCTCGCGGCTCATGTTCCACAAACCATACGCGCACGATGCCCGGGCGGCCCGACCGCGCCCGCCGCCTACCCTTGCGCGTCGCCGAGGAGGAGGTTGACTTGGCCAAAGACATCGAACAGCTCTCCGTCGACGCAATGCGCATGATGTCGGTGGATGCGGTGCAGCGTGCCGAATCGGGGCACCCCGGCGCGCCGATGGGGATGGCGGACCTCGCCGCGGTGTTGTGGTCCGAGTTCACCCTGCTCGACCCGGACGACCCAACCTGGCCCGACCGCGACCGCTTCGTGCTCTCGAACGGCCATTCATCGATGTTGCTCTACTCGCTGCTGCATCTCAGCGGCTTCGGGCTGGCCATGGACGAGCTCGAGGACTTTCGCCAGTTTGGGTCTCGCACCGCCGGGCATCCCGAATACGAACCCGGAATCGGGATCGAGACCACCACCGGTCCGCTCGGTCAGGGCTTCGCCACCGCGGTTGGCATGGCCATCGCCGAGAGCCACCTTCGTGCCCAGTTTGGTGCAGATCTCGTCGATCACCGCACCTATGCGTTTGTCTCTGACGGCGATCTGATGGAGGGCGTCGCCTCGGAGGCGGCCTCGCTGGCCGGGCACCTGAGCCTCTCCAAGCTCACCTACCTGTACGACGACAATTCGATCACGATCGATGGTTCGACCGAGCTGGCCTTCAGCGAGGACGTCGCCGGCCGATTCGCCGCCTATGGGTGGCACACGGTCGGGGTCGACGGCCACGATCGCCCGGCGATCCGGCAGGCGATCGCCGAAGCAAACGGGGAGGAGCGTCCGTCGTTGGTGGTCGCCAAGACCCACATCGGCTACGGCTCACCGAACAAGCAGGACAGCGCCTCGGCGCACGGCAACCCGCTCGGCGTCGACGAGGTCAAGCTCGTCCGCGAGGAGTATGACTGGGAGTACCCGCCATTCGTGGTCCCCGACGAGGTCTACGAATGGTTCCGTGTCGGCATGGACCGGGGGAGGGCGGCGAGACGGGCGTGGGAACAGCGGCGAACCGAGGCCTTCGAAGCCGATCCTGACCTCGAGCAGCGATCGGATTCGTATTTCGATCCGGGCCCGGTGACCCTCGCCACGCCGTCGTTCGAGGGATCGGTAGCAACCAGGAGCGCCTCCGGCGCGGTGATCCAGCAACTTGCTGCGGCGATGCCCGGCCTCGTCGGCGGGTCGGCCGACCTGACGCCGTCGAACAACACCCAGATCGATGGCTCCGGAGACTTCTCGGCTGCCCACCCCGAGGGAAGAAACCTCAAGTTCGGGGTCCGTGAGCACGCCATGGGGGCGGTGGTCAACGGGATCAACCTCCACGGCGGGCTCCGCTGCTACGGCGGAACCTTTCTCATCTTCTCGGACTACATGCGGGCCTCGGTGCGGCTGTCCGCCCTCATGGGGGCGCCCTCGATCTGGATCTGGACCCACGACTCAGTGTTCCTCGGCGAGGACGGCCCGACCCACCAGCCGATCGAGCACCTCGCCTCGCTGCGGGCAATGCCAAATCTGTGGGTGATCAGACCCGCCGATCCCACCGAGGTCGCAGTGGGTTGGGAGATGGCGATCGGCCGAACCGACGGCCCCACCGCGATGGCGCTGACCAGGCAGAATCTCCCCGTCCCGGCGGTGGAACCCGATCGCGAGCTGGTACGGCGGGGTGCGTACATCCGGCGCGACGGCACCGACGCCACCCTCGTCGCCACCGGGTCAGAGGTGCAGCTTGCCGAGCGGGCGACCGAGTTGCTCGCCGCCGATGGCATTTCGATCAGGGTCGTGTCGATGCCGTGCTGGGAGGCGTTTGCCGAACAGGAGGATGAATACCGCGCTGAGGTACTCCCTGAGACGATGCCGGTCGCCACCCTGGAGGCGGCGGCGACCTTCGGCTGGGCAGAATTCGCCGGAACGGACGGGTTGCGCATCGGGATCGACCACTTCGGCGCCTCGGCTCCGTGGACGGTGATCGCAGCCGAATGGGGGTTCACGCCCGAGGCGGTGGCGCAACGCATCGCCGCCTGGCTCGGCGAGTGATCGAGCTCGGTCCGGAGCTGCTCTTCATCATGTGGGGAGCCGGGGTCGCCGCCGGTACCGCACTCGTCGTCCAATGGCGGGTGGTGGGTCCCGGCTATGTGTGGCTGGCGGGTTCGGTTACCGCAGCGCTTGCGGCCCTTGCTGCTCTCGCCGGGGTCGGTACGCTCGCTTGGGTTGCCGCGGTACTTGCCGTCGGTGGGGCGGTAGCCGCCAAACAGGCTCTTGCCTCGCGCACGTTGTTCATCCTGGCCGCCGCACTGCTGTTGCTGGCTGGATACGAGCCCGGGCTCCTGGCGATCGTGTTGCTGGCGACGGGCACGATGCTGCTCGGCGGTGTGACATCCGAAATGCTCCTCGGGCATTGGTTCCTGGTGGACCCGACCCTGCCCCGTCGGCCGTTGTATGACCTCGATGAGTCCGCCGCGGTGGCCCTGGGCGGGGAGACGGTTGCGGTCGTGCTCTCCGGCGCCCTTGCCCTCACCGGCTCGGTCCTGACCTGGGTGTGGGTCGCTCTGGTGGTTCTCGGCGCCCTCTTGCTTGCCGGTGTCTGGTTCTCCATCCGCGAGCCGCGGTACTCGGGGGTGATGGCCGCGACCGGGCTGTCCTACCTGGCGGTGCTGGTGAGCTTCGGCATCGTCACCGTCGGCCGGGCCCTCACCGGCGGCGGCCTGTGAGCGGACCGAGTCCTAGTCTCACCGCAATGCGGATCTACACCCGGCGTGGCGACGACGGCTCGACCGGGTTGTTCCATGGAGGGCGTGTGGCAAAGGATGAGATCGGTCCCGAGGCCTACGGCACCGTCGACGAGTCGGTTTCTCTGCTTGGTGTTGCCCGGGCATCGGCCGGCGCTCCGGTCGCCGAGGCGCTGCTGGCCGTGCAGCGCCAATTGTTCGTAGTCGGTGCCGAACTTGCCACCGCTGCGGCGAACCGGGCAAAGCTCGAGGACGGTGTGAGCCGGGTTGATCAGTCGATGATCGACGGTCTCGAGGCCCGGATCGACGCCATTGTCGACGAGCGCGGGATGCCGACGGAGTTCATCGTGCCGGGCGGTGACCCGGTGGCAGCGTCGATTGACGTGGCGAGATCCGTGGTTCGGCGGGCCGAGCGCCGGGCCGTGACCTGGGCAACCGACGGACCGGTCGAAGACAGTCTCGTCATCGTCTACCTCAACCGGCTCGCCGACTATCTGTACATGCTGGCTCGCTCCGTCGAGGGCGAATGGCTCCCCAGTCGAGAGGATGCCGATGACTGAGATCGAAACAGGAGGATCCCTCGCCGAAGCGGCCGGCGACTTGCTCGCCGTGCCGGTATTCGCCGATTCTACCTACGGGCCTGGGGGAGCCGCAGTCTCCGAGCGGCTCGGCGACTGGCTCGACGAGTACCTCGCAGCGCGTGAGTTCAGCGGCAAGACCGGCCAGCAGGTCGCGGTCCCCGGGGGGGAGACCGGCTTCACCGAGGTGCTGTTTCTCGGTCTCGGCGACGAGGTCGATGCCGAGGCGATCCGAAGGGCAGCCGGCACCCTCGGCCGAGCCGCCCGTCCCTTGGCAAAGGTCGCCACCACATTGCATCTGGTCGACGTCGAAGGGGCCGCCGAGGCGGTGGCCCTTGGCTTTCTGCTCGGATCCTATTCATTCGACGAGTACCGATCAGAACCGAAGGAGCGTAGGACCGAGCGGCTCGTGCTCCTGGAGGCCGAAGACGGCGCCGGTGCTGCGATCGAACGGGCATCCAAGATCGCCGCGGGCGTCAACTTCACACGGGATCTGGTCAATGAGCCGGCGGGCGACAAGCCACCGGCGGTACTCGCCGAGCGCGCCGCAGGGATCGCCGGAGTCGAAGTCGAGATCGTCGACGAGCAAGAGGCACGATCCCGCGGCTACGGCGGGCTGCTCGCCGTCGCTTCCGGTGCCACCAGTCCTCCCCGCATGGTGCTGCTCCGTTACGAGCCAGACGACGCCTCCACATCGCTGGCTCTGGTCGGCAAGGGAATCGTCTTTGACTCGGGCGGACTGTCGATCAAGCCGGCCAAGGGCATGGAGGCGATGAAGACCGACATGGCGGGAGCCGCGACCGTCTTCGGCGCCATGCAGGCCATTGCCGCGCTCGGCCTGCCGATTCGGGTGATCGGTGTGGCTCCTCTCACCGAGAACATGACCGGCGGCGCCGCGCAACGCCCGGGCGACGTGTTCACCGCATACGGCGGCAAGACCGTCGAAGTGCTGAACACCGATGCCGAGGGCCGGCTGGTGTTGGCAGATGGTCTCGGCATCGCCGCGGATGCCGACGTCGACCTCGTGGTCGACATCGCCACGCTGACCGGCGCCGCCAAGGTTGCCCTCGGCCAGCTCATCGGTGCGGTGCTCGGCAACGACGAGGACGCAATAGAGTCGGTGCTCGCCGCCGGCCGATTCGCCGGAGAGAAGTGGTGGCAGCTTCCCCTGGAACATGAATACCGCCAGAAGCTCGACTCGTCGATCGCCGACCTGCAGAACATCGCAGACGACAACTGGGGCGGCACCATCAACGCAGCCCTGTTTCTTGCCGAGTTCGCCGGGGACCGGCCCTGGGTGCACCTGGACATCGCCGGGCCAGCGCGGGCGGACAAGACCGATCACTACATGGTCAAGGGTGGATCCGGTTTCGGCGTCAGAACCCTTGTGGAGCTAGCAGCAGTCATGAGTCGAGAGCCTTAAGTCGAGAGTCATGAGTCGAGAGTCGGACTCGGGCCTCTTGCTCAGGACTCTGGCCTCTCGACTCTGGACTCTGCGCCGCAGGCAGGGCACTGCGGGTCCTTCTCGAAGCGGTACCTCGCCCAGTGGGAGTCGAGGGCGTTGTAGGTGAGGAACTCGCCGGAGAGGGGCCGGACACCGAGCAATAGCTTGATCGCCTCGACGGCCTGGGTCGAGCCGATGACGCCGGTCAACGCTCCGAGGACGCCGACGTCCGAGCAGGTTGCCGCGTCCTGCGGGAGGATGGGGAACAGGCATCGATAGCACGGACCGTTGGGTGGGTCGAAGACTGCCACCGTTCCTTCGAAACGCAGCGCCGATCCGTGCACCAGTGGAACCCCCGTGGCAATCGAGGCGTCGTTGAGGGCGAGCCTGGTGGGGAAGTTGTCCGAGGCATCGATGATCACGTCGTAGCCCGACACGAGGCCGACCGCGTTCTCGTCCGACACCTGGATGCCGTGGACCTCGACCTTGACGTCGGGGTTCAGGGCTTCGAGCCGCTCGGCCGCCGAATCGGTCTTCGCCCTTCCAATCGATGGCGTGTCGTGCAGGATCTGCCGGTGAAGATTGGTCACGTCGACCCGGTCGAAGTCGACAATCCCGATGGAGCCGACTCCAGCGGCAGCCAGGTAGAGCGCGGCGGGGGAGCCAAGCCCGCCGGCTCCGATCAACAGTGCCCGAGAAGCGAGCAATCGCTGCTGACCTGAGGTGCCGATCTCGTCGAGCCGAATCTGGCGGTCGTATCGGATGCGCTCATCGGCGGCGAGTGCGTCATCGAGGACGATGGGGTTTCCGTCGGCCTTCCATCGACGGAAGCCGCCGGCCAACGAGCTCACGTTGCGGTAGCCGAGCGCCTGCAGTGTGTGGGCGGCCAGGATCGAGCTCTCACCGACGACGCAGTACAGGAGGATCGACGCGTCGCGGTCCGGCACCGTTCCATTGATCTCTCGTTCCAGGACGGACCTCGGCATGGCGATCGAATCGGCGATCGATCCTTCGAGACGCTGTACGGGTTCCCGGACGTCGATCACGACGGCGAAGTCTTCCGTCTTCGCCTCCGACGGCGAGAACTCGGATACTTCCGAGCGGTATTGCTCGATGAGCCGCCGGTAGTCCATGGCGACAACGCTAGCTCGACGCGGCAGGCTGCGGGGAGGCGCGGTGCTCTCGCTTCAGCCCCGGGCTGAGGCGGCGTTCCTGGGCGGCAGACAGCGGCGGGATCGTCGTGCGCACGAACAGCCGTCCCTCCACCCACCGAGCCAGGTCCTCCCGGACGAGGACACCGATGGCTTCGGGGCGGGGGAGGGAGCGGCCGCGCTCTGCGGCAACGGCGAGACGCATCAGGTCCGCGACCGCTCCCGGACCTATGGCCGCCGTCCAGAAGCGGCGCACATAGGGATCGTCGGTGGAGAATCCGCTCCGCACGCCGGTCCCGCGCCATGCCACGGGCCGAAGATGCGGCCGGATCGAAGCGGTGGGCCGGGGAGCCGCGGGGGCGGACATGGGCCGGCCACTCGGTAGGAACTGGTCATGCTCGGCGACGCCCGAGGGTGGCGCGGATTCCCTGATCGAAGCGGTGGGAGGACGTACACCGTCGGCGAGGGATGCTTCGGACGCCGCCGAGTCTGACATAGGTATATAGGTACAGCTAGGCGCCCTTATAGTCAAGTAGGCCGAGCTGAGAGCGCGAAGAATAGCATCGCCAGACCCGAGACCCGTGACGCGAGCAGATCCCAATGACCAGTGACCAGGGACCGGTGACCGGTGACCGGTGACCGAGTCCGGACGGACAAACCTGGTCACTGGAAGCGCGCGAAGCGAGTAGCCGAAAAGGGGGGAGCCCCGACAGTCGGGAGGCGAGGGGGTCGAACCGTGGTCGCGGCAAGGCTTTGACCCCCTCCGCCTCGCTGGCGCTCGGCACCTCCCCCTGAGGGGGAGGCAACGAATTCGCCTAGCTGGGGGTCCGACCAGATGCGAGACGCGAGATGCGTGAGAGGTTCTCATGACTCGCGACTCGCGACTCGCGACTCAGCTACTTGGCTGGACTCCAACCGACACGATGATCGTGTCGCCGGGCCTCACCAGGGCCCCCGGCGGGGGGTCGGTGGCGACGACGCGTCCCCACTGGGCGGGATCGGGTGTCTCGACATCTTGCCGCACCCAGTTGAGCTGGACGGCGAACTCGGCGAGGAACGCATTGAGGGTGGGATCGACTTCGATTACCGGCAGACCGACCAGGTTCGGGCTCACGATCTCCTCAGGGATGCCGATCGAGATCTCGATGGTCACGGCCCCGCCCTGACCCATCGACGCGCCCGATCCCGGCGTCATGCTGAGCAGCGTGTCCACCTCTTCGAGCGATGGGACCTCGACGAGCGCGACGCGCAGGTGGGCGGCATAGATCAGATCCTCGATCCTGGCGAGGTTCATGTTCTCGAGGTTGATATTGGGTACCCGCGTCCCCGGCACGCGGTAGTACTGGCTGGTGCCCTCCGGCGGCTCGGGAAAGTCGAGAACCTCGAGACCGTCGGTGAGGTAGAGCATGAACTGGCGCCAGGCGGGAGCGGCGACCGTGCCCCCGAAGGCCTGGCGAATCGACTGCTCGCGGCCTTCGACGTCGTTAAAGATCGTGAAGTTCTTCATCGGAACCGCGCCGTCGGGATAGCCGACCCACACCGCAGTGGAGTATTGCGGGATGAATCCGACGAACCACACGTCGGTGTTGTCGGTTGCCGTTCCGGTCTTGCCCGCCTGCGGCCGGTCTATCTTGGCCCGGGTACCGGTGCCCCCGGCGACGACCTTTTCGAGCGTCGTCGTCACCGCCGCAGCGATTTGCGGCGAGAGCACTCGCTCCGGCTGGGGACGATGCTGGTAGATCACGTTGCCCGACGAGTCGGTGATCCGTTCGATCAGGTAAGGCTCCAGGTAGTTCCCCTGGTTGGCGAAGGTCGAGTACGCAGATGCCATCTCCAGCGGACTGACCGACGCTGCGCCCAGGGTCACCGCATACACCGGCTTCACCTCCGACGTGCGGATGCCGAGCCGATAGGCCATGTCGACGACCGGCTCGGCGCCGATGGCGGCAATCAACCTGGCGTAGACAGGATTCAGCGACGACACCGTTGCGGACTCGAGGGTACGCAACTCATGAGGGGTGTTCAGGCCCGCATCGACCACCCAAAAATTGCCGCGCGAGGAACACGGGAAGCCACAATCGATCACGGCCGGCCTGCCTCGGTCCCAGTACGAGTTCAAGGTGACCGGCCGCCCGTTCAGATCACCGCTTTCGAGCGCCGCCGCCAGCGTGTAGGGCTTGAATGCCGACCCGGCGTGGCGTCGCCCTTCGAGAGCAAGGTCGTATGGCCGCTCCCCGGCGGCGAGGTCGGTGCCGTACTCGACGCCAGACGCCAGCACGCGAATCGCGCCGGTCGCATTCTCCACGGTCGCGATGGCGCCGGTTGGCCCGCCGGCATCGTGCCGATACCAGGCCCGCAAGATCCGGGTTCCTTCGGTTTGCCAATCGAAGTTGACGGTGACTTCGATATTCAGGCCGCCCCCGCCGGCGCACGTGGTGTCCGCAGCCGGGCACCCGAACACCGCTTGCTTGCGCTCGGTATAGGTAGTGCCGAGACCAAATCGGTTTGTGGTGTCGTCAAGCAATGCGCGACGCACCGCGATCATGACCTGTGGAGCGAGTTCCTCGCGTTCGGAGTGGGGGAGCACACCAAGTGACTGGCTCTTGGCCGCGGTTGCTTCCTCGGCGGTGATGAACCCGTTCTCCTCCATGCTCGCGATGGTGCGATTGCGGACACCGATGGCGTTGCTCGGGTTCTGGCGTGGGTGGTAGAAGCTTGGGTTCCTGATCGGGCTGACCAACGTGGCAGCCTCGGCAGCGTCGAGGTCCTCGAGCGGCTTCCCGAAGTACTCCTGGGCTGCCGCCGTGATCCCGTAGGCGTTGGCGCCGAAAAAGACCGAGTTGGCATAGAACTCGAGGATCTGGTCCTTCGTATATAGGCGTTCCAGCTCGGTCGCCAACTGCGCCTCACAGATCTTTCGCTCGATGGTGCGATCCGAGCTGAGGAAGTTCTGCTTCACGACCTGTTGGGTGATCGTGGAAGCACCGCTCTCGCCACCGCTGGTGGCGGCACGGAACACCGCCAGGAAGTCGACCCCCTCGTGCTCGTAGAAGCTCTTGTCTTCGGCGGAGAGCAACGCATTGACCACGAGCTCGGGGATCTCGTCGATCGGGATCGGCTGGCTGTTCCGCTCTGAGAGCTTGCCCAGCTCGACGCCATCGCTGGTCTCGACCGCGGAGAGGCGGGAAACATCGGGGAAGGAAAGATCGACGCCGCTGATGTCGCAGAGAAACCGCTCCTCCACTTCCTCGACGGTGCCCATTGCGGAGGTGGAGCCGAGGAACCCGAACAACCCGACCCAGCTCGCCCCGACGATCACAATGATCGTGAGCAGCAGTAACGATGGGAGCCGCCTGCGGCGGCGGTCCCTGCGATGGGCCTCGTGGATATTGGGATCCATGGTCATGAACGTTCTTGCTGGTGGCGAATAGACCGGTGGAGGTGGGGAATAGAAATGGCCCCCCTGGGTACCATCGCCAAAAAGCATAGGAAGACCCTCCAAATATGAGGGGTATGTGATGGCAGAAGACCAACCGTCGAAGATGGATTACACCGCCGACGATCTCGCCGGGTGGGATCCCGCGAAACAGCTTGGAGAGCCTGGGGAGTACCCGTACACGCGTGGGCCGTACGCCTCGATGTATACCGAGCGGCCGTGGACCATCCGCCAGTACGCCGGATTTGGCGACGCCGACGACACCAACCGGCGATTCCGCGCACTCCTCGACGGCGGACAGACCGGGCTTTCGGTGGCCTTCGACCTGCCTACCCAAATGGGATACGACTCGGATCACCAGATGGCCGCCGGTGAGGTGGGAAAGGTCGGGGTGGCCATCGACTCGATCGAGGACATGCGCCGGCTGTTTGATCAGATCCCTCTCGACGAGGTGACCACCTCGATGACCATCAACGCCACCGCGGCAATCCTGTTGCTCCTCTACGAGCTGGTGGCGACCGAACAGGGCGCGGCGCCGGAGCGGATCCGCGGCACGGTGCAGAACGACATTTTGAAGGAGTACATCGCACGGGGCACGTACATCTATCCGCCGGAGCCGTCGATGCGCCTGGTGACCGATCTGTTTGGCTACTGCGTTGAGGCCCTTCCCAACTGGAACACGATCTCGATCAGCGGGTACCACATCCGCGAGGCCGGCTCGACCGCCGCCCAGGAGATCGCGTTCACCATCGCCGACGGTCTGGCCTATGTCGAAGCGGCCCGTCGCGCGGGGCTGGATCTCGATGTGTTTGCTCCAAGGCTGTCGTTCTTCTGGAACGCCCACAACGGGTTGTTCGAGGAGGCAGCCAAATACCGTGCCGCCCGGCGGCTGTGGGCGCGCCTGATGCGAGAACGCATCGGGGCCAGCGCACCGGAGTCCTGGCGAATGCGGTTCCACACCCAGACCGCAGGCTCGTCCCTCACCGCCCAGCAACCGTTGAACAACATCACTCGCACCGCTTATCAGGCGTTGGCCGCAACGCTGGGCGGAACCCAGTCCTTGCACACCAACTCCTTTGACGAGGCGCTGGGCCTGCCGACGGAGGAGGCCGCATTGGTCGCTCTCAGAACGCAGCAGATCCTGGCCGATGAGACCGGGGTGACTGCAGTGGTCGACCCGCTGGCCGGATCGTATTTCGTGGAGGCGCTCACCGACCGCCTCGAAGCCGAGGCAACCGAGTTGATCGAGCGCATCGACGGCTTCGGCGGCGCGGTTGCGGCCATCGAAGCCGGTTTTCAGCAAGGTGCGATCGAGGAGGCTGCCTACCGGTACGCCCGCGGTGTTGAGTCCGGCGCCGTGACCATCGTTGGCGTGAATCGTTACCAGGGAGAAGTCCCTCCCCCGTTGGGGGGGAGTAGCGCGCCAGGCGGGGAGGGGGGCCCGGCCATAGCGGTGCTCCAGGTCGACCCGGAGACCGAGGCCGATCAGATTCGGGCGCTGAAGGCACACCGCGCCGGTCGTGACGAAGATGCCCTCGATTCGCTCGCCGCCGTCCGGGATGCGGCCACCGGGGATGGCAACCTGCTGTATCCGATGCGAGAGGCTCTTCGGGTGGGGGCCACGGTCGGCGAGGTCTCAACGACGCTCGAAGGCGTATTCGGCCGGTACCGGCCCGGTTCCTAGGAGGGTCCTGAACTCTCGACGTAGGCGTCGTCGATGAGCGACTCGCTCAACGAATCACCATCAACACGGCGCCCGGTGCCACGGTGTCGCCGGGCTGCACTCTGAGGTCGACGATCTCGCCGTCGCTGGGCGCTTTGATCTCGTTTTCCATCTTCATGGCCTCGAGAACACACACCGGTTCCCCTGCCACGACGGCGTCCCCGGCGCCGTGGTGCACCTTGACGATGGTGCCCTGCATGGGGGCGGTGACGATTCCCTCGGTGTCGCCTGGTGCGGAGCGTTCCGACAGCTTGGGCGCACGCCGCCGCGGCGCGGGGCGCTGACCGGACGTCGTCGGGGCGATGACTTGGGACCAGTAGCGCACGTCGTATCGGCGTCCGCCAACCTCGACCGTCATACCGCGTTCCTGGAGCTCGGTCTCTTCGGGGAGCGCCGGTGCCGTCTTGGTGGCGAGCCCTGAGAAATCCAGGTCCTCTTCGAGCAGCCGTGTCGACAGGTTGCCCGAAACGAAGTCCTCGTTGTCAAGGATGAGGAGGTGGGCCGGAATTGTGGTGTCCACGCCGCCGATCTCGAACTCGCTCAGGGCGCGCTTGGCTCGGTCGATGGCCTCGGTCCGGTCCCGACCCGAGACGATGAGCTTGGCGATGAGGTTGTCGTAGTACTGCGAGATCGTGGATCCCTGACGGACCCCGCTGTCGACGCGGATGCCCCGGCCGGCGGATTCTCGATACCGAGAGAGCGTGCCCGGCGTCGGCAGGAAACCACGGGCGGGGTCCTCGGCGTTGAGGCGGAACTCGATGACGTGGCCCCGCGACGCGGCCGTGCTGAAGGAAAGCGGCTCGCCGGCAGCGACGCGAAGCTGTTCTGCAACGAGGTCGATGCCGGTGGCTTCTTCGGTGATGGTGTGCTCGACCTGGATTCGGGTATTCATCTCGAGAAAGAAAAGGGCGCCGGTCCCGTCCATCAGGAATTCAACGGTGCCGGCGTTCTCGTAGTCGGCCGCACCGGCCACCGCGAGCGCGGCGCTCTCCAGGGCCGACCGCTGTTCATCGGTGAAACGCGGTGCCGGCGTCTCCTCGATCAGCTTCTGGTGCCGGCGTTGGATCGAGCAGTCGCGTTCGCCGAGGAAGACGCCGTTGCCGTGGGTGTCGAACATGATCTGGGCCTCGATGTGCCGCGGGTTGTCGAGATAGCGCTCGACGTAGACCTCCGGGTTGCCGAACCAGGCGTCGGCTTCCCGCTTGGCTCCTTCGTAGGCGGCCTCGATATCGTCGCCCTCTCGCACGACCTTCAGGCCCTTGCCGCCGCCGCCGTGAGCCGCCTTGATGGCGATCGGAAGGCCGTGCTCCTCGGCAAAAGCCCTCACCTCGTCCACGCTGGCAAGCGGTTCGAGGGTTCCGGGAACCGAAGCAACCCCGGCCGCTTGGGCCGCGGATCGTGAGGCGATCTTGTCACCCATGGTCGCGATCGCCGCCGGCGGAGGACCCACCCAGATAAGCCCGGCGTCAATGACGGCCTGGGCGAAGCCTGCATTCTCGGCCAGGAACCCGTATCCCGGATGTACTGCTTCAGCCTTCGAGGCGTCTGCGGCCTCGAGAATGTTGGGGATGTTCAGGTAGGACTCGGCAGAGGGGCCCGGCCCGATGTTCCATGCCTCGTCGGCGAGCTCGACGTGGACGGCGTCACGGTCGAGCTCGGAATACACCGCGATGGCGCGCAGCCCGAGGTCGTGGGCGGCGCGAATCACCCGGACGGCAATCTCTCCACGGTTGGCGATCAGAACAGAATCCACGGGTGAATCCTAGGAGAAGGGTGGGTGGGGGTCGGACCTCGAACGTGAGCATTCCGTTACGAGCGATCGGGCTCGCAACTGGCGACTGGCGACTCGCGACTCCTACAACGGGATGTTCCCGTGCTTCTTGGGCGGCATCGCCTCGCGCTTGTTGCGGAGCATGGCCAGGGAACGGATCAACCGCGGCCGGGTCTCCCTTGCCTCGATGACGTCGTCGATCAGGCCCCGCTCCGCTGCGATGTACGGATTGGAGAATTTCTCTTCGTAGTCCGTGATCAGGGCTTCTCGCTCGGCGTCCGGGTCGTCGGCGGCGGCGATCGTGCGGCGGTGGATGATGTTGACCGCCCCTGGTGCGCCCATCACCGCGATCTCTGCGGTGGGCCACGCAAACGCCATATCGGCCCTGAGGGCCCGTGAGTTCATCACCAGATAGGCGCCCCCGTACGCCTTGCGCGTGATGACGGTCACCCGTGGCACCGTCGCCTCAGAGAAGGCATACAGCAGCTTGGCACCGTGGCGGATGATCCCCTCATGCTCCTGATCGACGCCCGGCATGAACCCGGGGACGTCGACGAGGGTGACGAGCGGGATGTTGAAAGCGTCGCAGAACCGCACGAAGCGGGCTCCCTTGACCGAGGCGTCGATGTCGAGGCTGCCGGCCAGGGACATCGGCTGGTTGCCGATCACGCCGACGGTGTAACCGTCGAGCCGGGCGAACCCGACGATGAGATTCATGGCGAAGTGCTCGTGGACCTGATAGAACTCGCCGTCGTCGAAGATCGCGGCGACGACGTCGACCATGTCGTACGGCTGATTCGGAGACTCGGGGATGATGGTGGTCAGGTCTTCTTCGGTGCGGTCCGGGCTGTCGAGTGGTGTGAAGAAGGGAGCCACCTCCATGTTGTTCTGCGGTAGGAACGACAACAGATAGCGGACTTCCTCCATGGCGGCGCGGTCGTCGTCGACGACGAAGTGAGTCACTCCTGAACGGGTGGCGTGGGCGTGGGCCCCGCCCAGCTCCTCCATGGTCACGTCTTCACCGGTCACGGCCTTGATCACCTCGGGCCCGGTGATGAACAGGTGGGAGGTCTCATCGACCTGGTACACGAAATCGGTGATCGCCGGCGAGTACACGGCTCCACCGGCGCAGGGGCCCATGATGACCGAGATCTGCGGGATGACGCCCGACGCCCGCACGTTCCTCTCGAAGATTCGACCGTAGCCGTCGAGTGCGACGACTCCTTCCTGGATCCGGGCGCCCCCGGAGTCCTTGATCCCGATGATCGGGACCCCGTTCTCCATTGCCAGGTCAAGCACCTTGCAGATCTTGTCGGCTACCGCTTCTCCGAGGCTGCCGCCAAACGCGGTGAAGTCCTCGGCAAAAACGAACGCAGTGCGTCCATCGATCGTCCCCCATCCGGTGATGACTGCGTCGCCGGGCGGCCGCTTGTCCTCGATGCCGAAGCCCTTGGCCTGGTGGCGCACGAACATGTCCATTTCCTGGAACGAGCCCTTGTCGAGCAGCAACTCGACGCGCTCGCGAGCCGTGAGCTTGCCCAAATCGTGCTGGCGGTCGACGGCGCGCTGGTTTGCTGGCTCCATGGCCTCCTGGCGCAGTTCACGCAGGCGGTTGATGCGGTCTTCGGTGCTCACGGTGCTCCCGGTAGGCTCAGCATTGGACCTCTGACCCTGATCGATGGATACACATTACGCGAGCGTGGTGCTCCCAACCGCGGAATCGACCCAGGACGAGGCGGCCACCAGGTTCACCGGTGAGCCGCTGCTCGTCGTCGCCGGCCATCAAACCACCGGCCGCGGCCGCTTTGATCGGGAGTGGGTTGAGCCGGACCGCGCCCTTTTCGCCTCGCTGGCGTTCGAGCCCTGGTGGCCGGTTGGGGATTGGGGCCTGATCCCCCTGGTTGCGGGTCTTGCCATGCGCGATGCGATCGATGCGACCTTCTCGATCGATGTCGGCCTTCGTTGGCCAAATGACCTGATGTCGGGAGGAGCCAAGGTCGGTGGCATCCTTGTCGAGGCGTCGGGAGCGCGGGTGGTCGTCGGGTGCGGAGCCAACCTTTGGTGGGCCGAGCCGATCGAAGGGGCGGCTGGGATTGTCGAGGGCGATCCTGGACCTGACGTCGCCGTCGACCTGGCTGCGACCTGGACGGTTCGGTTCCTGGAACGGATGGCCGCCGGGAGCTCTCTCTGGGGGCGCCATGAGTACGAATCCGCCTCCACCACCCTGGGAAAGGAGGTCGCGTACGAACGCGGCGGCGGCGTTGCGGTCGGGGTCGACGACAGCGGCGCGCTCCTGATTGACACCGCCGACGGCGTGATCTCGGTGCACAGCGGTGAGATCAGGGTGGATGGTTCATAGATCGCGTCAATCCTTTCCCGACAACCCGGTCACGATCTATGAACCTTCGCCGGCACTACGCTCGCGACGCCGCCGTTCTCCGGCGGCGCCGCATCCGAGGAGCCAAATTGAGCGTTCTCAAGGGCGAGGGCACCACCGTCATCTTGTACGGATCGACCAGCGTGTCCACGGGATCCCGCTCCCATCCCGGCTACCTGGCGCGCCCGGATCTGATAGGGGAGTGGCCGACAGTCGTCGTGGTGTCACCGTCATACGACGCCGCATCGTCGGTGGGCGATATCTGCCGGCTGATCGCCAGACACGGCATGGCGGCAGTGGCACCGGGGCCCGGTGGGCTCAGCGCGTTCGTCAAATTCATCATCAACCCGGCCGGCAACTGGTCCAACGCCGAGCACGGATTCGGGGTACTGGCCTTTGGCGATGGGGCCCTGACCGCCATTGGACAGGCGGCGTCCTCACCGCTCGTGGCCTCCCTGGCGCTGGTCGACCCGGTGATCGGCGACCATGCCGTGGCGCTGCTTGGCGAGTTGGACGTCCCGATTCTTGGCACATCGGGCCGTGAGGCCCTCGACGGCGTTGACCGGGCCCGCCAGGCGGCCCCGCATGCGGATTGGGTGGTCTACGACGGTGTCGGTGCTCAGTTCTGGAACATCAATGCCGACGAGTATTCCGCCGGTGCAGCCGACGACGCCGCGGATCGCGTCCTCGAATTCCTGCCCGACACGCTGCCGGCAAAGATCTGATGGCAACCTCCAAAGCCGTCGTCACCGGTGGAGCAGGGTTCATTGGATCGAACCTGGTCGAACGGCTCGTCGACGAGGGCACCGAGGTGCTGGTCATCGACAACCTATCATCGGGGATGTTGTCCCGACTGGCGCCCGCACGCGATCGCGGGCAGGTCCACTTCCATCAGATGGACATCCGCGCCCCCGAGCTACGCCAGGTCGTGGTGGGGTTCACGCCGCAGGTCATCTTTCATTTAGCGGCACAGATCGACGTGCGGGCTTCGGTCGTCGACCCGGCCTTCGATGCCGACGTCAACCTGATCGGCACCATCAACCTGCTTCAGGCGGCGCGGGAGGCGGCGGTCGAGCGGGTGGTGTTTTCTTCCTCCGGCGGAGCGACGTTCGGAGACACCGATCAGATTCCGACCAAGGAATCCGAAACGCGACTGCCCGCCTCCCCGTACGGCGTGTCCAAGAAAGTCGCCGACGACTATCTCGCGTACTACCGCCGTGCCCACGGAGTCGATTTTGTCTCGCTCGGCTTCTCCAACGTGTACGGGCCCGGCCAAGACCCACACGGCGAGGCCGGGGTGGTGGCGATCTTCGCCGGTGACCTGCTCGGGGGCAGGGTGTCGACGATCTACAGCGACGGCAAGCAGACCCGGGACTACGTCTATGTGGAAGACGTCACCGACGCTTGCTGGCGGGCGGCTTTGCAAGGCGGCGGTGCGTACATCAATATCGGCACCGGCGTTGAGACGAATGTGGTCGACCTCTACACCAAGATGGCGGCCATCGTCGGATCGGATGTCGAACCACGTCACGCCGCAGCGAGAGCGGGGGAGCAGCAACGGTCCTGCCTCGATCCGTCCCGGGCAGCTCGCGATCTCGGCTGGGAGCCGTGGACGACCATCGAGGAAGGCCTGGTCCGGACCATCGACTGGTTCCGGGAGAACCTGTGACGGACGGGTAGATCCAGGGTCGCAAAAACGCACCCAGAGGGTGAGTAGTGAGTGTGCCGCGGATGGAACCGAGCGAGCCGACCGACGGGGTCTCCCTCGTGAGGGCTCCGTTTCGTGACCGGCTCTCCGTTGGCGTGTCAAGGTTCATGAGTCGATCGGTGGCAGCGGCATTTCGTTTTCGGAAGGGCAGGCCGCCGGAAACGGTCGGTCGCCACCAATATGGGCCCAACGCGGCCGAGTATCTCGATTTCATACCCGCCGCGCCGAAGTCGTCGCCGATGACCGCAGTGGTCTATTTTCACGGCGGCGGTTGGATCAGCGGCAGCTCTGACATCTCCACGTATCGATTACTCGATGTCGCCGCGGCAGGACATCCGGTCTTCAATGTCGAGTACCCGTTGGCTCCGGAGTATCCGCATCCGCACATCCTGCGTTCGACCCTCGCCGCGTTGGCGTGGATACGTCGTCACCATCCCGAGTACGAGTCAGTGCATCTGATGGGTGATTCGGCTGGTGGCAACCTGGCGATGATGGCGGCGATCATGATCTCCAATCCCGGCCTGGCGCAGCCCCTCGGGGTTGAGATGACGGGAGAGGTGCCGGCGATTCAGAGTGTTGTATCGATTCAGGGGGTGCTTGACCGTCTCACCTGGATCGAAGACGGGTTCGGCCCCGCGTCTCTGATGCTCCGGAGTTACGCCGGTCAGGCAGCTCTTGCAGCAGAAGTAGCGCCGCATCTTTCCGTGACGCCGATGGACCTGACGTTTGATTCGCTCCCATCTACCTTCATCGTCGCGGGATCCAAGGATCGATTGGCACGATCGTCTCGGATTTGTGCCGAACGATTCCGGCAACGGGCCTTCGATGTCGAGTACAAGGTGTACGAGGGGGCGCGGCACGGCTTCTATACCTTCGACTCGCCCCAGAGTCGCCAGCTATCGGACGACGTTCGTGAGTTCCTGGCCAGCCGGTAGCGCAATCACTCGTCGAGCCCGGCTCAGAGGTTGTGTCCGACCCGGATCAGGTTGCCGTTTGGATCGGAGAACGAGAACTCGCGCATCCCCGACGGATGGTCTTCGATGGCGGTGAGATGCACATCGCCCCCCGTCCACGCAGCATGCCAGGAGTCCGCATCCTCCACGTGGAAGTAGCCGGCCGACTCGTTCGCTGCGGGGTCCAGCTCCGGCACGAGCCGAAGATGGAGGATCTCGTCACCATTCCGTCGCACCCAGGCGTACGTGTCGTCGAATGCTTGTTGGTGTCGGCTGAGACGACGCCGCTGCGCTACTTGACGGTGGATGCCGGCTACGTCGAGGCCGGCGGACTCTTCCAACGCGGTGGTGCCGTCTCCGCCTTCGGCGAGCCTCGCCACCGCCACGGCCCGGTCGTAGGTCAGGTCACCGCCGGCGGCGCCTTCTTCGACTGCCGGCAGCTCACCGAGGCGTTGGGCGGTGGAGACCAGACTCTTGGCGGTGTCCGGTGAAACGTCGAGGCGGCCCGTCACCCATTCCCCATGGAGCGGCAGCCATCGGCCAGTGGGCCTTGGACACGGTCGACGTGGCGCAGTGCCCGCATCTGTATCGAGCGCAGACGCCCCACCGCCGACTCGCAACGAGCAAGAATCTGTTCTATCTCGTCGAGCGAACGGCCCTCGAAGATGATGTCTTCCATGGCCACAACCTATCAACCAGGTATGACACAAACCGGCCAGAAACAACAGAAACAAAAGAAACATGGAAGAGTCACGTCAGGGAATAACGGCGGTCCAGATCTGCACTGCGGGTACCCTCGACGGTCCGCGGAAACCCTGCTCAAACGTGGAAACAACCCCCGAACATACACGTCGAGATCCGACGCGGTCGCAGCTAGTCCTCTAGCTCGTCCAGGGTCTTCGGCCAGTCGTCCTTGAGGAGCCGCGACAGTGATCGGTCGGCGAGGATCCTGCCTCCGGTCTGACACCCCGGGCAGTAGTTGGTCTCGCGGCGACCATGCACGATGCGCTGCACCGGGGCGCCACATTCCGGGCAAGCCTCGCCGAACTTGCCGTGCACCCCCATGCCGGGATGAAAGGCGGTGACCTTCTCGGGGAAGCCGTCGCCGGTCTCGTCGATGCGCACCTCGGTCCACCGATCCATGACGCCGACGCTGGCGCGGTACAGACGCTCGACCTCCTCGTCGTCGAGGTTGGTGTTGATCTGGGTAGGCGACAGCTTGGCCTGCCACAGGATCTCATCGGCGAACGCGCCACCGATTCCAGAAAGGAATCGGGCATCGGTGAGGCTTCGCTTGAGGGTGTGGCGCTCTACGAGTAGACGTTCCTTGAAACCTGCCACGTCCAAGTCGGCGAGCTCGGCGCCGCCGGGGTCGAGCGCATCGAGCGACTCGTCTCCCCGCACGATGTGCATCGTCGCCCGTCGCTTTGTGCCGGCCTCGGTCAGCAGCAGCGTTCCGTCGTCGAAGTCGAGGGCGGCGAGCCCGTAACGTTTTGGAATCGCCTTGCCCACCTTCTCCCACTTCAACCGTCCGGCGATCATCAGGTGAACCACGATGGCGAGATCGTCCTCGAGGTCGATGGCGATGCGCTTCCCGATGCGGTGCACCCCGGCAACCTCCTTGCCTTCCACCGCCGACACCGGTGGGTCGTAGGTGCGGAGCAGCGAGAAGCTGGCCACCCGGAGCTCCTTCAGTTGGCGGCCAACGATCCGCGGTCGCAGCGCATACAGGTACGCCTCGATCTCAGGCAGCTCAGGCATGAGAAGACGCCAGACGCGAGTCGCGAGTCGCGAGCAAAACCACGACCGAAGATTCGGGCTCGCGACTCGCGACTCGTGACTCGCGACTCATCGGAACAGGTCTTCATCGGGGGGGCGGACCAGGTCGGTGGCCCGGCCGTCGCCGGTGAGGGTGAGCCCGCGCAGGATTGCCGCCGGGACCTGGCTGGCCTTGCCCATCACCAGGTCGGCGGCAGCGGCGATCTCGTCGACGAGGGCGATCTCGGTGACGTCGAGGACTCGGCCGAAGGCGTCGGTGGTGCCGCGCAGGTCGACGATCGCCGGCAGGCCAGACACCCCGATGGCCACGTCGACCAGGCCGCGGCGCCAGGCGCGGCCAAAGGTGTCGGTGACTACGACGGCAATCGACACCCCGAACATGTGCTGGATCTGGACGCGAAGGCGATGGGCCGATCGATCCGGCTCGATCGGCAGCAGCACCGCGGTTCCCTCTGCGGTATTCGAGCGATCGACACCGGCGTTGGCGCAGATGAAGCCGTGGCGCGTCTTGGTGATGACGAGGTCGCCCCGCCGGCGGATGATGGATTCGGCCTCGTCCTCCACCAGCTTTCGGTAGTCCTCCTCCGAAGCGACCTCGGCGATCCGTCCCTCGGCTTTCGAGATCACCTTGTGGGTCACGACCAGCACGTCGCCGTCGATGAGCGACTCGCCCGACGACGCCAGGGCGGCGACGATCATCCCGCCGAGTTCGTCGCCCGACCGGACCTCCGGAACTCCCTCAACGGGGATGAGCTCGATCCGCTTCACCATCCGAGCGTCTCCAGCAGGGAGGCGGCGAAGCGCTTACCCGCATTGGGCCCACCCATTCGCGTGTCAAGTGCGTGCACGGCCAGTTGGGGCGCCGCCAGCAGCTCGATGTCGGCGGCGTCACCGACGTCGATGACGAGATCGCTGAGCAGACCGGCATAGGCACCCGCAACTCCCTCATTTCCCGGCGCAAAGCCAAGCGAGGCGAGGACACGATCGGCCGGTCCCTTGATGGGCGCACCCCCGAACAGCGGGCTGATCGCCACCACCCGGTCGTGCCGATCCACCGCCGCCGCGATGTCGCCAACCGCAAGAATCGGCCAGATCGAGAGTGGCGGGTTCGACGGTGCGATGACGACGACATCGGCTTCCTCGATCGCCTCCACCACACCCGGGGCAGGCACTGCCGCCTCGCTGCCGACGAAGTCGAGCCCGGCGACCTCATCGCGGTGACCACGGATGACGAAATAGTCCTGGAAGGCCAGGCGCTCCCCGTCGCTGGTGATGATCTCGGTGCGAAGCCGATCATCGGTGGCCGGGAGGACCAGCACCGTGACGCCAAACGCGGCAGCACCCTCGGCGATCGTCGTCGACAGGGAATCACCGGCCCCCAGCCGAACCGTCCGATGCAGACAGGTGGCCAGATCCTGGTCGCCGAGCCGGAAGGTGGTGTCCTCACCGAGCACCGACAATTGGTCCATCACGGCAAACGTGTCCCCGGCGATGCCCCACCCGTGCGGGCCCTGAAGCCCGGCCAGGGTGTACACGATCGTGTCCATGTCTGCCGACACGTGGACGCCGTAGCGCACTTCGTCGTCCCCGACGTTGCCGATTACGGTGAGATGCGGGGCGGGGAGGACACTCGCCAGAGCCCTGGCCGCCCGTGCCCCGCCGACGCCGCCGCATAGGACGGCAAGGCGCGGATGATTGGAATAGCGCGGCTTCGTCTCTTGAATAGCGTCGTTCATGTCAGCCTCTTCCGCGGGAGCGAACCCCGCCTCGGTCGTCACCGCCATTCTCGTTGGCAGCACGCCCGGCCTTGCCGAAACCCTCGATGCGGTTCGTGGCCAAGTGTACGAGTCGGACGAGATCGTCATTATCGGCGGTGACACCGATGCGCGTCGTCTCGCCGGTGCGGAGGACGTCGAATGGTTTCCGGCCATCGCCGCCATGTTTTCCCGCGATGGCAGCACCGCGAGCCACCTCTGGTTTGTGCGCAGCGGCGCCAGACCCCGCACCGATGCCCTTGCCGCCCTCGCCGACACCGCGACCTCCCTTGACGCTGCGGTCGCCGGATCCAAGATCCTCGACCTCGACGATCCGGGTCACCTGCTGTCGGTCGGCTTCGCCACCGACGTCTTTGATTCCCCGTACACCGGGCTCGACGACGACGAACTCGACCAGGGCCAGTACGACGTCGTGCGCGATGTCGCAGCCGTCGGCGGTGAGTCGCTGTTCGTGCGACGAGACCTCGCTCGCGGCCTCGGAGGGCCGGACCGACTCCTGCCGTCCCTCGCCGCGGCGACGGACTTCTGCCAGCGGGCACGGCTCCGCGGCGCAAGGGTCATCGTGGTCCCGTCGTCTGAGGTTCTCGTTGTGGACGGGGGAACCGAGCGGGAGCCGTGGCGCGAGCGCGCCGGCAGGTTCCGGGCGATGGGCAAGGTCTACGGGCCGTTGACCCTGCTGTGGACGGTGCCGGTTGCCTTCCTTTCCGGCTTTGCCGATTCGACGCTTTCCCTGTTCCTGGGCCGATGGACGTTCTTCGACTGGCTTCGCGCCTGGGCCTGGAATCTGGTGCGTCTGCCGAACACGCTCGGGGAGCGCCGACGCGCCAGACATGCGCGTGCCGTCGGCGATGAAGAGCTCTTCCGCTATCAAGTCAGCGGGTCGGTATCACTCAAACGCACCTCGTCTCAACTGTCGGACCGGATCAGGGCCAGGCTTCCCGGTGAAGACGCGATCGGGGTTGAGGCGATCGGCCAGGAGTTGCGGCGACCGTCGTTGATCGTGGGTGTCGCCGCGGTGTTCCTGGTCCTGATCGCCGTCCGCTCGCTCTGGTCGTTCGGGCTTCCGGCCGTTGGCGAGAGTCTGGCGTTTCCGGGCTCCTGGCTGGCGGGCCTCGGCGCGTATGCCGGTGGATGGAACCCCGCCGGATTCGGCAGCGAAGAGGTGCTTCCGCCACTGGTTGCCGTCGTCAGCGTTCTACGCGGGCTGACCCTCGACTCCGGCCGGCTCGCCGAGTATGTAGCCATCGCCGGATCGGCCCTCCTCGGGGTATGGGGGACCGTTCGATTGCTGCGTGGATGGGGGATCAAGGCGGTGCCCGGCACCCTTGCCGGTCTGGTGTACGTGACCGGGTCGGCGTACCAGGGTCTGGCCTCGCAGACCGCCATCGGGACGATGATCGGGCTTGGTGTGGTTCCGTTGGTGCTGCGACTGGCGCTGGCCCGGTGGCCGAAGACCGCCCTTGGCCGGGCAGGTCGGGTCGCCGCTATCGGCGCCAGCACCGGCATCGTCGCCCTGGCTTCTCCTTCGCTGCTACTCGTGCCGGTTGTGGCATTGCTGGTATGGGCTTTGATCAACGTGAACGACGGCGGGGCGTGGCGGGCCGTGGCGATCAGCGGCGCGGGAGTCGTCCTGGCGATTCCGATGCTGTTTCCGTGGGCCGGCGCCGTCGATCTGAACGTATTCCTCACCCAGGGTGCCGCATTCTGGTCGACCTCGATCGTGGTGGTCGCGGCGACGATGATCGCAGCCGTGGCCGTCGTCGTCTCGGCGCCGCGGCGCCTTGCCCTGGTTGCCGGTTGGGGCGGCGTGCTCGCTGCCGGCGGAGCCCTCCTGGCGAGGAGTGCCGGTCTCGGCGGTGGCAGCGAGATCGGATACGCCGGATTGACCCTCGTCACGCTCGGTCTGGCGGCGATCACCGGTGCGGCGCTCGAGGCCATCACGCGCTCCGAGACCAGCGGCTGGCGGCGGATCGTCGGCGGCGTCGCCGTTGCCGGCGCCCTGGTGCTGCTGGCGGCCTCGTCCACCGTATTGCTGGGAGGGAGGGCGGGGCTCCCTCCAGACCGGTATCGCGAGGCGCTTGCCTTCACCGAGGCTCGACCCGGCGACGCCGCCGAGTCTCGCGTGTTGCTTCTCGGTGCACCCGGGGAGCTGCCGGGCGACGAGCGCATCATCGAGGGCGCGGCCTACCGGGTCGTCTCGGCGCCCACGGTCGAGTTGTGGGAGGCCGATCTCGCCGCACCGCGGCCCGCAGACGACGCGCTGCACGCCGAGCTGTTGTCGGTCATCGCTGGGGAGACCTCCCGGGCGGGCGAGGCGCTTGCCTCCTTCGGCATCCGATGGATCGTGATCATGCAGGACCAGCCCTACGCCGCGGCCTGGTCCGAGCGGCTGACCGGCCAACTCGACATCGTCTCGCTCAGCGCAGGGTTGGAGAACGAGACGTATGAAATTGAGGCAGCGGGAGCCTTCCGTTCCATGACGTCGGCCGGAATCGCATGGCCGAGTGTCGGCGCCGACTACGAGGGGACCGCGGAGACGGGGAGCCGACTCACCGTTCGCGACAACGCACACGGCCGATGGGGACCTGCGCCTTGGGCTCAATCGGGCGTGTGGAACGAGGTTTCGGCGGACAGCGGGACGGCCGCCTTCGCTCCGATCGGTGAGCGCCGCACCCAGGCGATCCTCGCCGCCGTTTGGCTGTCTGTGCTGGTTGTCTCTGCGTGGGCGGGGCGGAGATTCGGATGAGAAGGATCGCCGTCGTCGTCGTACTCATGGTCCTGGCGGGGTTGGCGTTCGTTCAGCCAGAGCCGGTGCCGTCCCAAGGCTCCGCCCTCGGGTTCCCCGTCCCGGTCGATGCCGCCGGCGCGGTGGGCGAGGAGAGCGTCTGGTATTGCCCGTGGGTGGCGTCGGGCGCGGTCAGGGATTCAACATACGACGTGGCCACTGCGGTCAATGTGGAAGCACTCATCACGCTGCCAAACGTCAACCCGATCCTCGAGCCGGACCTCCTGGCATTCCAGCTGCAAGGCGCCGATGCCCGCAGCGTCGACACCGCGGAGATCGTGCGACGAGGCGAGTCGCCCGGCATCGTGGAGTTCGACGACGGCCCGGCGGTGGTGACCACCGCGATGTGGACCGAGAATCTGCTGAGTGGGGACCAGTGCGTGGCCTCCGTGCCGAAGGTATGGCACCTCGTCGGTGGCACGACCGCGGAGGGTTTCACCCTGCAGCTCAGGCTCTTCAATCCGTTCCCGGAGTCGGCCAAGGTGACGGTGCAAGCGATCAGTGAGTTCGGGAGCTCACCCCTCGGCGGCTTCGAGGGGCTCGACGTTCCCGGCCGATCGTGGGTCACCGAGGACCTCTCTCGGGTGATCCCCTTCCTCGACACCGTCACCCTCACCGTGCAGACCGATCCCGGGCTGGTCATTCCCGCATTGGTGCTGAGCAACGAGCAAGACGAAGCCACCTGGAACGGGACGAGTCGTTCGGCGACCTGGGACTTCCCGGTGACCAGCGTTCCCGGCCTCGAACCCACCCTCGTCCTTTCCAATACCGGCAGCCTGGCCGCGAACGTCGCCATCGACATCTTCGCTCCCGGCGGGCCGATCCTGGAGGTAACTAGCCTGTTGGTGTCGCCAAACCAGCCGATACGGCTCGAGCTGAGCGACTTTGCCGACCCGCCGTTCGGCGTCAGGGTCAGGTCGAATGTCCCGGTGGGAGCAGTGATCCAGGCTGCGCCGCCCGGCACATTTCCCCGCGCTGATCCGGTGGTGGGCGACGACATCTCCGACGATGCGGCGGACCCGCCCCCCGATAGCGGTGGTGAGGGCGACGTTGTAGCCGAAGAGCCCGTGGTGCCGGCGGTCTTCAACGGGCTGGCGTCAACGACCGGCAATATCGATCCCGCGACCCGCTGGATCATCCCCGGTGTCGGAGTGGTTCCTGCCGCCGAAACCTCGTTGTGGATCATCAACCCGTCTGGCGATCAGGCCACGGTGACCATCACCCCACTCGGCGCCGCCGCGGCAGGGCCGGACAAGATCATCATCCTGCCGGGCCGGCAGGTGGAGATCCCGTTCGGCGAGGTGACCGAGAGCGGAACGTCCGGCGTAATCATCGATGCGACCGTGCCAATCAGTGCCGCCCTTTCCGTTTCCAGCAGCCGCGGCGTGGCCTTTATCGGCGGGATCCCGGTCGAGTGACGATCGCGATCAGGATTGCCGTCGTGCTGTTGGCAGTCCTGATCGTGATCGCCATCGCCAGGCTCATCGCACGATGGCGCCGCCCATCCCATCCGCCGATCGACCTGGGTGGTCTCACCGACAAGCCCGGGGTCGTCGTCTTCACTTCCACCGACTGCGCGAACTGCAAGCAAGCCCTGGCAATGGTTGAGTCCCTCGGTGTGCCGCTGAGAGAGGTCACCTGGGAGCTCGAGCCGACCGTGTTCGAGGAGCTCGGCGTCGAATCCGTCCCGCTCACCGCGGTAGTCAATCGGGACCTCCGGGTCGAGCTCCTCGTCGCCGGCGTGCCGAGACGGCGATCGCTGAGCGACGCGGCAAGGCGAGCGGGGCTTGATCGGTGACGAGTGAGATCAGTGACGAGTGACCAGTGACGAGTGACCAATGACCAGTGGCCAGTGGCCGGCAACCGCCTGAGTCCTTGGTCCGAAGCCCGCCGAGCCCTAAGTTCGTTTGCTCCATGCCAATCGACAGAGATGTGCTCGAGGCGGTCCGTGAGATGGATGAGCACGAACTGCGCCGCCTCTACATCCTGGCCAAGGCCCGGTTGGAGAGCCGGGGCCTGGTGCTCTCCGACCGCGGGCCCAACGTGAAGCTGCGCCAGCAGAAGGTGCGTTGCGGAAAGGAGAGCTGCACCCGCTGTCCCCACGGCCCGTATTGGTACGCCTATTGGTCCGAGGACGGCAAACGTCGGTCGCGCTACCTCGGCAAACTCGAGGACCTCCCAGAGGCCGCTTTTCGCGCTTAGCGCGCTACCCTGACCGGTCATGGGAAGGCAAGAACCCTCATCCGGGCTCCGCTGCGCAGAATGTGGCAACGACTCGGTCATCCAGATCGAGCTGACCCTCCCGGATGGCTCTCAGGTCATCTTCTGCTCATGCCACCGCTGTGAGTCGAAGTGGTGGGACCGCGACGGTGAGCATCTCGAACTCGGCGCATTGCTCGATGTGGAGCGCGGCGAACCCTGAAGCGATGCTTGGGCGGCGGCGCGCACGGCTGCCGGCCATACCCCTAGAAAGCCTGCCTCACTAGGACGGTGGTGAACAATGACGAGTGCTACGTGCCGCCGCTTGCTCGGATAATCCGGTGACTTGGTTTCTCCTGACCGCAGCGGCCCGCCGGAGGATTGCTCACCACCTCCTCTAGCCTGCCGCTGGTGTCAACCACCGCGATCGCGCCGCCAGAGTCGGCGCCTCCTCGCCGTCCGCTCACCCCGCGCCAGGGTGTGCCGACCTGGGTGATTGCGGTCCTGGTCGGCGCTCCCACCTTGCTCATCCTGCTGGTGATGTCGGGAATCCTGGGCACGATCGGCAGCGGTGATCTCATCAGATTCCCGCAGCTGCTGGTCGCCAACACCCCGACCGGCGGAGATATGGGCGCCCACGTCCTGCTGCCGAAGGTGTTGGCGGACAATCTGATTTCATCGGGAAGGCTGCTGGGCTGGTCGAACGCCTGGTATGCCGGTTTCCCCGTCCTCTACTTCTACTTCCCTTTGCCTGCGGTCACGACGGTGCTGCTCGACGTGGTCCTTCCCTACGGGGTCGCGTTCAAGCTGGTCACCATCGTCGGCCTGGTTGCCCTCCCCGCCGTGACCTATCTGTTTTCCCGCATGTCCGGGTTCTCCCGTCCGATCGCAGGGATCGCCGCTGTGGCCGGCGGGATGTTTCTGTTCATGGAGAGCTATTCGATCTTCGGCGCCAACATCAAGTCCACCCTCGCCGGCGAGTTCTCCTTCTCGTGGTCTTTTGCCCTCTCGATCCTCTATCTCGGCGTGGTCGTGCGCGACGTGCGCGAGGGCCGAGGCTGGACGCCGCTCGCCGGCGTGCTGCTCGGGCTGACCGCGCTCAGCCACATCGTCACCACGATGATCATCGTCATCGCAACGGTGCCCCTCCTGTTCCGTAAGGGCGGGCCACGGGTCGTGTTTCCCTCGTGGCTGCTTGGCTTCGGCATTGCCGCGTTCTGGGCACTTCCGCTCATCCTCGGCGTGATGGGCGGGCTGACGACCGACATGGGGTGGTCGGCGGTAACGGGTCTCGTCGGCGAGCAGAGTCCCGGGACCCCGCTCCCGGGAGAGTTCGTTCCGGTCGTCATCCTCGGCGGTGTCGGCGTGGTGTGGAGCATGCTGCGACGTGACGACGTGGTGGCATTGGCGTGGTTGACCGTCCTGCCCATCGTCGGATATCTCGTGCTGCCCCTTCTTGGCGTCACGATCCTCTACAACGCCCGGCTGCTGCCGTACTGGTATTTCGGGATGTTTGTATTTGCCGGTATTGCGTTGGGACTCGCGGTGACCGAAGTGGCCAGGCGATCGTCGGCGCGCAGGACCGTGCTGATCGCCGGGTCCCTCATTGCCGGGTTTCTGGTGCTTGTCGCCACCATTGCCAACATCCACGACGTTCCGGGCTGGGTCAAGTGGAACTACGAGGGGTATGAGGGCAAGCCCAACTACCACGAATACGAGGCCCTCATGCAGGAGATCGACGGACTCCCGCCTGGCCGGGTGATGTGGGAGGCGAACCACGAACTCAACCAGTACGGCACGCCGATGGCCCTCATGCTGACGGGCTTTTGGAGCGAGGAGCACCCGTCCATGGAGGGTCTGTTCTTCGAATCATCCCTCACCACACCATTCCACTTCCTCAACGCCTCGGAAGTCAGTGATCGGCCGTCCAACCCGGTGCGCGGCCTCGACTACCGGGGCTTCGACCTCGATCGCGGTATTCAGCATCTCGCCCTCTACGACGTGGCCTATTACGTCAGTTTCACCGAACGTGGGGAAACCGCGGCTCGAGACTCAGGCCTCGTTGAAGTCGGTGTCGCCTTGCCGTGGACGATCTTCGCGCTGCCGGACTCCGACTTCGTCGACGTGGCCACCGTCACGCCTGCGGTGTGGGGCGGTGGCGGCGACTTCCTCGAGCCATCACTCGAGTGGTACGACGACGTCGCCAACCTCGACCACTGGCTCGTCGAGACCGGTCCGGCGGAATGGCCCGCCGTGACCTCGGTCGGCGATCGGCTCATCTCCAGCGATCCGTATCCGGAGGGCGGCTCCGTGACCAACGTGGTACTCGAGAACCATCGCTTGTCGTTTACCACCACCGCCATTGGTGTTCCGCATCTGGTCAAGATCTCCTACTTCCCGAATTGGCAGGTGGATGGTGCCGAGGGGCCATACCGTGCCGCGCCGTCGTTGATGGTGGTCGTTCCCACCCAGGAAGATGTAGTCCTCGAGTTTCGCAACACCGGTGCCGAGAACATCGGCATGGTGCTCACCGTGCTCGCGCTTGGTGGGCTGGCCGCCTATGCGTATTTGCGGCGGCGGGAGCGGAACGAGAGGACCGGCGTGTGAAGCAGTATGTCGAGAGCTTCCTCAATCGTGAGTCGCTCGACCAGTTCGTCAAGGTCGGCGTGGTCGGCGTGGTCAATACCGTGGTGTCGTTTGCGCTGTTCAACCTCTTCCTGATCGGATTCGACTGGTCGTCGGTGGCTTCGGTGTCGG
The DNA here is from genome assembly GCA_964195155.1 of uncultured Kiloniellales bacterium. Lineage (GTDB taxonomy): Bacteria > Actinomycetota > Acidimicrobiia > Spongiisociales > UBA5794 > JACZST01. The sequence goes on along the minus strand of CAXMOP010000115.1, from coordinate 8,334 downwards.
TTGCCTTCGCCGTGACGACGTTCCTCTCCTACCTGCTCAACCGCACCTGGACCTTTGAGCTGCGCGACGGGAAACTGTCCGGGCGCGAGACCTTCCAGTTCTACCTGGTCAATGGGGCTGCCTGGGCGGTGACTGCCGGCATCATGTGGCTTGCCGAGTCGTTCTTCGGCCCGCTGTCTGCCGTTGCCGCCAACGGGGTCTATCTGTTCGCCTCGGTGATGATCCTGCTCCCCAAGTTCGCCTCGTACCGTGACATCGTGTTCGGCCGTGCCCTCGCCGGGGAGGAAGCGGCTGAGCCGGTAGCGGCCGACTAAGAGGCTCAGCGGGTAGGGCGCGATTCCGGTCACGATCTGAGAAAGAGTATCCGCTGAGCCGGGGCCCGAGCGGCCCGCTGCGAAGCAGCAAGAGCGGAAGGCAAAGAAGCACCTCTGTCGAGAAGGCCGATCACCTATCCGCGCATCCTCTAGTCTTCGTCGAGCCGTTTCAGGAACGACCGGCCCCGCGGCGACAGCCGATACCCTGGTCGCAGGCTCTCGGTGAGGCCGAGTTCCTTCAGTTTCCGCACGTCGGTTTTGAAGAGGCGCTTCTCGCGGCCGAACCGCAAGGCGAGATCCCGCCGCCGGGGTGCCGGGCGCATCTCCGATGGCCCGCAGCACCGCAACCGTCCAAGGCCCGCGGCGCCCGGTTCCATCGAAGCGGTCCAATTGAGCGGCCAACTTCGACTGGTCCTCATCGGTAGTGATCTCGGCCTTGCGCAACGCCACCCTGGGGTCGGTTCCCGCGTATATGAGGCTGATGCGATAGACCGAGCCGGTTCTTGCTCCGAGCCATGCCCGGATCTCGGCCGCCGATGCCGCGCCGGCTCGGACGGCCTCCTCGTCGGTGATGTTGGCGAGGTCGATCACCTCCATGGCCGTGATCTCGATGATCCCCACCGCCGTGCGCTGTCGGGTTCCGACCTTGACCGACGGGCGATCCCAGCGTCGAAAGGCGAGATCGATCTCGCCCGCTACGACCCCGTCGAGAACCGCCCGTCGGATGAGCACGCCCCTTGTCTACACGGTCTACACCGCGGTGTGGTCCTCAGCGTCGCTGAGTCGCCTCAGGCCGATCCATTGAGCGGCTGCGAACCCGGCGACGACAATGCTGACGATGGCGAGGGCCAGCTCTCCCTGCCGGGTCAGCACCGCGCTGAAGGCAATCAACGCTGCGGCGGCGATCACCCAGGCGACGTCGGCCAGCACCGCGGCCCGTCCGCCGGCGACGATCATGCGGGAGGAGCGCGCCAACCACAACAGATCGGCGGCGTACACCACCAGACCGACTCCGAGGCCGGCCAGGAGCCAGGCGTTGATGCCGATCCAGCCACCGAGGCCGAACGCCGCACCGATGATGAGCACGATGCCGGCGGTGCCGGAGAACAGGCCGTTGTCGGTCATCGCCCTGCCCAACAGGGAGCTGCGAGCGTCTTGGTTCTTCATGGATCCTCCTGGTGCCGTTTCTTGCCAGACCCGTCAAGTATCAGACCGGCTAGGAATGGAATCAATTACCTAATAGGTAATAGGAACGGGTCCCCCGGCGAAGTACGCTCGACTCGCATGACCACGACCGGCTCCGCCCCCAAGTTCGGCGACCTGCTGAGGCAGTGGCGCACCGCCCGCCGGGTCAGCCAGCTCGATCTGGCCGCAACCGCCGCGGTGTCCCAGCGTCACCTGAGCTTTCTCGAGACCGGGCGAGCCAAGCCCAGTCGGGAGATGGTGCTGCATCTCGGCACGGCGCTTGACGTGCCCCTTCGCTATCGGAACGCGCTGCTCGCCGCTGCCGGCTTCGCGCCGGTGTACCAGGAACGGCGCCTCGACGAACCGGGCCTCGAACAGGTGCGGCATGTCCTGTCCGTGATCCTGGGTGCGCACGAGCCGTTCCCCGCGTACGTCGTCGATCGGGGCTGGAACCTGTTGCTGAGTAACGAGGCGGCCGGGGCGCTGGTGGCGCGGCTGATCGACCCCACCGACGTTGCGTTGTTTGCCGGCAACCTCATCCGGCTGTCGCTGCACCCGAGGGGCCTGCGGCGGTACCTCGTCAACTGGGAAGAGGCAGCGACGGCCCTGCTCGACCGTGTCGAGCGTGAGGCGATGGACCGACCGACCGATACCACCCTCACCCAACTGCTGGGGGAGGTACGGTCCTATCCCGGTATCGCCGACCTCCCGGAGGCCCAGCCGGTGCCGACCAGCTCGGCGCTGCTGGTACCGCTGCACCTCCGTATCGAGGATCTGGAGCTGAAGCTCTTCACCACCATCGCCACCATCGGTGCCCCCTACGACGTGACGCTCGAGGAGCTTCGCCTGGAGGCGCTGCTACCCGCCGACGCCGACAGTGAGGCCTCGCTGCGGCAACTCGCCGGACTGCCCGGCTAGAGGTTCCGGCGAATCGCAATGACTCCACGCAGGGTGCGGGGCACCCTGTTCATCAGGCTGGAGCGAGTCTCCCGCTTCTCTTCCACTACCGCCGGCACCTCGACGATGCGGTAGCCGGCTCGTTCGGCTCTCATCACGAGCTCGGTGTCGAACAGGTCCTGGGTCGACCGGCAGTCCGGGGTGATAACGGCCACCACCTCCCGTCGGATCGCCTTCATGCCATGGGTGTCGGACACACTCGACCCCAGACCGAAGCGAAGAATCTGATTGAACGCCCAGGTGGCGAAACGGCGGAAGCCCGACCGGCGGTCGTCCGCTCCAGGGGCGCGTTTCGACGCGAGCACGAGGTCGGCGTCGCTCCCGAGTTCCAGCACCCTGGCCAGGAATGCACCGGAGAAGTAGTCGATGTCGAAATTGACGGCCCAATCGCCGTCGGTAGCGAGAAACCCCTCTCGCATCGCCGCCCCGTAGTCGGCGGCGGGAAGGGAGATCAGCGAGAGACCGGGATAGTCCTCGGCGAGCGACTGCACAGTCGCCGCAGTGGCATCGGTCGATCCGTTTTCCACGACGAGGACCTTGACCGTGGCCGGGACCGACGACAGCTCGGCGAAGAGCTCGGCGAGTGCGCCCGGGAGATAGCTCGCCTCGTTATGAACCGGGATCACAATCGAGAAGGTCGGCGTTCCATTGGCCATGTCGGGGAGAGTAGGAGGCGAAAGAGAGTCCAAGTCCTGTCTTCAAGTCCATAGGCCTCAGGTCCACAGTCCTGAGTCCACAGTCTTCAGCCCGAAGACGCGGTTGTCCTTTTCGCCGCCCTCTGACGACTGACGACTGACGACTGACGACTGACGACTCATACACTCCTGCTCCGTGCAGCTCGAGACCATCTTCAAGGCATATGACGTCCGCGGCATCGTCCCCGCCCAGCTCGACGAGGACGCAGCGCGGCGGATCGGAATCGGATTTGCCGAGTTCGCCGACTCTCCTCGGATCATTGTCGGCGGCGATGTGCGCCGGTCGTCACCGATGCTCATCGCCGCGCTCTCGGACGGGATCATGTCGCGAGGCGTCGACGTGCTCGATATCGGCCAGATCACCACCGACGCCCTGTACTTCGTCAGCGGCTCGGAGCACCTGCCCGGCGTTGTTGTGACCGCGTCACACAACCCGGCGGAGTGGAACGGGATGAAATTCTGCCTTCCCGGCGCCGCACCCGTCGGCGAGGAGACCGGGTTGAGCGACATCCTGGCGGTCGCCACCGACCCTCCGGCGAATTCACCGGAGCCCGGGTCGATCGAGCATCGCGACATCCTCGACGGGTATGTGGATCATCTGTTCTCGGTCGTCGACGCAACCCGGTTCGCCGACCTCCGGGTCGCCGTCGATGCCGGCAATGGCATGGCGGGTATCGCCCTGCCCGCCGTGTTCGAACGGACCCCGGCGACGCTTGATGGGCTGTATCTCGACCCGGACGGGACGTTCCCCAACCACCCGGCCGATCCGCTCCAACCGGAGAACCTCGAGGATCTACTCGCTCACATGGCGCAAACGCCTGCTGACCTCGGTGTCGCCTTCGACGGCGACGCAGACCGCGCCTTCTTCATCGACGATCGTGGGGTGCCGCTCCCCGGCAGCGCGACCACCGCCCTGATCGCCGACTGGTTTCTGCGTGCCAACAAGGGCGCAACGGTGGTGTACAACCTGATCTGCTCAAAGGCCGTGCCGGAAACCATTGAAAACGCCGGGGGATTGCCAGTGCGCACCCGGGTGGGCCACTCGTTCATCAAACAAATCATGAAGGACACCGGCGCCGTGTTTGGGGGCGAGCACTCGGGGCACTATTACTTCGCCGACAACTATCGAGCCGACTCGGGAATCCTGGCGATGCTGGTCCTGATGCAGGTGTTGTCCGAGGCCGAAGAGCCGCTATCCAAGCTGCGACAGGCGTACGAGCCGTATGCGGCATCGGGGGAGATCAACTACGACGTCGCCGACCAGCAGGGCGTCATGCGAGCCGTCGAGGAAGCCTTCTCCGATGCGGAGGCGGATTATCTCGACGGGCTGACCGTTGATCTGGGTGACCGCTGGTTCAATTTGCGGCCGTCGAATACGGAGCCCAAGCTGCGGCTCAATGCCGAGGCACCGCACCAAGAGGCGGTGGACCAACTGGTCGCTGAAGTGGCCACGATCATCATGGAGCAATCATGACCGAACCTTTGGTAGACCCGGCACTGCTTGAGATCATGCAGTGCCCGGTTGATGCCGGGATGCTGACCGAGCGGCGCGATCCCGACGTACTCGAATGCGGGGAGTGCGGGCGCCGCTATCCGGTGCGCGACGGAATCCCCGTGATGCTGGTCGACGAAGCGCTGCCTCCGGCATGAACGTCATGATGGAGGCGATCCTGACGTTGCCAGACCAGTTCCGGTGGGGCCTCGACCTCGATCCCGCACCGATCGACGCCGACCGGCCGATCGTGTTGCTCGGCATGGGTGGGTCGGCAATGGCCGCGTCTGTGGCAAGTCTGGTCGCCGACAGCGCCCGTCCGGTGACCGTGCACCGCAGTTACGGGCTCCCGGAGTGGGCGGTGCCGTCTGAAGCAGCAGTCATCGCCGTTTCTTACAGCGGCAATACCGAAGAAGTGCTCTCCGGTGTCGACGCCGCGCTCGACGCGGGTCTGCCGGTCGCGGCCGTCGCATCCGGCGGCCGGCTTGCCCAGCTCGCCGAAGAGCGCGAACTCCCGATTGTCCTCGTGCCGGCGGGGATGCAACCACGGGCTGGTATCGGGTATCAGACGGCGGCCACGATGCAGGTCCTCGCCGCCTCGGGTGTCATTGCGGACGCCGCTGGTGAGTTGGCCGAGGCGGCAGCGCTCGTCGAAGATCTGCTGGGAGGTGGGTCGGGCCCTGCGGTCGAGGAGGGCTCTTTGATCGCCACCAGGCTCCACGGAAAGACCACCATCATCTACGGGGGATTTGGCGTTGGGGCGGCCGCTGCGTATCGGTGGAAGACCCAGCTCAACGAGAATGCCAAGGTCCCTGCCTATGCGAGCGAGTTGCCGGAGATGAACCACAACGAGCTGGAGGGCTGGCACCAAGGTACCCGGGACCATTTCGCGCTGGTCTGGCTCCACGATTCCCGGGACCATCCCCGGATCACGCGCCGCCTCGACCTGAGCGAGCGTGTCGTCGGGGATACCGCGGTTCACGCAGCCACGATTCATTCGAGCGGAGAGGGAACGCTCGCCAGGTTGTCCAGCCTGGCCATTATTGGCGACGTGGCTTCGGTGGCCGTCGCCGAACTGGCGGGTACTGATCCCGTCCCGGTGGAGACCATCGAGCGGTTCAAAAACCAACTTGGAAAGGAAGACCAGTGAACTACGACATTGCCGATCCGGGGCTCGCCGAGTCCGGAGAGCTCCGCATCGAGTGGGCGGCGCGCCGCATGCCGGTGCTGGCCGCGATCCAGGAGCGGTTCGAAAAGGAGAAGCCGCTCGAAGGCATCCGGATCGCCGCAACCATGCACGTCACGACTGAGACGGCCTATCTGATGCGCACGCTGCGCGCCGGCGGGGCATCGGTGGTTCTCAGCGCCTCCAACCCGCTTTCCACCCAAGATGACGTCGCCGCGGCGCTGGTCGCCGACGGGGTGCCGGTGTATGCGATCAGAGGCGAAGACTCAGACACTTTCTATCGCCACATCGACGCCATCCTCGACACCGAACCGCACATCGTCTTCGACGATGGCGCAGACGCGACAACCGTATTGCACCAGGCTCGGGCCGACCAGCCCGTTCTCGGCGGTCTCGAGGAGACCACGACGGGGGTCATCCGGCTGCGGGCGATGGCAGCGGACGGCGTTCTGCGCTACCCGGTGATCGCGGTCAACGACTCCGACACCAAGCACCTGTTCGACAACCGGCACGGGACCGGCCAGTCGTCACTCGACGGCATTCTTCGATCGACGAACATCTTGCTCGCCGGCAAGACCGTGGTCGTGGCCGGATATGGCGACTGCGGTTGGGGCATCGCTACGCGAGCCGCCGGTCTCGGTGCCAACGTTGCCGTGATCGAGGTCAACCCGATCCGGGCGCTTTCGGCTGTGATGGAAGGCCACCGATTGCTGACCGCCGATGAGGCGGCCCCGATCGGCGACCTGTTTCTGACCGCGACCGGTGATATCCATATTCTCCGCCGCGAGCATTTCAAGGCCATGAAGGACGGAACGATCCTCGCCAACGCCGGCCATTTCGACGTGGAGATCGACCTTGAGGCCCTCGACGACCTCGCGGTTCGGCGCCGCGTGTTGCGCGACAATCTCGAGGAGTACGAGCTCGCGGACGGTCGCCGTATCCTCGTCGTCGCCGAAGGGCGCCTGGTCAACCTCGGCGCGGCCGAGGGTCACCCGGCCGACGTCATGGATCTGTCGTTCGCCGACCAGGCGCTCGCCGCCGAATGGCTGGTCATGAATCAGGATGAGCTCGGTCCCGAGGTGTACACGCTGCCGGACGATCTTGACCACGAGGTCGCCCGTCTCAAGCTCGAGGCGATGGGCGCCAGCCTGGACTCGCTGACCGAAGAGCAGGAGCGCTATCTGGCGTCCTGGGATCAGGGGACCTAGCGAGTCGTGAGTCGCGAGTCGCGAGTCGCAAGCCCAACGGTTACGAGTCCGACGTCGCGAGTCGCGAGGCCAATGGTCACGAGACCGACGTCGCGAGTGCGCGTTATTGGGGCGGTGGCGGCTCGTCGGGTGGGAGAGTGCCGAACTGACCAAAATCCCGGCCCGGATCCCCGCCGAGTTCGTTGGCAAGGTGTTCGATGTCGAACGGCTCACTACGCACCCGGTGGTCGAAGTAGAGCACGACGATCGCGGCGGCGGCGATCGGCGTCGTGAAGACGGTGAGTGCGATATTGATCACCGTCTGTGCCAATGGATCGCTGAACAATCGAGAGAGCATCCCACCGACACTCGCGTTGATCAGGCCGACGATGATGTAGATGACGACCAGGAAACCGAGGGTGGGCCAGCGTCTTCCCTTGGTGAGGTCGTTCGACCGACCGAGCGCCTTCGCGCCGCTTTTGTTCTCGAGGAGCACCGCGGGCACCCACACCGACCACGAGACCGCCAGGACCACTACGAAGACGACTGCGCCGATCAACACGATTACCCCGACGAAGGCTCCGAATGCGTCGAGCATCGCCACCAGGACGATCAGGGCGATCACCGCCGCGACCATTACGCCGGCAAGGCCGAGCCCATAGAAGATGCTGCCGACGACGAGTGGGCCGATCTTGGACCAGGCGAAGCGAAGCGAGTCCTGCCAATCGGGGGCAGCTCCCAGGGCGTGGTCGGCGATGGCCTTCATTACTCCCGCCGTGGCGAGCAGCGTGCCGATCGCGGTGATAATCGCCAGAAGAATGGCGGTCCCCAGGAAGCCCACGATCATGCTTGCCTCGATGGCTTCGGCGTCGATCAAGCCCGTCTCTGGATCGATCGGCAAGTCATTAGCGAAAAGCCAGCCGACCAGCGCCGCCAGGATCTGCAACGGGATGACAACGATCGCGACGATCGTGATCAGGATCGTGAAGTTCGACTGGTACACCTTGAACGTGGCGCCGATCTTGTCGCCAAAATCAAGCGGGCGAAGGTCGAGTGCCACACTGCCACCCTAGGACGGTCTTGAACAATGACGAGTGCCATGTGCCGCCGCAACAACACAAGAGTCGCGAGTCGCGAGTCGCGAGTCGCGAGCCCGACTGAGTTGCTTTCGACTAGCTCTGTCGCGATCACGCAGTCAGGCGGCGAGCCCGACTGAATTGCTTTCGACTAGCTCTGTCGCGATCACGCAGTCAGGCGGCGAGCCCGACTGAATTGCTTTCGACTACCTCTGTCGCGATCACGCAGTCAGGCGGCGAGC
>CAXMOP010000114.1:0-10559 GCA_964195155.1 uncultured Kiloniellales bacterium | reverse complement strand
CGCCTCGGCGAGATCATGCGTGCTCATCACCACCGTGCACCCATGGGCGTTCTCGTCGTGGATCACCGAGTCGATGGCCTGTGCCGAGGTGATGTCCAACCCGGTCATTGGCTCGTCGAGGAGCAGCATGTCGTGGTCCTGTGCCAGCCCTTGGGCGACGAACACGCGTTGCCGCTGTCCGCCCGAGAGCTCGTTGAGATGCCGATCGGCGAGGTCGTTGATCGCCATCCGGTCCATCGAGTCGTCGACCGTGCGCCGGTCGATCGCCTTGAGGCGGCCGCGTGCGCCACGCGTGGCATACCGGCCCATCGTGACCACTTCACGCACGGTGACCGGGAGCGACTCGTTGACCTTCTTGGTCTGGATGACATACGAGATCTGCCGCTGGTCCTGCGGTGACACCTCGAGGCTCCCGCTCTTGGGCTGGATGAGCCCGGCGATGCCGTTAAGCAGCGTCGACTTCCCCGATCCATTGGGGCCGATGAGCGCGGTGATCCGACCCATCGGGATATCGAACGTCGACGCATCGATAGCCACCTGCCCGTCGTAGGTATACACGACCTCGTCGGCGTGGACGGCTAGTGGCATCGGGCGCACAATCCTTCGATTTCGAGTCGATGGCCGGTCATTCTGAACCCGGCCGAGCCGGCTAGGGCCTCGACGAGGCGGTCGACGGTCGCTTCCTGGTCATCGGAGGCGGCGACGTCGCTGATCGACCCACACGACACGCACACCAGATGGTGGTGGTGCTCGCTCAGCGATTCGGACAGCTCGTAGCGAGTGGTCTCGTCGGCACCGTGGTGCTGGGCGATCACCCCGGCGTCGGTGAGCACTCCGAGACTCCGATACAGCGAGGACAGGGGGACCGAGTCGAGCGCGGTGTGGATCTCGGTAGCGGTTCGCGGCCCGTCGGCCGAGACGACCGCATCCACGACCTGGCGCCGACCGCTGGTGAATCGCACCCCGTGGGCGGCCAGCCGCTGCTCGACATCGCGCTCCAGCTGTTGCGTCAATTCGGGCCCCTTGATACGGTTCCGAATAGATAATAGGAATCATTCTCATTATGCGCAACAAGTTGGGAACGCTGATCCCGGCGGCGGCCCTGATCGCCGCGGTCGCCTTGACCGGCTGCTCCGCCGAGCCCCAAGCCGACACCGGGTTGAAGGTGGTCGCGACCACTTCGATCATCGGCGACGTCGTCTCCAACGTGGCTGGGAGCCAGGCCGCCGTAGAGGTGTTGATGCCGATCGGTGCCAGCCCTCACGACTTCGTGCCCTCTGCCCGGCAGGTGGCGGCGCTTTATGAAGCCGACCTGGTCGTGGCCAACGGGCTCGACCTCGAGGAGGGCCTGGGCGATGTGCTGGCCGCGGCCGAGGCCGACGGGGTGAACGTGCTCTCTTTGGGTGCGCAGTTGACGCCACTCCCGGTGACGGATGGCCAGGGCGTCGATCCTCACGTGTGGATGGACCCGGGGCGGATGAAGACGGCGACGGTTGCGATCGCCAAGGCGTTGTTCATGATCGACGGCAGCCCCGCCTGGGGCGCTCATGCCGATGTGTATAGCGATGCCCTGGACGGGGCTCACATCCAGATCGAGCGGCGGCTTGGGGACATCCCCGCCGAGCGGCGCACGCTGGTCACCAATCACGAGTCACTCGGCTACTTCGCCGACCGTTACGGCTTCGAGATCGTCGGGACGGTGGTCCCCGGTGGATCGTCTCTCGGCGACCCCAGTTCGGCGCAGCTCGCCGAGCTGGTCGAGACGATCGAGCGCGAGCAGGTGCGGGCGATCTTCGCCGAGACCACCGAGCCCGACGCCCTGGCCCATGCGGTCGCCGCCGAGGCCGGGTTCACCGTTGCGGTCGTTGAGCTGTACACCGGGTCGCTCGGGGAGCCCGGCACTGGCGCCGACACGCTGATCGGGATGCTGATCCTCGACGCCGAGCGGATCGCCGCGGCGCTCGGCTCGTGACGGCGTAGATTTGACACCATGGACTGGCTGACCGCCCCCTTCGAGCTGGCCTTCCAGCAGCGGGCGCTGCTCGGAGGGTCTCTTGCCGCCGTCGCCACCTCGGTGGTCGGCACCTGGGTGGTGCTGCGAGGGATGACGTTCCTCGGCGACGCCCTGGTGCACGGGGTCATCCCCGGCATCGCCCTGGCGCTGCTCGTCGGGTTCAGCCCCCTCCTCGGGGCGGTTGGCGCAGCGGTCGTCATGATCGCCGGCATCAACCTCATCCACCGCCAGACCACGTTCTCGGAGGACACCGGCATCGGGCTGCTGTTCGTCGGGATGCTCGGCGTCGGGGTGATCCTGGTGAGCCGGACCCCGTCGTTCGCGGGAAATCTCACCACCCTGCTTTTCGGAGATGCCCTCGGCGTCACCACCCGGGATCTGGTCATCCTGGCCATCGTTGCCGTGGTGGCGGTGGTCGCCTCGGTGTTGCTCTACCGGCCGTTCCTGGTCCTGGCCTTCGACGAGCAGAAGGCAGCGCTGTACGGGCTGCATCCCCGCGCGGCCAACCTGGCACTGCTCGGCCTGATCACCATCGCCATAGTGGGGTCGTTCCAGACTGTCGGCACACTGCTCGTCTTTGGCCTGCTGGTCGGCCCGCCGGCGACCGCAGCGATCCTGGTACGGCGGGTGCCGACGATCATGGTGACCGCTGCGGTCATCGGAGTGGTATCGGTGGTGATCGGGCTCATTGTCAGCTACCACGCCGATACCTCGGGCTCTGCAACCATGGCAGTCGTGCCGGTCGTCCTCTTCTTCATCGTGCTCACCGCCAAGTCAGTAGGCAGGCGGGTGATGGCATGACCGACGTCGACGTGGTCGTGATCGGGGCCGGCATCGCCGGAGCTTCCGCCGGATACGAACTGGCCCGAGACCACACGGTGCTGGTCCTGGAGCAGGAATCGGTTCCGGGGTATCACACCACCGGTCGCTCGGCGGCAATATTCACCGAGGGCTACCAGGGAGGAGCGGTCAAGCCGCTTTCAAAGGCCAGCCGGAGGTTCCTCGAATCGCCGCCAGACGTGTTCGCCGGGACCCCGCTGCTCTCGCCGATGCCGGTGGCGATGGTCGCAAGGACCGACCAGAAGGTTCACTTCGACCGCTACCTCGAAGAGGTGGCCGGAGGCGGCGTCGATGTGCTCGAGGGCGCGGACCTGGCGGCACTATGCCCGGTGCTCGGCGCGGGCATCGCCTTCGCCGCCGTCGACCGCGAGGCGATGGAGGTTGACGTGCACGCCCTCCACCAGGGATACCTCGCCGGTATTCGCCTGCGAGATGGGGAGGTCAGGACCGACGCCGAGGTCACCGTGCTGCAGTGGGCGGGCGATCGCTGGCGGATCGCCGCCGGCGACACCATCATTACTGCACCGATCGTGGTCAACGCTGCCGGCGCCTGGGGTGATCGGGTCGCCGCCCTGGCCGGGATCACGCCGCTCGGGCTCACCCCGATGCGGCGCACCGCCTTCACCTTCGCTCCCCCCGACGACGTCGACATCAGCGACTGGCCGATGATCATCGACATCGAAGAGGATTTCTACTTCAAGCCCGAGCGGAGCCACTTCATGGGCAGCCTCGGCGACGAGACACCGATGGAGCCCCACGACGTCGGCGTCGAAGAGATCGACGTCGCGCTAGCGATCGAGCGGATCGAGGCTGCGACGACACTGCTTATCCGCCACGTCCCACGCACCTGGGCCGGCCTGCGCACCTTCGCCCCGGACCGGATGCCCGTCATCGGCTTCGACCCGGACCATCCCGGGTTCTTCTGGCTGGTCGGCCAGGGCGGGTTCGGGATCATGACCGCCCCGGCGGCCGCTCGAGCAACCGCGGCGCTGGTCGACGGCCACCGCCTGCCCGACGACATTGTCTCCGCCGGCCTCGAACCGTCCGAGATCGACCCGGCCCGTTTCCGGTAGCGGTGAAGGAAACCCGTCCGATCCCGAGCGTCGGCGCCGTCATCGTCGACGAGGGGCGCATCCTGCTCGTCCGCCGCAAGCGTGGTGCGTATCCCGGGTCCTGGGCCGTCCCCGCCGGGCGTCAGCGCCACGGGGAGACCATGGCCGACGGGGTCCGCCGAGAGGTGTTGGAGGAGACCGGTCTGATCGTCGAAGTGGGCGACCCGGTGTGGATCGGCGACATCATCGACCAGGCCGATCCGCCGGCGTTTCACTATGCGGTGGTTGATTTCGCCGCGTTCGTGGTCGGCGGCGAGCTCCAGGCCGGCGATGACGCCGCCGAGGTGCGATGGGTGGACCTGTCGGCGGTGCGCGACCTCGACCTCACTCCGACCATGGAAGAGATGCTCGACCAGCTGGGGTACTGAGGCTTCCTCGTCCGGTTGAGGGCTCTTTGCCTCCCCTCAGGTGAACGGTGGCGCGGAGGTGCGACAGTTGCACCAACGCGTGACTGTTTGCCTCCCCCTCAGGGGGAGGTGCCGAGCGCCAGCGAGGCGGAGGGGGTCAAAGCGTTGTCGCGACCACGGCTTGACCCCCCTCCCCTCCCTCCGGTCGGGACTCCCCCTTGAGGGGGGAGCAACCGAAGCCTCCTCTGCGGCGAAGCATGAGCTTTCAACAGTCATCAGTCGTCGGCAAGACCGTTCGATCTGGCGGAAGACTTCCGGACTGAAGACTGAGGACTTCGTCTCTCCAGGATTGCTCGAACGCGCCGCGTCTCCCCCGCTGTTGCGGGGGAGACCAAGACTCTGGCGCGGGGGGAGCGACGAGCCTCGGCGGTCAGCGAGTCGGTACTCGTGACTCGTGACTCGCGACTCGCGACTCGCAGCTCAGCAGACTTGGCGGACCGTTGGGTACGGGTTGACCAGCGGACCACCGCTGATCCCCATTCCCAGGTGCAGGTGGGCGGTGCTGGCGTTGCCGGTGGTGCCGACGTATCCGATGACCTGGCCCTTGTCGACCCGGTGGCCCGTCGCCAGCCCGGGTGCGTACCCCGAGAGGTGGGCGTAGTAGTAGAAGTTGCCGTCGTCGGCGGTCAGGTAGACCTGTCGACCTCCCGCCGAATGAAAGTTGAGCCGGACTTTGCCTGAGTTCATCGCAATTAGTTTCGCCCCGTACGCCGCCGACATGTCGACCCCTTTGTGGGTCCGGCCGCCGGAGCGAGGCGCTCCCCAGGTGTCGATGAACCACGTTGAGCCCGCCACCGGGCACACGACGCCGACGGTCTGACTCGACGGTAGGCCTGAGCCGCCCCCGGAGCGCCGCGCCGCCGCCAGGGCTGCCTGACGACGCAGTTCGGCCTGGTACCGCGCATAGGCGTCCTTATACTCGGCGTTGGCCTTCTGGAAGATGGCGTCCGCCCTGGTTCTCGCCTCGGCGAGGACTTCGACCAGGGCCTGCTGATCGGCTTCGAGGATCTCGACATCGGCCCGGTGTTCCGCCACCTCGAGTTTGAGTCGATCGTTCTCGCGGTTGACGGCGGTCAAAAGGTCGAGCGCCGCCAAATCGTGGCTGGCGGCGGTATCGATGAGCGCCTGGCTCGTGATGAGATCCTGGATGCTGGCCGCAGCAAAGGCGGCCGTCACCATGTTGCCGGAGCCGCTGTTCGTGTATGCCTCGACAACGACCACCTGGGCGATCGATCGCAGCTCCGCGGTGCGGCTGTCAAAGTCCTCGATGGTTCGATCGAGCCGGTAGATCGTGTATCCGAGCTGATCGAGCTGCAGTTCGATGGCCTCGAGGTCGGAGATCGCCTGGCCGACGGCCTGGTTGGCGTCGAGGAGCTCGTGGTATGCGGCTTCCTTCTCCGCTTCCTTCTTCTCGACGTCAGACTTTGTTTGCGCGCCGGCGGGTATCGGAGCGAGCGTCAGCAGCGCAATGATGAGCAGGAGACTCGGCAGCCGTCCCAGCGTTTTCGGTCCGAGCATAGGGGCCAGGAGGCTAGCGGCAGGATGCAGATGACGCCCTTCGGCTAGGGTCGCCGCATGGCAGAAGACGAGGGAATCGAAGAGGAAACGGCCGATTCAGAGGCGTTGGAAGCGGACGAGCCACTCGATGAACAGTCGGCGCATCGGCTGTTCTCGGTGTACGCATTCAATTCGGCGTGGGACTCCATCGAGAAGGAGAAGCGCTCCCCCGAGGACATCGAAGAGATGATCTCGCTCGCCCACGTTTCCTCCTGGCATTGGACACAGCGAGACGACGTGGGCTCGAAGAACCGCGCCATCAGCGCCTGGCAGCTTTCGCGGGTGTACGCCGAGGCCGGCCGCTTCGACGAGGCCGAGCGCTACGCCAACCAGTCCCTCGAGATCGCCACTTCCGGCGACGTTGGGCCCGTATTCACCGGGTACGCCTACGAAGCGCTTGCCCGGCTCGCCGGTGAGAACGATCAACCGGAGAAGAAGGAAGAATGGTTGACTCTGGCCCGCGCCGAGGCCGAGAAGGTCGATGATCCGCTTGATCGAAACCAGCTCGTCAAAGACCTCGACGAGCTGGCCTAAAGCGAAGCGGAGCTGATCCGCCCGCAACGGTACGCTTGGCGCCATGACGCAACCCGATGAGGGCACTGCGGATGTTTCCTTTGCCCCCAAGCGCACATCGGTGGGGAGGCTGCGCGGCGGCGTTGCATCGCTCACGTATCCGCTGTTGCTCGTCGGAACCAGCCTCAGCGTGGGATTCCGCAAAGCCGGGGACCTCCAGGACTTCGCCGCGACCTTCGTCGGGTCGATTCTCACCGTTGTTGCTCTGCCCACCGTGTGGTTCGTCTCGTTCGATTTCATCGAAATCACCAGGGCGACGGTGCTCGGTTTCGGCCTGGTCACCAGCCTTCCCCTGTGGTACCTCGCCGGAGCCGCCATCGGGCAGCGGTCGGAATCGTGGGGATCCTGGATCCGCTCGTACGTCGCTGCCTGCCTGCTGTGGACCCTGGCAAACTTCGCGTTGTTGGCGCTGATCTCGGTGGTCGTTTCCTGATTCGTCTCCCGCGCAAGCAGCAGCTTCGCGGGGGAGACGAAGACTTAGCTCAGGAACAGGCTGGGGCGGAATAGCTCGTCGTGGACCCGCAGCGCATACCGGTCGGTCATCCCCGACACGTAGTCGAGCACCTGGATCAGGGTGTCGGCGTCGCTATGCCGGTATGAATCCGGGATCTCCTGGGGGTGTTCGAGGTAGTACTCGACAAGGGCCCTCGTGGTCTCCCTTGCTCGGCGCCGCTGCGCCTCGGCATCGCTGCGCAGGTACACGTTCTCGAACATGAACTCGCGCAACTCGAGCAGGACACCGAGGGTCTGATCCGACATCGCGATGTCGCCGAGCGCCATCGACTCGCTCACCACCGAAGCGATCATGGCCTCGATCCACTCCCGCCCCGGCTCGCCGAGGGTGTTTAGCGCCGATCGCGGATACTGGTCCGGGGTGAGGATCCCGGCGCGCACGGCATCCAACGCGTCGTGAGCGAGGTAGGCGATCCGGTCGGCATATCGCACGATGCGACCCTCCGGTGTCGAGGGCGGTACCTCGACCTTCCACGGGTGGGACCGAATCCCGTCGATCACCTCGGCGGTGAGGTTGAGCGGCTCGAGGACCTCGAAAATCCGCACCGACTGCTCGGAGTGGCGCCATTCACCGTCGATGAACTCGCTCAGCGCCTCCTCGCCGGTGTGTCCGAACGGGGAGTGACCGGCGTCGTGGCCAAGGGAGATCGCCTCGGTGAGCGCCACGTTGAGCGACAGGTAGCGGGCGATGGCCGAGCCGATCTGGGTTACCTGAAGCGTGTGAGTGAGCCGGGTGACGTAGTGGTCGCCCTCCGGGTTCATGAACACCTGGGTTTTGTGTTTGAGGCGGCGGAACGCCTTGGAGTGCACGATGCGGTCGCGGTCTCGCTCGAACGCGGTGCGCCACTCATCCGGCTCCTCGGCAACGGCGCGGCCCTTCGATTGGGCGGAGCGGGATGCCGCAGGCGCCAGCAGCTCATCTTCGAGTTGCTCGGCCTCGACCCGGCCTCTCAGGATGAACCCGCCGTCGGTCATGCCTGTTGCTGGCCGGGTACCGGTGGATCGATCCCCGATCCAAGGATGATCCCGGCAGACCAGGCCATGGCGCTGTCCGAAGGCTGGCCGCTGATGATCCGGCGCCGGATCGCCGCCGAGATGGCGTCGATGATCAGCACGACCACGACCGTGGCGATGAGGGCGGCGCCCGCTCTCTGCCAGTCGTTTGGGAACCTGAGGCGGGCGATGATCTCGGCGCCGATGCCGCCGGCGCCGACGAGACCCAGCACCGCAGAGGCACGAACGTTGATCTCGAACCGGTACAGCCAGTAGGCAACGATGGTCGGCATCGCCTGGGGGATGATGGCGAAACGCACCTCTTCGGCGAGGCTTCCTCCCGCCGACTGGATCGCCTCCCTTGGCCCCTCGTCGATGCCCTCGATCACCTCCGAAGACAGCTTGCCAAGCGTTCCGATCGAGTGAAGCCCGATGGCGATGGCGCCGGTGAAGGCCCCGAGACCGAACGGGTTGATCAGGATGATGGCGAGGATCAATTCGGGGAAGGCCCGGATGCCGGACAGAATCCCCCTGGTCGGGACCGAAAGCCAGCGAGGAGATACGTTCGTAGCTGCGGCGAAGGCCAGGGGGAACGAGAACAGGGCGCCGATGACCGTGCCGATCCAGGCGATGTAGACCGACTCGAGCAGCTTGGTGACGATCCTCCCGCTATTGGTGAAGTCCGGCGGGAACAGGCCGGTGACGAGGTTCCACACCTGACCGGGGGCCTCGACGATTCGGCTGATCGAGATGTCGAGGCCGGCTACCGACCAGATCAAGGGAATCAAGATCGCCGCGGTGATCACCCAGCGGATGACCTTGGGGCGAACCGGCTCCTGGGGCCGGATCTGCTCCTCGGTGTCGACCTCGAGGTCGGGAACCGTCACAGCAACTTGCGCCTGGCGTAGATCGAGACTGCCTCGATGATGAGCACGGTGACGAAGATGATCAGGACGATCGCCATCACCTGGTCCCACTGGAAGAAGCTGCGCCGCTCGTCGAGAAGCCGACCGATCCCACCGGCCCCGACGAACCCGATGATGACCGAGGCCCGGATGTTCAGCTCGAAGATATAGAAGGAGTAGGCAACGTAGTTCGGGCTCACCTGTGGGAAGGCGGTGTACTGGATCACCTGGGAGTGCCGGGCACCCGACGCCTTGCCGGCTTCGAGCGGGCCGACATCGATGGCGTCCACGGTCTCGGAAAACAGCTTGGACATGATCGCCAGCGAGAACATGATCATCGCCAGGGCACCCGCAAACGGGCTGCCGAAGCCGACGGCCGTGGCGAAGAACACCGCCCAGATCAGGTCGGGAATGGTCCGCATCACGTTCATAAAGCCCTTGGCGACGCCGTACACCCAGTTGTTGTAGGTGGTGGCCCGCGACGCCATGAAGGCCAGCGGCAGAGCGATCAGCGAGCCGACCGTGGCACCGACGATGGCGATCTGGATCGTTTCGATGTAGGGCTCGAGGAGGACATTGGTTTCGGGCTGTCCGAGACTCTTAGCCCAGGTGAAATCCGGCGGCCAGAACTTGCCGAGAAACGGCCCCATCTTCGTTGTCTCGGAGATGAGCTCGAAGAACGAGAAGGCAATCTCATTGAAGGCGAGGACGGTCAGGACGACGACGACGGAAATCCCGGTCAGCACGGGAAGCTTCGCCCAAAGCGACAACGCAACCGCTATGCCGAAGGCCGCTGCGACCGCCGCAACGGCGATGAACAGCCGGTCGGTCAACTCCTCGATCTCACCAGCCTCGATCCGACGTGCGTTCAGCACGGTGACGAGGCCCATGGCGCCTGCGGTCAGGCTGACGAGCAGGGCCCCGCCGCCCCAGGTGAGGCCCTGTGCGATCGCTGCGCCCGGTTTGAGCCCATCGCGGTTCCTGACGACGACGATGCCGACGCCGAGCCCAAAGAGGGCCCAGCCAAGGGAGGCGAGCAGCGCGAGCCTGAGATCGATCACCCCGGATCTGCCGAAGACCACCGACGAGAAGTATCCGATCCCGATGACCCCTCCGACGGCCAGGATGACCGCGTCGAGAATCGATCGGGTCATGCCTTGCCAGGCGAAGATGGCAAAGACCACCGCTGCGAGCGCAAGGCCCCATATGGGGCCCATCGCCTGGCCCATCGACCCGAGAACACCGGTGGCGCCCGCCGCGATGACCCCGACCACGAGCGGCAGGATGTAGTCGACGACTTTGGGTGGTGCGACTGGCCTGGCGTGCTGATCGACGGCGGTCACGCCTCTGCGCCTTCGAGCAGATCGTCCGGCGTGATGGCTCGGCCGTAGATCTGTCGGAACACCTCGTCGTCGACGTCGGTGATGTCGCCGTCGAAAACGACCTCGCCGTCGTTGAGCCCGATCAGGCGCTTTCCGTACTGACGGGCAAGGTCGAGAAAGTGCAGGTTGATCAGCGTGGTGATTCCGAGCTCACGGTTGATCCGCTGCAGGTCGCGCATCACGATGTGCGACGTCACCGGGTCAAGGGAGGCCACCGGCTCGTCGGCGAGGATGATGTCTGGCTCCTGAGCGAGCGCCCTGGC
>CAXMOP010000113.1:0-2046 GCA_964195155.1 uncultured Kiloniellales bacterium | reverse complement strand
TCGCTGTTGTCGTGATCGCTGGCGCGTTGTTCCTCGGTACCGAGATCAATGACAAGTTCAGTGAAGTCGGCGCGACGCTCGAAGCGACGTAACCGAACTCATTGCGAGAAGCAGAAGGGGCGCCCTTCGGGGCGCCTTTTCTCAATGTCTGGTCCTGGTCGATATGAGTGATGATGGGAGAGGGATGTCTTTCTCATGCTTCCCGCAACCCGCCCATATCGGCACACATGCGCTAGTTGAGCTAGTACCTGCGGGCGTTGGGAGTTGGGGAACTCTCTTTGAATCGGCCGGACCCCTGGCTGCCTCGGCCTGGTATGCGCTGGCGTCGGTATCCGGGGGTCCGGCTCTCTACCTGAGGGGGGCGGACCGCGTCCCGGTTTGGTTGAAGGACGAGGTCCGTTCAGGCAGTGTCAGGATCGGTCTTCGGTGTCTGGGGCTGTAGCGATTCTGGCTTGTTGCCGATACATGGAGAAGGGCGGAGGGGGCCGTGGGGTGCGAAGAGGGTGGCTCTTCAAACGAGCTGCTGCGCACAGACCTCTCTTCGGCCCCCTCCTGCCCGTGACGCAAGCCGACCCCCGACCCGGGTGACGTAGCCGACAGTCGCTGGGTGCCGCCTCCGGGATCGACCTTCGCCCACACTCCAGCCTTCAATCGGGTAGACGGAAAGCCGGACCGTCAGGCAGGGTTCACGGTACCGCGGGAAGTGCAAGGCCAAGCAGCCCAGTTTTCGCGGCTCGCTCGCCAGGTCACGCATATTGTTGGCTGACAGGACGTCGGCGCCGGTCTTGGCCCCGCAGTGGCTGCGCGGCATTCCCAACACTCGGCGTTTGACTAGTTACCCCGCCTCTCCCAGGACCGTCATCCAATCCGGTGGTCCTTTTGCCGATTCAATAGATATGCACAACCAGGGCCGCCACAAGTACATGCGTCGTCACTGGAAACATTGGTGGGCGCCGTTGTCCACCCAACAATCATCCCCGATGCGGCAACCGCCACGGTGTTCCGCCAACCAGCAACGCCGGCCCGCCAGGGTCTCCTTTGACGGTTTCGCCGGTGACGGCTCTCATTGTGATTTCGCACATCCCGGCCGTGACGGGTTCCGCGGCCGTGACTGTCGTAGCTGATGATCCAGCGGCATTGGGCACCAAAGGTGGGGGGACGGAGGGGGGCGGTTCCGCCGCCCGGGCGGGATGCCACCAAAGCAGCCCCCCTCCCATCCCCCGTTTTTGCGGACCAGCGACAGCACGGAACCCCGGTCTCTAGGGGAAGGCCAAAGCATTGGATCGATCCTCAACCGGGGCTCGTGACCGCACCACCGACCACCCGTAGAAGGCTGCCGGCAAGAACAGAAGAGCGGTTGTGAGACCGGCAATGACGCGTGGCCACGTCGTGGAACTGAAGAAGACGCCCACCGGAGCGCGGACCGACCAGATCACAATGGTGGAGGTCTCATCATGGACAGTTCCTGGTTAGCGGAGACGCGCGACGTCATTTTGGGGGTGGCGTTTCTTCGTGTGAACGTGTAGCCATCGGCTGGGTGGAGTGAGCACAGGTTGGTCGTGCCGACGAGCGCGCGTTCTCCGGCTGGGTTGGTGTTCGTTTCATTGGGTAGGGTGGGCTGTGTTGGGGTTAGAGGGGTGGGGAATGTCTGTTGGTACTCGACGGCAGCCGCAATACCCGCCGCGGTCTCAAGTGGCTCCGGCGGCGTTTGGCGTCATGTCGATGCAGGCGCAGCAACTGAACTGGTGGGATGGTCTTGTTGAGTCTTGGCTGAACCTGCCGTCGTGGGCTCAGACTGCTGTCGTCGTAGGCGTCATCGTCTTGCTCGTTGCACTGGTGGGGTCGGTGGTGTTATGGGTCGCCGCTGCAACCGCAGCGCGACGCCAGGTGATGTCCATGCCAGCTTCGATTCGTTTCGGCTGGTCGGCGATTCCCGGCTGGTCCAAGGCCGTCCAGTTCTCTCTGATCGGGCTGATCGCGGTGGCTGGCTTCAGTGCGCTTTCGGGTCGCCCAGCTGCGGAGTTGCGGGTGTCGCCCGCCGAGGTG
>CAXMOP010000112.1:0-20530 GCA_964195155.1 uncultured Kiloniellales bacterium | reverse complement strand
AAACAGGAACGACCCTCCTCCGTCGTAGAAGGGGCCGTCGAAAATCTCCACGCTGAGGGCCGAGGCTCCCTCAGCCACCTCGATACCGTAGAGGTAGCCGCCTTCGGCCGCGACCGTTCCCCAGCCAGACGAAGGCCGCTGTCGTTTGTCCATTCTCCGAATAGTCACCATGCCCCCCACTCCCGCCGCCCGCACCATTACTCATGTGGCACAACGGTTTTCCGAGCAGATATCGCAACTAGTCAGCGGCCCCCGAGCGCGGCTTCACGACCCTGATTCCTCAGCGATTCCCCATACTGTTCACTGGTCAGCGGTCACTGCCCACTCCATAGGACGTTTCCCTTCGGTGGTCACTCGTCACCGGCTCACTGCCCACTCACAAGAGGGTCCCCTTCGGTGGCCACCGGTCACCGGTCACTGGCCACCGCCGGCTACCTCAGCAGCATCGACTCCGGTGGGAGCGGGAAATCAACGGTTCTGCCAAGCCCGGGGGCCACGACCAGGGTTCCCTGACCACGGGCATGGAGTCGGTCGGCAACGAACTGGGCGCGAATCTGGTTCTGGCCTGCGGTTCCCGCGTACTCCGCGCTGGCGAGCGGGGTGAAGAAAACGCCCTCGAGGGTCAGATCTGCCTGGCCGGCCCAGAGGTGGGTCGTGGGAGATTCTCCCCACAGGGCCAGGTCGTCGAAATCGCCCTGGTCGGGCGCCACCCACGTGAGGGCCCCATTGCCTCCGGCCATCTCGATGTGGGCGGTCTTGCTGGCGTACAACATGGTGTTGTTCATGATCAGCGTGGCGTCTCCGGCCTTGCGAAGCACGCCGGTGCGAAGAAACACCCACGCCTCCGGATCGACGGCATCGTAGACGCCCGGGTTGGCGTTGATCGCCAGCGTCCCGCTGGAAACAATGTCGACCGATCCCGCAAAGACGACGTTGCCACCCTGGAAGATCACGGTGCGCTTGACCTCGAAGATGGCGCAATCCACATACCAGTTCCCAGATGGAACGAGGATGGTCGTGGCCGGCGCCCCATCGACGATGCACGAATATCCGGCGGCCGTCCAGGGCTGGAATCCTGCGGGAATCCCCACCTCACCGACGGCCTCGACCAGGTCATCGATGTGTGGATCCGGCGCCTCGGCGCAGCCCCGAATGTCCTGGGCGTTGGCGGGGGTGAGCGGATCGGTTGCCCACCCAATCGACCCTGGAATGATGCTGTAGTCCTGCTTGCAGTTGTAGCGGTGGTCGATCGGAGCCCGGGTCAGGCGTCGGTTGAGCGCGGTCGGCTCCGGATTGGGCGTGTTGCCTCCGCCGAACGTGCAGGCTGGGAAGTTGCAGCCAGGGGTCCCTGGGGCCAGGGTCTGGATCCTCCCACATCCGTCGCCGGCGATCTGACCGTTCACCAGGTGGGTGCCGGTCTCGTTGGCGCAGCCGGCAGGCCCGTCGGCGCGAAGCACCGAGTTCGAGCCTTCCATGTTGATGACACCGTCGTTGCCGGTGCACCCGTCGCTGCCATCCGAGTCGGAGGCTGCCACCCCCTGGAGCAGACCTGCCACTTCTCCGTTGCCCGGATCGCCGTCGAGGTCCGGGGTGTAGACGGCGTCGATGTAGATGCCTCCGTTCCCGCTTGAATGAATCGTTTGGCAACCGGTGCGATCGAGGACCAGCAGGTTGATCGGAACCAGACCACCCGAGGTGAGCGAGGAGTTGGCAACGGCATGGACGTTGGCGTCGAACGACTCGATGCCGGCGAGGCGGGAGAAGGTGGCAGGCCACTGGGAGGCAATGGCGACACCGACGCGGTTGCACGGATCGCCATCCGCGGCCGTCGCCGGCTGTGGCAGCGCGCCGCGGATTTCGGACCCCATGAGCGGGCTGGCGTCGACCACCGGATAGGAGAGGGTCACCGTGAGGCCGCCTTGGATGGTGGTTGCGGTTACCTCGGCGGTATCCGATTCGCAGAAAACGGGAAACACGTTGCAGTTGATGCCGGCGAGCGACCCGACGCCGGGAGCGTTGCTGATCACGTACGCCTTGGCGGTCTCGCACGCCTCCTGGCCGTTTCCGGTCTCGGCAAGCGCGATGGCGCCGGCGGCAGCCGCGGAATCGCTGATCGATTGCTGGCTTGCCCGGTAGCCCCAAACCCCACCGAAGTCGACGACGAGACCGGTGATCAGCAGCATCCCGACCATCAGGAAGGTGACCAGGACCAGGACCGAACCCGATTCGTCGTTGTTGACCTTGTGGATCCGGTTCAGGACCATCACGGCTCCATCCGCTCGAAGCGGTTCGTCGCCTCCCCGGTCAGGGCCGGCTTCGCGGAGTAGACGATCGTCTCGATCCAGCCGTCACGTTTGAGCTGCACCTGCACGACGGTGTCGGAAACCGGCGCCGTGTTCTCGAAGCACCAACCCGTCGCCTCTGTGGCCGCACCAATCAGCTCCGGTCCGACCACTCTGAGCCTGACGAATTGGGCTGGATCGTCGCCTGTTCCCTGGGCGACGCAGATCTCGCGGCTGGGCTCGGCTGAGCTCATGGCGCCGGTGGCGGCATTCTCCGCAACCTGTGCCACGTCGCGCAGCCACTGCTCCATCGAGCCGGCGTCGACCACCGGATAGGTGGCACCGAACCGGGAAGCTTCGCGTGATGCGCTTTCGACGGAAATGTTTTGGTAATGGGTGATGCCGAAGGTCACGATCCCGAGGAGGATCACCATCAACAGCGAGGTCACGACCGCCATCTCCACCACCGCGGTGCCCCGTTCCGAGCGGCACACGCCGTGGACCCCGACGTGCGGCCGGCGGCGGCGCATGGTCCTCGGGTATCGGGAAGGTGCCGGCACATCGGATCCGGGTTGGCATCGGGAGCGGCCGGCGGACGGTGGGGTGGTGGGCATCTGCTGTTCCTCGGCGGTTGGTTCGATGCCGCTACCCGAGCCCCTACGGCCCTGGTCCAATGCCCACCGAAAGTATAGGGCTACTACTCTATGTAGTCAAGTCGTCATCGGACGAAATAGTCACCCGGTGCGACCAGGACCGCCATCGGCCTGGATGCGGTGTGGCATATGGGATCACGCCGGCTATGCGGTGACTAGTCAGTGACCACCCTGGACGGTAGGAGCGGAAGTTCCAGCGTCGTCGAACTCACGATCGAGCCCGATTCCGTGCCGATCGCGCCCAAATCCGACCCGGCCCTACTCCACGAGTCGGAGCGGGTCACCGTCGACGAAGACCGTCCAGGTGGTCGTGTCGTGGACGTCGTTCTCGTACTGATAGTCGATCTGGTACCAGCATCCCAGGCCAGAACAGGTGTAGTCGTCGGGAATGGGGATGGTGATGGTGAGGAGCTCATCGTTGAATCGCTGCCCGGACGTGTCAATGGTGCAGGGTCCGAGCGAGCCGGAGTCCCCGCCGTCCGACTCCCAGCTGCATTGCGTCACGTCACCGGCGCCGTCCAGGAAGGACAGCTCGTCGCCCGGATCGCCACCGCCGACGTCGCCGACATCCCACAACTCGACGCGGAGGATCTTGCCGGCATGCAATTCTCCCACCTCGGCGAGATAGATCTTGGTCGTCGTCCCCGCCCCCGGCAGGGCATAGGCCGACATGTCACCCAGGCCGTAGTAGTTGCCGTTGTTGTCGGGATCGCCCCCCACCGACCCTCCAATCACCGTGAGCAGTCAACACCAGCATCCGGCCCATCAGGAAGGTGACTGGGACCGGGACCAGGACAGGACCGGACCCGATTCGTCGTTTTACGGGGTGCCCCCCTGCCGGCACCGTTCAACTGATCGTGGAGCCGGGTTATGGCGCCTATCTCACGAGGCGGAGGGGATCCCCTACGACGTATGCGGTCCAGGTGGTGGTGTCGTGGGGGTCACCGGCGTACCGGTAGTCGATCCGGTACCAGCAGCCGAGCCCCGTACAGGTGTAGGCGTCGGGAATGGGGATCGTGATGGTGAGCAACTTCCCGTTGAAGCGCCCGTTCGACGTGTCGATGATGCACGGTCCCATCGGCCCGGAGTCGCCGCCGGACGACGTCCAGGCGCACTGCGCCCCGGCTCCATTGCCGGCAAGGAAGGACAGGTCGTCGCCGGCGCCCCCGTCGCTGTCCCCGACATCCCATAACTCGACGACGAGGTTCTTGCCGGCATGCTTCGCTTCCACCTCGGCGAGGAAGATATTCGAGGTCGCGCCCGAACCCGGCAGTGCGTAGGCCGACATGTCACCGAGACCGTGCACTGTCGCAGCCGGACCGGTAGTTCTGACACGGAGCGAGAATTTGTTCTTCCCCGTGTCGCTGTTGCTGTGCTCGTTCATGATCCGCAGCGGGTAAATGCCGGGCCCGCGATTCCAGCTGCCAGAGCAGTTGCGAAAGTCGGCCAATGGAGACGTTTGCATGTCGGCCCATAGCTCACCGATCAACGACTGTGGAACCACGTCGTCCCACTCGTCCCACGAGTCGTCCCAACCGAGGATATCGTCACTCCTCCCGCCCTCCCTCGGGTCGAATCTGATCGAGCAGAGCAACTCATTGTCCGTGGTGTCGAGCGGGGTGGGATCGGGCGCATACAACATGAACCAGGTGGGGACGCCATCGCCGACGTTGTCGCGGGTCAGGTTCGATCCCGAATCGCCGTCGTACCACGCGCCGTCGAAGATCTCCAGTCCCAGGTTGCCGGCGGTCGGAGGAACCTCGATTGCATAGAGGTAGCCGCCGGAGGCGCTCTGCTGGCCCGGGTTGAGCGACGGGCGGTGCTCAGAGTTCGCGCTGCAACCGGCGCCCGAACCCGAACCGCGGCATCCCGCGCCGTAACGATCGCCGTTCGCCTTCGGTGCCCAAGTTCCCTGAACGCTCAGCCAGAATCCCGGGAAGTAATCGCGGAAAGGGTCCGCCCCCAGCGCAGCACCCGGGCTCCCCAGCGCGATCGGAAGCGTGTATTGAGCCACCGCAGTGCGCCGGACGTTGACGGTGCCGATCCCGAAGACCTTCATGAAGAACGTCCCCACCGAACGGGTGATGGTGACGCGCAACTGGGTGTCATGCTCGACCAGCGTCGGGTCCTCCGTGAAATCGACGACCTGCACCTCGCTCGCCCGGTACCCATTCTCCCTGGCCGCCGCCCGCGCCTCGTCGTAGGCCTCGGTCCGTTGATGGGGCTCGTACAGCACACCGGCGAGAGCCGCGGAGTCGGCGCCGTTTTGGATCTCGATGCTGTTCCAGTACAGCCACCCGAGATCGACCGCCATCGCCGCCACCCCGAGCAACACCATCACCAGAACCGCCATCAGCAGCAGGACCACACCCCGCTCGTCCGGATCCGGGCGGTCGGCTCTGTGTTTTCCCATCACCATCCGGCGGACACGGTGCGACCGGCTGATGAGGCGCCAACTGCAGGGATGATGGCTGCCTCCCTATCCGCTGCCTTCCGGCGGACAGTGTGGCCGGACGCTGCGCCCTGGGCAAGAAGCTCCCGCGAACCGGCGGAGCCGGGTCAGCCGGCGGTCGGGTAGGACGGTGCCGAACAATGACTCATGCTTAGGGGCCGCCGCCTGCTCGAGTGATGAGATGACTCGGTTTCTCCCGACCGCGACGGCCGCTGGAGGATTGCACGGCACCCTCCTAGTCACTCCGGGGGAACGACACGCAGTGGGCGCCGTTCAACAGGCCGAAATGTCCGCCCCGAAGGTGTCGGGCTCCAGCTTCGCCTGTGCCGTCTCGTGCCAGGTCACGGTACTGAACCCGAGCACGCCGGTCACCCAGTTGTGGGTATAGGTCACCTCGACCCCGACCGTGTCAACGCCGTCGCCGGCTTCGAGTGCCACGTCCCGCGAGCACGGCGGGTAATCATCGGGGCTCCCGTAGACGACCGGATCGTAGATCGCGGGGTCGGGACACGGTTCGAAAGAACAGGGCACCCCGTCGGAATCGACGGTGTACCGGTCGTAGATCCCCTTGGAGCCGTCGGCGTTGACGAGGTAGATGTCAACCGACTCGACGACAGACATGCTTGCCGCCCCAACGAGGCCGTCCTCGAACGCCTCCAGGATCTCCTTGTCGGCAAGATCATGATTGCCGTTCACCGTTGCCGCCCTGGTCGCCTGGGTGACGGCATGGGTCATCGTCAGCTTGTCCTTGAAGGCGAGCCCGAATTCGAGCAACCCGAAGACGAGGAAGATGAAGATCGGCACCACGATGGCCATCTCCACCATCGCCGCGCCCCGTTCCCCGTCTCGGCCGGCCCTGTACGTGCGCACGATTGGTGCTCTCATCGCGCTCCTACTCCACGATCCGGAGCGGGTCACCGGCGACGTACACGCTGTCGTGGCTCATGGGCACCCCACCGGTGCCGTTCCAAGGAGGTCCGGTTCGAGGCGAGCCCTGGCCGTCTCGTGCCAGGTTTGGGTCCCGATGCCGAGCACACCGGTGATCCATGAGTGTGTGTAGGTGACTTCGACCCCGACGGTGTCGAGGCCGCCGCCGAGCCCGATGTCGCGAGTGCACGGCTTGTAGTCGTCGGGGCTGCCGTAGGTCGGTGTCCCCTCGTCGGGGTCGGGGCATGGATCCCATTCGCAGCTGGAGGTGTCAGGTACGTACAGATCAGAGATTCCCCTGTTGCCGTCGGCATCCGCCTTGAAGATGTGTACCTCGACAATGTTGCCCACGTTGGCGCTGAGACCGGCGCTCAGCGAGTCGAGGGCCTGAATGTCGGCGTAGTCGTCGACGCCGAGCACGCTGGCGTTCCTGGTTGCCTGATTGACCGCATTGGCCATCCGCAGCTTCTCATCGAATGCGAGCCCGACTTCGAGCGCACCGAACACGAGCAGAACTAGGACCGGCACCACGATGGCCATCTCAACGGCCACCGCGCCGCGCTCGCCCCTACTACGAGCTCCGAGTACGCGCATCGTCATTACCCCTATCCGACACGCCAGCGCGGCATGCCCATTGATGTCCTCTGACCTCCATCGGCAGCGAGAACGCGAGAACTTTAATGGACACGACTCGAATCCCACAGGGCCGGCGGGGACCCGGCCGGCCAACCGCGAGGAAACTCGTATCCGATCCGGCGCGTCGCGCTGCCCGTTCGCCGCTCAGCCGATACCATGACCGGTGCGCCGGGATGGCGGAATGGAAGACGCGGCGGACTCAAAATCCGCTGGGCGCAAGCCCGTGTGGGTTCGAATCCCACTCCCGGTACGGGTTCTCCGAAGTGACGTCGCCGGCGAGGGTCGTCGTTCCGGATCGGATCCTTTTCTCACGAGAGGATCGACTGCCGGACGCTCTGCTCAACCGTCGGATTTCCTGCCCGGTCGCGATCCGTGAACCGATCGGGCACCAGGACGGTGTTGAACAATGACGAGTGCCCTGAGCCGCCGCTCGATTGAGTGTTGCGGTGACTCGGTTTCTCCAGTCAGCGCCGGCACGCTGGAGGATTGCTCAACACCCTCCTAACTCGTTGGACGGGGCGCAAATGGTCCTCGAGAGAGAGGACACCAACCCTCACGTAGCGCCCCGTTGCCTATTCAACCAGTTGGAGCGGGTCACCCGGGATGTACACGGTCCAGGTGGTGGCGTCGTATGACTCTCCCGAATAGTCGTATTCGACCTTGAACCAGCAGCCAAGCCCGGTGCAGGTGTAGTCGTTCGGGATCGGAACGGTGATGGTGTTCATCGCGTCGTCGAGGTCGTCGTCGTGAGGGATGACGCACCCCGAGCCCGTCTTAATCACGTTCCAATCCATGTCGGTTCCAACCCAGGTGCAGTCTGCTGGTGGGTTGTCGGTGCCGTCAAGGATGGTCATGGTGCCGGTGCCGCCCATGTCGCCGCCATCCCACAGCTCGATGACCATGTCGCGGCCGGCGTACTGTTCGCCAACCTCGGCGAGGTACATGTCGAGGCCGCCCCCGGAGGGCTCGTTGACGAAGATCTGGATGTCGCCCAGGCCCGAGATGCTGGCGGCCGGGCCGGTGGTGGTGGTCCGCATCGAGAAGTGGCTCTGCGTGTAGTCGTCGGTGTTATGTTCGACCATCACCCGCAGCGGGTAGATCCCGGGACCTTGGTCGAAGCTCTTGCAAGAGCCGAATCCGGGTGGAGGCACCTCGACGCCAAGGGTGGTGTTGGCCATGTCGTCCCACAGCTGGGAGATCAACGACTGCGGGGAGACCTCCGAAAAGTCGTCCCAGCTGTTGTTCCAGCCGGCGATGTCGTCTTCCCTGCCGCCGTTCTCCCTCCCGTCGTACCTCACCGAGCACAACAACTCGTTGTCTGTGGTGTCAAGCGGGGTGTTGTCCGGGCCGTACAGCATGAACCAAGTGTCGGCTAAGTCGGAGTGGTCGTCGCCGGTCATCTTGTCGTCGGAGTCGTCGCCGTAGTGGGGTCCGTCGAAGATCTCCAGCTTCAGGGCGCTGGCGCCCACGGGGACCGAGATGATGAATATCGAGCCGCCGGATGCGGTTTGCTCTCCCCAGTCAACCGGAGGACGGGGCCCCATGTTGTGCTGGGTGCAGCTCGGGTTGTTCGTGCCGGACTTGCACAAGTCGGTGTAGCGGGCCCCGCGTTGCGCATGGCCGTAGGTGCCGGTGGTGCTGAGCCAGAAACCGGGGGTGAGCCCCAGCTCGGGGTCGGTCCCGAGATACGAATCCGGGCTTCCCAGGGAGAGCGGCAAGGCGTACTGGGCAACCGCGGTGCGCGAGACATCGACGGTGTCGAGCGCGAACAAACCCAAGAAAAAGGTATCAACCGAGTGCGTGATGGTGGCGCGCAACTGGCTGTCCGTTGTCGACAAGGGTCGGGTCGTCAACGACGTCGATGATCTGGACCGTGGTCTGAGCGGCTGCGTCGTCGAAGCCGTTCTCGGCGGCCGCCGCCTTCCCTTCCACATGCGCCGAAGTCCGATCCCCCGGCTCGTGCACCACGCCGCTGAGGGCGGCCGCATCGGCAGCGTGCTGGATCTCGATGCTGTTCCAATACAGCCAGCCGAGATCGACCGCCATCGCTGCCGAGCCAAGCAAGACCACCACCATGATCGCCATCAACGGCAATATCGCACCCCGCTGATTACCAGCCCGTCGGTCGGACAACAGAATCTGTGGTCCGTTCTGCGCCTTGAGCTTGTGCATCGCTCCAATACCCCTTGCCGACCGCCATCACTCACGGCCGTGTTGTCACTCACCTGACCTATCGGCAACGACAACCCACGACCTTGAACACCCTCCGCCTCCGAGTGGGCGCTCTTTTTGTCGATTGCGAACCGGAAGCGGGGGCTGGTCAACGGGGTACGTCGTGGTGACCCGATACCATGGACGCGGTACGCCGGGTTGGCGGAATGGAAGACGCGGCGGACTCAAAATCCGGCTGAGGGCAAGCCTGCGTGGGTCCGAATCCCTCTCCCGGTACCGGTTTTTCGACACCGCACCACCCCCGGGTCGGGGTGGTGCTCGCCTCGATCGTTCACCGCCGGGAGGCCCGGCTCCCGGCCTCCCGGCCCAACCATCGGACCCTTGCCCAATCTCGCACCCGTGCGCCGGACCCGGGCACTAGCCCGTCGGGACCGTGGAAATTCGTTCCAACAGCAAAGCGTCCGACTCACCCGTTTCGAGCCCGCACCGCCTCGGCCAACTCATCGACTGCCGAACCGAGCGCCGCCGCCCCCCGCTCGGCATTGCTCGCTTCGAGCACTCGGCGCACCAGCGTACTGCCCACGATCACTCCGTCGGCGAGTGCGGCGGCGGCGGACGCCTGGTCCGGCGTCGAGATCCCGACCCCGAGGACGAGCGGCACGTCGGTGGCGGCTCGCACCCGTTTCGCCAGCTCGGTGGCGGCCGGTGCCAGCTCGCTCTGCTCGCCGGTCACCCCCAGCCTGGCTACCCCGTAGACAAACGCCGGCTGCGCAGCTGCGATCCGGGCCAGTCGCTCATCGGTGGTGGTCGGTGCTACGAACAGCGCCATCCCGATACTGCTGTTTCGCGCTGCCGCGAGGTACGGCTCCGCCTCCTCCACCGGGAGGTCGGCAAGGATTAACCCGGCCGCACCACCGGCGGCGATGGTCTCGAGGAAGCGGTCGATGCCGTATTGCAGCACCGGGTTGACATAGGTCATCACCATGACCGGCTTGGCGGTGGCGACGGCGACTTGCCCGACGAGCTCGAGGGCCGAGCCGATCGTCATCCCGGCCGCGATCGCCCGACGGCCGGCGGTGGCAATCACCGGACCGTCCATGAGCGGGTCTGCGTACGGGATGCCGACCTCGAACCCGTCTGCCGCCTCCATCGCCTGGAACATCGAGAGCGAGGATGCGGGGTCGGGAATCCCTGCAGTGAGATAGGGCAGCAACGCCGCCCTTCCCTCGTCGCCTGCGGCACCGAACATCGATGCCAACTGCTCGGCCCCGGTTTCACCCATCGAGCGCCGCCAACTGCTCAACGTCCTTGTCGCCGCGCCCGGACAGCACCAGGGCCACCGTCGCCCCGCTCAGTGCTCCGGCGTTGGCGATGACCCAGGCCAGGGCATGAGCCGGCTCGAGGGCGGGGATGATCCCCTCGGTGCGGGAAAGCAGATGAAGCGCTTCGATGGCCTGCTCGTCGGTGACCGCCTCGTATTCGACGGCGCCGGCGTCGCGCAGGTAGGCATGCTCGGGCCCGACCCCCGGGTAGTCGAGGCCGGCGCTCACCGAGTGCGCCTCGAGGACCTGGCCCTCGTCGTCCTGGAGGAGATAGGTGTATGCCCCGTGCAAGACGCCGGGCGACCCCGCGGTCAGCGAGGCCCCGTGTCTCCCGGTGGCGATTCCGTAGCCGCCGGCTTCGACGCCGACGAGGCGAACGTCGCGCTCTCCGACATAGGCGCCGAAGGCACCGATGCTGTTCGACCCGCCGCCCACACAGGCGACGACGACATCCGGGCGCTTGAGCTGGGCTCGCATCTCGTCTCCGATGACGCGCTGGAACTCGGCAACGATCATCGGGAAGGGGTGGGGCCCGACGACCGATCCGATGATGTAATGGGTAGTCGCCACCGAAGCCACCCAGTCACGCAGCGCCTCGGAGACCGCCTCCTTAAGCGTCGCCGCCCCGACCTCCACCGGGACCAGCTCGGCGCCAAGCAGATCCATCCGGTGGACGTTCAGTGCCTGGCGTTCCATGTCGGTGGCGCCCATGTAGACGACGCAGTCGAGGCCCAGCAGCGCACAGGCGGTGGCCGTCGCCACGCCGTGTTGGCCTGCCCCGGTTTCGGCGATCACCCTCGGCTTGCCCATGCGGCGGGTGAGTAGCGCCTGGCCGATGGTGTTGTTGATCTTGTGGGCACCGGTGTGGGCAAGGTCCTCCCGTTTCAGCCACAGCTCCACGTCGAGGAGCTCGGAGAGCCGCTCGGCGTGATAGACCGGCGTCGGCCGCCCGACGTAGCTTTTGAGCAAGGCATCGAGCTCGACTCGGAACGCTTGGTCGGCAGACGCATCGAGAAATGCCTGCTCCAGCTCCTCGAGGGCCGGCATGAGCGTCTCAGGGACGAACCGCCCCCCGTATTCGCCGAACCGGCCGCGATCGTCGGGTTTCATGCCCGTTTTGCCTCCTCGGTGAAGGCGACGATTCTGGCGGGGTCCTTGACGCCGGGGGAGGATTCCAGCCCGCTCGAGGCATCGACACCCCATGGGCGGGCGGCGTCGATGGCATCGCCGACGTTGTCGGGGTTCAGCCCGCCTGCCAAAACGAAGCTCCGGTCCAATGCCGGCACCGTCGACCAGTCGAAGGCAATGCCGGTCCCTCCAAGTTCGCTCCCGCCGACCGAGTCGAGCAGCGGGATCTGCTGTTCCGGCAAGGTTTGTGGGTCTGGGTCCGGGTCCGTTCCGCTCATCGCCACCGGCCGGAGCACGAACCAGCCTGCGGCGTCGCCTGCGGCAGCGGCTACGTCGCCGTGACGGCCGTGGGCCTGGATGGCGTCTGCGCCTGTGGCGTCGACGGCAGCCGCCAGCTCCGCCGGGGAGAGGTGAGTGGTGACAAGAACCCGGAGGATCGGTACGCCGTCCATCAGGGCTGCCGCCTGCTCGATCGAGACCCCGCGCGGCGACCCCTCGGCGAGTACGAAGCCAACGGCATCGGCCCCGGCGCCGACCGCCGCCTCGACGTCACCGTGCTGGCGTAGCCCGCAGACCTTGACCCAGGTCACGGGGTAACCAAGCGGCTGAGAACATCCTCCGGATCCGAGGCGGTGACCAGCACCTCCCCGACGAGGATGGCGTCGTAGCCAAGGGCCCACATCCGCCCTGCCGCAACCGGATCCGAAACGCCGCTTTCGGCAACGGCGATGACCCCGGGCTGCTTCACCGTTCCGGAAAGCCGCTCGGATACACCCAGATCGACGGCGAACGTGGCGAGGTCGCGGTTGTTGACACCGATCAGGCGCGCCCCTGCCGTCAATGCCATCTCGGCCTCGGATTCGTCGTGCACTTCCACGAGGGCATCGAGCGCCGCCTCCCCGGCGGTCTCGATCATCGACGCCAGCAGCTGCGGACCGAGGACGGCAACGATGAGCAATACCGCGTCGGCCCCGGCCGCCCGGGACTCCCACACCTGGGCCGGGTCGAAAAGGAAGTCCTTGCGCAACACGGGAAGATCGGTCACGGCGACCACCTCGATGAGGTCGTCGAGCGATCCGTCGAAGTGATCCGGCTCGGTGAGGACGCTGATGGCGGCAGCCCCTCCGTTCTCGTATCGCCGGGCCTGCGCCGCGGCATCGAGGCCTGGTGCAAGCGGGCCGCGGGAGGGAGACCGGCGCTTGATCTCAGCGACCACGGAGTTCCCCGCGGCGCCGAGACGGGCGGCGAAGCCTCGGGCCGGTGGTGCGGAGCGGGCAAGAGTGCGCAGATGAGCGGCATTGTCGCGCGCAGCCTCTGCCCTCGTTTCTGCGTCGGCGATGATCGCTTCCAGCACCGGACACACAGTAACGAACGCAGGAACCCACCTCCGCGTTGCCTCCCTCAACTCAAGTGAACGGTCGCCTTGCCTCCCCCTCAGGGACCCAATCTTTGCCTCCCCCCTCAGGGGGGAGGTCCGAACGCGACGAGCCGGAGAGGGACCCATTCCTTGCCTTCCCCTTCGGGGGGAGGTGCCGAGCGCAGCAAGGCTTCTTCTTTGCCTCCCCCTCAGGGGGAGGCAACCGAGCGCAGCGAGGCGGAGGGGGTCAAAGCGCTGCCGCGACCACGGCTTGACCCCCCTCCCCTCCCTACGGTCGGGACTCCCCCCTGAGGAGGGAGCAAAAGAAACCTCCCCGTTTACGGCGCGACTCCCCCCTGAGGGTGTTCTGTCGCGCCGGGTTGCGACACTTGTAGCAGCAGCGCGACTCTTGCTTCCCCCTCTCGGTGGAGGTGCCGAACGAAGCGACGCGGAGGGACCCATTCTTTACCTCCCCCTCAGGTGGAGGTGCCGAACGAAGCAAGGCGGAGGGGGTCAAAGCGCTGCCGCGACCACGGCTTGACCCCCCTCCCCGCCTACGGCGCGACTCCCCCCTGAGGAGGGAGCAAAAGAGAGCCAAGAAACCTCACTCGCCTTCGGTCCGTTGCTGCGCCAGCCGCAGATACGCCACCAGGCCGTCGATCTGGGCGTCGGTGAGCCGGTCATCGAAGCCGGGCATCGCACCGGGCCCGACCTTGATCACGTTGGTGATCTGGGCGTCAGAGAGCGCGACATCCGCGTTCGAACCTGGACCGATGGGGGGACCCGCGGCGCCGGAGAGATCCGCGCCATGACACTGGGCGCAGGCTCTTCCATAGAGCTCCTCACCGACCTTCCCCTCGAGCGGGTCGCTGCACGCACCGACCACGATGGCGACGACGAGGACGACCAGCAGCCGGCGGACGTTCACGAGAGCTCTGCGGCGGTGGCGATGGCCGTGAGCACCGCGGCGGCCTTATCGACGCATTCGCGGTATTCGGCCGCGGGGTCGCTGTCGGCGACGACACCGGCACCGGCTTGTACCCACGCCTCGGTCCCATCGGCGATCATCGTCCGGAGTCCGATCGCCGTGTCGACGTTCCCGGAAAAATCGATGTACCCGACCGCGCCGGCGTACGGGCCCCGCGCCGTGACTTCCAGCTCATCGATGATCTCCATCGCTCGTACCTTCGGGGCCCCGGTGACCGTGCCGTGGGGGAACGTTGCCTTGAGCACGTCTACCGGGCCCAGACCCCCGCGCAACGTGCCCGAGACGCCGGAGACGATATGCATCACGTGCGAGTAGCGCTCGATCACCATCAGCTCGTCGACTTCGACGGTGCCGTACTCGGCGACCCTGCCGACGTCGTTGCGCGCCAGGTCCACGAGCATGACGTGCTCGGCGAGCTCCTTTTCGTCGGCGAGCAGCTCGGACTCGAGGCGCTCGTCCTCCTCCGGCGTCGCACCCCGGGGTCGGGTGCCGGCGATCGGCCTGCTGTACACCACGCCGTCACGCACCCTGGTCATCAGCTCCGGCGACGATCCTGCGATCGAAAGCGTGCCAAGGCGCAGGAAGTACATGAACGGCGACGGGTTCACCAGCCGCAAAGCCCGGTACACCGCAAAGGCGTCTCCATCGAAATCGACGGCGAATCGAACTGAGGGGACGATCTGGAAGGCATCGCCGGCATGGATGTAGTCGATGGCGCGGCCCACCGCAGCCTCGAAGGCCGCCCGGTCGATGTTGGCCGCTGCGGGGACGGCAACGGTGGGGACCGGGCGAGCCGTGGCGCCCGGTGATGGGGCTGTGGCGAGGCGATCGGCATCGCTCAAGAGTCGCTCGACCGCCTGGCGATATTGAGCAGCCGGATCCTCGCCGACGAACACGTTCCTGATCAGCAGCACGGTGTCGCGCAGTGAGTCGATGGCGGCCATCGCGCCCGTGAACTGCCAGACCATCTCCGGGAATCCTCGGTCGTCGGCTGGCCGGTCCGGGAGATCCTCGATGTAGCGAACCATGTCGTAGGCGAGGTACCCGACGGCGCCGCCGTGCAGCGGTGGTGGGGTGGCTCCCAGCCCGATCACGTCCGACGGCGGGGCGGAGAACCGGTCGATGACCGCAGCCAGCACCGTCAGTGGGCCGCCATCGGGGAGATCAAGATCGCTGCCGTCGATGCGGGTCTGTCCGTCGCTGGCGGTCAGGGTGAACTCCGGATCCCAGCCGACGAAAGACCAGCGAGCCCACCGTTCGCCCTTCTCCACCGACTCGAGAAGGAACCCGTCTTCGTCGTCGACCAGCTTCTCGAAGACCGAAACCGGAGTATCCCGGTCTCCAAGCATCTCGAGCGCCACCGGCACGACCGAGTAGTCCGAAGCGAGA
Organism: uncultured Kiloniellales bacterium; assembly: GCA_964195155.1. Taxonomy (GTDB): domain Bacteria; phylum Actinomycetota; class Acidimicrobiia; order Spongiisociales; family UBA5794; genus JACZST01. The sequence continues at coordinate 5,224 of CAXMOP010000112.1, read as the reverse complement.
GCGAGGAATTCCTGTTCGGTGAGCGAAAACTCCATCGAGCGAGACTAGACGGGTCTCGCAAGTCTCAAGCAGGACTCGCGACTCGGGCTCGCAACTCGGGCTTGCGACTTGCGGCTCGCCACTCGCGACTCAGGACGTCGTCAGGCTCTCCAGCCCGATGGCGCTCAACAGATCGAAGAAGAAGTTTGAGAGGCGGCCAATGTTCCCGGTGACCATGATCACGCCGAAGGCGGCGAGCAACAGTCCAGACCCGACCGTGATCGGGGTCAGATAGCGCTTGATCCAGTCGAAGGTCGAGAACGCTTTTGCCAGCAGTAGCGAGGTGATCAGAAACGGAATGCCGAGACCGAGTGAATAGAACAACAAGACCAACATCCCATCGGTCACCGTGCCCGCAGTTGCGCCGAGGGCGAGGGCCGAAGCGAGGAACGGGCCGATGCACGGCGTCCACCCGAAAGCGAAGGCGGCGCCCATCAACGGCGGCCCAAAGAACCCGAGCCGCTGCGCCCCATGGGCCTCGACGCGGCGTTCCTTCATGAAGGGCAGCAGCGCCTGGGGCGTCCACACCGCGGTGAAGGCGATGAACAGCCCCATAACGATGATCACCCAGCCGGCGACGATCGTGAACACCTGTCGGTTCAGGATTGCTGAGAGGGAGGTGGCGGTCGCACCAAGAGCGACAAACACCGCGCTGAAGCCGAGCACGAACAACGCGGTCATGCCGACGACCCGCTTCATCGAGACGTCCCCCTCGGAGAGCTCCTGCATCGAGTACCCCGACATCAGTGAGATGTAGCCGGGGAGCAATGGGAGAACGCACGGCGAGAGGAACGAGGCCGCGCCCGCCAGCATCGCCGCGATGATTGAGATCTCGGTCACGTTCTTTCCGTATGAAGGGGCCGAGAGGACAAACGGTAGCGATGGTCAGGATGTTCCCGGTGCCAGTAGGCTCCCCATCGCTTTCTATGGCGCTTCCGACGTTTCTCAGCCCCACCGATCGACTCACTGTCGCCGACCGCAGGATCGTGTTCCTGCTCGGCATCGTCGCTTTCGTCGCGGGCTACACCGGGTCGGCGATGGCGCACACCCTTCCGTATGCCCGGTTGAGCCTCGACCTTTCGGAAGGAACCATGAGCCTGATCTTCGCCGGGGTTCGCGCCGCCTCGTTGCTCGGGGTCGTCTTCTCGATTGCCGCCGATCGCCGCGGTAGGCGCAAACCACTCATCGCCGCGTTCACCCTGCTCGCCGCGGGGAGCCTGCTCACCGCGTTTGTGCCGGTGGCCGCTGTCTACGCCCTCTCCCAATCCCTGGTCAGGATTGGGGTGGTCGCAATCGCCGCGCTCGGCATCGTCATGATCGCCGAGGAGATGTCGGCGGGCGTTCGCGCCTATGGCATCGGCCTGTATGGGCTCGCCGGATCCCTCGGTGTCGGCACGGGCCTGCTGATCCTCCCGCTCGCCGAACAAGCGGACGAGGCGTGGCGAATCTTGTTTGCCCTCGGTGGCCTTGGCCTGCTCGCAGTGCCGCTGCTGCTGCGATTTCTCCCCGAGTCGCGTGCATTCCGCAAGGGTGCTCCGATCGGTTTCATCACTGCTCTTCGCATGGGTCTCGGCAGGCACTTCTGGCCCCTCGCAGGTATCTCGTTCTTCGTCGCAGCCTTCTCGGCACCCGCCTTCGACTTCGTCCTGGAACGGTTGATCAATGATCTCGCCTGGGAGGCCGGGGCTGCGCGCTTCCTCTTGATCGTCGCCAGCGGACTCGGCACGCTCGGACTGCTCGTCGGCGGTCGTTCCTCGGATCGGATCGGCAGGCGCCCGACGGCCGTGGTCGCGATGCTGATCGGCGTCGCCGGCGGACTCGGCTTCTACCTGCTCGATTCGGGCTGGTTCCTCGCCGTTGCCGTGTTCCTCGCCACGTTCGGTGCCACCCTGCTGACTCCTGCGCTGGGAGCGATGCGGGCGGAGCTGTTCCCAACCAAGGTGCGGGCAACAGCCTCGGCGTGGGTGACGAACGTTGCCATCGTCGGGAGCATCACCGGGTTCATCGTGGGTGCTCTGCTCATCGACGAGATCGGTCTCCCGACCACGATCGCCATCCTTGCGCTCGGCGTCATCGGCGCGGTGCTCTTGACCCTCCGGCTCCCCGAGACCAAGGGGATGGACATCGCACGGGCGCGGCCTAAGAGTCGGGCGTGAGGTTCTTGTCCGGATAGGCACACAGGTCCTCGAGGGGACACTCCCAGCACCGCGGCTTTCGTGCATCGCAAACATCTCGCCCGAACTGGATGACCCGCATGGAGATGCCGTCCCACTCCTGCTCCGGATACAGCGATCGAAGGGCGAACTCGATCCGGGTCGGATCCTTGGTATCAACGAGGCCCAGTCGGTTGGCCACCCGGTTCACATGGGTGTCGACGGCGATGGCGGGTACGCCAAACGCCTCGGCGAGCACGACGCTGGCCGTCTTCCTCCCCACCCCGGGGAGCGTGATGAGGTCGTCGAGGTCGGCGGGCACCGTGCCGTCGAATCGTTCTGCCAGGTCGGCGGACAGGGCGATGACCGACTTGGTCTTCTGCCGGAAAAACCCGGTCGAATAGACCACCGCTTCGACCGCTTCGGCGTCCGCTGCCGCCAGGTCCTCGGCGTCAGGCCAACGCTCGAACAAGATCGGCGTGACCGCATTGACATTCTCGTCGGTGGTCTGCGCGGACAGCACGGTGGCGACCAGCAACTGCCATGGATCGTCGTAACGCAGCGCGGTGCCCATCTGCGGATACCGATCCTTCAGCCGATCGAGGACTTCGGCCGCGGCTTTGCGTTCATTGTCGGTTGGAGCGGGGACCTCTGGCATGGCTATTCCACCGGCTGGTATCTGTTGGATCGGACTTCGAAATGCCTGATCCCGCGGGCACACAGGCCGATCCCTGCAATCGCCACGAACAACACGATGAGCAGTGCGCCAAGCAACTCGATGCCGGTGAAATAGCCGGGCTGGCATACGCGAAGACCGGTCGGACACAGACCAAAGGCCGTTCCCCCCGAGACCAGGTCAAAGACGACCAGCAGCGGCACCACCAGCACCGCGGCGACCACTGCGAGCAGTACGCCGATGACGATTCTGAGTACGACGACCACGCACCGCAGCGTACCCCCGGGAGCGGCCATTGCAGCAGACTGCTACCGTTGAATGACACCCATGTCATTCGCACGATGAAGCAATCCACCGTCCCATCCGGGTATCACGTCGAGGAGTTCACCGAGGAAGAGCGCGCCGTGCTCGGCAGGTTCTTCACCGAGCTCGACGGTCCCGTCTATGCGGTGGTCAACCTTCCCGAAGTGGTCAAGGGGGCATTGTTCGCCCGCTACAGCCGGTCCCCCAAGTCGGTGCGACGGCTCTTCCTCGATGAGTTCCTCGGCGATGCCGACGTCGGCATCCAGGCGATCGCCGACCGGCTCGAACCTGGCGATCCTATCGTGAACCTGCAGCGGGCCGAAGATCTTTTCGATCGCGTCTTCACCCAGTATGGGGACGACTCGGTTGCGCAACTCGGTGGCGCCCATATCGCCTGTGAGCAAGCATCCAACCTGCTCACCAAGGTGCTGGAGTGGGGCAGGCTCGCCTCCTATCTTGAACAGTCGACGCGATACATCTTCTACGACCAAAAGCTCGGCTCCCGGTATCGCTACCACGTGCCGGCCGAGCTGATCGGAACCCGGCTGGAGGCCGAGTACTCGGCGACGATGGATTGGCTGTTCGACACGTATTCGTCCCTCGTTGCCAGGGCCGTGCCGTATTACGAGACGCTCTTTCCTCAGCGAGAGAGCGACCCGAATTTTGTTTACCGGGCAACGATCAGGGCGAAGGCCTGTGACGACCTGCGCGGTCTGCTGCCGGCGTCGACGGTGTCGAACCTCGGCATCTTCGCCAGCGGTCAGGCCTACGAGATGCTGCTGATGCGGATGCGCGCCCACCCGCTCGAGGAGGCCCGCGCCTACTCGGATCTGATGCTGACCGAGCTGCGCAAGGTGATCCCGTCGTTCCTCAAGCGGGTCGACGTGCCGGATCGCGGGGTGGCCTGGAGCGACTATCTGGCGTCGGTGGCCGCCGACCTCAACTCCAGGGCCGCGGAAGTCGGGCTCGATCCCCAGCCAAGAGACCAGGTAACACTGGTCGAGTGGGACCCCGAAGCCGAGACCAAAGTCGCCGCCGCAGCGCTCTACGGAGTGTCCGACCTCCCGGACGATCAACTGCTCGACTACGTTCGCTCCCTGCCCGCGAACGAAGTGCGGAAGCTGATCGATCTTGCGGTCGGCGAACGGGGCAACCGAAGGCACAAGCCCGGGCGGGCATTCGAGCGAGCGTTCTACCGCTTCGACGTCCTGTCGGATTACGGCGTGTTCCGCGACCTGCAACGGCATCGCATGCTGACGCTCGAATGGCAGCGGCTGTCCCCCACCCATGGCTTCACGACCCCCGATTCGATTGCAGATATCGGCGCCATGGATGTGTGGATGGAAGCAATGGAGCGCACCGCGCAGCTCCACGAGCGAGTCGCATCCGAACACGGATTGGATGTCGCCCAATACGCGATCCCGTTCGCCTATCGGGTGCGGTACTACCTCCATATCAATGCCAGGGAGGCATTTCATTTCATCGAGCTACGGAGCCAGCGGCCGGGGCATCCCGATTACCGCAGCGTCGCCCAGGCGATGCACCGGCTCATCGGCGAGGTCGCCGGGCACCGAACGATTGCCGACGCCATGTCGTACGTGGACCATGAGCAGTACGACCTGGCACGGCTCGAGGCGGAGCGCCGCTCGGCCGCCAAACAAGCAGCCCTCGAAGTCTGAGGCGAAGCGAAGCTGAGCCGGGGAGGCGGTGAGGCCCAGGTAGCCTCCCGGCGAGGAGGACATATGGCTCAACTGAACATCGATGAGTTCGTCGAACGCTTCCAGGAGCGCGCCGAGGCAGTGAAAACGCGCGGGATCCCACCGCTCGAGGGGGAAGCTCGCCGCACCTGGATCGCAAGCGCCGAAAAGGACTACATGGACTACTCGCTCATCGGGCGGGCGAATTGGTCGGTCGAGGACGACGCCCTGGTCCTGCGGATCCCGCTCACCGCCGAATGAACGCGATGAAAAGCGGGGAGGGCCAACGGGGCCGACGGGGCCAAGCAATGGTCGCGGCATCGCTTTGACCCCCTCCGCCTCGCTTCGCTCGGCAC
>CAXMOP010000111.1:0-19855 GCA_964195155.1 uncultured Kiloniellales bacterium | reverse complement strand
GGGCCGGTAGGGGTATCTACGACGCTGGCAGCCCAGGGCCGGTATCCTCGCCCATCCCACAACGCTCTGGATGTACGTCGATGCGCTGGTCTCAGGCCTTCATACCCACACTCCGCGATGACCCGGCCGATGCCGAGGCGGTCAGTCACCGGCTGCTGATCCGGGCCGGCTACATTCGCCAGCTGATGGCGGGCCACTATTCGATGCTTCCGCTCGGGTTCCGCGTCCGTGCCAAGGTCATGCAGATCATCCGGGAGGAGATCGATGCCATTGGCGGCCAGGAGCTGCTCCTGCCTGCATTACACCCCCGCGAGGTCTGGGAGAAGACGGGCAGGGCCGAGACCTGGGCCGACGTCCTCTACACCCTCGAGGACGGCCGCGGCGCAGAGCTGATCCTTGGCCCTACCCACGAGGAGATCGTCGCCACCATCGCCAAGGAGCTGACTTCCTACAAGCAGCTACCCCAACTCTGGTTTCAGATTCAGACCAAGTTTCGCGACGAGGCCAGGCCCAAATCCGGGCTGCTGCGCGTCCGCGAATTCGCCATGAAGGACTCCTACAGCTTCGACGTCGACGAGGCCGGGCTCGATGAGCAGTTCCAGAACCACCATCGGGCCTACACCCGGGTCTTCGAGCGCCTGGGGCTGCCCGCAGTACCGGTGCAGGCATCGTCGGGGGCGATGGGCGGGACGGAGTCGGTCGAGTTCATCGTGGCGTCACCAGCCGGCGAGGACGACATTGCGCACTGCCCCGCCTGCAACTACGCGGCCAACCTGGAACGCGCCACCTCCCGGCTGGCGGAGATCGAAGATGAGCCGGGCCCGGACCAGCCGGAAGTCTTCCCGACCCCCGGTGTGCGCACCATCGAGGATCTCGTTCATTTCGAGGGAGGAGCCGCCGCCGACCGTCAGATCAAGACGCTGGTGCAGTATCTCGACGGCGAGCCGGCGCTGGTACTACTGCGGGGTGATCATGATCTTCAGGACCAGAAGCTTCGAGATGCGACCGGCGCTCTCGATGTTCGACCGGCCCAACCAGAGGAGATCAGAGCGCTGCTCGGCGCCGATGCCGGGAGTCTCGGTGCAGTGGGAGTCACCGCCGTGCGGATCGTGGCCGACGACGCGCTGCGGGGCCGTTCCAGCATGGTGACGGGAGCGAACCAGGACGCCCACCACCTCCGCGGTGTTGCCGTCAAACGTGACATCGCGGTCTCCCAATGGAATGATCTTCGAGCAGTCGCTGCTGGTGAGCCGTGCCCGGTATGTGGCGAGCTCCTCGACGTGTTCCGCGGCATCGAGGTTGGGCACATCTTCAAGCAGGGACAGAAGTACGCCGAGGCCCTCGGTGCAACGGTGCAGGATGCCGGGGGGGAGAGGGTCGCCCTCCACATGGGGGCCTACGGCATCGGGATCGGACGGAACATGGCGGCGGTCGTCGAGGTGCATCACGACGAGCTCGGCATCGTCTGGCCGGTTTCGGTCGCTCCCTACGAAGTGGTGATCACGGTCGTCAAGATGGACGACGACGCCACGGTGCTGGCCGCTGAGGAGCTGTACCGCCAGCTCATCGACGTCGGGATCGAAGTGCTCATCGATGACCGCGACGAACGCCCCGGCGTCAAGTTTGCCGACGCAGAGCTCATCGGCGTTCCCTACCGGGTGACCGTGGGGCCCAGGGGCCTCGCCGATGGCTCGCTCGAGTTGACCGAGCGGCGAAGCGGGGAGTCCGAACCCGTTGCACTGGCTGATGCGGCAGCGGTCGTCGCCGGGCGGGTTGAAGCGGCGCGGACCTCGTAGGTCACGCACAAACGACCTTCGCTACTGAACGAAACTCGTTGCTACACTTCGCCTGCAAGCGGATGTTCGTGCGTCGAGGTGGGCCTTGCCCGCCTCTTTGTGTGATGTCATCATGACAATGCAGCTGGATGACGATGCGGCTTCACGACATTGTCGCCGCAATACGTCGGCAACAAGCGGTCGGCTGCTTGAAATGGCGTCTGCCCGAAGTGTGAAGGAGTGATGGTGAGCGACCTGGCCGAGCAGATTTGGGCCCTGGTGGAGCCCTACCTGGCCGCCGAAGGCGTGGAACTCGACGACGTCGAGATCCTCGGCGGCGGCAAGCTGCTGCGCGTGACCGTTGATGCGAGCGAGCCGCTCGGCCTCGACCACATTGCCATGCTCTCCCGGGGAATTGGCCGGCTCCTCGAAGAGGATGACCCGGTCGCGAGCTCCTACACCCTCGAGGTGACCTCGCCCGGGCTCGAGAGAAAGCTGCGACGCCCGGCTCAATTCGCCAAGGTGGTCGGCAGCGAGGTCGCGGTCAAGACGTACGCAAGAATCGATGACGACAAACACCACAAGGGCCGTCTGATCGACGTCAACGGCGAGGGAATCACCGTTGACGTTGGGGGGAGCGAGCGCTCGATCGCCTACGACGACGTGGCGAGCGCACGAACGGTGTTCATCTGGGAAAAAGGCCAAAAGCCGGGGAAGACGGCAGTCAGCGAGGCATGATGGATTACAACCTGCTTGATGCACTCGAGTTGCTCGAGCGCGAAAAGGGTGTCCCGGCCGACACCATCCTCGACGCGCTCGCCAATGCTCTGGTTTCCGCTTACAAGCGCACACCCGGAGCCGCTGAAGAAGCCCGCGTCACGATCGATGCCGACACCGGAGAGATCACGGTCTACGGCCAGGAGCTCGATGAGGACGGCAATGTCGTCGAAGAGTGGCAGGACACGCCGGAGGACTTCGGGCGGATCGCTGCGCAAACGGCAAAACAAGTGATCCTGCAGCGGCTGCGCGATGCGAAACGCGAGCAAGTCTTCGAGGTGTACGAGGGTCGCGAAGGCGACTTGATCACCGGCATCGTCCAGCAGTCGGATCACCGTTTCGCCATCCTCGACCTCGGAGATGCCGAGGCGATCATGCCGTCTTCTGAGCGCATCCCGTACGAGCGACTCGAGCGCGGCAACCGGGTCAAGGCCTACATCCTCGAGGTACGAGGCGAGGGGAAGGGCCCGCAGATCGTTGTATCGCGCAGCCATCCCGAGTTCATTCGATCCTTGTTCGAGCTCGAGGTTCCGGAGCTGGTCGACGGCGACGTCGAAATCAGGGTCATCGCTCGCGAGCCCGGCCACCGCACCAAGATCGCCGTTGCTTCCAACGATCCCAATATCGATCCGGTGGGTGCCTGCGTCGGTGCCCGCGGCTCGCGGGTACGCCAGGTCGTCAACGAGCTGCGCGGCGAGAAGGTCGACATCGTCGAGTGGAGAGAAGACTCCGGCTCCTTCATCGCCGAGGCGCTCAGCCCGGCGCGGGTGAAGGAGGTGCGCCTCGACGACGACGAGATGGTGGCCGAGGTCATCGTGCCTGATCACCAGCTCTCGCTTGCGATCGGCAAGGAGGGTCAGAACGCCCGCCTGGCCGCCCGTCTCTCCGGCTACAAGATCGACATCCGCTCGGAGAGCCAGGACCTCGGCCTCGACGTGGACGATGAAGGAAAAGCCCTCACCGAGGAGGCGAAGGCTGAGAAAGCTGCTGCCGAGGCAGCCGCCACTGCCGAGGCGACCGCCGAGGAAGCAGCAGACACTTCCGAGACACCGGAAGCTGCGAGTACCGACGAAGCGGCCGTTGACGAAGCGGCCGTCGACGAAGCAGAGGCCGTTCCCGAGGCGGAAGGCGAGGAAGCAGCAGACACTTCCGAGACACCAGAAGCAACAAGCACCGATGAGGCTGAGCAGGACGAGCCGGCATCGGAGGAGAAGCCGGCAGATAGCTCGGCGGACGAGGGCGAGGAGCAGTAGGTGGCCCGGCAGCGCATCTACGAGCTGGCCCGCGCCCTCGATCTTGAGTCGAAGGACGTCCTTACCCGCGCCCAGGAACTCGGCTTCGCGGTAAAGACGGCGTCATCGGGGCTCGAGGAGGACGAAGCCGCTCTCCTGTCCAAGTCATTTGCCGAATCGGGCTCTGAGGGCGACGCGACCCCGGACACGAAAGCCGATGTCCCAGTGGAGAGGGCCGACCTCGAAGAAGCACCCGCCGACGCCGAAGAATCGGCGGTCGAGGAGCCCGACGAGGAATTCGAAGAAGGAGCTCCCGACGACAGCAGTGTGTTACTCGTCGAGCCCGGCATCACCACCCATGAGCTCGCCAGGCTGATCAAGACGAGGACCGTCGACATCGTCAAGGAGCTCATGGAGATGGGCGAGATGGTCCCGGCCGGAGGGGAGATCCCGCTCGACGCGATCGTGCCGCTCGGGCAGCGACTGGGTTTCGAGCTGCTGCTGACCGAGACCGATCACGTCGAAGAGGAAGACACCGGGCCCGTACGGCACATCATCGAGTACGAGGACGATCCCTCGACGCTCGAGCCGCGACCGCCCGTCGTCACCGTGATGGGCCACGTCGACCACGGCAAGACCCAGCTGCTCGACACGATCCGAAAGACCAGTGTTGTGGAAGGCGAAGCCGGTGGCATCACCCAGCACATCGGCGCCTATCAGGCGCGCCGGGGCGACGGCCTGGTGACGTTTATCGACACCCCGGGCCACGAGGCCTTCACCGCCCTCCGTGCTCGGGGCGCCGACGTGACCGATATGGTCATTCTCGTGGTTGCCGCCGACGACGGTGTCATGCCCCAGACGGTCGAGGCGATCGACCATGCTCACGCCGCCGAGGTCCCGATCGTCGTGGCGATCAACAAGATGGACCTGGCTACAGCCGATCCCTTCTCCATCCGGGCCTCACTCACCCAGCACAACGTCCTGGTCGAGGACCTCGGTGGTGACGTGCCCGCGGTCGAGGTGTCGGCTCTGGAGGGGAGCGGTATCGACGACCTGCTCGAGATCGTCGGGCTCGTCGCCGAGGTCGAAGAGCTCTCTGCGGACCCGAAGGCGCCAGCGGTTGGCACCGTCATCGAGTCACAACTCGAGATCGGCAGGGGCCCGATCGGCACGGTCATCGTGCAACGCGGGACGCTCAAGAAGGGCGACGCCCTCGCCGCCGGAGCTGTTTCCGGGAGAGTCCGCGCCATGTACGACGAGAACGGCGATCAGGTCAGCGTGGCCCCTCCGAGCGCACCGGTGCTGGTCACCGGCTTCGACGACGTGCCGCAGGCCGGCGACATGTTCGAGGTGGTGAAGAACGAGCGCACCGCCCGCAAGATGGCCGAGGCGCGGGTGGCCAGGCAACGCGCCGATCAGCTGTATGTGCCGTCGGCGACCGAGCGTTTGACCCAGCTGTTGGAGAGCCTTCGCACCGCCGACCACGCCGAGCTCCGCATCATCGTGAAGGCCGACGCCAACGGTTCGCTCGAGGCGATCCGCGAGGCGGTGAAGAAGATCTCCCGCGAGGACGCCACGATTTCAATCATCCACGGCGGAGTGGGGGGCATCACTGCCAACGACGTCATGCTCGCAGAGGCATCCGAAGCAGTCATCTACGGCTTCAATGCCCGTCCGGACGCGCCGGCACGCGCCGCGGCCAAGAAGATCGGCATCGATATTCGCACCTTCGCCATCATCTACGAGCTCCTCGAAGACGTCGAGCAGTTGCTGGTCGGCGAACTGGCACCCGAGGAGGTCGAAAACTTCCTCGGCGTCGCCGAGGTTCGCGCCACCTTCCGTGCTCCTCGCTACGGGCTGGTAGCCGGCTCGTATGTCACCGAGGGCGTGATCAGCCGCAATGCGCGAACGCGACTGGTTCGCGACGGCGTCGTGGTCTACGACGGCAAGATCGCCTCGCTGCGCCGATTCAAGGACGACGTCCAGCAGGTTCAGACCGGGTTCGAATGCGGAATCGGGCTCGAAAACTTCCGCGATATCAAGGAAGGCGACACCATCGAGTCCTACGAGGTGCGCGAGATCGCCCGGACGTAAGAAGAAGGTTGCTGGTGCATGTTGCCGCCATGCGGGTCGAGCTGCGGATCCGCGACGCCCATTCCCTCAAAGACAAACGACGCGTGATGAAGAGCCTGGTGGCAGACGTTGGGAAACTACACCCGATCGCCATCGCCGAGGTCGATCACCAGGACCTTTGGAACCGTGGCAGTGTGGGCGTCGCCGCAGTCTCGAGTTCCCCCGGCCAGGTCGAGCGCATGCTGCGGGCGGTAGAAAAAGACATCGACAACTGGGACGGGGTGGAGTTGCTCGGCACAACAACTTCTTATCTGGAGACGGCGGAGCAATGAGGCGGGACAAGTCGCCACGGATGCGGAAGGTCAATGAGCTGTTGCGCGAGGTGATCGCCGACGCCGTCGTGTCGCTGAAGGATCCAGGTGTCGGTTTCATCACGATCACCGGCGTCGACACGTCGCCCGATCTGCGCACCGCCCACGTCTTCTATTCGGTGCTTGGCAGCGATGAGGAGGAGGAAGCCACCACTGAGGCCCTGGGCCGGGCGGCGCCACATATTCAGGAGGTTGCGGCCCGGCAGATCCGGCTGAAGTACACGCCGCGTCTCACCTTTCGCATCGACCCTGCGATTGGCGAGGGGATCAAGATCGATCGGCTGCTCAAGGATCTCGACGAAGACGCGGAGGCCGAATGGGGTTGACAGAAGCTGACTGGGACGCGGCAGCCGAGGCGCTGTCATCTTCGGAGACCCTGTGCGTCGTCGGTCATGTGCGTCCCGACGGCGACGCCCTCGGCTCGATGCTCGGAATCGCCCACGCCGCTCGCAATGCCGGCAAGAGCGCGGTTGCCTCGTACGGGGAGCCATTCGTCCTCGGCAAGGAGTTCGACTATCTGGACCGCTCCGTACTGGTGCCACCGTTGGAGATCCCGAGCGACCTCGACCTGGCCGTCGTCTGTGACACCGGTGTGTTGAGCCGCTTGGGAAGCGCCGGGCCCGCGGTCGCCAAGGCGGACCGGCTGCTCATCATCGACCACCACATATCGGGAAGCGATCTCGACGGCATCGCCCTCATCGACCCCACCGCAGCGGCTACGACCGAGCTGGTGTACACGCTGCTGACGCGGCTCGGCTGGCCGATCACCGAGCCCATCGCCACCGCCCTGTATACCGGGCTCGTGACCGACACCGGACGCTTCATGTACTCGGCGACCAGCCCCGAAGTCCATCGCATCGCTGCCGAGCTGATCGACGCCGGTGTCGAGCCCGCGCCCGTCGGACAACACCTCTTCGAGAAAGCACCGTTTGGATACTTTGCGGTCGTCGCCTCCGTACTGGGGCGTGCCGTCCTCGACGAAGAGGCCGGGCTCGTTTGGTCGACCCTCACCGGTGAGGATGTGAAGGCCGCCGGAGTCGACTGGGAAGCGACCGAAGGTCTCATCGACCTGGTTCGGCTCGCCGAGGAGGCAGACACGACACTGCTGATGAAGGAAGCCCAGCCCGGGACGATCAAGGGAAGCCTTCGGTCGAGAGGTGCGGTCGACGTTGCTGCCGTCGCCGGTGCCTTCGGAGGCGGCGGACACCACAACGCCTCCGGATTCACCTCGCAGGAAACGACGGACGAGATCGTCGCCAAGATCACCGAGCTGCTTCGATGAGCCCCACCATCGAATCCGGGTTCCTGCTTGTAGACAAGGAGCGGGGGTGGACGAGTCACGACGTGGTCGCCAAGGTCAGGGGAACGATCGGCGGCAAGGTCGGCCATGCCGGCACGCTCGACCCGATGGCAACCGGGTTGCTGGTGCTCGGCCTGGGCAAGAGCACGCGATTGCTCAGGTTCGCCCAGACGTTCCCAAAGGTGTACGAGGCGACGGCGGTGTTCGGGGTCGCAACCGACACCCTCGATGCCGACGGAGGGGTCATCGACCGAGCGCCGCTCCCCGTCACCGAGAAGGATCTGGCACCGGTATTCGAGCGCTTTACCGGTCGCATCCTGCAGGTCCCGCCGATGGTTTCGGCGCGCAAGGTCGAAGGCAGGCGGCTGTACGAGCTGGCACGAGAGGGCAAGGTCGTCGAGCGGGAGGCCCGTACCGTCGACATCTACGAGCTCGAGCTGCTCGACATCGCCCCGTCGAACTATCCGGAGGTCCGGTTTCGGGTCCGGTGCGGCGCGGGCACCTACGTGCGCACCCTGGCAGACGACATGGCCCGAGCCCTCGGCGGTCGAGCGCATCTGTCCGAACTGCGCCGAATGCGCAACGGGTCGCTCGATGTCGCCCACGCCCCTCAAGTGGAGACAATCGTCGCCGCCGCCGCGGCGGGCGAGGTCGACAAGCTCGTGATCTCACCTGCCGACGCCCTCGGGGACCTCCCGGGGTTCTCGCTGAATGCGGAGTTCGCCCACGCCGTGCGCAGCGGCGCCGCGATCCCGGCGACCACTGTGGATGCCCCCGACGGGAGTCTGGTCCGGCTCCTCGAAGCCGACGCCTTGCTCGGCGTGTACCGGGTGGATGGCTCAACGGTCAAGGCGGAGGTCGTCACCGCATGATCATCGATCAGGGTCCGCCCGAGACATGGGATCCTCCAGCGGACGGCTCGGCAGTCGCGATCGGGGTGTTCGACGGCGTCCACCGCGGCCACCGCCGCGTGTTGGCCGCACTCGATGAAGCCCCCGTGGCAACGAAGGTGGCATTGACGTTTGGCACGCACCCCGCCGAGGTGCTCTCCGACCGTGGTGCCCCGCTCCTGCTCACTCCACTCCGGGAGCGGTTGCGGCTTCTCCACGAGGCCGGTGTGGATCGGATCGCGGTGCTCGACTTCGATGACGCCATGGTCGAGATGTCCGCAGAGGGCTTTGTGCAACGCGTGCTCGTCGACGGCCTGAACGCGAAGTTCGTTGCCGTCGGCGAGGACTTCCGATTTGGAAACCGGGCACGAGGCTCGACCGAGACCCTCGAAGAGCTCGGGCGGCCGCACGGTTTCGGTGTCATGATCGTGCCGATTCTCCGTGAAGACGGCACGGAGATCCGATCTACCGCGATTCGCGAGGCGATCGCTGCCGGTGCCGTGGAACGTGCCGCCACGCTGCTCGGGCGACCGCATGTCATCAAAGGGGTGGTCGTTCCCGGCGAGGGAAGAGGCGCCACGATCGGTGTGCCGACTGCCAATATCTCGTTCCCGGATCGACTCGCCGTGCCATCACGGGGCGTGTATGTCGTCCGTGCCGAAATCGACGGCGTCACCCTGCCCGCGGTGGCGAACCTGGGCGTGCGCCCCACATTCGGAGGCGATGCCGAGGTGCTCGAAGTCCACATTCTCGAGGGCGACTACGAGCTTGCCGGCAAGGAAGTCGGGGTCCAGTTCGTGGCAAGGCTGCGCGATGAACAGCGCTTCGATGGCGTCGACGCCCTGGTAACCCAGATCCGGGCGGACATCGCGGCTGCCGCTCAACACCTCGACGGGGTGACGCAGACGTCGTAGCGCCCCAACGGGCCGATTATTTCGCGGCCGCGCCTCTTGACTGCGGCTTCTCCATCCTCCATGGTTGAGGTGTCCCGCCTTCCCCCCGACCCCGGAAGGCAGCATGATCAGCGCCCTCTCGATTCTCCTCATCGTGCTCGGCACCGCGGTTCCGCCGCCGCCGGACCCATCTCAAGAGGTCGACAGCCCCGGTGACGGACTCGGTCTGGTTGCCAATCGGCCGCGGGTGGTCTCGGTGCCTCGCCCATTCACCGCACCGATCCCGCCCCCCGCGGCAGGCCTTGGCGGTATGGCCGCGGCAGCCGGCGCGTTAGCCGGATTGGCCTCCGGGAGGCTGCACAAGCGGCGCGCCGGGGAGAGCCATGGCGCCGTCAACGAACCGGGCCGCAGTTACGACGGTGACCTGGCAGCCATCCTGGGAATCCACCCGGGCGAGGAGGTCCTGCTCCTGGAGCCGGGCCACGATGGGCGGATCGCCGTGCGAATCGGTCCGGCAGACGCCGAGCACATCGCCATTTACGTACCCGGCACGGGCGCCGATCTGATGGGCACCAGCGTCAACCTCGAGCGTGCCCGCATCCTGCGACAGGCGGCCACGCAGGCGGCCGGTGGCGACACGGTGGCGGTGATCTATGCCCTTCCGTTCGACGCACCCGACGAGATCATCGATATCGGTGATCCGTTCGGTCCCGACAGTGCGACCATGGACACCAAGGCCCGGATCGGCAGCGTCGCGCTCACCGAATTCGTGGACAGCCTCGACCTCGATCATGCCGACGTCACGATTGTCGCGCATAGTTACGGCTCCACCGTGGTTGGACATGCCCTCTCCGGTGATCGGCTCGCCGAGCATGTCGATCGAGTGGTGTTCGTCGGCAGCCCGGGGGTGGGGGTGAGTCGCGCTGACGACCTCAACCTCGACGACGTGTATGCAATTCAATCCGGTGGAGACGTCATTAACAATGTTCCGCCCTTGGAAACGGCCTTGCTTCTTCCATTCCTCGGCCCGGTGTTGGCACCTCCTGCGGCCGTTGCCTATGCCAGGGTCACCGACCAACTCACCCACGGGCTGGACCCCACGGCGGAGCGGTTTGGTGCCACCGTCCTCGACAGCGGTGATTTCGGTCACGCGGAATATTTCGACTCGGTAGACAATGTTCGGCCGATTGCCGAGGTGGTTGCCGGCAAGACACCGTGACCGTCGGATAGCCGACAATGAGGGGGGATCGGCGGCGGAAGGCTCATACGGTGCGGCGGTGTCGAAGCAGTCCCTCGTCGCGTTCGCAGTTTGCGTGCTCGCCGTCGCCTTGGTTGCCAGCGCATGCTCGGGAAGCGAGCAGGAATCCGAGCTGACCGTGGACGCCTACGCCGCGCGACTCCTCGAGATCATGGAAGCGCCGGTACCGGAGGATGACTTCCCGGTCGGAGGCTCCAACGTCAGGGTGGCCGGTACTTTCGCGGTCGTGGAGAACGGCCTGAATGAGATGCGCTCGATGCAGCCGCCACCCGAGCTTGAAGATACCCACGCCGAGCTGCTGGTCCTCTTCGATGCGGTGCAGGAAGCCGTGGCGAGCTATCTCCAGCACCACGGCACCGACGTCGATGACATTGAGATCGCCCATATTGCCAACGATCCAGACATCCGCCCGGTCCTCCGAGAGGCGTGGGACGCATGCAGCGAGCTGATTCGTCTCCTTGGCGAGCTTGGCGCGGTGATTCCCGCAGGCACCTGCCTGGTCTGAACACCGCCATCGACTACAACCGCCGGCTGCTATGCTCCCGTGTCGGGCGTTCGCCCGCTTCTACCTCGTGAGGGAAAGACCTTCGCGCAAGAAAGACGACATGGCTAAAGACAGCCAATCCGTTGTCGAATCGTTCGGCAAGGATGCAACAGACACCGGGTCTCCGGAGGTCCAGGTTGCGTTGCTCACCGAGCGTATCAATCATCTGACCGACCACCTCAAGACGCACACGAAAGATCACCACAGCCGAAGAGGGCTGTTGATGATGGTCGGCAAGCGCAGGCGACTGCTCCGGTACCTCGAAGACACCGATGTTGAGCGGTACCGTTCGCTCATCGCGACACTGGAACTGCGTAGATAACGCAGACGGATCCGCCCACGAGGGGCGGACAACACACAGCGGTAGATCCAGTTGTCAGTAGAGAGGCCTCGGCAATGACGGGTTCCCATAGGGCGCCCGCCGAGACCCCCCTACTGCCAATTGGTCTGCTGACAAAGGAGAAGATCCAATTGGCTGAGACTGCCATTCGCGGGCTCGTCGGGGACGTGGAAGTCGAATTCCGCGCCGGCGAGCTTGCACAACTAGCCGACGGTGCCGTACTGGTACGCGTCGGAAACACCGAAGTCCTCGTCACCGCAACCGGCTCGAAACGGCCGCGCGGAGGCGCCGATTTCTTCCCGCTCACGATTGACATCGAGGAGCGTCACTACGCCGTCGGGCGCATTCCCGGCTCGTTCTTCCGCAGGGAAGGACGCGCCACAGAGAAGGCGATCCTGACTTGCCGGCTCATCGACCGTCCGCTGCGACCAAACTTTGCAGACGGCTACATGAACGACACCCACGTCGTTGGCACGGTCATTTCCGCCGACCAGGAGAACCCATACGACGTGGCCGCCCTCAACGGCGCCTCCGGGGCGTTGACGCTGAGCTCGCTTCCCTTCGAAGGGCCGATCGGCGCGGTGCGCCTCGGGCTCATCGACGGGGTCTGGGTGGCCTTCCCGACCTTCGAGCAGCTCGAAGACGCCGTCTTCGACCTCGTCGTCGCCGGTAAGAAGAACGATGACGGAGAGGTCGACATCGCCATGGTGGAGGCCGGTGCCACCGAGCACGGCTATCGCCTGGTCGAGGCCGGCGCACAGGCCAGCGACGAGGCCACGGTTGCCCGCGGGCTCGAAGAGGCCAAAGGCCACATCGCCACGTTGATCGACATGCAGCTCGAGCTGCTCGAGCAGGTCGGACCGGCCGTCGAGTACGAGTGGCCGATCAACGTCGACTACACCGACGAGCAGTTCGCCGCTGTCGACGCGATTGCCCGGCCCAAGCTCGAGGCGATGGGCACGATTGCGGACAAGCAGGAGCGTCTGGCAGCCGAGGCGACCGCCAAGGAAGAGACGCTCGAAGCGCTCGACCTCGACGAGGACGACGCCGATGCGCAGAAGGCGGCCTCCAAGGCCTACCGCAGCGTCCAGAAGGACGTCATGCGCAAGCGGGTCGTCGCAGACAGTGTCCGTCTCGACGGACGCGGCCTCACCGACATCCGCGACATCAGCGTCAAGGTGGGCATGGTCCCCCAGGCACACGGCTCCGGTCTGTTCCAGCGCGGCGAGACCCAGGTGCTCAACGTCACGACGCTCGGGATGCTGAAGATGGACCAGATGTTGGACACCATCTCGCCCGAAGAGTCCAAGCGCTACATGCACCACTACAACATGCCGCCGTTCGCCACCGGCGAGGCCGGCTTCATGCGTGGGCCGAAGCGCCGGGAGATCGGGCACGGTGCTCTCGCCGAGAAGGCGTTGCTGCCGGTGATCCCGAACGATGAGGACTTCCCCTATGCCTTCCGGCTCGTGTCGGAAGTGTTGATGTCCAACGGTTCGTCCTCGATGGCGTCGGTCTGCGGGTCGAGCCTTTCGCTCATGGACGCAGGCGTTCCGATCGCCGCCCCGGTGGCGGGAATCGCCATGGGGCTGATCCATCAGGACGGCCAGTTCGTCACGTTGACCGACATCCTCGGAGCAGAGGATGCACTTGGTGACATGGACTTCAAGGTGGCCGGCACCGAGAACATGATCACCGCCCTCCAGATGGACACCAAGATCGAGGGCCTCCCGGCCCAGGTGCTCGTCGATGCCATGGATCAGGCGCACCAAGCGCGCCAGTTCATCCTCGGCGAGATGACGGCGGTGCTTCCCGAGCCCCGCAAGGAGCTTGCTCCCACGGCGCCGAAGATCGAGGCGGTCACGGTTCCCAAGGACAAGATCGGTGAGGTCATCGGTCCCAAGGGCAAGACCATCCGCGAGCTCGAGGAAGAGACCGGCGCTCAGATCGAGATCGACGACGACGGAACCATCCGCGTCGGCGCCCCCGACACGGCATCGTTGGAGCTGGCCAAGGAGCGGATCCTGGCCATCGGCTATCCGCCGGAGGCCAAGGTCGGCGAGGTCTACGACGGTGAGGTGGTGAACATCACCAAGTTCGGTGCGTTCGTCAACATCCTCCCCGGACGTGACGGCCTGCTGCATATCTCGAAGATTGGCGGCGGAAAGCGCATCGACAGGGTTGAGGACGTCTTGTCTCTTGGTGACAAGGTCAAGGTCGTGGTCCGCGAGATCGACGACCGTGACAAGGTCAGTCTGGAAATGGCGGATGCGGGAGCGTCCGAAGCTCCGGAAGAGCGGGAGCCTGCACCGGCAGCCGAGACATCGAGCGACGACGACACCGACACCAAGAGCGATGAGCGTGAACCGAAGCGTCAGACGGAGAAGGTCGGAGCCTCACAGGGTTCCGGCAAGGCCGCGCGCACGGTCGTTTCGTTCGAGGACGAGTTCGAGTCCGGCAAGTAGCCCGATTCGCGCCAAACGACAAGGAGGCCCCGGTTCGCCGGGGCCTCTTGCGTTGCGATAAACCTCTTCGTCAGTCCTCGAGGACGAAGGTGAGCTTCATGTCCACGCGGAAGTGCTTGATGGTGCCGTCTTCGGCCATGATCACCTTCTGCTCGGAGATCCAGGCGCCCTGGACACCGTCGATCGACTTCTGGGCCTTGGAGATGCCTTTTCTGATGGCATCCTCGAAGCTCCCGGGCGATGTAGAGGTGATCTCGATCACTTTCGCGACTGACACAAACCGGCTCCTTTCGTAGGACAGGGTGAAAAGCGTACCCGATGGGTTCGAGGCCTGAATCCGCTGTAAGTGAGCCGTTAGCTGCATGTGGCATGTTCTCGGCATAGAGTCGGAGGGCAGATGGCGACCGCAGAGGCCGAGACCTCACAAGATGAGCGTGGGGCGTCGGGGGGTCTGGTCTACGACGGGTTCATTTCCTACTCGCATGCCGCAGATGACCTGTTGGCACCGCGGTTGCAAGCGGGGTTGCAGCGGTTCGCCAAGCCGTGGTGGAAAGGGCGGGCGTTGCGCATCTTCCGTGACGAGTCGTCGTTGTCGGCGAATCCGCATCTGTGGTCGTCGATCACCGATGCGTTGGATACCTCTGTCTGGTTCGTGTTGCTCCTGTCGCCGGATGCGGCGGAGTCGGAGTGGGTAAACCAGGAGGTCGAGTACTGGTTGGACCACAAGAACTCCGATCGGATCATCCCGGTGGTTACGGATGGGGAGTTCACCTGGTCGGAGACCGACTTCGACCTCGAATCCACTGCCGCTCCGCCAGCGCTGTAGGGGGCGTTTGGTCATGAGCCTCGCTGGGTGGATCTGCGGTTTGCTCGGATTCCCGCCGAGGAGCTGCGCCAGATGATCGACACCGATGTTGCGAGATTCCGTGCAGCGGAGGATCCTGTGGGTCTTGCGCTGACGCTCATTTTCGACATTCTCTGGCATCTCCAGTACGGGTCGGTTGACGCAATCGGAACCGTGCCGGAGCTCCTGGCCCTGTCCGACCAGATCGGGGCACCTCAGTTGGTTGCTCATGCCTCCGAAGTTCCCGGTGTCGTGCTCTGGTTCCAGGACGACCTCGATGGTTCGGCGGTCATGCTCAACAAGGCGGCAGGCATCTACCAGGACATCCGGAACCAGCAGTGTGCCGGTCACTGCCTCGAGAACATCGCAGGGTGGGCGCAACGCGCCGGCCGGGCCGAAGCCGCCGCCGCCATTCTGGGGAGCGCCTCGGCGCTGCGGGAGGACACCGGGATCCCGACACCACGGTACGAGACGTTCTTGTTCGAGCAGATCCGCGAGGCCATCCGGGACGATTTGGGTGATGACTTCCATGCAGTTTGGGATCGGGGCCTGGAGCTGTCGATGGAATCAGCCCTCGAATACGCCCAGGAGATCACGTCGGCCGTAGTGCGTTAGTGCTCGACGGGCGCTGCTTTCGCCCCTCATTCGACATCGAACATATGTTCGATTACTCTGTCGTCCCGGCGAGGCGCTGTCACAGCACGCCGGTTGACGATTGCTCGGAGGAAACCGGCGTGTTCGAAGTCCAGAGTCGAGAGTCGAGAGTCGAGAGTTTGGAGGTGGTCTCGACTCGCGACTCGCGACTCGCGACTCGCGACTCTTTGCCCTCCCTCCTACCCGGGCAGGTCGCCTCCCTCGTCGGGCCACCCGGGTACGGGCTGACCCGGATCGGGCTCACCATGCTTGCCGAGCATTCCGGCCCGGTCGCCTATGTGGATGTGCGGGGTTGGTTCAACCCGCTCGCCGCCTGGGAGGTGGGGATCGAACCCGACCGGCTCCACGTCGTGCGCTGTGACGACATCCTGCGTTGGAGCCGGGCGGCGGCAGCGCTGCTCGAAGGCGTCGAGGCCGTGTTCGCCGAGGTGCCGGGCGGGGTGAAGGATGCCGCCATCCGCAAGCTCGGGGCCTTGGCACGGACCAGACGCGCCGTGCTCTACCTCAGGCCCCTCCGGGGCAGTCTCCCCTCCGGGGTAGCGCAGCTCTCCCTGGAATCCCAAGCCGTGTCCTGGGACGGAGCCGACCGGGGGCACGGGAGCATCGCGGTGCGTCGCTCGGTGGTGACGGCGTCGGGCAAGACGATGCGGGGGACCACTCGCACGATCGAGATGGAGGACGATGGGACGGACGCTGTGCGTGTGGTTTCCCGAGTGGGCGCTTCGCAGCCCGGGGTCGCAGTCGGCTGAGCCTTCTTCGTCGGTTGAGCCTCGCCAGGCGATCGACGACGAGGGACGCGTCGTTGCGGTGAGCTCTGCCGCTTTCGCTGCTGGCATCCGGCTCGGGATGCGCAGAGGCGAGGCAGAGGCGGTCTGCCCAAACGTGGAGACCATCGAACGCGATGTCGGGGCAGAGATGGTCGCCTTCGAATCGGTCGCGGCTGCCGTCGAGACCCTCATCCCCAGGATCGAGGTGACCAAGCCCGGGCTCCTCTTCGTCCCGGTCTCGGGAGCGGTGGGCTACTACGGGGGAGAGGCGCCGCTGGTCGATCGGGTGATCAAGGAGATCGACGACGCCGTTGGTGGCGGGTTCCGCATCGGGCTTGCCTCGGGACCGTTCGCCGCCAAGCACGCCGCTGCCCATGCGACCGGCGAACCGCCGGTGCTGATCGTCGAAGACGACGCCGACTTCCTTGCTTCCCTCGATATCGGCGCCCTCGGGACCGAGGAGCTGGTTGCCACCTTCCGCTGGCTCGGGATCACCACCCTCGGCGAGCTGGGCAGGCTCCCACGCGGGGCCATCACTTCACGCTTTGGCGCCATCGGCCTCGCTGCTCACCGGCTCGCCTCCGGGCCCGATCGCGACGTGGTGGCGCGAGCGATCCCGGTCGACCTCACCATCGAAGAGCGCTTCGACCCGCCGCTCGAGGACATGGAGCGGGTGGGATTCATCGCCAAAGCAATGGCAAACCGCCTCATCGAGGGACTCGCTGCGGTGGGCACCGCCCCGTACCGGATCAGCGTCGAGGCCGAGGCAGCAGACGGATCGACCCGGTCGCGGACGTGGCGGAGCGCCGACCCGCTCGACGACGGGGCGATCGCCGACCGGGTGCGCTGGCAGCTCCGGGCCTGGGTGGAAGGCCCAGGCGCCGGGGTTCGGGGCGGCCTCGCCGTGCTGCGCATCCAACCCGCCGAGCTCTCCGGGGAGGGCCGGCAGCTCTCCCTCGGTGAGGATTCGGCTCGTGATGCCGCCGCCCAGCGGGCCCTTGCCGCCACCCAGGGCATCGTCGGCCTCGACGGCTTACTCCAGGCCGAACCACAGGGAGGGAGAGACCCCATGGACCGGGTGTCCTGGCATCGCTGGGGAGAGGAGGCCTCCGGCCCGCAGCGCGACCCTGCGGCGCCCTGGCTTGGCAGCGTTCCCTCACCGTCACCAGTCCTCGTTCCACCAGAGCCGCGGCGGTTTACGGTGGAGTGGGACGGAGGGATGCCGAGCCGGGTGCGTCTGAGCAGTCGATGGGAGCCGGTGCTGTCCTGGGCCGGCCCCTGGCGGCGGGTGGGCCGCTGGTGGCACGGGGAGGATGCAGCCGACCGCTACCAGATCGTCACCTCGGCGGGTGCGTTCCTCTGCGAGGTCCGCGCCGGCGAAACCTGGCTGATCGGGATCTACGACTGATGCTGCTTATCGGACATCTCGGCGTGGTGCTCGCCGATCTGCTCGCGTAGGTCGTCGGTGATCGCCCGAACGTCCTGGGAGGTCATGCCCTCCATCGACACCGGCGGCAGGATCCGCACCGTGACCTCGCCCGGATAGATCAATAGCGACCCCGGCGGGTTCACGTCGCGGGTCCCGTGGATGACCACCGGCAGGATGTCGACGCCCGCGGCGAGCGCCAGGCGTACAGCGCCGCGGCGGAACTTGCCCATCTCCCCGGTCCGACTCCGAGTTCCCTCGGCGAACAAGAGAATGGAATGACCGGCGGCGAGGCTCTTGGCCACCTCCTGATTGAGATGCTCGTGGTTGGCTCGCGCCGCCTCGCGGTTGAGCATCACCACGCCGGCATTGACGGCGGCCTTGCCGAAGATCGGGATCTTCGACACCTCGATCTTGGAGATGAACCGGGTGCGAAGCGACTCAAGCGCCTGTAGAGCGACCGGGATGTCAAAGTTCGACTGATGGTTCGACACCACGATGTACTGGCGGTCGGGGTCGATGTGCTCGGTGCCTTCGACGGCGATCGTGATCGGCGGGATCTCGATAAATCGCTTGCTCCAGTTCTCCGCAATCTCATTGATCGCGTCGTGATTCGGCCCTCGCCTGGCGAGCCGGTTTACCTTCGCCGAGATGTACATCGTGTAGCCGAGAAATGCCGGCGCCAGCACGACCGTGCGCAGCCCGGCGCCGAGGGTGCGGAGCATGGTCGGTAGCGTAGCGACGGCCATGGAGACCTTTGCATGCGGAAGCTGACCAGCGATCAGGCCCGGCGCCTTGCCCTCGGCGCACAGGGGTTCACCCGCCCGCGACCACAGGGACGGGTCGACATCCGCCACTTCCGCAAGGTGCTCGACACCATCGGACTGCTCCAACTCGACTCGGTCAACGTGCTGGAGCGTGCCCACTACGTTCCGATGTTTTCCCGGCTCGGGCCCTACGACCGGGCGGCACTCGACCGGTGGACGACAAGCTCCGGGGAGCTGTTCGAATACTGGGGCCACGTCGCTTCGTTGCTGCCGACGCCGCTCTACCCGAATTTCCGGTGGCGCATGGTCGGGCACGCCGCCGATCCGTGGCGCTCGATTCGACGGCTCATCGAAGAGCGCCCCGGCTATGTCGACGACGTGATGGATCAGGTCACCGAGCGTGGAGCGCTCACCGTTGGTGACATCGATGACGCGGGCCAACGCGGCAGCCAGATGTGGGATTGGCAGCCCGGCAAACACGCCCTCGAATGGCTGTTTGCGTGTGGGCGTCTGACCGCATATCGGAACAAGAATTTCACCCGTGTCTACGACCTCCCCGAAAGGGTGATTCCCGAGGAAGTACTCGACGCAGAACCACCGGACAAGATCGAGGCGTTTCGGTTGCTGCTACTCGACGCCGGGCGCCACCTCGGCGTGGGCACCGCGGCCGACCTTGGCGACTATCACCGCCTCCACATGCCAACAGCGCGCAAGGTCATCAAGAAGCTGGCCAGCCAGGGTGCGCTCGAGGAGGTCACCGTCGATGGCTGGGACAAGCCGGCCTTCCTCCATCCCGAGGCCGTGTTGCCCCGGCGAGCCGGTGGGACTGCGCTGCTCAACCCGTTCGACCCGCTGATTTTCCACCGCGATCGGGTCGAGCGGCTCTTCGGCTTCTTCTACAGGATCGAAATCTATGTCCCCAAGCCACAGCGCGAGTACGGCTACTACGTGCTGCCGTTTCTCCTCGACGGCGAGTTGGTGGCCAGGGTCGACCTCAAGGCCGACCGGCAATCCGGTGCGCTCCTAGTCCAGGGGTCGTACCTCGAGAACGGCGAGGATGAATCGCGCGTTGCCCCGGCACTGGCCGCCGAGCTCGGTGAACTGGCGTCGTGGCTGGGGCTGAACGATATCGTCGTGAAACACAACGGTGACCTTGCTGCGAGGCTGTCGTCGGCCTTCGGCTGACTTCTTGCGTCACCCTAAGGGGAACGGTCGCACGGGGGTGCGACGCTTGCCTCGGCGGGGCTATTTCCTTGCCTCACCCTAAGGGGAACGCTCGCGCATGGGTGCGACGCTTGCCGAAGCGAGGCGGAGAACCCTTTGCCTCCCCCTCAGGGGGAGGTGCCGAGCGCAGCGAGGCGTAGGGGGGCAAGGCGTTGTCGCGACCACGGTTTGACCCACCTCCCCGCCTGGCTGCGGGACTCCCCCCTGAGGGGGGAGCAAAGGACGGGTCCGCGACCACTGTTTGACCCCCCTGCC
>CAXMOP010000110.1:0-8330 GCA_964195155.1 uncultured Kiloniellales bacterium | reverse complement strand
ACGTGGTCGGCGCCGTGTCCCTCGGAGCCGTGGCGATGGCGGTAGCGCTCATCGCGACGCGGCAGGATCTCGTCGACGACGTCGATGAAGTCGTCATCGCTGCCCGCCCCGGCCTCGATGATGGCAATGCCCGCAGTCGCGTGGGGCACGAACACCGACACGAGACCGTCCCCCTTGCCCGCAACGAATGATGCAATCTCACCCGTGAGGTCAAAGGTGCCCCTGGTCGAGCCGGTGTCAATGGTGATCGTTTTGGTTTCCATCTCGTAACTCCAGTGACCAGCGTGTCGCGACTCGCGACTTAGATGTTCTCGCCCCGGAAGATCTCGCTGACGGAGGCGTCGGCAAAGATGGCGTTCATCGCCCCGGCCAGAATCGGGCCAATCGAGAGCACGGTGAGACCGTCCAGGTGCTGGGCATCGTCCGGGACCGGCAAGGTGTTGGTGATGACGAGTTCGTCGATCGGGGCATTCTTGATGCGGTCGACCGCAGGAGGGGACAGGACCCCGTGGGTTGCCACCACCCGAACTGACAGCGCTCCCCGCTCCCTGAGCAGCTCGGCGGCGCCGGTAACGGTGCCGGCGGTATCGATCATGTCGTCGATGATGATGCAGTGCCGGTCCTTGACCTCACCGACCACCCAGAGTGTCTCGGACTGATTGCGCACCTCCTCCCGGCGTCGCTTGTACACGAAGGCGACCTCTGCGTTGAGATGGGCGGCGAAACGCGACGCGAGCTTCACCCGACCGGCATCGGGCGACACGATGGTGGTCTCGCCCTGCATCGTCTCCTCGAGGTAGTCCGTAAAGAGCGTGATGGCGGTGAGGTGGTCGAACGGGGCGTCGACGAAGCCCTGGATCTGGCCGGTGTGCAGGTCGACCGACACGATCCGGTCTGCTCCTGCGGTGAGGAACAGATCGCCCATGAGCCGGGCCGAGATGGGCTCCCTGGGCCGCCCCTTCTTGTCCTGGCGGGCATAGCCGTAGAAGGGAACGACGGCCGTGATCCGTTTGGCCGACGCTCGCTTCAGGGCATCGATCATGATCAGCTGTTCCATGATGTGGAAGTTGACCGGATCGGTGTGGCTTTGGATCACGAAGCAGTCCGCGCCGCGAACACTTTCGGTGTAGTGGACGTAGATCTCACCGTTGGCGAACACGGAACGCTCGACGCCGCCGAGCGTCACGCCGAGAATGTCGGCGACCTCCTCAGCAAGGGGCTGGTTCGCCGACCCGGTGAACACCATGAGGCGCTTCCGGCTTGCTAGCTCCATCAGCCGTCCCCGTCCTCAGCCGCACGGCGTTTCCGCCGCTCAGCGTAGCCCTCGATCTCTTGCTGCTGCGAACGCTCGAGCCCAAGCGCGCCCGGTGCAACATTCTCGGTGATCACCGACCCGGCTCCGGTGTATGCGTCGTCGCCAATCTCGACCGGGGCGACCAGCATCGTGTCTGATCCGATCCGGACCCGGTCGCCGATCTTGGTCCGGTGCTTGGCGAATCCGTCGTAATTGACGGTGATGGTACCGGCGCCGATGTTGGATTCTTCACCGATATCGGTGTCTCCGACGTAGCTGAGGTGCGGGACCTTTGATCCCGGGCCGACGATCGAGTTCTTGATCTCAACGAACGCACCGGCCTTGGTGCGCTCTTGGAGCTCCGCCTCCGGGCGCAGGTAGGTGAAGGGGCCCACACTTGCTTGACTGCCGACCGCGGCCCGATCGAGCACCGCCCAGCGCACGGTCGCGCCATCGCCGATCACCGTGTCGGAGGCATGGACGTTTGGCCCGACCTCCGCGTCGGCACCGACCGTCGTAGCACCCTGCAGGTAGACGTCGGGATAGAGCCGGGCGCCGGGAGCGACTCGGACGCCGGCGTCGACATACACGCGGCTCGGGTCGAGCATGGCGACGCCGTCCGCCATCAGGCCCTCGTTGATGCGCCGCCGCAGCTCGGCACCGGCAGCAGCAAGCTGGGCATGGTCGTTGACGCCGAGTGACTCGGACTCGTCGGTGACCACCGCGCCCACCTTCGCTCCGGCGGCGGCCAGCAGG
This sequence comes from uncultured Kiloniellales bacterium, assembly GCA_964195155.1. Lineage (GTDB taxonomy): Bacteria > Actinomycetota > Acidimicrobiia > Spongiisociales > UBA5794 > JACZST01. The sequence goes on along the minus strand of CAXMOP010000110.1, from coordinate 6,280 downwards.
CGAATCGCATCGGTGAGGTAGTACTCGCCCTGGGTGTTGTCGGTGTCGAGGCCACCGAGAGCGGTCTCCAGACGTGAACGATCAAAGGCGTACACCGAGGTGTTGATCTCGCGGATCGCCAGCTGCTCCTCGGCAGCATCGCGCTCTTCGACGATCCCGACCACAGAGTCGCGGTCTCTCAGCACCCTGCCGTACCCGGTTGGATCGCCGACGAGCGCCGCCAGCACAGTTGCGGCATTGCCCGATGCGGATTGGGTTGCCAGGACCTCCTGGACGGTTGCGGACCGCAGCAGTGGCATGTCGACCGGCATGACGAGAATCGTGTCGATCGAATCCGACAGGGCTTCGAGCCCAACCCGGACCGCATCGCCGGTCCCGATCTGCGGATCTTGGACCGCGTGTGCGACTCCCTGCGGAATCTCGGCGGTCACTGCGGCAGCCCCGTCACCGACGACGACGACCGTCTCGGTTGCATCGAGCGGCCCCAGGTTGGTGAAAGTCCACGCCATCAACGACCGCCCCGCCGCGGCGTGCAGGGCCTTCGGCGTTTCGGACTTCATCCTGGTGCCCTTGCCTGCGGCCAGGACGAGGATGCCAAGGTTCATGGGTGCTCCGTCGGTCATCGCTGGGGGGACAGGACTCGAACCCGTACTGGATGGACCAAAACCACCTGTGCTGCCAGTTACACCACCCCCCATTTCGCGGGGACTCAGAGGTTAACCCTCACAAGGCGCTCGGTTCGTTGCGCGCGGTCAAGTAGCGAAGTAGCCGAGTAGCCGAGTAGCCGAGTACTCAGCTACTCAAGCGAGCGAAGCGAGCGCTACTCAGCTACTTGCTCTTCAAGCACGCGCCAGCCGTGATTGATCGGGGAGACTGCTTTTGCGGCTCGTGTCGGGATCGGGACGGCACCGACGGCATGTTCGGCCTCGTCGATGGTTGGAAAGTATCCGAACAACCCCGATCCGCTCCCGGTCATCGCAACCGGGGTGCCCCAGGAACCTTCCAACTCGGCTCGCCAATCGTCGAGCTCGGCGGCGACCGCAACCGCCGCCGGGTACAGGTCGTTGGCGAGCGGTGCAAAATGCCGGAGCGAAGGCGGAAGCGACGCCTCCGGAAAGGCCGGGCCGGACGGCCCCTCAAGCCGGTCCCACGCTGCGTACACCGCCGGTGTGTCGAGGACGAGATCGGGTACCACCATGGCCAGGGCAAAGCCGTCGGCATCGGGCTCGGGCGAGACCAGCTCTCCGATGCCCCCGACGATGGCGGTGCCTCCAACCAGCGCAAACGGGACGTCGGCTCCAAGCTGGTAGGCCAGGCTGCGCACGTCGTCAAAGCCGACCCCGAAGCGGCGCGAGGCGAGGATGAGGGCGGCTGCCGCGTCGCCGCTGCCCCCGCCGAGCCCGGCACCCGGCGGCACCGACTGAGACAGCGTCACCCGAACCGCACCGGTCGACCCGGCGAGGGTGCGGACCGCATCGACCGCCCGCCACGCCAGGTTGGTCTCGTCATCGGGTGCGGAGCCGCGGTTCACCACCATGGCGTCGGTGGCCGCCGGCTCCACGGCGACCTCATCGGTCCAGTCGATCGACTGAAACACGCCGCGGATCGGGTGGAACCCGTCCGAGCGTGCGGCCTGAACGCGAAGCGCAAGATTCACCTTTGCGTTCGCCGTCGCCCGGGTGGGAATGTCGGGGCTCATCGGGCGACGATTTCGGCCAGCCGCACGAAGTCATCGGGTTCGAGGCGCTCGGCTCTTGCGGTCGGGTCGATGCCGGCGCCGGCGAGGGCGGATTCCGGGTCGTCGAGGACTCCGGCAAGGCTCTTGCGCACCATCTTCCTTCGCTGCTGGAACGCGGCATTAGCGAGGCTGATCGCTGCTTCCGCCCGCTCGGGTGGCCGGATCCGGTCGAAAGCGACGACCGTGGACCCCACCTGCGGTCTCGGATAGAAGAGCTCGCGGCGAACGCTGAACTCCGCGCTACCTTCGGTGTGCAGAGCGGTAATGACGCTGGGAACGCCGTACGTCTTCGATCCCGGCGCGGCAAGGAGCCGGTCGGCCACTTCGGCCTGCAGAAGGACCACGAACCGCTCGATGTTCGGCGCAGAGCGGAAGGCATCGAGCAGGATGCCGGTGCCAACGTTGTATGGCAGGTTGGCGACGAAGTGCCATCCATCGCCGGCGAGCTCGCTGCCCAGCCCAACCCGGGTGGCGTCCCGATGCCGAATCTCGACATTCGGTTGGCTCCCTACCCCGTTGTTGAGCACGCTGACGAGCCCGTCGTCGATCTCGTACACAATCACGGTGGCTCCGGAGGCGGCGAGCTCGGCGGTCAGCGTGCCGGTGCCGCCCCCGATCTCGACCACCTTCGAGTCGGCGTCGACGCCGGCCAGGCGCACGATCCGCCTGATCACATTGGGGTCGGTGAGAAAGTGTTGGCCGAGCGCCTTGCGTGGGCTCAGCGATTGCTCGGCGAGCAGTTCGCGGATCCGCGACCGGCCCTGGGGCCCCAGATCAGTCACCGGGTGCTCCAAACACGTGCGCGGCGTGCGCCGACGAGCTCGCTGCGACCTGCTCGACATCGAGTCCCCACACCGCGGCGAGCGCCTCGCCGTTGCGGACCACGAGCTCCGGGCGGTTGGTCTCTCCCCGGTATGGGACCGGTGTCAGGAACGGACTGTCGGTTTCCACGAGTGTCCGCTCGGGCGGGGCCTCGGCGGCACCCCGGCGGAGGTCGTCTGCGGTCTCATAGGTGATCGGGCCGGCAAAGGAAAAAGTCACACCGAGGTCGCGGAAGCGCTTGGTCCAGCGCGGTCCACCGGTCCAGCAATGCATCACCGCCCGCTCCCCAAGCCCGGCTTGGCCGAGGATCTCATAGACGTCGGAGAAAGCGTCCCGTACATGGACAATGATCGGCTTGTCCATCTCGCCGGCGAGCGCGACCTGATCGGTGAACGCTGCTCGCTGCAGATCGCGTGGCGAGCGGTCGCGGTAGAAGTCCAGGCCACATTCGCCAATGGCATCTGCCTCCAGTGCGAGCGCGCCAATCCTGCCGCGCTGCTCTTGCCACTGTGCGGCGTCGTGGGGATGGAGCCCCGCCGACCAGAGAACCCGGTCGGGATGCCGGGTGGCGATGGCGCGAGCTTGCAGCGAGGACTCGAGATCGATGCCGGGGCACACCATCCAGGACACGTCCGCCCCGACGGCCCGTTCGACGACGGCCCGCGGATCCTCCTCCAACAGGAACAGGTGGCAGTGGGTGTCGACCCATCCGGCCACGGGTCACTCCTCTTCGTCGATCGGCTCCATCTTGGCGTAGAGCGGCCCGACCGGGTCGAGCCTGGTGCCTGCCGCGACCTCGGGACGCTCCCACGAGGGTCCGTGTCCCCCGATTTCGATGCCGAGGGCGGGGAGAAGACGGGTCGTCGTAAATGGAAGGTAGGGATACAGAGCGACGGCGATGCCGGCGATGGCGTTCAACGCTGTGTTGAGGGTGGTTCCGGTCCGCTCCAGGTCGCTCGCCGCGGTCTGCCAGGGAGCGCGCTCGTTGAGATAGACGTTGACCGACTGCGCCCCGGCCATGGCGCGTTGCAGCCCGGCGCGGAGCTTGATCGCGCCGATCAGCCCTGCCACTTCCTCGAGGGCGGCATCGGTGTCGGCCAGCAGCCGCAAGTCGACGTCATCCGGCGCGGCGCCGGGCGGCACCACACCGTCGAAGTACTGGCTGGTCATGGCGAACACGCGGTTGACCAGGTTGCCCCAGGTTGCCACCAGCTCCTCGTTCACCCGCCTCACCAGATCGTCGAGGGTGATTTCGGTATCGGAGGTCTCGGGGAAGTTGATCGCGACCGCGTAGCGCAGCGCGTCCGGCTCGAAGCGTTCCAGGTACCAGCCGATGGATCGCCCGATGCCGCGGCTCGCCGATGCCTGCTCACCGCCGAAGTTGACGAACTGGTTTGCCGGCACGTCGGTCGGCAGGTTCAGACCGCCGTGGCCCATCAGCAGCGCAGGCCAATACACCGCATGAAACGGGACGTTGTCCTTGCCAATGAAGTAGTAGCTCTCGGCCTCCGGATCCTCCCACCAGTCCTTCCAGGCGTCCGGCTTCCCATTGATCTTGGCCCACTCCTGGGGCGCTGAGTAATACCCCATCAGCGCCTCCCACCACACGTAGATACTCTTGCCGGGGCCGAGGTCATCGACCGGCAGCGGAATACCCCACTCGAGGTCGCGGGTGAAGTGGCGGTCGTGGAGGCCATCCTCAACCATGCCGATGGCGAAGTTGATGACGTGCGACCGCCAGCCCTCGCGGGTGCGGAGCCATTCCAGCAACGGCTCTTGGAAGCTGCTCAGCTTCCAGACGTAGTGCTCGGTCTCACGCAGCACCGGCACGTTCCCGGTCAGCTTGCTCCGTGGGTCGATGAGATCGGTCGGGTCGAGCGTACGCCCGCAATTGTCACACTGGTCGCCGCGGGCATGGGTGAAGCCGCAGTACGGGCAGGTGCCCTCGACGTAGCGGTCGGGGAGAAAGCGTTCGGCCTCCTGGTCGTAGAACTGTTCAGACACCTCCCGGTACAGGTAGCCGTTGTCGAGGAGCTTCATGAAGAAGGCCTGAGCCACCTCGCGGTGGGTATCGGTGCCGGTGGTGGTGTACAGGTCGTAGGCGATCCCGAGGTCCTTCCAGTTCTGAACGATCTCGGGGTGGTATCGATCGACGATCTCCTGGGGGCTCACTCCGTCCTGGTCTGCCTTGACCGTGATCGGGGTGCCGTGGACATCGCTTCCCGACACCATGAGCACGTCATTGCCCGCCGCCCGCTGATACCGGGAGAAGACGTCGGGAGGCAGGTAGGCGCCGGCGAGATGGCCGAGGTGACGCGACCCGCTTGCGTACGGCCAGGCAACGGCGACAAGGATTTTCTTCGGGGTATCGCTGCGATTCGACACGGGCGGCGATGGTAGCGGGCGGGGTCGTTACGCCTGGGAAGGACTGCCAGTTGTTTGGGTGCCCTCTACACTCGCGGCGGTAATGGGGGGTTGACTCAACAGACAACCCGGAGGCATCCAGTGGAAACCGTGATCGTACGGAAGATCGACGACCTGGGCAGGATCGTGATTCCTGCGGAGACTCGCCGGCTGTTCAACATTCGCGAGGGCGACGAGATCGAGATCAGCGTCGAAAACAGCGCGATCACGCTGCGCAAGCTGGAAGCGACCTGTGTCTTCTGCGGGTCAACCGAAGATGTCGGCGGGTTCCTCGGTCGCGGCATCTGTGGCGTTTGTCGCGGGAAGGTCGCTGCCTAGCGTTTCGCCTAGCGTTTCGCCTAGCGTTTTCGCCTAGCGTTTTCGCCTGGCGGTTCGCCTAACCGTCCGCCTTACCGTCCGCCTGGGGGTCCTCCCTGGCGGTGCGGCCCTCGAGGGCGGCTTCATACAGGATCCGTCGTGAGATCCCGCGTTGTTTCGCAACATCGCGGACCGCACTCGACAGGGGCTCCCCTTTCCCCACCCGCTCATCGACTGCGGCGAGCGCCGCACCCATATCCGGTTCCGGCTCGTCTCCCGGGGCAATGACGAGAGTGAACTCGCCGCGCGGGGCAACCGCGGAGGCCCAGTGCCCGGCGGCGTCGCGCAGGGTGCCCCGCCACACCTCCTCGTGGAGCTTGGTGAGCTCCCTGGCAACCACGACCGGCCGGTCGTCGCCGAGGTGATCTGCCAGGTCGGAGAGGTCCTTCGCCACCCGAGTCGGTGGCGAGAACACCACGGTGGCCCGATCGTCGCCTGCCATGGCACTCATCCGACGCTCGCGTTCGCCCGGGCTGCGGGGCAGGAAGCCCTCGAATACGAATCGGTCGCCCCCGACCCCGGCCACGGCGAGGGCACTGGTGACCGCGCTCGGTCCGGGGACGACGGTTACCGCGGCGCCGATTTCCGCGGCAAGGCGCACCGCGGCCACTCCGGGGTCGGCGATGACCGGCATCCCCGCGTCGGAGACCAGCGCCACCGTCTCGCCACGGCGCAGCCGCTCGCGGAGCTCGCCGAGGCGCTGCTGCTCGTTGCCGATGAAGAATGAGCGCAGCTCGGCCTGGATCCCGAAGCGCCGGAGCAGCGTCCCGGTCCGTCGGGTGTCCTCGGCGAAGACGGCGTCGGCGGCCTCGAGCGTCGAACGCAGGCGCGGCGAGACGTCGTCGAGGTTGCCGATCGGCGTTGCACAGACGACGAGGGTGCCCTTCACCCCGGCGAGGATGGCAGAACGATCACCTGAGCGTCGTTCTCCGGGACCGG
>CAXMOP010000109.1:0-1935 GCA_964195155.1 uncultured Kiloniellales bacterium | reverse complement strand
GTGGGCCTGCCTGGATTTGAACCAGGGACCTCATCCTTATCAGGGATGCGCTCTAACCAGGCTGAGCTACAGGCCCAGGACGGGGAACGATAGCAATGCGGTTCCGTCAACCGGCATGCAGGTAGACGCGCGATAGGGTCGGACCATGTACGACATTGACGACCTCCAGCGCGGGGCCAAGGAGATCCTCGACCGCGCAACTTTTGACTACTTCGTTGGCGGCGCCGGTGATGAGATCACGATTGCCGAGAACACCGCGGCCTGGTCCTCGATCCATCTGCGGCCCCATGTCCTGCGAGACGTGTCCGAGGTGTCGACGGCGATCAGTCTGCTCGGCACCAACCTCGAGACGCCGGTGCTGATCCCGCCGTTGGGATACATGCAGTTGGCGCACGATCGCGGCGAAGTTGCGATGGCCGAGGGGGCCGCGGGAGCCGGCGCCTTGATGTGTGTCTCGACCATGGCGACGATCTCCATGGAGAAGGTCGCTGGAGCCTCCGCTGCTCCAAAATGGTTTCAGATCTACGTCCACACCGACCGGGATCTGACGAGACACCTCGTTGAGCGGGCCAGAGACGCCGGGTACGAGGCGCTCGTGTTCACCGTTGACCTGCCGGTGCTGCCCATCCGGAAGCGCGATGTTGCCAACGACTTCGACCTCCCGCCGGGGATGGAGCTGGCCAACCTCGGCGTCGGGCCTCGAGGTGGTTCTGGTTCCGCTCTCGAGGCCTATGCCGATGACAGTCTCGACCCGGCGTTGACGCCAAAGGACATCGGTTGGCTCCACGGGATCTCCGGGCTCCCGGTCGTCGTCAAGGGAGTCCTCAGAGGCGACGACGCCGAGCTCGCCGTCGGGGCGGGGGCGGCAGGGGTGATCGTCTCCAACCATGGTGGCCGCCAGCTGGACACCGTCGTACCGACGGCCCTGGCCCTTCCCGAGGTGGTTGCCGCCGTTGGAGAGCGCGTCCCGGTGCTCGTCGATGGCGGGATCCGCAACGGCACCGACATTGCGAAGGCCCTGGCGATGGGTGCAGCCGCGGTCCTCGTTGGCCGTCCCTTGCTGTGGGCTCTGGCGGTCGAGGGTCCCGCCGGTGTGACCGGGTTACTCCGCCAGCTCCGAGATGACCTTGCCATGTCTATGGCCCTGTCCGGCGCGGCGACGATCGGCGAGCTCGACTCCGACCTCATCGCGTAGCCGCGTCGCGTTCGGGAATACCTTGACTTCGACCTAGCTTGAAGTCGTAGGTTGAATCGACAACCATCGATAGGACGACCCAAATGCACCTGATCGGAATTTCCGGGAGCCTGCGCAAGGCCTCCTACAACACCGCCTTGCTGCGTGCCGCGTTCGACGATCTGCCCGATGGGGTCTCGGCTGAGGTGGCCGCGCTCAACGGCGTCCCCATCTACGACTGGGAGCTCGAGCAGGCGGAGGGCTTCCCCGCTCCTGTTGCTGAGCTCAGAGCCAAGATCGAGGCCGCAGACGGGATCGTGTTCGCTTCACCGGAGTACAACTTCTCCGTCACCGGGGCGCTGAAGAACGCGATCGACTGGTTGTCGCGTGGCCCGGGATCACCGCTCGATTTCAAGCCGGCGGCGATTATCGGAGCCGGCGGCGGCAGCGGGACGCGTCACGCCCAGTCCCATCTCAGGGACATTCTCCAGCACAACAGCCTCCGGGTGCTCGCGGAGCCCCAGGTGTTGGTCCCGAGGGCCCGCATGCACTTCGACGGCCTCGAACTGACCAGCGACACCGTCCGCATTGACCTGCGACTCATGGTCAAAGGGCTGGTGGATCTGATCGAGCGGACGGCGGGCACCGAACCGCCTGCGGTTCGCGGATCGGTCCTCGTCGTTGCCCCGGACGCCGCGTCCGCAGGTTCGCTGGCTCGCCAAGCCGCAGAACGCACTTACCGGACCCTTACCGCCACCACG
>CAXMOP010000108.1:0-1528 GCA_964195155.1 uncultured Kiloniellales bacterium | reverse complement strand
CTCGCCGAGCGAGGAGGGGTAGTGACGGCCGGCGGCCGGAGTAGGCACACCGCGAACCTACGGCACCCCGGGTCCGCTTAAGTGGCTCTCCTGCTGTTTCCGTGGGTCATGGGGCGACGGGTCGGCCGGGTAGGGGCGGGCAGTAGCCGCCTCGGTCGAGGAGGCAGAGAGCAATGAGGTTGTCGGTGGACTTGAACCCGTAGGCGATTCGAGTGAGCAGTCTCAGCTTCGTGTTGACGCTCTCGGTCAGCCCGTTGGAGAGGCCGTGGGTGACCGCAGCGACGATCCCGGCACGGTGTTTCTTGATGCGGTAGTAGAGCTCAACGAACGCAGGGATCTGCGACCGCCGCGCCCACGCCAACCAGTCGTCGAGCATCGCGACAGCGTCGTCACCGCGATGCTGAAACACCAGTCTCAGATGTTCCTTCAAGAGGTAGGCCCGGTAGAGACGCTGGTTGTGTTTGGCGATGAAGGCGAGCTTGGTTCGTTGCCGGTCGGTGAGGTCCTCGGGGTTCTTCCACAGCGCGTAGCGGCAGCCCTTGAGGTGTTTGGCCTGGCCGGGTAGACCGAGTTTGCGGAGCAGGTTCCAGATCCAGCGGCGCACCACGTCGAGCGCCTGGGAGCCCCAGCGCACGATGTGAAACGGGTCGAGACACAACGTGGCGTTCTCACATGCGGCCTGGGCGGTGTCGCCGATCCATTCGGCCGCATCAGCGCTGATCAGCTTGATATTGCTGGCTCGTTGCGGACCGAGCAGGTCGAAGAACTCTTGCAGCGTGGCGCGGTCGTGGCCGGCTTTGGCCCATACCAGTCGGCCGGTGTCGTGATCGACCACGACCATCAGATACTTGTGACCGCGCCGATAGGAGATCTCATCGATCCCGATCCGGGTGAGCCCGTCGAAGGGGTCACGGGCTGCACGCCCATCCGCGACGACGCGGGCGGCGATCGCGCCGACGGTGCGCCACGCGACCCGCAGCAACGCCACGACAGCGGTCTTGGAGGTGTGCGTCACCAGCCAGGCGGCTTGATCATCGAAGTCGCGGGTATGACGGGCACCATGACGTGCCCACGGCACCGCCGCGACTGTCACCTCACACTCAGCACAGTGGACGCGTGGCGCTTCGGCTTCGATGAACACCCGGGTCGTGCCGGCATCCAGCGACCGCCATCGACGCCGACCATCGCCACGGTCATATAACGGTGCCCGACGATCACACCGCCCACAGCGATGCTTCGCCCGCTTGCGTAGCCGGCAGCTGACCGTGATCTCGTCGGCCTCGTCGTTGTGGTCGACGGCCTCGATCACCACTCGATGATCGACACCGGTCACCCGCGCCCATACCCTTGCGTTCCGCACCCCGTTGTACCTCGCTCACTTCCTCGGTCTTCGAACAACCAGAAAGCCAAGCGCAGCAACGGGGTGCACCCGCGGATGGTCAGCTACTCACCCACGGAAAGGGTCGGAGAGCCGAAAAAAGTCGACGCCGACTTCAAGATGTTGTTGGCTCGCCGAAGCTCTTTCACC
>CAXMOP010000107.1:0-2496 GCA_964195155.1 uncultured Kiloniellales bacterium | reverse complement strand
CCGCAGCCGAAGACGCCTCCGACGAGGCCGCCCAACGCCTGCGGGCCCTCGAGGAGCAGCTCGAGTCCGCCGAGCTCGAGGTGGCGAGGCTCACGAACAGCGGCGATTCGGGCGAGACCGATGCCCTCCTCGAGGCCGAGGTACATCTCGAGCGCACCCGACGCAGAACATTGTCGGCGCGGTCCCGCGCCGACATGGCGCGGTCCGTGGTCGATGGGCTGGTGGACGGTCGGGGCTGATCTGCATTCGGTAGCCTCATGAGGTGACTTCGACCGACGCTCCTTCCACCGTCCGACGCCTGGCGGCGATCGCTGTCCTCGACGTCGTCGGCTATTCGCGGATGATGGCTGAAGACGAGGACGCGACCTACGCCGCCTTTCGTGGCGCACCGCAACGCGATCGACCCGATCCTGCTCAACCACGGGTGCCGAATCGTGAAGGGAACCGGGGACGGCGTCCTGGTCGAGGTGCCGTCAGCCGATGCCGCGGTGAAGGCCGCAATCGAGGTCCAGGGGCTGATGGCCGAGCGCAACGCCAACGTCGCCGAAGGCCGCCGGATGCAGCTGCGCATCGGGATCAACCTGGGGGATGTGATCGTCGACGAGGTCGGAGACGTGCATGGCGATGACGTCAATGTGGCGGTCCGGCTCGAGGGAGAGGCTGATCCCGGCGGGATCTGCATCTCGGACGTGGTGCACCGCCAGGTAGACGGACGGGTCGAGGTGATCTTCGAGGACGGGGGCAAGGTGACCGTGAAGAACATCCCGGATCCGATCCACGTGTGGAAGGCCGGCCTCGATGGGCAGCCGGTGGCTGAGAGGGCCACGCGCGGCGCCTACACCGCGACGGTGGCGGTCTTTCCTTTCGACGAGATGAGCGGGAACACCGACGAGCGGTACTTTGTCGACGGGATCACCGAAGACCTCATCACCGCGCTTTCGCGCCACATCGACCTTCGGGTGATCGCCAGGAACTCGACGTTCGCCCACAGGGATCGCATGGGCGACGTGCGGGTGATCGCCCGTGAGCTCGACGCCACCCATGTCGTCGAGGGCAGCGTGCGCCGCGCCGGTGACCGGGTGCGGGTGACGGCGCAGCTCATCGAGGCCGAGACGGGCCACCACATTTGGGCGGAGCGCTACGACCGGGAGCTTTCGGACGTGTTCGAGGTTCAGGACGAGATCGTTCGGGAGATTGCGGCGCGCATCCATCCCGCGATCGAACGCGTCGAAGGTGAGAAACGGGTCAGGCAGGACCCCGCGGATCTCGACGTATGGGACCTGCTGCTCCGCTCGCGCTGGCACTACCACACGAACACCCGGGAGGGAGTCGAGGAAGCCATCCGTCTTGCCGAGCTTGCCGTGGATCGAGACCCGTCGTTCGCGCTCGCTCATACCGGATTGGCCGCGTATTGGGTCACGGCCGGCTTTAACCGGTGGCACATCGGCAAACGCAGGGCAATGGAGGAGGTCGCCCGGCACGCCTTCATCGCACACGAGCTCGACCCCCACGATGCCCGTTCGATGTCCATGGCGACGGTCGCTTATGTCTTTGCCCGCGATTTCGAGCAGGCAGAGGATCTGTCGAAGCGGGCCCTGGCGCTGGCGCCATACGATCCGTCGGTGTTGCTCAGCGTCGGTGCCGTTGCCTACTGGGTTGGTGATCACGACCGGGCGGTCGTGCATCTGACCAAGGCCTGGCAGCTGGCCGTTCACGAGCCGTGGCGCTATCACCTCGCAACCAACCTGGCGTTTGCCCACTACCTCGCAGACCGATACGAAGCAGCGGCCGCATGGGCCGAACTCGGACTGGAGGCCGGCGACTACCTGCAGATCCGGGCAATTGCCGCCGCAACGTTCGCTCAGCTGGGCAGACTCGAGGAGGCGCAGCGGCACCTCTCCCATCTCACCAGGGATAAGCCGGATCAGACCGCGTCGGACTTCCTCCGTACAAACAACTTCAAGCGCCAGCGGGACATCGATCACTGGAAAGAAGGCCTGGTCAAGGCGGGCCTGCCCGAGTAGGCGCTGGCGTACAGTGAATGGGATGCTGAGCTCGCCCCGGGTGATTGGATTGCTGCTCCTGGCGGTCCCGACCGGCATGGCCTTGGCGCTGAGCCAGTTTCCTTCCTACGACGCCCGCTCCGCACACTTCGCCGCCTCGTATCGCAGCATCGTTGATGCAGGAAGTGGCTACATCGGTGCGCTCGGGCTGTTTCTCGTGCTGGCCGCCGTCCTCGGTGCGCTGGCTCTCGGGCTGTGGCAATCCCCGCTCCAAGGCGCAACAGGGGCTCTCTGGGTGGCGATCGGTGGCCTGGGAGCGTCCGCCGTCGGGTTCGCCATCGCCGGCATCTCCGGGCTCCCCGTGTGGTGGTGGGCGCGGCAGGTCGCCGATGGCTCGCTGTCCGTCGCCGAGGGAGTGGATCGATCGAGTGGTCTTGCCCCGATCAGCCAGACCGCTCTCCTGATACTCGGCCTCGGCGGTTTCCTCGTCGGG
>CAXMOP010000106.1:0-3369 GCA_964195155.1 uncultured Kiloniellales bacterium | reverse complement strand
CGGCCTCGTGCGGTCTACCCGAGGCGTTGCGGGCGGGCCACCCTGCCTCTGTTCGACCTTGCTCCGGATGGGGTTTACCGAGCCGACCCGGTCACCCGGATCGCTGGTGGTCTCTTACACCACCCTTTCACCCTTGCCTGTGCGCGATTCCATGGTCCCGCGGGCAGAACCGAAGGTTCTGCCAACGGGCCCGAAGGGCCCGCGCCATCGGCGGTCTGCTCTCTGCTGCACTAGCCGTCGGGTTGCCCCGCCTGGGCGTTACCCAGCATCCTGCCCTGCGGAGTCCGGACTTTCCTCGACCCCGATCGCTCGAGGCCGCGGCCGTCTTCCGGGCTCACCACTGAAACGGTAGCGGGGCCTGGACCGTTCCGAAGTGAGGTGAAGCGAAGTTGATGAGGGTTCTTCGATCGCTTCCGACCATCGAGCAGCATGGCTCGATCGAAGAACCCTCACCGGGGCTCGAGCGGCCCGCCGCGGAGCGGCAAGAGCCGAAGTTGCTCCATTGCTGCCGGGAGACATCGGCGTGTCGGTTTCCAGAAGTGGCTGTCTACTCGATGCGGCGGCGGTCGGCGAGCACGCCGCCTGCGGAGCCGAGCACCGCCGCCACCAGTCCGAGCATCGTCAGTTCGAAGGGGCTCGGGCCTGCCGCAGCCAACAGGGAAAGGACTCCCACGAAGAAGAAGATCAGGAGCCCGGCGATCCCGCCGTTGACCGCTGCCGCGCCATGTGGGGCGAAGCGGCCGGCGATGTATCCGGCGAAGACGGTGGCACCAAGGTGGATGAGGATCGATAGCACCAGGGGCTGGGCAACGACGATTCCGACGGCAAGATTAGCAACGAGCGAGACGGCGATACCGACGGCGGCTCCCAGCGCAATACCCCCCCAGTTCAGCGCGCTCAGAGCCCGATCCCGCTGCCTCGACCTGATCCTCGAACCCCACGACGCATCCCGCGGGCAACGACGAACGCGAAAGTGGCCTCCGGGGGAACCCCGGCCATCGTGGCGGGCTCGATGCATGCGGTGTATACGAAATACAGCAAGACGGGCCTCCGTCCGAAACTCCAAGGCTCGGCGGGAAATGGTACTCGGCATCATCGTCGGATCCTCCCGGGCTCCGATTTGGAGCTCATCGGGAACCGAATCGCCCTCGCGAGACGTCTGATAGGAGTGAATTGTCTGAAAGGTGGCCAATGACCAACGACACGCTCGAATTTCTTGCCCTCTCGGTGCCCATCCTGGAGGAACGCCCGTGGGTGGTTTTTGCCGCCTGCCGGGACGCCGAGGCCGATGACTTCTTCGGTGGCAGCCGAGAAGCGGAGCGGGCAGCGATGGCGATCTGTGCCATCTGCACCGTGCGCGACGAATGCCTCAGCCATGCCCTCGAGACCAGGGAGCGGTTCGGTATCTGGGGCGGCGAGACCGAGAAGGCGAGAAAGCGCCTCCTCCGCGACTGGTAGCCCGCCTCCATGCCGGCCAACGCGACCAGATAGCCCACGATCGAACCGGGGGCGATCGCGACCACGGTCGTGCATCCAACGGTAGGGTTCTGCCCCGCATGGACCACTTCTCCTGGCCCGATGTGCTCGAGCAGCTCCTCTCCGGTGACGGGCTCACCCGCGTTGTGGCGCACAACGCCATGGCCGAGATCATGGCGGGTGCGGCGTCCGACGCCCAGGTTGGGGCATTTCTGGTAGCGCTGCGGGCGAAAGGCGAGACGGCAGATGAGATGACCGGTTTCGTCGACGCGATGGCAGAGGCAGCCGTCACCGTCGATGTTGGGGTGCCGGTCGCCGACAGCGTCGGTACCGGCGGCGACCGATCGGACACATTCAACATCTCGACGACGGCGGCGTTGATTGCTGCGGGTGCCGGTGTGAGGATCGCCAAGCACGGCAACCGCTCGGCCTCTTCACAAACCGGATCCGCAGACCTGCTCGAGGCCCTGGGGATCGACCTCGAGATGGAACCGGCACGGACCGCGGAGATGATCAGGACGGTCGGCTTCGGTTTTCTCTACGCACCGTTGTACCACCCGGCAATGCGCCACGCTGGTCCGGTCCGACGATCCCTAGGCCTGCGAACCGTGTTCAACTTCCTCGGGCCACTCACCAATCCGGCGGGAGCACAGTGGATGTCGGTAGGAACCTCCGATCCCGAGATGGCCACGCTGATGATCGAGGTGTTGAGCAACCGGGGCGCCGATACGGCGTTTGTGTTCTACGGCAAGGACGGACTCGACGAGCTGACGACTTCAGGTCCATCGGTGATCCACCGACTCAGAGATGGTGAGATCTCTATCGCCGAATTCACGCCCCAAGACTTCGGTGTTCCCCGCGTCAAACTCGAGGACCTCCGCGGCGGCGACGTCGCAGCAAACGTGGCGATCACCAACGCCATCCTCGACGGGGAAACCGGGCCCAAGCGCGACATCGCCCTGGTCAACGCGGCCCCGGTCATCGTGTCCGCAGGGCTTGCCGACGGCTTCACCGAGGGCATTGAACTTGCGGCAGCAGCGGTGGACTCGGGCGACGCACGGGTCGTGCTGGATCGAGCGGTGGAGTTCTCAAAATCTTAAGCACGGCAAGGTGCTGGTAGCGGAAGAGCCCCGGTAGCGTGCGCGCCATGACCAGGTTTGCCGCCGCAACCTTCTTCGCACTCGTCGTCACCGCGTGCGGCGGGCAGGTCACCGAAGAGACCTTCGAGGCCGTTCCGCCGCCAAGCGCCACCACAGCCACCACCGAGGCACCGGTCGCTGCCGATCCCGGGGACCCGACCACGACCACTGCGGTCCCGCCGGTCGCTTCGGAGCCGATCGTCGTCGAAGGCCCGCCCGCCCCTGATTTCGCGCTCGCACTCCACGATGGGCTCGGATTCGTGCTCTCCGAAGAGCAGAAGCCCGTCTACATGGTGTTCTGGGCTGAGTGGTGATCGACCTGTAGACGGGAGTTACCCGTCGTCGACCGGGTGGCCCGGGACTATCTCGATCAGGTGCGCTTCATCGCGGTTGCCGGGCGTTCCGACCTCGCCAGCGCCACGGCGCGGGCCGACGAGCTGTTCGCCTTCCTGGACTGGGGTCTCGATGACTCGATCTGGGAGTTGTACAACGTGCCGTATCAGCCCTACTCGGTATTGATCACCGGCGACGACATCGTGATGAACGAGTGGTTCGGTGCGGTCAACGAGGCAGAGTTACGTTCTGAACTTGATCGACTGGTGGCGACCATCGGCGCATAGCGGCTTGCGTCCCGGGTCTTTTGCTCCCCCCTCAGGGGGGAGTCCCGACCGTAGGGAGGGGAGGGGGGTCAAGCCGTGGTCGCGACAACGCCTTGACCCCCTCCGCCTCGCTGCGCTCGGCACCTCCCCCTGAG
>CAXMOP010000105.1:0-15323 GCA_964195155.1 uncultured Kiloniellales bacterium | reverse complement strand
GGAGTCGGCACCAGGAGCATGGCGCTCATCTTCCAACTGGCGTCGGCAAAGGTGATGCAGGCGAGCGCGATCCCCGCCCAGGCAGACCACTGGGTGGACTTGGTGAAGGCCACGACTGCGACGGTGATGTATGCAACCAGCACGATCCAGTAGGGGATCATCGATTGGGTCTGCTGATGCCACTGAAAGAACGTCAGCCCCGCCCCGGAGCGGAACTCGGCGGCCTTGTTGAACCAGGGCAGCACGATCATCCCGAGGATGACGAGTGTCGATCCGGCGACTGTGAGTGCAGCCCAAACACGCTGGCCGGTCATGAACTCCTGGCTGAGCCCGGACGTCGGCGTGCGGTACATGGGGCAACGGTAGTGTCCCGTCGTTCCACACGAGAAGGAGCCAGCGTGATCAAACTCATGGACGACCTACCGGACAACGTGATCGGATTCGAAGCAGTCGGCGAGGTCGATGCAAGCGACTACCGGAGCACCCTCGACCCGGCAGTCGATGTTGCCCTGGAGGGCAACGACAAGCTGCGACTCGTTTACTTGCTCGGCGATCAGTTCGATGGCTACACCGGCGGTGCCATGTGGGAGGACACCAAGCTTGGAATCGGTCATTGGGGTGCGTGGGAAAAGATCGCGGTGGTCACCGACAAAGGCTGGGTCGACGACGCCATGAAGTTCATGGGATGGATGGTTCCCGGCGAGATCAGGGTGTACCCGACCGCCGACATCGTGGCCGCCAAAGAGTGGGCGAGCGAGGAGCCGACCTAGGTCGGCTCTATCGGCGATCCGAGAGCCCTGGAGGGCAACGAGTTCCTTAGGGCGCACGCCTTCTCGACCGATTGAGCCTTGGGAACTCCCATGCTCAATCAATACTCTCCCTATGTGCCGCGACTGCTCGACGAGCCGTGGGCCGGGTCGCGTGTCGCGGCAGGGTCCTTTGTCTTCTGTCGGCTGTCTGGGTTGACCCCGGCGCACGACGATGCCGGGGCGAGGAGCAACGGGCAGGTCAGCGAGGCTACAGAAGTCGTTGCTTCGGCATTCCGGGAGTTGTCCGGTACGGCGTACGCACACGGTGGCGACGTTCTGGCATTCGGTGAAAGCTCGCTGAGCGTGCTGTTCACCGGTGACGGCCGCCAAGGACGGGCGATCAACGCCGTTCATGCCATGCACGACGCACTCGACGGCACTGCCCTCGGAGCGGGCGAACGGCAGGTCACGATGGCTGCGGGGATAGCGTCGGGGTTGGTTCACCTCGTCACCTCGGGCGAGGATCCCCGACACTTGATCTCAATCGGCCCGACGGTCACCAGGGCCATCGAGCTCGCTGCGACCGCCGGAGCCGGCGACACCCGCGCCGAACGTGTTGACCGCAGTGGGATGGCTACCCACGGCCGCGCAGTCGGGTGGCCGGCTGCGGATTTCCTCGCCGCCTCGATTCAGCGTGTGATCAACAGCGACCGCAACGAGCCCACGAGCGGGACCTCAGTCATCGGATACGCCGTTTTCTCCGGCGTCGACCGAGCACTCCAGCGCAACCCGGCGCGGGCGGCGCAGCAGGTCGACGCAGTCGTCGACGCGGTACAACGTGCCGCTGCGGCTTTCGAGATCACGGTCATCGGCAACGGGGTTGCCCGTGGCGGCGGGACGCTGCTCCTCGCCGCTGGTCTGCCGGACGCGAGCGATGACGGCGAGGAGCGGATGTTTCAAGCCGCGGTTGCGGCCCTCGCGGCCGAGCCGCCGCTTGCGGTTCGCTTCGGCATCGCGACCGGGCCGATCATCGCCGGGTCCATTGGTGGACAACAACGGCGAAGTTTCACCGTTCTCGGTGAAACCGTTGATCTGGCGGGGCGGCTGGCCGCCAGCGCATCTCCAGGCGAGATCCTGACCACCCACCGCACGGTCGATCGCGCCACCACTCGCTATGCCGTCAGCGAGTGGGAGCCCATGACATTCAGTGGCATCGACTCGCAGGTGGTGCCCGTGACCGTGGGGCCGGAGCTGGATTCCGATCGAGGGGGCGCCGGCTTCGTCGGCAGATCCCAGGAGCGGGGGATCCTCGCCCGATCGATCGCCACCCTCGCCCAAGGCCGGGGTGGTGTGATTGACATCGTCGGCGACGCGGGCATCGGCAAGTCTCGCCTGCTCGACGAGACACTGCGAGACAGTGAGCTCAGGACCGTCGAGATTCATTGCGACCAGTACGAGCAGTGCGATCCATACCGCTCCGCGTCCAAGCTGTTGCGGGCCACGATGGGCATCGGCGAAAACGAAGATCCAAAGCGCGTCGGTGTGCTGCTCCGGGCCCGTGTTCGGGAGCTGACCCCATACCTGGAACCCTGGCTGCCCCTATTGGCCGACGTGATCGGGGCCAGCGTCAAGATGACCAAGGCTGTGCGAGCGCTGTCCGACCGCTGCCGCCAGCAGCGAACATTCGCAGCGGTTTCGCAGCTCATCTCGTGGCTCATCCAGGAACCGCTCGTGGTGAGCATCGAGGACGCCCACTGGATGGACGCCTCCTCGGCCGACTTGCTGTCGTTCGTGTTCGGCGGCGCCGATCTCCCCTGCCTACTGGTGTCAACCAGGCGACCTTCCGTCTTCGGTCAGGCTCCGAGCGGTGATCTCGGACGCGCCACGGTCATCGAGCTCGGCCCGCTTGCGCCGGGAGCGGCACGCGCCCTGCTCATCGAGCTGCGGCGGGACGATCCGGTCCCGATGAACACATTGAACGCAATGATCCAGCTGGCGGAAGGGAACCCGATGTTGTTGGAGCTGCTTGCGGATGGCGAGGGTCACTCGGACTCGATGCCGCGGGATCTCGAAGCTGCAGTCGAAGCCCGAGTCGACCGGCTCGCCTCCGCACCGCGCACAACGCTGCAACAGGCGTCGGTCTTTGGCGGTGACTTTGCCCCCGATGAGGCGGGAGACCTGTTGGTCGGTGTTGATTGGGCGACACTCGATGACTTCATCGAGCCCGCGCCGGCAGGCCGGCTCCGTTTCCGCCACGGATCGGCGCGCGACGCACTTCGTGCCGGACTCTCTGGGTCGCAGCGTCGTGCCTTCCACGAGGCGGTCGCAGCGGGTCTTGTCGAGGCCACCCCCGCATCGGCTTCCGCGATCCTTCACTTCCACCGTTCCGGAAATCACTCCGAGGTGTGGAAGCGAAGTCGACTCGCCGCTTCGGTCGCATGGGAACGCGGCGCGTTCACCGAGGCCGCCACGCTGCTCGAGATGGCCCTCCAATCTTCTGACCATGTGGAAGCGACCAAAAAGGACGCTGCCGAGACCGCAGAGCTGCTCGGTGACGCGTGGGTTCGAGCCGGTCGCTACGAGGAAGCCGACCGGGCCTTTGTCGCCGCATCCGGAGGATTTCGGGCGAATCGGGACAAGGCGCGGCTGCTTGGCAAGCGGGCAGCGATGCGGGAACGGGAGGGCCGGTACCCGGCAGCCCTCCGCATGCTGACCACCGCCATCAAGTCCCTTCCCAAGCGATCGGGTCCTGGCGATCACGCCCCGCTCGAGTATCGGTACGCCACGGTGCGGTTCTCCCAGGCGAAGTACGGCGATGCCATCGAGCGCGGCGAGCGCGCCGTTTCACAAGCAAGCCGCGTCGGTGACGAAGACACCCTTGGTCGTGCCTACCTCCTCATCGGCAGAGCGCGATCCCGCCTCGAGCCCGGAGCCGGCTTGGATGACGTTGAGCAGGCGCTGGAAATATTCGAGCAGAGTGGCGACCACCTGATGCAAGCGAGGGCCTTCGGCCACCTCGGCGTTGATGCGTATCGGCGCGGCGCGTACGGTGAGGCTCTCGGATATCAGGATCGAAACGCCAAGCATCGAGAGCTCGCCGGTGACGTCATCGGCGCGGCGATGGCTTCCTACTACACCGCCGTGGTGTTGCTCGACCAGGGGAAGCTCGACGACGCAGCGGTAGCGCTCGAGCGAGTTCGGATCGCGTCCCGGGTGGTCATCTCGTCCGCGGTTGCGGCACGGTCGACGATGAAGACGGCCGATATCGACGCCAGGCGTGGCAACACCGTGTTGGCGCTCGGCATGCTCGAGATGGCCCGAGCACGGTTCGAGGACCTCGGGGCCGACCGCGAGGCGCTCGAGAGTCGCCTCGCCCAGGCAGAAGCGCACCTGCTGGCCGGCGACGTCGAGGAGGCTCTGGCGACCGCCGAGAAGGCGATCGAGGCCATCGAAGACGTCGAAGGGACCGAACTGGTGCATCTCGGTCTGCAACGAGTCCGCGGGGTGGCCTTGGTGTGGATCGGCAAGAGCGGGGAGGGCCACGTCCAGCTGCGGGAGGCGTTCGAGGCGGCGCATGCCGCGCCGGCGGCCCTCGAGGAAGCGCTGGTCTCGGACGCTCTCGCCACGCTGTACGGGGATGACGAGGCCGCCGCACGTCGCGATGAGATCATGGACCGCCTCGGCATCGTCAACCTTCCACCGTTCCTGACGGTGAGCTGAGCGAGTCGCGGTCGCGAGTCGCGAGTCACGGGTCGCTGTTCTTTTGGCCTAGGACCTGAGGCAAGAAGTAGTCTCCGCTGGATGTTTCGTCGCATCAGCTTCTTGATCGCTGTCATCGCTCTCGGGATGACGGCCTGTTCGAGCGAAGAGCCCCTCGAGGGCATCGATCTGCCCCCAGCCGCGGTGCCGGACAACAGCGCATCCGGAGCATGGGCAGTGCTGTTCACCCACGACTTCCCGTCCGGCGCGTGGGATCAGGGGGCACACGCATACGAGCTCGCTCTGGCGTGTGACCCGATCCTCGACGAGCCGTTGCGCACCGGCACCATCGCCTTCATCGTCTCGCCATCGGAGGTCTTCGACCAGCAGATCTACCTGCGGGTGGTCGGGCTCAGCCACGACCTGACGGGGCCGCAGACCTTGACGTCCATCGATCCGGGCCAGTCCACCACCGCAGCCCTCACGATCATCGGGGTATCGGAGGACGCCGCCGGCGAGGCCGCTCAAAGCTGCGCCGGGGCGATCTATTTCGATGATGAGGAGCCGCTGCCACTGCTCCCACAGCAGCCGTTCCGGCCGTAGCGATGACTTCCGACGCCCGCACCGCCCACGCTGCCGAAGGCAAAGCGAAGCGAGGGACGGTGCCGCGGCGCAGCCATGGGGAATGGTCGCCGCAACCCGATCGCTCCGATCCCGTGGAAGTCATCACCAGCCAGAACGTCGATCGCCTGCAATGGCTGGTGCCGCTCAGGCATTGGCGGATGTCCCTGTCGCCCTTCGCGTTCTATCGGGGGGCGGCGAAGCTGATGGCGATGGATCTTGCCTCGACGCCGAGGACCGGCATCACCGCACAGATCTGCGGGGATGCGCATCTCTCCAACTTCGGAATGTACGGCTCACCCGAACGAAAGCTGGTCTTTGACCTCAACGATTTCGACGAGACGCTGCCCGGTCCCTGGGAGTGGGATGTCAAAAGGCTGGCGGCCAGCTTCGTCATTGCTGCCAGACATCGTGGCTACTTCGACGTCGAACGCCATCTTGCTGTCGAGGCGGCGACGGCATATCGAACCGCGGTGGGCTCGTTCGCTGCCATGGGATACCTCGATGCCTGGTACTCGCACCTGCCGGTGAAATCGATCAACAAGGCGTTCGCCCTCGAGAAGACAAAGCAAGAGCAGAAGCGGTCGAAGAAGGCGGTCAAGAAGGCGCGGACCAAGGACAGCCTGCATGCGCTCGGCAAACTCACCGAGGAGGTCGACGGCGTATATCGGATCGTGGCCCAGCCCCCGCTGATCGTGCCCTTTCGCGACATCACGCACCCCGGTAGGAGAGAAGAGGCGCAGCAGATGGCGGACGATGGCTTCAACGGGTACATCGAGTCGCTACCCGACCCGATGCAGGTGCTTTTGGGTCGATACACCTGGGTTGATGGCGCGATCAAGGTCGTTGGCGTCGGCAGCGTTGGTACGAGATCCGCGATCGTTCTGGGCCAGGGCCGGGACGCCGAGGACCCGCTGTTTCTTCAGATCAAGGAGGCAACGCCATCGGTCCTCGAGGACCACCTGGCGCCGAGCATCTACGAAAACCATGGGCAGCGAGTGGTGGAAGGCCAGGTGCTGATGCAAGCCGCAAGCGACAGTTTCCTGGGCTGGACGCACAGCAAGATCAACGACACGCACTACTACGTTCGCCAGCTCAAAGACATGAAGGGGTCGCCGGACGTCGAGTCGGCGACGCCGAAGGCGCTGGGCCGGTTCGCCAGGCTGTGTGGATGGACCCTGGCTCGGGCCCATGCCCGCTCCGGGCACGCCGCCATCACTGCCGGCTACCTCGGGTCGAGCACCGTGTTCGACGAGGCCATTGGGGACTTTGCCATGGCCTACGCCGACCAGAACGAGCGCGATTACACCGAGTTCAGGCTTGCCATCGATGAGGGCCGTATCCCTGCTCACGAGTAGTGCCAAGAGGATCAGCGGATAGGGCACGATCTCGCCACGATCTGAGAACAGCTATCCGCTGATCCGGGGCCCGAGCGGCCCGCCGCGTAGCGGCAAGAGCGGGAAGCACTGCACTCGGTCTGTCAAGACGGCCGATCACCTATCCGCGTGTCTGCTAACGACCGGACAGGGTGTGGGACAGCATCCAGTCGTAGAGAGCCGGGTCCCGGTATGCCCGCTCGTAGGCCCCGAGGTGGCCGGTGTCGGGGTAGGCGGTCCACTGGACCGTGGTGCCGCAGAGTGCTTCGTAGTCCCGCACCGCCCCTTCGACGAGGTCGTACTCGGCAATGAAATCGGTCTCACCGTGGAATCCCCACACGGGCACATCCTTGAGCCGGCAAGTGAAGTCCTCGGGCGGGAGGTCCGCCGCGCCATAGGTGCTACCCGACGTCGACACCATTGCGGCGTACCGTTCCGGATACGCGGTTGCGACGTACCAGGACCCATACCCGCCCATCGAGAGGCCGGTGAGGTAGGTGCGATCCGGGTCGACGAGATAGGTGCCTTGCATCTGTTCCACGAGCTCGTCGACGATATCGACCTGGAAGTCGGTCCACCAGGCCGAGTTCGGTGCCGCTTGTGGCGAGATGACGACGAAATCGAAGTTCTCCGGCTGCTCGCCGAGCTCGAGGACGGCCGGCAGCCCGAAGCTGAGCACGAACTCGGAGTCGAACTCGGGACTGCCCGACCCGTGCAGGAAGACGATCATCGGATACTGCTTGTCTCGGTCATCGCCGTAGCCGTCGGGTAGCCACACCAGATAGCGCATCGTTCCCCGGTCGGACCTGAAAGTCCCCTGAAGGTGGGTCTCGGTGGGTACTACTTGCGCCGACTCACCACACGCGGCCACAACGAGCGCGAACAGCACAACCGGCAAAACGATGCGACGAAACATCGAGTGGCAGGTTAGGCACTCTCTTCGCCTCCCCCGCAAGCGGTAGCGCCGCGGCCCTCTCTTTGCTCCCCCCTCAGGGGGGAGTCCCGACCGGAGGGAGGCGTGGTCGCCAGGCGGGGAGGGCGGTCGAGGCGCGGCGCCGCGGCCCTCTCTTTGCCTCCCCCCTCAGGGGGGAGTCCCGACCGGAGGGAGGGGAGGGGGGTCAAGGCGTGGTCGCGATAACGCTTTGACCCCCTCCGCCTAGCTGACGCTCGGCACCTCCCCCTGAGGGGGAGGCAAGAAAACAGCCCCGCCGAGGCAAACGTCGCACCCCCCGCGCGACCGTTCACCTGAGGGGGAGGCAAAGAAGTCGCCTCGCTGCGCTCGGCACCTCCACGGAGAGGGGAGGAGGAAACAGGCGGGGAGGGCGGTCGAGGCGTGGCGCAGCGGCCCTCTCTTTGCTCCCCCCTCAGGGGGGAGTCCCGACCGGAGGGAGGGGAGGGGGGTCAAGGCGTGATCGCGATAACGCTTTGACCCCCTCCGCCTCGCTGCGCTCGGCACCTCCCCCTGACGGGGGAGGCAAACAGGTGGGAACGGGGGCTACTGGGCTGCTGGCGCGAAGCGGATCAACGGTGCCTCCTCGACCCAGCGGTCGATGATGTGATCGACTTTCGACGGCGGGTTGTCCCAACTCTCGGAGAGGATCCGTCTGAGGACCGCCTCGCGTTCGTCGGCATCGGTGATCACGGCGGCGGTGACCGGGACGTCCGCCGTTACTCCTTGTGTGAGGTGGAGGGTGAAATCCGGGTTGGCGCTCAGGTTCGCCAGCCAGTCCCGCTTTCTCCCCGGCTGGCCGGTGATGAAGTAGTCACCGCTGAGCACTTGGAAACCGATCTCGATCCGATGTGGGGTGCCGGTCTTGCGACCGGTGGTGGTGATGTCGGCAATCCCACCCTGGCTCAACGCTGATTGCACTGCTGGTTCCATGATTGGACGAGCAGCCGGATCGGCAGTTCTATTCCCGACCGGCCAGCAGCCAGACCACGCCGACGACGGCGGCCGCAGCCGCGATTCCGACTGACTGCACAAAGATTCCTTCTGGCAGATCGAAGCCGGTCGAGGCGATCGCCACCGTCCACGCCGTGGCGCCGACCAGGAAAGTGATCGCGGCCACGCTCATCGCATCCGACAAGCGGAACGACCGCCACCCGGGGTGTCGGCCGCGAGCCTCGAGGGAACGGAGCGAAAGCTCGACGACCAGGTACAGGCCGGCAGCGCCCATCGGGACCAGGTGCATCCCCGCGTCACCGAAGACGATCGTTCCGGCAAACTCGCCAAAGAGCAAGAGGCAGGCCATGAGCAGGGGTGGCGTGGCCCCGGTGGCCAGCGACCATGCCACCAGGGCAACCGCCCCGACCCCGGCGCCGCTGGCGATCGGACCCGCGGTTCCGGCGCTTGGCACCGGCAGCACGGCGAGCACGCCGGCGACCAGCAATGCGGCGATGGCGAGGATCACACCCGCGCGCGAGTGACGTGTCGCCTGAATTGCTCCACCTCCATCAGGGCCCGTTCGAATGGTTCCTCCGGATCCCACATGGCGATCGGCACCCCGTGGCGGGAGAATCGTCGGCGCACCGTGTCGCGCTGCAGCTCCCAGATCCGGCGGGCCACGGCGTCGGTATCCGTTTCGGCCTCGTCGAGGAAGAGCTCGGCAGGGATCTCCACCACCGCGATGTCGAGGCCCCTGCCATGCAGATCTGCCACGGCACCGATGATCCGGTCGTCGAGCAATGGTGTCACCGCCACGACCAGCGCCTTCGGCGGCAGCGCTTGGCGGGGGATGGCCGAGATGCCCTTCCAATACAGATGGCGGCTCTGCCTCGCGGCCATCAGCGTGTCGAGGATCCGGTATCGCTGCCGTGCCCCCATGCCGGGACTGAGCCAACGCACCGGCTCGCCAAAGGTGATCAAGCCGACCCGGTCGTGCCGGCCGAGGTGCTTCCTGGCCAAACCGGCGACGGCGCGCACGGCCAGGTCGAGCGTCGGCTCGACACCGCGCCGAGCCACCGGGAAAGTGTCGATGAAGAGCACCACGTCACTGTTGCGTTCCGGGTGGCGGTCGTTCACCCACATCACCGGGCTGCGAGCGCTGGCGCGCCAGTTGACGTGTCGGAGATCGTCCCCGGCCTGCATTTCCCGTAGCTCGGCGTATTCGATGCCCTGCCCGCGTTGGCGGGCGACCAGGTCACCGTATGCGAGCTGCGTTTCGATCGGCTTGAGCAGCCGCCTGGCGGTTTCGTCCCCGGGAAACACCTTGATGGTCGGCGGCTCCTCAATCCGGACCCGCTCGTAGCTGAGCCCTGCAGTTCCCATGGTGACGAGTGTGATCGAATCGAGCTCGTACACCCCCCATCGGAGGCAGTCCAGCTCCACCGTCACCTCGGATCGGCGGTCGATCGTCGTGGCAACGACGTCGCCGCCGAGCGATACCCCCGGCGGCCCCACCTCGCGGACGGCAAGCGCCGCCGGGAGGTTGAGGTGCAGCTGGACGCGGGGTAGGCGATGCGGGGCAGCGATGGTGAGGGTCAGCTCCACGCTGTCGCCTTCCAGCGCGCGGATCTCAGCATCGGCAACCGTGACGGTGAGGCCCGTCGGGCGCCGCCCGGCGAGCCCGACGGCCAGCAGCACGAGGAAGGGGGTCCCCATGGCCACCAGCTCCGGGCGGCTCAACGCCGCGCCGGCGGCGATGGCGATGATGCCGATGGATGCGAAGAGAAAGGCGCGGGCGCTCGGAGTTGAGGTCACCGCCGTGGCGCCGTTGGGGGTGTCGGCACCGTGTCGAGGAGCCCGTCCACGATCTCGCTTGCGGTGACGTCGCGTACCCAGGCCTCCGGTCGAAGGATCAGCCGGTGAGAGAGTGCCGGCTCCGCAACGGCTTTCACGTCGTCGGGGGTGACGAAATCCTGTCCGGCGAGGAGGGCCCTGGCCCGAGCCATCTTCATGATGGCAAGCGAACCGCGCGGGCTGGCACCGACCAGGACCTGTTCGTGGGCCCGGGTTGCTGCTACCAGCGAAACGATGTACCGGCCGACGTCTTCTTCGAGGTGGATCCGCTCAACCGCATCCTGCATGGCGCGGAGCCGGTCGCCGTCGATGGCGGGGTTGAGCTCGATGTCGTCGGTACCACGGTCTGCTCGTTCGCGGATGATCTCCCACTCGGCATCCGACGTTGGGTAGCCGACACCGATCCGGACCAGGAACCGGTCGAGCTGGGCCTCAGGCAACGGGTAGGTGCCCTCGTATTCGATCGGGTTCTGGGTTGCGATGACCAGGAAGGGACGCGGAACCGGGTGCGAGACCCCGTCGACGGTGACCTGGCGCTCCTGCATTGCCTCCAACAGCGCGGCCTGGGTCTTTGCCGGGGCCCGGTTGATCTCGTCGGCGAGGAGCAGGTTGGTGAAGATCGGTCCCGGCCGAAACAGGAAGTCGCTGCTCGACGGGTCGAGGACCGGGGCGCCTGTGATATCCATCGGCATCTGGTCCGGGGTGAACTGCACCCTGGCAAAGTCAAGGCCCGTTGCCACGGAAAACGACCGCGCCATCAGCGTCTTGGCCAAGCCGGGGAAGTCCTCGATGAGTACGTGGCCGTCTGCGAGCAACGCCATCAGCAGCAACTCGAGTGCTTTGTCCTTGCCGATGACTGCCCGGCCCACCTCGCGGAGCACCGCCTCTGCGGCGCCGGCGGCTTCATCGACGGTGATGCGTTCGTCTGCGGTCACCATGGCGGCATCCTACGTTGAACCCTCATAGATCCTCGATGGCCGAGACGATGACGTCGACCTGCTGGGGTGACAAAGCGCTGCGCCCGAAGCGTTGTGGTCGCTGGGGGTCGAGATAGGGCCATACCTCGGGACCGAGCAGTGCGGCGGCGCGGTCTCGGTCGGCAGACAGGTCGATCCCGTGGCGTTGCTGGAGGCGAGCCGCGGTCAATTCGCGCAGCTCTGGGATCAGCCGGAGTTCGGCGTCGGCAGAGGCGGTGGTGGCGAATTCGACCATCCACTCGAGGCGCTGCAATTGCGGCGGGTGGTTGCGGGTGCCAATCGCAGCCGTCATCGGAGCTCGCTCCAGGATCCGCGCCGGGCGCAGTGGCCCCACGGCGAGGAAGGCCGTCGCCACGAGGCCACCGACGATCAGTTCGAAGGCAATGATCTCGACGACGCCGTCGGCGAGTGCCAGGACGACAACGGTGGCCACGGCGGCGGTTGCGGTGAACCAGGCCAGTCGAGTCATGCCGGTGCGGGGAGGTCGGCCCGTACCGCTTCCATCGCTTCGATGGCTGCCACTCGATCAGACTCGTCCATGTCGTGATCGCTGAATCTGGCCTGCTCGAACAGAGCGGTGAGGCGGGTGATCGCTTCCTCCTCGACATCGGCGCTCGTCAGGACCCGCTCGAGGAACTGGCGGGGCGCCTCGCTTGCCCACGGCGGCATCCCGGCTGCAGCGAAGGCCCGCTCGATGCCGTGGTAGGCCTTGATGATCACGTCCCGCGGATCATCCGACCACGACAACCGATCCAGCGCATCGGTCAGGGTCTCGGCGAGCAGCCCGGCCGGATCGATGTCGTCTTCGATCGACGGCTCCGGTCGGGTGAGCCGGTTCACCGCGAATGCCGCGATCAGCGTGCCCGCGATCAGCACGAGCAGCGGCCATGCATCTCCGGCGCTCTCGACCGGGAGGAAGTCGACCTCGGAGATATTGAGGTCCTGTGGCAACTCCTCCAGCACTGTCGGGTCGGGGCGCGAGATCAGCCAGACAATCACCAGAGCCACCGCGGCGAGGACCAGCAGCACCGCCCATGCCGATTGTCGGCGGGGCAGCGCCTTGCGCTCCGGTCGCTCATCGCCGCTGCGGCGCCGAACCAGGCTCCAGAGAATGGCTCCGAGGATGACAACCCCGACACCGATCTGGAGGACCTCGATGACGTCGATCGTCCAGGAGAGGGCCAGTGAGCGCGTCGTGCCCGGCAAGGACCGAGCCCCCACCGCGGTCAGCATGAGCAAGCTGAGCACGGCGACCCCGATCGCACCCAGCCCGAAAACCCTGCGCCGCTGAAAGCGATCCATGCCCCAAACGCTATCAGAGCAGCACTCTTCGTCTCCCCCGCGGAGCGGGGGAGACGCGGAGGAGCGTCAGCGACGACGCAGAGGGGGCGGAGTGGAACCGATTCTTCGTCTCCCTGCGGAGCGGGGGAGACGCGGAGGAGCGTCAGCGACGACGCAGAGGGGGCGGAGGGAGGTCAAGGCGCGGTCGCTATCTAAGAAGTGAGAACCGATTCTTCGTCTCCCCTGCGGAGCGGGGGAGACGCGGAGGAGCGTCAGCGACGACGCAGAGGGGGCCCCTCCCACCGGTTGGCGCGTTCACGCCGATTAGCCTGATCTCGCGATGGGGAACGCGAAAACCCGACCCGATTACCGGCCATACGTAGCCCTCCTGGCGCGCCAGTGGCTGAATGGTCCCGATCCCGAGGCGCTGCACCGGGTTCTGGAGGGCTCGGCGCTGTTCGCCGACATCTCCGGGTTCACCAAGCTGTCGGAGCGCTTGGACCGGATCGGTCGCGAGGGCGCCGAGCAGGTCACCGAGGTCATCTCCGATGCCTTCAATCGCCTGCTCGAGCCTGCGTATTCGTACGACGGCCAGTTGGTCAAGTTCGGCGGCGATGCCCTCCTCCTGTTCTACGACGGCGAAGATCACGAGCTGCGCGCCGCCAGCTCGGCACTGGAGATGCGCCGGGCACTGCGCAGCATGGGCCCGATCGAGACGCCCGCGGGCAATGTGACCCTGCGGATGTCCCAGGGAGTCCATAGCGGCGAGTTCCACTTCTTTCTCGTCGGATCGACCTTCCGCGAGCTGATCCAGGCCGGGTCGGCCACCACGCACGTGGCCTCGGTCGAAGGCGAAGCCGGGGCGGGGCAGATCATTGTGAGCGATACCACCGCCGCCGCCATCCCGGCGGCCAACCTCGGCGCCCGCAAGGAGAACGGGCGGCTGCTGCGCGGCACACTGCTGCCGTTGGAGGAGTCAACCCAGACCGTTTACCAGGTCAAGGACGATCTCACCCCTTTCGTCCCCTCGGTGCTGCGTGAGCTCATCGCGAGCGACGCCGTCGTCTCCGAGCACCGCCCGTCAACGTCGGCGTTCATCCGGTTCTCAGGGGTCGATGCGCTGCTCGAGAAAGACATCGATGCGGTGACCGAGCTGTTTACCGAGCTGATCGATGATGTCGAGGCGGCCACCGCGCCTCGCTCGATCGGCATTCTCAACACCGACGTCTATCCGGACGGGCTGAAGATCCTCCTCGCCGCAGGAGCGCCGATCACCACCGGCGAGGACGAGGAGAACATGCTCTTTGCCCTCCGCGAGATCGTCAACAAGGACCGCCCGCTGCCGCTCCACATCGGTGTCACACGTGGCGCGGTCTTTGCCGGGGACGTGGGGACGCTCTTCCGCCGCAGCTACACGGTGATGGGGGACCAGGTGAACCTGGCGGCCCGCCTCATGTCCAGAGCCGAGCCGAACCAGGTACTTGCCACCGACCCGGTCCTCAAGGGTTCCCGGACCCTTTTCGGCACCACCGAGCTGGAGCCGTTCATGGTGAAGGGCAAGTCCAAGCCCATCACCGCATATGCGGTGAGCGACCCTCTCGGGGCGCGGGTGGACACGTCGGGTCAGGACACGCCGTTGACTGGCCGCGATGACGAGATGGAGATGCTGGCCGGGTTGTGGGATCAGACGAAGGATGGCTCCGGCTCACTCGTCCTGGTCGGTGGGGATCACGGCACCGGCAAGAGCCGGCTGGTGTCGGAGTTCGCCGCCACCGTCGACGACTATCACACGTTCACCGCGGTTGCGCGTCGCTATCGGTCGTCGACGCCATACTTCACCGCCACCCTGCTACTCAGCGAGATTCTTGGAATCGACCGGTACCACCCGGATGGGCAGGGGGAGCGTCTCAACAAGATCATGGACGAGGTGGCCCCGGAGCTCAGGCCCTTTCGCTCGCTTATCGGGACTGCCCTCGGTATCGCTCTCCCCGAGTCCCAGGCCGAACTGGCGCTTGCCCCCGAGTTCCGCAAGACCAGGCTAGAGGAGTCGGTAGTTGCGCTGGTGAGCGCGTTCCTCACCGAGCCGACGCTGCTTTGGGTCGACGACGCCCACTGGGCCGACGACGCCTCAGCGGATCTGTTGAAGGCTATGGCCATCGCCACCGCCAAGCAGCCCTGGCTTCTCGCCGTCTCCGGCCGCCAGATCGAACGGGCCGCGGAGGCCCGTGACGTCACCGCCCCCAGCATCACCCTGGGGCCTTTGAGCAAGGAGGATGCCACCGCCATCGTTCACGTCTGCACGGAGGATGCGCCGCTGGCTCCACACGTCACTGCCGCGATCGTGGAGCGCGCCCAGGGCAATCCGATGTTCCTGCTCGAGCTGCTCGGGGCGATGGACGAGGGCGACATCGATGCGATGCCGGATTCGATCGAGGGTCTGGTGGCATCGAGAATCGATGGCCTGCTTCCGGAGGATCGCCGGGCCCTGCGCCAGCTCTCGGTGCTCGGTACCGGGTTCCGGCCCGAGTTCGCCAAGGTCGTCCTCACCGAACCGGCATCGCCGACGGTATTCAAACGACTCTCCGAGTTTCTAGACGTCGCGCCGAAATGGGTTCAGTTCAGCAACAGCCTGATCCATCAGGCAGCCTACGGCGGTCTCCCCTACCGCCAACGCCGTATCCTGCACGGGAACGTCGCCGAATCCATCGAACGCGCCGACGGGAGTGCTGACCTGCTGGCGGTCCATTACTCAGCGGCCGGACGGTGGCCGGAGACCTGGAAATATTCCCGCATCGCCGGCGACCATGCCAAGGAGATCTACGCCAACCTGGAGGCGGCCAAGTTCTACGACCAGGCCCTGGAGGCGGCTCGGTATGTGCCA
>CAXMOP010000104.1:0-1620 GCA_964195155.1 uncultured Kiloniellales bacterium | reverse complement strand
GTCGACGAGATGCTCGGGTTGGTCACTGCGATGTACGACGTTGCCGTGACGGTCGATGTGGGGGTACCGGTAGTCGACACCGCCGGAACCGGGGGTGACGGCTCGGGAACCTTCAATATCTCAACAACGGCGGCGCTCATCGCTGCCGGGGCCGGCGCCAAGGTGGCAAAGCACGGAAATCGGGCAGCATCGTCACGCACCGGCTCCGCAGATGTGCTCGAGGAACTGGGAGTGCCGCTCGATCTGGAACCGGACCATGTGGTTCGATTGGTCAGAGAGGCCGGCTTTGGTTTCTTCTTTGCCCCCCGGTTCCATCCCGCCATGCGTTTCGCTGCCCCGGTGCGAAAGGAACTAGGGGTGGCAACCGTCTTCAACTTCCTTGGACCGCTGGCAAACCCGGCGCGAGCCAAGCGTCAGGTGATCGGCGTCGGTGACGCCCGCATGGCAGAGCGAATGGTCGGTGTGCTGCACCGACTGGGGAGCGAGATGGCCCTTGTCTTCTATGGCGAGGACGGCCTCGACGAGTTGACGACTGCCGGCACTTCGTACATCTACCGACTCAAGGATGGGGTGATCACCCACGCGGAGTTCACGCCGTCCGACTTTGGCGTCGAGCCGGCTTCAGTGTCCGACCTGGCGGGTGGCGACGCCGCCGAGAACGCCGCCATCCTGAAGGGCATCCTGGCCGGCGACGCCGGACCAAAGCGCGACATCGCTCTCGTAAATGCCGCCGCTGCGATCGTCGCCGCCGGGATTGCGGAGGGGTTCGAGGACGGCATGGAGGCCGCTACCGCTTCTGTCGATTCCGGTGCGGCCTCGGGTGTGCTCGATTCGGTGATCTCGCTCAGCGCTGGTGGGGCGCAAAGCGGGAACTGATACGAGCCTGATGCCGTTCAACCCGACATGAGAAGGCTTTTCGTCGTCCTAGCGCTCGTCGCCACCGCTTGCGGGGGTGTGGACGTCTCCCAGAGCGTCTCCCCGAGCGAGCCGGTGGTCGACGGGAGCACGGACTCGGCGTCTGCGGCGGAAGAAGGTACCGATTCCACATCTGCGACGGAGGAAGGTACCAACACCACCTCTGCGGCGGATGAAGCTACCGATGAGGCCGGTGATTCGACCGACGGTAACCCGGCGCCCGAGTTCGTCTTAACGCTCGGAGAGGGTGGGGAGTTCAGCCCATCAACCGAAGACAAGCCGATCTACATGGTGTTTTGGGCCGAGTGGTGAAGCATTTGCAGCCGGGAGCTCCCGGTCATCGATGCGGTCGCATCGGACTATCAGGACAGCATCACGTTTCTCGCCGTTGCCGGCCGCTCATCGTTCGAGGCGAGCCAGGAGAAGGTGGGACGTTGGTTCTCGCCGGATCGAGTGCTGTGGGGCTATTCAGACGAGCTGTGGCCCACGTATGAGGTGTTTGGCCAGCCGTTCTCGGTGCTGATTTCCGGAGATGATCAGATCGTCGGCGGATGGTATGGGGCGGCCGGCGAAGAGGAGCTGCGGGCGCAACTCGACTTCTTGGTATCCGTTGGCTGAGACTTCAGTCGTATCGCCTCAGGGAGTGGTCTGCACTTCGCCCGTGATTGAGCTTTCCACCGGTTCGCCCAGGATGATCCGATCGAT
>CAXMOP010000103.1:0-43640 GCA_964195155.1 uncultured Kiloniellales bacterium | reverse complement strand
TCTTCTTCGCCTTCTGGGTCGTCGGCCTACAACTGGGGCTGACCCCCGTTCAATCCGGGATCCTCGGGCTCGGCTTCAGCGCCGCCGCCTACATTGCGGAGATCATCCGGGCGGGGATCATCTCGGTCGACCCCGGCCAATACGAGGCGTCGGAGAGTCTCGGGATGACCAAACGCCATTACATGCGCAGGATCATCATCCCGCAGAGCATCCGGGTGATCATCCCAACCTATATGTCCAACTCGATCTTGGTGTTCAAGGTCACTTCGGTTGCCGTAGCCATCGGCATCGTCGAGTTGACCGGCATCACCCGCCAGCTGGCGAACTCGACGAGACAGCCGATTGAGCTGTTGACCGCCGCCGCCGGGATCTACGTGATCCTGACCACGTTGATCATCGTGGCTCAGGAGCTGCTGGAGCGGCGTTTTGCGCTCAAGACCTGAGAGGAGGTGAGCAAATGGACTGGGGAACTGTGTGGGATTCGGTGCCTCTGATCTGGAAGGGAGCCGGCGCCACGCTCAAGATGTTCGCGTGGGCATTGGTGATCGGGACCGCGGGAGCGTTCGCCCTGTCCCTGATGCGGTTGTCGGCCTCGAAGCCGCTGCAGTGGTTTGCCATCGGGTTTGGCTGGCTCTTCCGAGGGATCCCGCTGCTCATACTCCTGTTCTTCGCCTTCTTCGCCCTGCCGGAGCTCGGGATCCTGTTCAGTCCGGTGGTCGCCGCCATCGTCGGGTTCAGCCTGTGGACGGCGGCCTATCAGGCCGAGGTGATTCGGTCGGGGATCATCGCCGTCCCTCCCGGCCAATCCGAGGCAGCAGAGGCGCTCGGGATGACGAGGGCGCACTACATGCGCCGCATCGTCATACCCCAGGGGGTGCGGATCATGATGCCGCCATATACGGGCAACGCCATCACGTTGCTCAAGCAGACGTCGCTCGCAACGTTGGTCACCGTCCCCGAGATGGCCCTGCTCACCCAAAGGATCTTCAGCAACAACTTCCAGTTCATCGAGCCGATCTTCGTCCTCGGAATGATCTACCTCGGCATGACGACCGTGCTTCTGATCCTTTCGGCGGGCGTTGAGCACGCCTTCCGTCTCAGGGTGTGACGATGGATGCCCTGGTCACCGTCAGCGGTTTGCACAAGTCATACGGTGACCTCGAGGTGCTCAAGGGCATCGACTTCGAGGTGGCGCGGGGCGAGGTCGTCGCCATCATCGGTCCCTCAGGATCCGGCAAGACGACGATGTTGCGCTGCATCAACCTGCTGGAGGAGCCAACCGGTGGTCGGATCGTGGTCGATGGGAGGATTGTCTGCGACCAGGCCGAAGACGGGTCCATGCACTTTGCCGACAAGGGCGAAGTGCGTGAGATCCGCGAGGAAATCGGCATGGTCTTCCAGCGGTTCAACCTCTTCCCGCATATGACGGCGCTGGCCAACATCACCGAGGCGCCTCGCTCGGTGAAGGGCATGAGCAAGTCCGACGCCAACGACCTTGGCATGGAGTTGCTCGACTCGGTTGGTCTCGCCAACAAGGCCGATGCCTACCCGCTTCAGCTCTCGGGTGGCCAGCAGCAGCGGGTCGCCATCGCCCGTGCCCTGGCGATGGAGCCTGCGTTGATGCTGTTCGACGAGGTGACCTCGGCGGTGGATCCCGAGCTTGCCGGGGAGATCCTGCTGGTGATGAAGCGGCTGGCCCAACAGGGAATGACGATGCTGGTCGTCACCCACGAGATGAGCTTCGCCGCCGACGTTGCCGACCGCGTGTTGTTCATGGACCACGGCGTCATCGTCGAGCAAGGTCCCGCTCGTGACTTGCTGACCAACCCGCAGAATCCGCGCACACGAGCCTTCCTCCACGCCGTCCTCGACCGGGCGCCCATGACCGAAGACGACGATTCCATCACAGCCGAGGAAGTCGGCTTCGGCGGCGCGGACCTTTTCAGCGAACAAGCGCCTGTTGAGCCTGAATCTGGGGCGGATGATGGCTGAGTCCCCCGACGTCACCGCGCTGTGGAGCGACGTGCTCACCGATCAGGATCGCCGGGTGATCACGAATGCGGGGTACGGGAAGGCCCGCGGACTAGGGAGCTCGCCGCTCCTGGTGGTCATCGACTGCCAGTACAACTACATCGGGGCCGATGAGCCGGTCGACGAGCAGCAGGATCGGTGGCCGGCGGGGGGTGGCGAAGGAGCCTGGGCCGCCATCCGCACCATTGCCGGGTTGCTCGATGTGGCAAGGGGAGCGGATGTGCCGGTCCTCTATACCCGCAACGTCCAGAAACGGACGGTGCGCTTCGACTCGTTCGCCGGCAAGTCGACCTGGGACAAGGATGCGACGCTCGATGGAGCACAGGGGACCCAGATCGTCGACGAGATCGCCCCGATCGACGATGATCTGATTCTTGACAAGAGCTATGCGAGCGCCTTCTACGGTACCCCGCTGCTCACCTACCTCACCGGTCTCGGCGTCGACACCCTGATCGTCACCGGGGTGTCGACGAGCGGGTGTGTTCGGGCCACCGCCGTCGACGCCGTCACCCGCGGCTACAAGGTGGCGGTGGTCGCCGATGCCGTTGGCGACCGAATCGCGGCCTCCCATCAGGTGACGCTGCTCGATCTCTGGATGAAATACACCGACGTCATCGACGCGTCGTCGGCCGCCGACTACCTCAGCACATCGTCCAATGGTTGATCTCGCCATCGTCAATGGCACCGTCGTCGTTCCGGGTGAGGAGCCCCGCCTCGGCGAGGTGGCGATTGATGACGGCAAGGTCAGCGCCATCCACCCCGCCGGCACCGAGATCGCTGCCGACGACCATATCGACGCCACCGACCTCCACATCCTGCCTGGTGCGATTGATCCGCACATCCACCTTGGGGGCTATCAGCCCCTCGCCATCGACACCGAGCCCGGCACCGGTCTCGCCGCCCTCGGCGGCGTCACCACGCTGATCAACTATTTCAAGGCGACCGGGTCGTACCTCGACCTCGTTCCCGGGTACATCGAGACTTACGAGGACGGCGCTTACATCGACTCCGCCTTCCACCTGCAGTTGCTCACCGAGCCGCACCTCACCGAACTGGCCGAGACCACGAGTCGATTCGGAATCACCTCGTACAAGATCAACCTGGCCTGGAAGGGCAGGGAGAAGCAGGTCTTCGATAGCGACCGGCCCATCGACAACGGTTGGGTGTGGTCGGTGATGGAAGCGATGCGGGAGATCGATTCCGAGCACATGGTGCTCAACGTGCATTGCGAGAACCAGGAGCTGAAGAACGAGGCACGCCGTCGCATCGAGCACGAGATGGAGCCCACGCTGGCCTTCTACGAGCGGCTCGCCCCCGACCTCAGCGAGACCGACAGCGTGCTCTCCATGATGCTCCTCTCCAAGACGACCGGGGTCGCCACGTACCTCGTTCACCTGAGCGCCGCGCTCACCATGGATGCACTGGCCCTCCCTTGGGGGGACAACGATCGCGTGTTTGGGGAAACCTGCCCGCACTACCTGATGCATACGATCGACTCGGAGGCCGGGCTGCGGGCCACGGTGAGCCCCCCGGTTCGTGCGAAAGCGGATCAGGATGCGCTGTGGGAAGCGCTGGCCGACGGACGTCTCGACACGGTGGGCAGCGACTCCAACCCAATTTTGCGCCAAGCGAAGATGGGCGACGGGGACTTCTGGTCGGTCAAGCCAGGATTCGACGGTGTCGGCTTCATCGTCCCCTCCCTCCTCGACGGCGGCTACTACCGCCGCGGGCTGCCGCTTGGGCGAATCGCCCAGATCATGGCGGAGAGCCCGGCGAAGATCTTCGGCCTGTACCCGGAGAAGGGCACTATCGCCGAGGGCTCCGATGCCGATCTCGTCATCGTCGATCTCGATGCCGAGCACACCGTCGGCGACGATGCGACTGCGGCGCACTCGGACTTCTCCATCTTTGACGGGATGACCTTTCGCGGCTGGCCGGTCATGACCATTTCCCGCGGCGAGGTCGTTGCCGAAGGCGGCAAACTGGTGGGCGAGCCCGGGCGGGGCCGGTACCTGCGCCGCCGAGCGGCGGGATCGGGTGGGGGTTGAGCGATGGGCCACACCGTTGCCGAGAAGATCATCGCCAGGGCCGCAGATCGAGATGCGGTGGAGCCGGACGAGGTGCTGTGGGTCGACGTCGACCTCGCCATGATCCACGACTCTGGTGGCCCGCGCCGCATTTGGCCGATGCTGAACGACCTGGGTCTGGGGGTGCTCGATCCCGAGCGGTTGGTGCTGGTCTCCGACCACTACGTGCCCGCCCAGAACGTCGGCGCCGCCCAGATCCTGGAGACCACCCGGGATTTTGCCGCCGAATTCGGCATCGAACGCTTCCACGAGGCCCAGGGGATCGCCCACACCCTGATGGTCGAGAAGGCGTACCTGCGGCCCGGGATGCTGTACGTCGGCGGTGACTCCCACACCTGCACCGGTGGCGTGCTCGGCTGTCTGGCGCTGGGAATGGGCAGCACCGATCTGCTCGGCGTCGTGGCCACCGGCCGCACCTGGCTCCGGGTACCCCACACCATCCGGGTCGAGGTCGATGGTGCCCTCGGGCCGGGCGTCACCGCCAAGGACCTGATTCTGACCATCATCGGTGACCGGGGAATGGCCGGCGCTCTGTATCGCGTCCTCGAGTTCGGCGGCCCCGGCATCGAGGCCATGGGGGTCGAAGAGCGCAGCGTCCTCACCAACATGTGCGCCGAGATCGGAGCCAAGACCGGGATCGTTCCCGCCGACGCGGTCACGGTCGCCTACCTCGCCGAGCGCGGGGTCGAAGTCGGTACCGGGCCGGTCTCGGACGGCGACGCCGACTACATCGACACCTGGCACTACGACGCGTCCAGCGTGGAACCAGTGATCGCCCGACCGCATCGTCACGACGACGTCGTGTCAGCGGGCGCCATTGACGGTGCAAGCATCGGCCGCGCCTATATCGGTGCATGCACCGGGGCCAAGCACGCCGATCTGGTGATGGCGGCCGAGGTGCTGCGGGGCCGCACGGTCGCTCCCGGAGTGCTGCTACAGGTCGCGCCTGCGTCGCGAGCGGCGATGGCGGAGGCGGTAGGCGATGGCACCATGGCCACGCTCATCGAAGCCGGCGCTCACATCCTCTCCACCGGCTGCGGCGCCTGCCCCGGCATCGGGAGCGGTGTGCTGGCACCGGGCGAGGTGTGCATCTCGACGACGAGCCGCAACGCCCGGGGCCGGATGGGGAGCCCCGACTCGCAGGTGTACCTCGGCTCGGCGTATTCGGTAGCTGCGGCAGCGGTCGCCGGGGAGATCGTCGATCCCCGGGAACTGATCGGCGTCCCGGCATGAGCGAGATCGAGGGAAGGGTCTGGAAGTTCGGTGACGATGTCGACACCGACGCCATCGTTCCCGGCAAATACCTGATTCTTCTGGATCCAGCCGAGGTCGCAGGACATGTCATGGAGGGCATTCGTCCCGGGTTCGCCGACCTGGTCGAGCCCGGCGACATCATCGTGGGCGGCGCCAACTTCGGCACCGGCTCCAGCAGAGACCCTGCGGTCAAAGGACTCCAGTCCGCAGGCATCCAGGCGATCATCGCCGAGTCCTTCGCCAGGATCTTTTTCAGGAACTGCATCAACGCCGGGCTGGCCCCGGTGGAGTGCACCGAGGCCGGCAAGATCGAAGAGGGCCAGCAAGTCCAAATCGACGTCCTCGAGGGAAAGGTGACCGTCGTCGACACCGGAGCGGTGCTCGAGGCAGTGCCATTGCCCGCAGAGATCGCATCGATCCTCGACGCCGGGGGCCTCGTCGAGTTCGTCAGAGGCCAGCTCGAGACGGAGCAGTCATGAGTGGGACACCGGCCAAGCTGCGATCGCTGCTCGAAGGCGACCAGCCCGTCGTCGCTCCGGGCGCCTTCAATGCCTTGTTCGCTCGTTTGATCGAGGAGGCGGGGTTCGGCGCGGTTTATCTGTCGGGGGCGGGGGTCGCCAATGCCTTTCTGGGCCAGCCCGATCTGGGCCTGGTGACGATGAGTGAGATGGTCATGGTTGCTGAGCGGATCTGCGAGGTGGTCGACGTCCCCGTGATCGCCGACGCCGACACCGGGTACGGCGGGGTGCACAACGTTGCACGCACCGTGGCGGCGTATGAGCGTGCAGGGGTCGCCGGCATCCAGATCGAGGACCAGCGCTTCCCGAAGCGATGCGGGCATTTCGACGGCAAGGAGGTCGTCCACCGAGACGAGATGGTGGAGCGGGTGGTGGCTGCCCGCCAGGGTCGATCGGGCGACGACGGGATCGTCATCATTGCGCGTACCGACGCCGCCGCGATCGAAGGCATCGATGGGGCCATTGCCAGGGGAAGGATGTACGGCGAAGCCGGCGCCGATGTGTTGTTCATCGAAGCGCCGGCTACCCGAGAGGAACTGGCGAAGGTCGCAAATGAGCTCGGCGACTGGCCGCTTGTGGCAAACATGGTCGAATACGGCAAGACGCCGCTCCTTTCAGCCGACGAGCTCGGAGAGCTTGGCTTTTCGCTCGTGCTGTTCCCCGGCAGCGTGACCCGCACCGTGACCAAGGCGGCACAGGACACACTCGATGAGTTGCAGCGCACCGGCACCACCTCCGGGAGGCTTGACACCATGGCCACCTTCGACGAGGTGAACCGGGTGGTTGGCCTGACCGAGGCCGACGATTGGGAGCGCAGAATCCAAGACGCGGCGACAGAAGAGCCCTGATTCGATGCGGCTATTCGGCCGGGAACGGGTCGCGGTCAGTGCCGTTGTTGTTGCGGCGGCGCTGCTGACCGCATGCGGATCGGGTGTCACCGCAACCACCACGTTCCGGGGATTCGACGGCTGTTCGGCGGGGGCCGGCTCGGCCATCACGTTCCTCCAGCGGGCCCTCGATACTGCCGCAGACGCCGAAACCGAGGGGCTCGCCGAGGCGCTCCCCGACTTCGATCGCAACGTGCGATGGATGGCGCTGCGAGCCCAAGAAGTACGTTGCACCGAGGAAGGCTTCAACGCCGCCATCATCGTCCGGGTCGATGAGTTGGTTGCCGGCGGGCCCGGCGGAGAGCTGCTCATCACGATCGTCAGGGAGCGCGGCCTTGGTTCGCTCGACGAGAGCAATGGCGGTCTGATCCATCTCCCCTCCGCCTGAGGAAGCGAACCTCAATCGGACGTTCGAGTTGCCTCACGAGCGTCACACAGCATGTAGAAGTGGAAAGTGGATCGCCCCTGGGGGCTTCGCTCCACCGGGATCGGGTGCTCCTCGAACCAGCGCAGGTAGTCGTCGTACGCCTCGTGATCGGCGAAGTGCAGTTCTGCGATGCGCTCGAAAGGGGCGGTGTCACCAGCGGCGGCAGTCCCGGCGCTCGTGGTGGTCACCGGGCGCACGACCGTGTTCAACACGACCCGATCCAGGTACGGATTGGTCAGCAGATCGGGATAGTGGACGTCCCACAACCACCGGTCGTAGTCCTCAACCGACAATCCCTCCACGATGTCGTATCCAAGGATTGCCTTGACCCCCGGTGTTCCCATCTTTGATGCTCCTCGGTCGTTGCCGGTTGCTCAGCGTAGTGAGTTCCACTGAGCGGAACGGCGTTGCGTAAACTGTCAGCGAGGTGCCATGGCAGCAGAGTCAAAACCCCAAACGATCGGCGCCGTGGAGCGGGCCGCCGACGTGCTCAACGCCTTTACCGAGCTCGACGGCGCAACGGCCGGCGTCACCGAGCTTTCGGAACGGCTCGGGCTGTCAAAAGCCGTCGTGCACCGCATCCTTGCCTCCCTGCGTGATCGGGGCTTCGTTGCTGTGGATGAAGAGACCAGGCGGTATTCGC
Source organism: uncultured Kiloniellales bacterium (assembly GCA_964195155.1). Taxonomy (GTDB): domain Bacteria; phylum Actinomycetota; class Acidimicrobiia; order Spongiisociales; family UBA5794; genus JACZST01. The sequence goes on along the minus strand of CAXMOP010000103.1, from coordinate 35,793 downwards.
TCGGGCCGGCATCACTTGCGCTCGGACTGACCTATCTGCAGCAGATCGACGTGCGAGATGCGGCGAGATCGGTGCTCCGCGAGCTGTGCGACCTGACCAACGAGACCGCCACGCTGTCGATCCGCCGCGGCGACGTGCGCATGTATGTGGATCAGGTCACACCGCCTCGCGAGGTGAAGATGACCGTGCAACTCGGGCACCCGTATCCGCTCCACGCCGGTGGGTCGTCCAAGGCGTTCCTCGCCCATCTCCCCGAGGGACGAGTCGACGAGTACCTCGATCGGCCGCTCGAGTCGCTCGGCAGGAATACGATCACCGATCCGGTGCAGCTGCGCAACGATCTCGCCGTCATCCGCAAACAGGGCTACGCCGCCTCTTTCGGGGAGCGCATGGACGGGGCGGGATCGATCGCGGCTCCGGTCTTCGACCACGAGAACGGTGCGGTCGCAGTGATCAGCGTCTGCGGGCCGGTGGAACGGTTCCGCGGCGAGGTCGGCGAGATCGCCCCGGTGTTGCTGAAGGCGACCAGAGAGCTTTCACGCAGACTCGGCTGGGAGGGCTGATCGGTGCTCAGCGGTACGGCCGGGACAGGTACCGCCCGCGCGCCGATCCAACGACCGCACCGTCGTCGAGGATCTGTGATCCTCGCAGGAAGGCGTGTCTTACCTTGCCGATGAGCTCGGTGCCTTCCATCGGCGAATAGCCCTGGGTCGACTCTGAGTCGGCGGCGTGAACCACCCACTCCTGGTTGGGATCGAGGAGGGCAATGTCGGCGTCGAAACCTGGGCCGATGTCGCCCTTGGCGAGCAGCCCGTACCGTCGTGACGGGTTCCAGGAAACGAGCTCGGCGATCCGATGCGGGGCGAGACCGCGTTTCGTACCCTCGCTGAATACTCCGCCGAGCAGGTACTCGGTACCCCCGAACCCGGATTTTGCCTGCCAGACGTCGTCGGGATCCGAACCAAGCTTGATCTCGGGCGGGCAGCACGCATGATCGGAGACCACCCAATCGATCTCGCCGGCAACCACGGCATCCCAGAGTGCCTCGACGTCCTCCCTTGGCCGAAGCGGTGGGTTGACCTTGCCGTATAGGCCGTTGGCCGAGTCGTGATCGGTGAGCAGATGACCGATCGTCACCTCTCGCCTGAAGTCGATGTGTGGATAGGTCTGTGCCATCAGTCGTGCCGACTCCACAGCCATTTGCGAGGACAGATGGAGCAGGTTGACATTGCTCAGCCCGGTTGCATGCGCCAGGTAGGCGGCGATGGCAATGGCGAGGCCTTCAGAGTGTGGTGGCCTCGCCGCCGAGTATGCGGCAAGACCCTCGAGATCGGGGTCCGCCTCGATCATCTCGGTGTAGGCGGTCATGATCTCCGCGGTCTCGCAGTGCATGCTCAGCGAGATGTAGTCGGCGATCTCGGGGAACTTCTCCCGTGCCGCCTGGATGCCCCGCATCACGAACTCGAAGTGGGCGTAGTCGTACCGCTCTCCCGGGGGCGTCATGAGAAACGCCGCCTGGTCGTCCGACTTGCCGTGAAGCCCGTGCCCCCCGTAGAACATATACACCTTGAACGAGGTCACCCCGAAGTCCTCGATGAGCAGGGGGATCTCGTCGATGTGGCCGCGCTGCATCGGGGCAAGGTGAAAGGCATAGTCGACATGGGCCTTGCCATCGGCGGTTTCGAGAACCTCGGGGAAGAAGTCCTGGTAGGGACCACCCTTGTTCAGGTAGTACTGGCCGGTGCGGGTGTAGGTGATGGCGGTGGTGATACCGCCCTGTGCGGCGGCCCGGCTCTCGGTGACCGCGTCCTCGGCGAGCGGGTTGTAGATACCCCAATGACAATGCGAGTCGACCGCACCCGGGAATGCGAGCAGCCCGGTGGCGTCGAAGACCTCATCGGCGTCGCTAGGGTCGAGATCTGTCTCAAGCGCGGCGACCTTGCCGTCGGCGATCCCAATGTCGACTCGATCGACCGCCGTGACGTTTGGTCGTACGATCTCGCCGCCCTTGATGATGAGATCGAACGTGGCCATGTCGCTCCTTTTCGCCCACCCGATGCTACCCAGTCGCCTTGGGTGGAACGTCGCTCCGATTTGTCGGTCGGTCGGTCGTCGAGCGCAAGGGGTCGGTAGTAGGTTGTGGTGCGGCGCAGCGCGCCGCACCAGGAGGACTCGTGGCCGAAGACCTGAAGCCGTACATTTCCGACGAGCAGACCGTGGTCATCGACCTGAGCATCCTCGCATGACGACCGGCCGGGGCACGCTCGTAGACATCGGTCAGCTGCCTCCCGTCGGTGAGGTACCCGACCGGATGCACGCCCAGGTTGTCCGCAGTGAGCGATTTGGAGATCCGCGGAGCGCCTTTCAGCCAGAGGTCGTCGATGTCCCCGAGCTCGGTCCGAACGACGTTCTCATCGCAGTCATGGCAGCGGGCATCAACTTCAACAACGTGTGGGCGGCTCGCGGTATCCCGATCGACGTGATTGCGGTTCGTCAAAAGGCCGGGGAGCCCTACGACTTTCACATCGGAGGAAGTGACGCCTCCGGAGTCGTGTACGCCGTCGGAGACGCCGTCGCAGACATCGCTGTGGGCGACGAGGTGGTCACCCACCACGGCTGGTGGGATCCAGCCGACCCCTGGATTGCCGCCGGCAAGGACCCGATGATCGCCCCATCAGCCACAATCTGGGGCTACAACACCAACTTCGGCTCTTTTGGCCAGTTCTGTGTCGCCCAATCTCACCAGGTGATGCCAAAAGCCCCGCGACTGACGTGGGAGGAGGCCGCCGCCTCAACCCTGGTCGGCACGACGGCCTACCGGATGCTGTTCGGATGGGAGGGCAACACGGTCAAGGAGGGCGATGTCGTTCTTGTCTGGGGTGGTTCCGGCGGCCTCGGCACACAGGCGATTCAGCTGGCAACCGCACACGGCGCGCGGGCCGTCGCCGTCGTCTCGAGCGACGAGCGAGGCGAATACACCAAGGAGCTCGGAGCCGTCGGCTACATCAACCGCAATGACTTCGACCATTGGGGTGTGCCACCACACTGGACGGACGGCGAGGGACAGCGTGAGTGGACCGCCGGGTGCCGGGCGTTCGGCAAAGCGCTTTGGGAGCAGCTTGGCGAGCGTCGCAATCCCGATATCGTCTTCGAGCACCCCGGAGAGGCCACGGTCCCAACCAGTATCTTCGTGTGCGAGGCTGGTGGAATGGTCGTCATCTGTGCAGGAACGACGGGCTACACCGCGGTGGTGGACCTTCGGTACCACTGGGTGCGCCAGAAGCGCCTCCAGGGTTCTCACGGCACAAACGACGAGCAAGCCCTGGCATATAACCGGCTCGTGACCGACGGCACGATCGACCCCAGCGTCGGTGACGTGTTCGCGTTCGAGGACATCGGCGAGGCCCATTACCAAATGGAGGCGGGTCTCGGTGCCTTTGGGAATCGGGTAGCGCTGGTTGGAGCACCAACACCCGGGCTCGGGAGCAGCTGACCGCATCGCGACTTCAACGGAGCGCAACCGAGGCACTCCTGGACGGCGGCGCTCTTTTTTCGATCAGACGGTGCCCAAGATCTCCCGGGCCGCCACCAGATCCGCAGTGTCGAATCCTTCGGTGAAGGTGGCGTACACCGTCTGCAAGACCTCGCTCGCCTCCGCCTCTCCCGGAGTTCCCTTGGCCAGCTGCGCCAGCCGCGTCGCGGACCGGAGCTCGGGCATACGTGCCCCGAAATCGGCGGCCGCCTGCATGGCTTGCGCATACATTTCGGCTGCCCCGGCCGCGTCGGAGCGACCGAGCAGCAGATCGCCGCGCAAGATGACGGTGTCGAAGGAGAGGGCTTCGTCCGGCTGGAAGAAACCGAGCGCTTCATCAACGAGCCCAAGGCCCTCCTCGAAACGCCCCGCCATCGCATATCCGGTGGCCTGCAGGGTCAGCAGCAGGGGCCAGAATATCGGAGGGGTGGTCTCACCCTGGTACAGCTCCATGCCGTGCTCCAACTGGGCGACGCCCTCGTCCGATTCGCCAGCGGCGATGCGAACCAGGCTCTGCATCATGAGGGCCAGCGCTCGCCAGATCGGGTAGTCGTTGGCATTTGCCACCTGGAGCAGCTCGGCGGAGCGCTCGGAGACGAGGTCGATCCGCTGTTCGAACAGATAGAGCAGCGACACGTGATGGAGCGCATACGCCCTGGTCGCCGGGTGATCGAGCTCAGCGCTCACTTGCTCGGCAAGGGCCGCCCGCTCCATGGCGCGCTGGGGAAATCCGAGCATCCACAGCAGCAGCGCCGATGTCGTGAGCGATTGCACCCCGGGGCTGGGGCCGAGGCGAAACCGTTCGGATCGCGCCGTCTTGGGATCGAAGAGCTCAACCGCCTTGTCCAGGTGCTCCATGCCGGCGTCGGCATCGTCGAAGACCGTGTTGACACCGACGACGAAGTGGGCCTCCGCCTGGAGCCCGGCATCACCCTGCTCGTCGGCCATCGCCAGCAGCTCCCGGCCGACCTCCAGGGCCTTCTCCGGCTCGTTGCGGAGGACGTACAGGCTGGCGAGGCTGCGTAGCACCGGGAAGCGCTCCGGAAGGTGCCCGGTATCCGCGGAGAGTTGCAGCGCTCTGCTGAACGCATCCTCGACCTCTGCGGAGTAGCCGCGAAGCGTCATCAGAGCACGCGCCACGCTGGTCTGAAGAGCGATCTCCTCGCGCACCCGCTCCGGCGTCTCGGGTCCCATGGCGAGAACGCCAAGCAGGTCGTTGGCCAGGTCGATGACGCCGCGGTACCAACCCTTGGCGTCATGGAGGACCCACAGCGTGTCGAGGAGATCGTTGAGCCGTTCGAGGTCTTCTTCCGCCACAAAGTAGCGCCACGCCGTTCTCAGGTTTTCCCGCTCGCGTGCAAGCTCGTCGAGCGTTTGCTGGCGTGTAGCACCGATGAGCATTGGCCGCAGGCCGCGTGCGAGTTCGACGTAGTGCTCGGCATGGGCCTGTGCTACAGCCCTGGCGAGCTCGGGATCTTCGGCAAGCCGCTCCCCGGCGTATTCGCGGATGGTCTCGAGCATGGAAAACCAGGGCCCATCGTCCTCGAGCCGGCGTACCAGGCTCTTGTCCACGAGCGATTCGAGGCCGTCGATGACATCGACGTCGGAGAGCGCGTCGATTCGGCCGGCGAGGCCTTCGACGGCATCAAACCGCGCTCCCGAGAAGACACCGAACAGCTGGAAGAGGCGACATTCCTTTTCGCTGAGCAGCTCGTAGCTCCATTCGATGGTGTTGCGCAGCGTCTGCTGCCGATCGGGCATGTCCCTCGCTCCGCCGCGCAGTAAGTCGAGCCGGCTCTTCAGGCGATCGCTCAGATCTTCGGGAGAGAACAGCCGGAGCCGCGCTACGGCGAGCTCGAGGGCAAGGGGCAGGCCATCGACGTGGATGCAGATGGCGGCGATGGCAGCGACATTGTCCTCGGTCACTGCGAAGTCGGGCCTCAGCTCGACGGCGCGCTCGACGAACAGGCGAACCGCCTCCGACTCCATCACCAGGCCGATCGGTGGAGTGCTCCCATTGCCCGACGGCGGCAAGGACAGTGGCGCTACCGGGTAAAGGCGCTCCCCGCGCACCCTGAGCGCCTCACGGCTCGTGACGACGGCGGTGATGCCCGCACAATGCTGTAGCAACTCAGCGAGGCCGGCGGCGGCATCGGTGACCTGTTCGAAATTGTCCAACAACAACAGCATGTGGCGCTCGGCAAGGCCGCTCTTGAGTGCTTCGAGCGGCTGGGCGTCGGCGGCACCCTCGACGGCGAGGGTGCGCACGATTGCGGAGAAGGCGCCTTGTGCATCTCGCTCCGGGGCGAGATCCACGAAGAACAACCCGTCCTCGAAACGGTCGAGCTGATCCACAGCGGCCTGCAAGGCGAGGCGGGTCTTTCCGGTTCCTCCCGGGCCGGTCAACGTCAGCAATCGGGTGTTCGTGCCGTCGAGCAGGGTGCGAAGCTCGCTCAGCTCCGCTTCCCGGCCGAGGAACACCGAGGTCTGGGTGGGAAGGTTGTTGGGCCGCAGGTCGAGCGTCGACAGCGCCGGGAACGCTTCGGGCAGACCCGGGACGACGAGTTGATAGAGACGTTCGGGCCCGGCGAGATCTTTGAGTCGATGCTCGCCGAGGTCACGCACGCTGATCTGTGGCGGCAGTGAACGGCTCACCTGGTCGGCGATCGCTTCCGAAATCAAGATCTGCCCACCATGTGCCGCCGACATCACCCGAGCCGCCCGGTTCACGGCTGGCCCGTAGTAATCGCCCGCTCTCGGCTGGGCCTCACCCATGTGGATGCCGATCCGGACGAGCAGGGGCCCGGTTTCTTCCCACGCCTCTCCTTCCAATGCCTGCTGGGCGTTGACCCCGGCGGCCACGGCATCGGCAGGCTCATCGAAGACCGCCATCAGCCCGTCGCCTGTGGTCTTGACGACGCTTCCGCTCGCATCTTCCACGGCACCACGGAGGATGGCGTCGTGCCGGGCGAGCGCCGCGTGCATCGCGTCGGGATGCTCCTCCCACAGTCGCGTGCTGGCCTCGAGATCGCTGAACCAGTACGCCAGGGTTGTCGTCGACTCAATGGTCACGCTGACACCGCGACGCGCTCATATCAATAGGGAAACTTTGCGAATCGACGACCCGACATGATCGACCTGTTCACGATGACTCCGGAGGATGCGACGTTCCCCGAAGTGACCCCGTTGGCAAGGGTGATCAGGACAGGGGTCTTGCCCGATCGAATTGTCATGATTTCGTCCTGACGCGGTTGGGCGAACGGGTGCAGGAACGATCCTGGCATGTGGTACCGCCTCTCTGACTGAATCACTGCCCATCAAACGATCAACCGATCGCGTCGATCTCAGGGCTCCGGAATGCGCTCCAGGGCAGTCTCGTCGAGACGACCGCCGACCTGGCTGATCACGGCGGTGGCGCAACGCGAGGCAAACACGGCGCACTCTTTCAGCGATCCGCCGGCTGCCCATTGATAGAGAAACGCCGCGGTGTGGGCGTCGCCGGCCCCGGTGGCGTCGGTCACCACGTCGACCGGATAGGCATCCTGCACAATGGTCTCGGCGCCGTCGACGACGACACAGCCTTTCTCGGTGCGCGTCAGCACGAAAAGCGCGTCAAACTCAGACGTCTTCTCTACCGCCTCGTTGAAGCTGTCCGCACCGAACAGGCTGATGATCTCGCTCTCGTTGGCAAACACCATCCCGGCATGGCGGGCCGCGGCATCGAGAAACGCATCTCGATGGCGATCGACACACAACGCGTCCGACAACGACAGCGCCACGATCGAGTCGCTGTGCTCGGCGACCTTCATCGCTTGGAGGGCTAGCTCCGGGCCCTGGTCGATGTCCCAGGCGTACCCCTCGAGGAGCACGACCTCGGGGTCGCCGATCGTGTCCTCGTTGATGTCATCCACCCCAAGCTCGGCGCAGGCACCGAGGTACGTCTGCATCGTTCGCTGACCATCGGGCGTGATGAGGATGTGGCTGCGCGCCGTCGACGCCCCGCCGCTGAACGGCCGCAGCCGGACATCGACGCCGAGCGATGACAGATCGTGGGTGAAGATGCGGCCCAGCTGATCATCGGCGACCCGGCCGATGAATGCGGCGCTGCCCCCCAGGATCGCCAGACCGGCGATGGTGTTGGCCACCGAACCGCCGGACATCTCGACGCCCGGGCCCATCGAGTCGTAGACCTCGACGGCTCGCTCCTCGTCGATGAGCGTCATCGATCGCTTCTCGGCACCGATGTCGTTCAGAAATGAGTCGTCGACGCGGGCGAGCACGTCCACGATCGCGTTGCCGATCCCTACCACGCTGACCCGCGATGTCATCGTCTGTCCTGCCATCTGCTTGGTTCAGGTCCCTGCGGCCCCACCCACCATATCAGTGCGTCGCGGCCGGTCTCTCCGGGCGATGCCATCCATGATCGACCTCGTTGGTGAGCGCGCTCACCAACGGAGGGAGGATACCGTTGACCGGGCACAGGGTTCGATGGTGGCCATTGCCCACCACTACGCTCCCACTGTGACGGAGCAACCCCCCGCCGAGAGCGAGCAACGCCGCCGATTCGGCGGCCTTCGCCACCGGACCTCGGTCTCGACACGACTGGCGACCTCGGCGCTGATCGTCACCATCGGATCCATCGTCGTCGCCGGTCTGGTTGCCACCAGCGGTGCCGGCGATGCAGCTATCGACCTCACCAGGGGCCGTCTCAATACCATTGCCGGGGGGAAAGCAGCGGAACTCGAGAGCTACTTCACCACCACCAGGGGCCGGGTCGCGTCCCTGGCGGCGAGCCAGATGACCACCGACGCCATCACGGAGTTCGATGCGGCATACCGAGACTTGGCCAGGGTGGATCCGGAAAGTATCGCCGCCGAGGAGGAAGCCCAAACCGCGTACTACCTGGACGAATTCATCCCACTCCTCGAGGACATCCGCGGTGCTCCCGTTGATCCGACCGAGTTCTCAACGGGCAACACTGCCGCCACCTACCTGCAAGCCAAGTACATCGCCGACAACATTGGCGAGGAAGGGGAACGGCACATCGTCACCGATGCCGGCGACGGCAGCGAGTGGACCGATGTCCACGAACGCTTTCATCCGACGCTGCGCGATGCGGCCCAGCGGTTCGGATTCACCGACCTGTATCTGATCGAGCCCGAGGCGGACGTCGTCGTGTACTCGACGAGCAAGGACATCGCCTTTGCCACCAGCCTCGACAGCGGACCCCACAGCGGCACCGCGCTGGCACGCCTGGTGGATCGGGTGACCGCCACCGGCCAACCCGGGATCGTTGGGCTCGCCGACTACGCCGTCTACACCCCGGAGTTCGATCAGCCGGTCGTGTTCCTGGCTGCTGCGGTCTTCGACGACGGCGACCAGGTGGGTGTCATTGCCGTGCGGCTTGGCCGCGATGCGATCGCCGGCATCCTCGAGTCAGACTGGAGACAGGGGCTGTTCGGCGAGACCGGCGACGTATACCTGCTCGGCGCCGATCAGCGGATGCGCTCCGATGCCAGGCTCTTCACCGAAGACCCCACCGAGTACTTCACCCGGATCGACGAACGGGCGTTGACCGAACAGGACGATCGCGATCGCATGGAGTCACTCGACACCACGATTCTCTTCCAGGAGGTCGACACCGAGGCGTCCCGGGCCGCTTCGAGCACCGAGTCGGGCAGGTCCACCGACCTCAGCTACCAGGGCCGCGAGGTCGTGACCGCCTACCAGCCGCTCGCCATACCCGGCGCCGGCTGGTCGCTGCTGGCCGAGCAGGAGACTGCGGAGGCCGACGCTGCGGTCAACAGCTACCGCCGAGAGTCAACGATCGTCCTGGTGGTCTTCGTGGTTGGCCTCACCTTTTTGATGGTGGCGTGGGCCAACTCGTTCGTGAACCCGATTCGTGCCATGAGCGCCGCGCTGTTGTGGACCAAGGAGAAGCGGATCGCAGCAGAGGTGCCGGCCGGTGGAGTTCGCGAGTTCCGCGAGCTGGCCGATGGCCTCACCCAGATGGTCGCCGATCTGGCCGGTCGGAGGCGTCTGGTGGCAAACGCGCTGTCGCGCAAACTCCAGGTGCTCCAGACGATCCTGCCGCCCGCCGCCGCCGAGCGAGTCGGCACCGGCGACCGCAAACTGCTCGACCGCACACCGCAGGCCACCGTCGCCATCCTCACCATCGAAGGGATCGACGAGATGGCGAACCAAGGGTCCGTTCACGATCATCAGAATCTGGCAAGACAGCTCATCGACACCCTGGACGCCCTTGCCGAGGCGAACGGATTGGAGCGTGTCCGGGTGATGGGAGGAAGCTACGAGGCCGTCTGCGGCCTCGGCGCCCCGTACCTGGACCACGCACCACGGGCCCTGGCCTTCTGCCGCCAAGCCCAGTTGGCGGTCCGCGCCATCGACCGGTCCGGGGATGCACTTTTGGAGGTTTCGGCTGGATTGAGCAGTGGCGCGGTCACCGTCGGCCTGGTGGGTGACGCCCGGCTGATCTATGACATCTGGGGCGAGACGGTGACGACGGCCAACTTGTTGGCGAGCCGGGCGGCAGGGAGTGAGATCCTGATCTCGGAGTCGACCAAGGAGCGGCTCCCCGCCGACGAGATCTTGAGAGAGGCCACGAGTGACGCCGATGATCTCTCGGCCTGGATCGCTGTAGCCACGGTGGAACACGAAGGGGTGCGCCGGTGAGCGACGGCTTCACCCAGGGCTCACTGGCCGTGTGGGCCGCGGTGCTGGTGGTGGCGCTGCCCGCGGTCATCATCGCCGCCGGTGAATTGCAAGAGCGCCTCCGCCAACGCGGCTCGCCGCTCGTCGAGGCGGTTTCCACCGTGCGCAGCTGGGTGCTGCCGCTAGCGGCCTTGTACGCACTCGTCGTCTTCCTTTTCCGTGCGAGCCCGGACAGCTTGGGCGTCCAGGTCATCGCCACCGCACTGCTCATTTCGGTGGCCGCCGCCGCGCTGCAGACGTTTGCCTATCTGACCGAACGGGTCAAGAAGCGATCCAAGGTGCCGGGTACCCGAAGCGTGCCTGCCCTGGTGCTCATGCTCCCTCGCCTCCTGATCCTGCTCGCGGCGGGTTGGATCCTGTTCACCGCCGTGTGGAATATTGACGTGAGCGGGCTCTTTGCCGCCCTCGGTGTCACCTCGATCGTGGTGTCGGTGGCGCTCCAGGACACGCTCAGCGGCCTGGCCTCCGGATTCCTCCTCATCTCGGATCGCCCGTTCAGTCCCGGGGACTGGATCAAAGCGGACGACGTCGAGGGGCGCGTGCTCGATATGAATTGGCGATCGTCGCGGATCCGCGACCGCAACGGCGACCTCATCGTCATGCCAAACAGCGTCCTCGCCGGCGGCACCATCGTCAACTTCTCGCAACCGGCGCGGCTGCACCGGGTCACCGTCGATCTCCAGGTGGCGTATTCGAATCCGCCGACCCGCGCCAAAGAGATGCTGCTGGCTGCGGCCCGAGCCACCGAGGGGGTGCTCGATGATCCTGCGCCGACCATCAAGGTGAAACAGATCGACGACCCGCTCATGGGCTACCAGGCCCAGCTGTGGATCGACGACTACACGATCGCCCCCAAGGTGGCCAGCGACTTCGGTTCCCTGGTCTGGTACATGTCGCACCGGATGGAGGTTCCGCTGCCGAGCCCCGCCTACGACCTGTTCCACCACGATCCCATCCAGGAAGCCAAGGACGCCGAGCTCACAAACGAGGACCTCGCCGAGCGGATCCGGCGGGCACCGCTGCTGTTCGACCTCAACGAGACGGACATCGAGCAGCTCGCCGCCACGGCGCGCGGGGTCCGCTTCAGCAAAGGCGAGACCATCCTCAGTGGGGGCCAAGCCAGCCCCGATCGCTACGTGCTATGGGAGGGCCGGGCCCGCATCATCGGCGGCGATCCGCTCGGCGGGTATGTCGACATCAGCGATGGCGACATCTTTGGCGCGACCGCCCAGGCCAGCCGAAACGAAGAGCCACCCCGGGTGATCGCGTTGACCGATTGCGAGGTGGTCGTCCTCGGCGCCGAGGGCATCGGTGCGGTCACCAGCCGGAACCCGCAGCTGACCCAGGCCCTGAACCGGCTGGCGGCGGCGCGGCGTCAGCGCCTGGCGACGCCGACCGAGATCGTCGTCGATGGGATATCGGTGGGAGCCACCGAACCGGAGGCAGCGCTGCCTTCGGGTGACGGGGATTCCGCCGAGGGCGGGTCGGGGCCATGACCATCGTGGACACCGACTCACCGGCCGACCGGCCACCGGACCCGGGCGCAGTTGGTGAGGCGACGCCGAAGGCGAAGCGACGCGGCCGCACCGCCAGAGCGGAGGTGGCGTTCTTCTTCATCGGCATCTCATTGCTCTCGGTACTGGTGCTCAGCGTGTTCAACTTCCTTTCCGCACGTCAGCTCATCAACGGCATGGTCGAAACCGGCCTCATCGACATCGGTTCGACGCGGGCCCACATCATCGAGAGCAACGTTGCCGGTATCAAGGAGTCCACGGCGATGTTGGCGGCGGATCTGGGGGTGATTGGTGCATTGGGCGATCTCTCCTCCGGGTACGCGGCACTCGACGAGCAGCTCACTCCGGCCCAACAAGACGAGCTCGTCGACTTCTACGAGCGTGGGGTTGCCACGTCGGCGATTCCCGGAGTGACGCCGGCCACCGCCGAGGCATTGCTGCCGGTCTCGGAGCGCGGCCGGTATCTCCAGTACCACTACCTCGTCCAGAACCCGAACGCCCTCGGTGAGAGAGCGCAACTCGATGATCCCGGGGACGGGTCCGGGTACTCGACGGCCCATGCCCTCCACCACCGAGCCCTCCGGGGTATGCGCGACGCGCTGGGGTTCGGTGATCTGCTGCTGATCGACGCATCGAGCGGCAGCGTGGTGTACACGGTCGACAAGCGGGGCGAATTCGGCACCGACCTGGATTCCGGTCCGCATCGCGACAGCGGCCTCGCCACCGTGATTCTCGAGGGCCTCACCGAAGCGGCCGCAGGCGAAACGGTGTTGATCGACTTCACGCCCTATGCGCCTGCGGGTGGCGCCCCGACGTTGTTTGCCGCATCGGCGATGCGCGACGGCGGTGTGCTGGTCGGTGTCGTGGCCGTCGAGGTCCCCCACTCGATGCTGACCCAGATCACGACCGCCGGAGGGAACTGGCGCGGCACCGGCCTCGGCGACACCGGCGAGGTGTTCGTCGTCGGAACCGACTCGCTGATGCGAACCGACTCCAGGCTCTGGATCGAGCAACCGGAGGAATACCTGGTCGCCGTCGCCGATGCCGGCTACCCACCCCAGGTCGCAACCGCGGTGGACGTCTTCGGGACCACCGTGCTCATCCAGCCGGTCGACACCGAAGCCGTTGCGGCGGCGTTGGCCGGCGATCTCTTCATCGACCGGTCGGTCAACTATCTGGGCGAAGGGACCTTCACGACTGCCGGTCCCCTCGACGTCGGCTCGCTCGGCTGGGTCATTGTTGCCGAAGCACAGGAGAGCGAGGTGTATGCGCCGTTAGGCAGCCTCCTGCGACGGACACTGATCCTTGGCGTGATCCTGGTGCCGGTTCTCGCCGTCGTCGGCTTCGTCCTTGCCACCAGGGTGCTGCGGCCGGTGGCGCCGATCCTCGATGCCACCCGGGAGGTCAGTGCCGGCGATCTCGAGGTCGAGCTCCCGGTCGACAGCCGCGACGAGTTCGGCGACCTGTCGGAGAACTTCAACGGCCTCGTCGAGGCTATGCGCCAGGAGGACGCGGCACTGGTCCAGGCCGAGGCCGAAACCAACGAGCTGCTCAGCTCCGTGCTGCCGAGTCGCCTGGTCGCCCAGGTCCAGATGGGCGACGACGTCGCCCAGGCCGAGCGGGACATCACGGTGATCGTGGTTGCTCTCGACGTGGTCGAGATCGACGATCCGCTCACCCAGCAACTACTCCTTGACCACGGCGTCGAGCTGGCGGGGGCGATGACGCGCCTTGCCGGGGAGCACGGCGTGGAAGCCCTCAGGTCGTCGGCGGCGCAGCTGGTGTATGCCAGCGGCCTGGAGGTGGACGACGCCGAGACCGACCGCGCTCTCGGATTCGTCGTTGCCGCCCGCGATCTGATCCGGGCGATGGGGGAGCGAGACGAGATCGACACGGTCTTTCGCGCCGGGCTGGCCGCCGGGGACGTCGTGACCGGAATCGTGGGCGCCGAGCGGATGTACTTCGACGTGTGGGGCGAGCCAAGGCGAAAGGCCGCCGCCCTTGCGGACACCGCCGAGCCCGGCCAGATCCTTGTCGATGCCACGGTGGCAGAGACGATCGCCGAGGACCAGATCGGCGATGCGGTCAGCGGCATCGTCGACCTGACGGGGAGCCCGATACAGGCGTGGGCGGTGACGGTTTCCGCCGGAGACGGGGCACCCAAGGGCTGACCCTGAGCTATTCGATCTGAGCTACTCGATCTGAGGAGGCTTGTTGTGAGCAATATGGTCAGCTACGAACAGACGCGGGCGACGTTTGCACTCGAGGTTCCCGAGCGCTTCAACTACACCGTGGACGTGATCGATCGGTGGGCGGCAGACGCGCCGGACAAGCTGGCGCTCATCGCCGTGGAACCCGATGGCCTCACCGCGGCCCGCTACACCTTCGGCGAGATCGCCGAAGGCGCCGCCCGCGCCGCCAACTACCTCCGGTCATTGGGGATCGCCAAGGGCGACCGCGTGTTCGTCCAGTTGCCACGGGTGGTCGACTGGTATTCGGTCCTTCTCGGCTGCTTCACGATCGGCGCGGTGCCGATGCCCGCCACCACCCTGCTGACGCCGCGTGACATCGCCTACCGGGTGAATGCGGCCGAGGCCGTCGCCGCCGTCACCGACTCCGACGGGGCGCGCCGGGTCGACGAAGCGTTGCCCGACTGTCCGACGTTGACGACTCGCATCGTGGTCGGTTCGGGCCCGGATGGCTGGGCATCGCTCGCCGACGGGATGGCCGCCGCCGATCCGGTGGCGGTGGGAGTGGGCACGGCGAGCAGCGACCCGCTGCTGATCTACTTCACCTCCGGCACCACCGCCTACCCGAAGATGGTGCTCCACTCCCATGCCTCCTACGGGATCGGCCACGAGATCACGGCGCGGTTTTGGCACGACCTGGGCCCCGACGACGTCCACTGGACGGTCTCCGACACCGGCTGGGCCAAGGCTGCGTGGGGCAAGCTGTTTGGCCAGTGGCGCATCGGCGCCGCCATCCTCATGTGGAACGTCGCGGGCAAGCCGGACTTCGATCGCCTACTGCGGATCATCGGCGAGCAGGGCGTGACTGGCTTCTGCGCACCGCCCACCATTTTCCGGGTGTTTGCCCAGATGGACCTCGACCAATACGACTTCTCCACCCTTCGTCACACGACCTCGGCCGGTGAGCCCCTCAACCCCGAAGTGATGTCGGTGTGGAAGGCTGCCACCGGACTCGACATCTATGACGGGTACGGCCAGACCGAAACGGTCAACCTGGTTGCCAACTACCCGTGCCTGGCGGTGAAGCCGGGGTCGATGGGCAAACCGGCACCCGGGTTCGACGTGCAGATTGTCGATGATGACGGCACGGTTGTCCCGGTGGGCGAAGAAGGCCACATCGCGGTGCGGACCGACCCGCGCCCGGTCGGGTTGTTCGTGGAGTACTGGCGCGACGATCAGGAGAATGCCGAGGCGTTTCGCCATGGCTGGTACTACACCGGTGATCGGGCATGGATGGATGACGACGGCTACATCTGGTTCGTCGGACGCGCCGACGACGTGATCCTGTCGGCTGCCTACCGCATCGGGCCCTTCGAGGTGGAGTCGATACTCCTCGAACATGCCGCGGTGGCCGAGGCGGCCGTGGTCGGCAAACCCGACGAGGAGCGCGGCCAGATCGTCAAGGCCTACATCATCCTGGCCCCCGGCTACGAGGGATCCGACGAGCTCGCCATCGACATCCAGGACCACGTCAAGCGGATCACCGCTCCGTACAAGTACCCGCGCGACATCGAGTTCGTTGCGGAGTTGCCCAAGACGATCAGCGGCAAGATCCGCAGAGTGGAGTTGCGCGAGCAGGCGTAGATTCAAGGCGGCCAACGACCCGTGATGCTCAGAGATTCTCGGCGTGGAGCTGAGCGGATTCGCTCCTCACCGGGTGACAGAAAGGAGAACAACATGGACATTGGCATGGTCGGCCTCGGCAAGATGGGAGCCAACATGGCCGAACGGCTCGTCAGGGGAGGCCACCGCGTCGTCGGTTTCGACCTCGACCCCGAAGCGGTTCAAGGCGTCGTCGATCGGGGTACGGAGGGTGCCGGTTCGCTCGAGGAACTTGTGGAGAAGCTCCCCTCCCGGCGAGTCATGTGGATCATGGTCCCGGCAGGCCGGCCGGTCGACGCCACCCTCGAGGCCCTCCTGCCGCTGCTCGGCAACGGGGACGTCCTCATCGACGGCGGGAACTCGAACTACAAAGACACGCTGCGTCGTGCCGAGGCCTGCCGCGCCGCCGGCGGCAACTTCGTCGACGTGGGCATCAGCGGCGGGGTTTGGGGCCTCACCGAGGGGTATTCGATGATGGTGGGGGGCGAGGCCGAAATCGTGGAGAGCCTGCGTCCCATCTTCGAGACGTTGGCGCCGGCTCCGGATCGGGGTTGGGGCCGCACCGGAGAATCCGGTGCCGGCCATTACGTGAAGATGGTGCACAATGGGATCGAGTACGGCCTCATGCAGGCGTATGCGGAGGGGTTCGCGCTTCTGGATGCCAAGAAGGATTTCGGCTTCGATCTCGCGCAGATCGCCGAGATCTGGGAACACGGCAGCGTGGTGCGCTCCTGGCTCCTCGAGCTCATCATGGATGCCATTGCGGAGAACCCGACGCTGGACGGGATCGCGCCGTGGGTACCCGACTCCGGTGAAGGTCGCTGGACCGTGTTTGAGGCGATCGAGCTCAATGTCGCCGCACCGGTCATCTCGCTATCGCTCATGCGTCGGATCGGATCGCGTGACGAGGTGGACTACGCCGACCGTCTGCTCTCGGCGACGCGCAACCAGTTCGGTGGTCACGAGATCAAACGGAAGGCGTGACCGTACCCCGTCGTCGACCGTCACGTCTCCGTCATCTTCGGCGGGACCGCCGACCTGGCACGTCACAAGCTGATCCCTTCGCTGTACCGGCTGATCACCGAGAATGACATGATCGAGCGGTCGATCAGGGCGCGGCGGCCTGGGTGGCGACGCACGGATGGGGCACAGAAAACCAAGCGACCGGTCGGCCGGGCACCGGCTCGACGACGTTCAGCGATGTTCTGTGGGATCCATCGGCAGATGTGCTCCCGTGGTGGGCTCAGGCCACCGCGGGCGACACCGTGCGGGGTGATGGCGGTTCGATGGCACCGATCTCCGCACCGGCCCGGCGCCACTTCGGAACGGCTGTGAACACGGAGGCGATCTCATCGGCGTCAAGGGTTTCGTGCTCGAGAAGCGCTGCCGCCATGGCGTCGAGGGCTGCTCGGTGTGCTGCCAGGATGGTTTGCGCCTCGTTCTGGGCCGCACCGATGATGTCCTTGACCTCCTCGTCGATGGCCGTCGAGGTCTCGTCGGAGCGGGCGCTGGGATATCCCACGCCCGGGCCGAGAAAGGCAGGACCGGGTTGGGCGAGGCCGACGAAACCGAGCCGATCGCTCATGCCGTAGCGCTCGATCATCTGCCGGGTGATTTCGGTCGCCTTCTCCAGGTCGTTGGCGGCTCCGGTCGTCGGGTCGCCGAACACGAGCTCCTCGGCGGCTCGACCGCCCGCCAACATGGCCAGCTGATTCCAGAGCTGGCTGCGGTGCATGAGATGGCGATCTTCAGTCGGCAGCGCCTGGGTGAACCCGAGGGCCTGGCCCCGAGGGATGATCGTCACCTTGTGGATCGGGTCGGCGCCGGGAAGCGCCCACCCGACCAGGGCGTGGCCCGCCTCGTGATAGGCAATCACCCGCTGCTCCTCGTCGCTGAGAACCGCGCTGCGACGCTCCGGGCCGGCAATCACTTTGTCGACGGCCTCCTCCAGGTCGCGCCTGGTGATGGCGGAGCTGTCCCGCCTTGCGGCAAGCAACGCCCCCTCGTTGAGCAGGTTGGCGAGATCCGCCCCGGTGAATCCCGTGGTGCGCCTGGCCACGACTTCGAGGTCGACTTCGAGAGCAAGGGGCTTGCCTTCGGCGTGCACCCGCAGGATCCTGGCCCTGCTGTCCAGGCCCGGCAGGCCCACCATCACCTGGCGGTCGAAGCGTCCCGGCCGGAGCAGGGCGGGGTCCAGGACATCCGGTCGGTTGGTGGCTGCGATCACGACGACGCCGGTCTCGCTGTCGAAACCATCCATCTCGACGAGCAACTGGTTGAGGGTCTGCTCCCGTTCGTCGTTGCCCCCGCCGAGGCCGACGCCTCGGTGGCGCCCGACGGCGTCGATCTCGTCGATGAACACGATGGCGGGACCGGCGGCGCTGGCCTGGGTGAAGAGATCGCGCACCCTGCTGGCGCCGACACCGACGAACATCTCGACGAATTCGGAGCCGGAGATCGAGAAGAAGGGCACGTCCGCTTCACCGGCGACAGCGCGGGCCAGCAGGGTCTTGCCCGTCCCGGGTGGTCCGGCGAGGAGCACCCCCTTGGGGACCTTCGCTCCCATCGCGGTGTACTTGCCGGGTGACGCCAGGAAGTCCTTGATCTCGGCCAGCTCCTCGACGGCCTCGTCGAGCCCGGCGACATCGTCGAAGGTGACCCTGGGCGAATCGGCGGAGAACCGTTTCGCCTTGGCCTTCCCCACCCCGAGGATTCCACCGCTCGAGCGCGACATGCGGGTGATGAAGAAGATCGCCACCCCGGCGATGAGCAGGATCGGGAGGAATCCGATCAGGATGCTGAGAAGGGGCGTGCCGCTGCGTTCGACGGTGGTGGTCGCCGACGATTCGAGGAGGAGCGCCGTCAGCTCTCCTTCGAACCCGTCCGGATACGGCGTCTCGAAGGGCACCGGTTCGCCGGCGGCCGTGTCCGCAGCGAAGGTTCCCACGACGACGTCGGCATCGACCCGGATCTCGGCCTCGACAAGCCGGTCCTCGGCAACGAGCACCTCGAGCACGTCAAGGGTCACTGCAGCCGTCTCTTCGTTGGCGTCGCCGGCGCTGAAGAAGACACTGGCGAGGAGCATTGCACCGAGGGTGATTAAGAGGGCGCTGAGAAGGTGTCGTCGGGTTCGTAGGGAAGGCATGGGGTTTTCCATTGGCTGGCTGGTTATGCGGTAAACGCCGTGCAGCGCGCATCAGGTCGTTGATTGTCTCGACGGCGTCATTCACAGAAACACCGCACCGACGGGGCGCGTTGCCGGTCATGTGAGACACAACGCCACCGATAGATCGCAGGAAAGCCAGTGATTGAAGCACCACTCGCCCTCGCCTTTGGGGCCGGCCTGGTCGCCACGCTGAACCCGTGTGGCTTCGCCATGCTGCCCGCTTACCTCTCCTACTTCATGGGAACCAACCAGGAAGAGGACCGGTCACGCGCCGCGTCGCTGCGGCGCGCCCTCGTCGTCGGCGGCGTGATGTCGGCGGCTTTCCTCCTCGTGTTCGGTATCACCGGTCTCGCTATCACGTTGGGGTTCCGCGCCGTCATCGACTGGATCCCCTGGATCGCCCTCGGCGTCGGCGCCCTCATTGCGGTCCTCGGTGTCGCCATGCTGTTCGGGTACGAGCTCACCGTCGGGCTGCCCAAGGCAGGGAGGGCCAGTAAGGACAAGGGACTCCGCTCGGTGTTCGGATTCGGCATCTCGTACGGCCTGGCCTCGCTGTCATGCACCCTGCCCGTCTTCCTCTCGGTCGTTGCCACCCAGCTGACCGCCTCCAGCCTGGTTTCGGGCGTCTCCACCTTCATCGTGTACGGGGTCGGGATGTCGATGATGCTGGTCGGTATCACCGTGGTGATGGCGCTGGGCAAGCAGACCATCGTGACCAGGCTCCGCGGCTCGGCCCGCTACATCAACCGGATTTCGGGTGCGGTGCTCGTCCTCGCCGGCGCCTACATCGTGTGGTTCTGGGGTACCGCCCTGACCTCGGGAGCCGGCGCGCTCAACAATTCGGGAGCGTTCCGGTTCTTCGAGACCCTGTCGCAGCGGGCGACCGAGCTCTTTGGTGAGAACGCCCTGCTGTGGGGCGTTGTCTTGGGCGGCCTCATCGCCGCCACCGCCACATACGCCTTCCTCAGGGACCGCTTCTCGGCGGGAGGAGGATCCGACTCGGATTCGGGCTCCGGCGGGTCATCCCCGAGATCGCCCCGCCGCCTGGTGCGCGGGGTTGCGGTTTCAGCCGTACTGGCGCTGACAGCAGGCGTATTCCTTCTCAACTCCGGATCGTCCGATGGCGGCTCGACGGCGATGGCCATGCCGGCCGACGAGCCGATCTCGGGGATCAGCGCCGCACCGGCCGGCGACCCGGCACCGACGACCTCCTTCCTGCGGTTCGATGGAACCACAACCAGCTTTGCCGATTACCGGGGAACCCCGCTGGTCGTCAACTTCTGGGCCTCATGGTGCCCGTCGTGCGTTGCCGAGCTGTCGGCGGCGATCCGCCCCGTCCAGGACCGCTTCGGCGGCGAGGTCGGCTTCATCGGTGTCAACCTCCAGGACGATCGGGACTCCGCCCTCGAGCTGATCGAGGAGACCGGAGTCGAGTTCGATCTCATCGAGGACCCGGACGGCACCCTGTACATCCAGTTCGACGCCATCGGGATGCCGTTCACGGCACTGATCGCCGCAGACGGATCCATCGTCGACACTCACAATGGCCCGCTGACCGAGGATCAGCTTGCCGCCAAGATCACCGAGTTCCTGCTCCCCGACGCCCCCGGAGGCGACGAGCCACCCGTCGCCTCGGCCGCGGGTCCCGACGTCATCGTCGAGGTCGATCCCGACCTGCCCCCGACGCTGGCTCGGCTGGAGTGGGATACGGACTTCGGACGGCGCACAATCGACCTCGACGAGCTGATCGCGGGAATCGGGGGATCTGATCCTCGCGACGTGATCCCACCGATCGATGCACCCGAGTATGAGACGGTGGACGAAGCCTCCGAGTGGCTGGAAGGGCGGGAGCCCGGCGTGCTGCTCGAGATCGGAGACGACGTCCGTTTCTTCCCGTTACGGATCATGACCTTCCACGAGATCGTCAACGCCACCGTCGGCGGCCGCCCCGTGGCGGTCACCTTCTGCCCGCTGTGCAACACCGCCGTCGTCTTCGACCCGACCGTCGGGGGCGATACGCTCCGCTTCGGGGTGTCCGGTCTGCTGCGCTTCAGCGATCTGGTGATGTGGGACTCCGCCACCGAGACGCTGTGGCAGCAGATCACCGGCGAGGCGATTGTTGGTGAGCTGGCGGGGACACAGCTCGAGCTGCTGCCGTCGGCAATCGTCGGATGGGATGAGTTTCGGACCTCGTTCCCCGATGGCCAGGTTCTCAGTCGCCAGACCGGGCATCGACGCAGCTACGGCAACAACCCGTATGTCGGGTATTCGTCGAGCAGCCGGCCCTTCCTCTTCGACGGCGAGATCGATGATCGCTTCCCGGCCCTGGAGCGGGTCGTTGGGGTCACCGTCGGCGACGCCGACAAGGCCTTCCCCTTCAGCATCATCGCCGGTCCCCGGGTCGTCAACGACGAAGTCGGCGGCGTTCCGGTGGCGATCTTCTGGGGCGGCGACACCGCCGATGCGCTGGATTCGGCGAGCATCGCAGAGGGTCGAGCGATCGGAACCGGCATCGCCTTCGACCGCAGGGTCGGGGACGACGTGCTGACCTTCACCGCCAACGGTGACGACACCTTCACGGATGCCGAGACCGGCTCGACATGGGATCTGCTCGGGCGGGCCATCGACGGGCAGCTCTCCGGGGAGGAGCTGGACACAGTCGTGCACCGAAACGACTTCTGGTTTGCCTGGGCGGCGTTCAACACCGGCGACCCGGTATTCGGCGCCTGATCACCCGGCGTGAATCGACCGAGCCACCCGACGGTAGCCGTCGGCGAGGTCCCGGATGTCGCCGGGAAAAACGATCCTCGTCCCGGCGCACCGTTCTCCGCTCCGTCGGGCCGTCGTCGGCTCGATAGCCGTCTGCCATGGCGAAACCCGAACACCCGGTGACGCCGGCGCCCGCATGACACCGCTGGCCGCCCTCGTCCTCACATCATGATCGAGTCATCAGCGACCGTCCGGCTCACGAGTGGCGTTTCGCCAGCCAGTTCAACAGTCTCGAGCGCAGATCCTCGTCGATCGGCAGCGCTTGAACCCGCTGCGCAAGGATGCCGGTATCGATCAGACCCTCGGCGATCAATGCCCGGACAAGGCAAAGGTCCTCGTCCCGGAACGCCACCAACTTGGATGCGACCATGTCATGTGGCTCCAAACACACTGCCCGACCCGGCCTGGTCATCGGCGTGTCGAAGAGCACAGCGCCTGGCTCGTAGCGGCACGAGCCAACGCTCCACAAGGATTCGATCCAGGCTCGCCATTTTCAATCGATACGAGGAGACCCTGGATCGAGTCGCCGATTGAGGCCGCCGGTCGAGGCCCAATCTGGTAAACACATACCAGCAAACCCGACATCACCACAGGAGGTCGAGATGAGTGCTCCCGACGCTGCCTTCGCCCCATCGACGCTGGCGGACATTATTCCTCGCACCTGGGTTCGGGACGTCGTTCTTGTGGTTGGCTTCGCGTTGCTTACGGCCGGAGCAGCCCAGATCGTCATCCCTCTCGGCTTCACTCCGGTGCCGATCACCGGGCAAACGTTCGCCGTACTCCTTGCCGGTGGCGTCCTTGGCGCCTTTCGCGGGGCAGCGTCACAGATCCTCTACGTTGCCCTGGGGGCGATTGGGCTCCCTTTCTATGCCGGGGGAACCGGCGGCTGGGGGGTAGTTACCGGGGCTACTGCGGGTTACCTCGTCGGGTTCGTTGTCGCCGCATTCGTCATCGGGGCGCTCGCCGAGCGCCGCCAAGACCGCAAGGTTTGGACGGCCATTCCAGCTTTCATCGCCGGGAGCCTGATCATCTACCTCTTCGGGGCGTTGTGGCTGGCTTACCGGCTCGGCATCCCCCTAACGGGCCCCCCTGGCGAGACCACTGCAGTGGCTCTTGGTGTAGCCCCTTTCCTGGTCGGAGACGTCCTGAAGGCGGTGCTTGCTGGGCTGCTCCTGCCTCTGGGATGGAGGTTCGCTCGCCGCGACCTTGGCTAGCGGGAATCGCGCGCTCAGCTGCGCCAGCCTCTGGTCGCCGAATCCCCCCAAGCACTGGCCGTCGAGGACGAACCACCGGCAGCTCCCGACAGATCGCAAGGTGCCGATCGGTATGAGGGCTATCCGCTCCTGGCCTTTGTCGTCCCCTAGCCCCAGAAAATGTAGGTGGGGTCCCGGTCGACCTCGGCCAGGAGGTGGGAAACGTACCGGGTTGGTTCGACGAGGTCGTACTCGTGGAACTCCGAGTTGCGGTCGCTCCAATACAGCGCCCACTCGTTTCTGATCTTCGTGTACCGCAGCCTCGCCGTCGGGAGGCGACTCCAGTCGGGTCCCATGTCATCGCGCCAAGGCGGGTGGCATTCGAAAATGGTGAGAGCCCGGCTGCCGACGTCCAACTCGATACGGATCCGATCGCGCACCTGCTCGGGTATCCGATCGTTACGCGCCTTCACCCATCGCTGCACGCGGGCGAGATCGGCGTCGGGTATCACGGGCAGGTCCTCCACAAGAGCGACCATCCAAGGCTAACTGTCAAACCTCGCGAGCGGTCGCTTCGTGATCTCACCGGTTGAGGATGGTCTGGGAAAAGACGGAGCGATCGCACCAGCCTGAACAGGCGGCCACACGTCCTCCTGAGCCGCCGGTCGCGAGTCCGCATTCAGCGGATGATTCGCACCGTCACATCCGCAAGGTCGCTCCACGATTGATCTGCGGAATAGGCGGGCAGCCCTCGCTCCTGCGCAAGCGCCAAGCACGCTCGATCACCAAGCGAGAGTCCCAAATGACGCGTCGTGGGCCGGAGCCGCGCCGCGCGCTCGGCGTGGCTCAGCTCGAACGGCTCGACCGTGAGCCCGAGCCGGCTGATTAGATCCTCGGCGACGGCGGGGGGCATCCCAATGTCGCTCAGCTTTGACAGCACCTCTGCGATGTTGACCGTGCTCATCCTTGCGGCCTCGAGCACCGGGAGAACCGCACCCGTGCCCTTCTCCCTGTTGATCAGCGCAAGCAACGCCGACGCATCCAGGACGGCGGTCATTCGCCGGCGGCCTCCTCCCGGCGTTCCGCAATCAGTTCATCGGCGAGCGACCGATCGCCGGCGTACTGGCCTACCACGGCCTGGATCTCGGCAACAGCGGCCGCGAGCCGCTGGATGTGAAGGGAGTCGTCCTGCACGCGCAGCACGAGCTCAGCGCCCGGCTCGAACCCGAGGGCTCGACGGATCGCCGCCGGGATCACGATCCTCCCTTGGTCGTTCATCTGGACACGTTCTACAGTCATTGGCATATCCTATCAGACCTGACACATCTTGTGTGTTGTGTCACATCGCAAAGATCGTCCAGGATCCGCCTCGCTGACGACCCTGGCCGTCGGCGGCGGGTGGCCGCTGCTCAATCAAAGCGACCACGGCCGATTCCCATCGTCTCGATGACATCCTCGTCCTTTGGATCACGATCGAATCAACAGTAAGCGTCATCCGACTGGGCGAGTGGGACCTCCCGATCGGGGAGGTCCCAACTTGCCAGCTAGGCCTTCGTAGCGGCGTCCCATGCGGCTTTGTATTGGTTGATTGCCTCGTTGTACTGACCGGCCGCCGTCAGAGTTGCCGCTCTCGCCATCGCTGCCTGAGCATTAGCGATCTTCGAAGCCTCACCGCCACGATCGATCGCCGCGATCAGCTCGATCTGGGCCAGCTGCCTGTCGGCGTTAACAAGCACATCGAGCGCGGCCTGCGCGGCAGCAGCCTCCGCGCCTCCACCAGCCACGATCAACTCGAGCTGGACCACGGCCTGACGTTGGTCGTCAAACACCTTCTTGTTCGTGATCGTCTGATCACTGGTCCACCAGCCCGGGTTGAGGCTGTCCTCGATGGAATCGATTGCCTTGTTCAACCGATTGTCTGTTTGCGAGTCTCCCGTCGGCAACTGCGCGGCCAGGTCGTCGGCCACGTCTTCCCTGTCGCCCATCGGGTTCGCCAGGTCGAGGCCAACGATCACCGGATCATGGTCGCTTGACCGGAACGCGTTCGGCTCATACAGCGCATCCTGGGCCGGCTTCTTGAATGACGTGTCGTAATCCAAGATGTCCGGCTCGTCGGAGTTGATGTGCCAGATCGTGGTCCCGGTCACGCTGCCCAGCAGCGACTCATTCGCCATCGCATAGTCGAGATAACCCCACTGCGCCGAGAAGACGAAGGAGTAGGCAGCCTCGCCCTGGAACTGAAGAACGAGATCCGAATAGTCGTCGCCGCTTCCCAGCGTGTCGTCGGCTCCGGCCTTCAGGGCATCGATCGGATCTTCCTTGTCGTAGGCGTTCAAGTCGCCGATGACCAGGATGTCCGGGTCGCCGCTCGCGGTCGGGTCGCCCGCCAGCCAATCGGCGAGCACTTGAGCCGCCAGCGTTCGGGTCAGGTTGCAGCTGCCCGTCTCGGGATCATCGTCGCCCGTCCCGCACGGGGATCCCTTGGACTTGAAGTGGTTCACCACAGCGGTGAACGATTCTCCGGTGGCGTTCTCGGTGAAGGTCTGCGCAAGGGCCGCCCGGTTGCGGACCGTGCCCGTGGTGTTCGGGTCGAGGAACCCCATGTCGTCGAGCACAGCATGAGAGCCGTTGAGCGACACCGTCGCAGGCTTGTAGATCAGCCCGACCTTGATTACGTCGGGGCCAACGAAACCCGCATCCACGTAGTCGTACGTGCCGGCGCCGAGCACACCATTCAGGCCGTTCACCAGGTCGATCAGCGAGGCGTCTTCGTTGTTCTCGATCTCGATCAGACCAACGACGTCTGCATCGATTGCAGCGATCGCTGAGATGATCTTGGTGCGCTGCCGGGTGAACTCGGTGGCGTTATCGGCGCCCCTGCATCCCTGATCCGCAGCCGGGCCACAGATCGGCCCACTGCCATCCGGCGTCGTGAAGTAGTTGAGCACGTTGAAGCTCGCCACCGTCACGTCGCCGCCGACGTCATCGGGAGCCGTTGGCCTGGGATTTGTTGCCGTATACGTGGCGCCGGCCGTTGGGTGGATGCGATAGCCGAAGCTGTCGTGCATCACTCCGACCACGTTTGCGACCAGGTCTCCACCGCGGAACAGGTTCGTCAGGTCGAACACGGCGCCGTCGGGATGGCGCGCCGGATCTGGATTCTGCCCGGTTCGCCCGTCGTCCAGTGTGATCCGGGACCTGACGTTCAGGTCTGCCAAAGCAGCCGCCGCCGCGGAGCCCGGTTCGAAGATGGAGGTGGGCTGTTGCAGCCGCCCGGTCGCCAGCACAATCTCGCCGAAACGGTCGAAGTTGAAGTACTCGCTGATGACCATCGTCTGCGGGATAGCGACGCTCATCCCCTCGATCGTCTCGAAGTCATTCGTCGCCGACACGGGGAAGGACAACGTGACCGGCGTAACGGTCGCTCCGCTTGCCGTCACCGCAACCGAGGTCACGTTGGTGATCTCAGTGACGTCGAAGAACTCGATGGCGGTCCCGGTGACCTTGACGGTGTCGCCCATGGCCACGATCACCGCTGAAGCGCCCTCGAAGACGAAGATGCCCTCGGACGTGGCCGGGTCGGCATCGGCGTCGGCGTCTTCCTCTTGCAGGTAGAAGCCGCTGAGGTCGGTGTCCTGGAAATCGCCAACCACCACGCCCTCCACGGTGACGATCGCACTGGGGAACGGCGTAGTAGCGCCGCTGCCCTGCACCTCGTGGATGAACAGCTCCATAGGTGGCGCTGCGCACACGTTCTCGGCGCCGGGCGTTGGTAGCCACTGCTGGTAGGTGTCGGTGTTGCGAGCCCCACCGGCGCCGTTGGGGCACCGCTGGTTGGAGTGAGTGTCCTTGCTGCCGCTGCCACCCTCGTTGACCTGCGGCTGACCGCCATTGAGCAACACCAACAAGGCAGCATCATCGGCGTCGTTGGTGTCATACACGATGGCATCGACCAAACCATCGGTCGTCACCGGCGTGTCGTTGGGGAAATCGGAAGCGTCACCGACATACAACGCCACCGCATCCGCACCGTTCTGCAGCCCGTTGCCCGAGAAGACCAAGTCGACGCCGCTGACACCAGTGTTGCCGGCCACGAAATAGCCATCCGCGTCGGTCGAGAACCCGTCGAGATCGAACGAGTCGTACGAAGCGTCATCCGAGCCGTTGTAGAACACCAGAGCAAGTCCCGACAGATCCGTGTTACCGGACCCACCGTCAAACAGCTCGACGAACTCAGCGGCATCGGTGCCCGGCGTATCCGCATCCACCTCATTGATCACCACGCCGCTCGGCGGAGGGCCACCGCACTCGTTTGCGGCCCCCGATGTTGGGGCGAACTGGTCGTAGGTGTCGGTGTTGCGGGCCCCGCCGGTGCCGTTGGGACACCGTTGGTTGGAGTGAGTGTCCTTGTCGCCGTTGCCGTCCTCGTTCACCTGCGGCTGACCGCCATTGAGCAACACCAACAAGGCAGCATCATCGGCGTCGTTGGTGTCATAGACAATCGCATCCACCAAACCAGTCGTCGTCACCGAAGTGTCATTGGGGAAATCCGTGGCGTCACCCACATGGAGCGCCACCGCGTCGGCACCTTGCTGGATCAAGTTCGTGTTCGGAGACACGTCCAGATCACAGTTCGCCACATTTGCGGCATCACCACACAACACGAAATAGCCGCTGCCATTCGTCGACTGCCCATCAAGATCAAACGCCCGATACGAGGCGTCGTCGCTGCCGTTGTAGAACACCAACACCAGACCATCCAGCGCCGTGTTCCCCACCCCACCATCAAACAGCTCAACGAACTCGGCGGAATCAGTCGACGTCTGATCCGCATCCACCTCATTGATCACCACAGCTGGCGGACCGGAAGTGCCGGTGTAGGTCCCGATCGGGAACGGCGTCGTGGCGGTGGCGTTGGTGGTCTCGCCGTCGAGTGCGTTCGGGCCGCTGTAGGTCCAGTTGCCGAGTTCGAACGTGGAGCCGTCGACGCCGGTGTCGCTCGCACGGGAGGCCCATCCGTCCAGGTAGTCCCAGGGTTGAAGGCTCCCGTCGACATTGATGTCGCCGAAGATGTCGGCCACCGCGCCGTTCTTGAACAATTCGATGGCGTCGTCACCATTGATGCTGGCCGCGCTCGATGTGTAGTCCGGCGCAAAGCCGAAGAAACTGGTGAAGCCAGGGGTTTCGGATGCGACATAGATGAAGTCGCCGGCCGTCGCGGAGCCTGCCGGAAAGGGGAACTCTTCGCCGTCGCTGCCACCGCCGTTGTTCGCGGAGCCGACGCCGTAGATGGTGAGATCAGCGATGTTGTTGACGGCGTACAGCTCGATTGCCTTGGGTATCCCACCGCTCAGCGGTCCGTCGACGACACCGGAGATCACCAAGTCCCCGGTCGTTGCAGCCGCCGGGGCACCCAACAACGGGACCATCGCGGCAATCAGGCTCAAAGCGAGCAGTAGACGAAGACGCAGACGTGTCACGGCATCCTCCAATGTGTGCGAGAGGTACCCGGCACAGCGCAAGGACCGCAGGGCATAGAACCGCCATTGCCAGCCACTCGAACGGGGACCCTCTCCTCCCGAACTCGACGTGGGCGACCATAGCCGTCAGGCCTGCTCGTCGTCCAAAAGCGGACAACCCGTGGAAACGAACCACCAATCGCTTTCCTGGGAAGTCTTGGTGTGCACGGGCTTCCTTTGGATCAAACGGGCGCGGGATCTGAACCCCGACCTTCGGGCTGTGGGCCCGACGATTGGTTCTGAAGACGCTTTGTCAAGGAGGCGGCTCCGGCATCGATCAGATCCGATGGTGACCGGGACCAAGACGAGAGTCTTGAAACCTGCTGAAGGGTGATGTAGCTCTGTAGCGTGAACGTGGTCCGGAAGATTCGCATGCAGGCTGGACTCACCCAGGCGCTCCTCGCCCAGGTCTCAGGAGTTTCTGTGGCGTCTATCGGGCGCTACGAATCCGGACGAGTGAGCCCGACACTCGATGTGCTCGAACAGCTGGCGTCCTCGACCGGTCTCGCAGTTGAAATCAACCTCGCTCTGGATCGGACTCACCGTGACTCGGAGGACGGCATCAAAGACGATGATGAGGCGAGGACAACGTTGGAGCGTCCGGGACCAGAGCCAGTCGAGGGAATCTGGACGTTCTGACCGGGATCACTGGCCAGCTACGTTGTCGACCTCGGCCGATCTACTGGCTCGTGGTCACCATGCAACACCTCCGGTGCCAGATCGGCACCGTTCGGCCAGACGATGGTCCCCCTATCGGCGTCGACCCGAAGCGCGTTGAACATGTCGTCATCGGCGGCGATCTCCTCGAAAACGGGGCCCCACAGAAGCGGGGACAAGTCCATCACTCGCTCCGCACCGTCGGAGAAGGAGAGGCGGACCGTTCGATGCTCGATCACTTCGACTGCTGTTACTTCAACCATCAATGTCCTCATGACAGTGGCTCAATAGTACCGAGAGGTTCGCCGCTGGCAGCACGGTCCCAGCATTCGGCAAGCTCACGCTGGTTGATACGCGCCCACTCGAGTACGAGACGCTGCGCTCGTCGGGGTAGCTGGCCAGCGAGCAGAGAGCCGTCAACGCCAAACTTCGCTTCGTGCCCTGAATAGCGGGCATGGAAGTGTGGGGGATTGTGGTCGTGGAAGTACATCAGGATGCTGATGCCGTAAAAGGCACTGATGCGAGGCATACGACAACCGTATGCCCTAGGTGTGACGAATCCCGAGACACTTCCTTGGGGTCGGGTCGTGACGGCTTGGTCGGCCGGCCAAACCCAAAGCCACGACACGGGTCTTGAACTTGTGAGGAAACTCATGTACAGCTGCGAGCGTGAACGTGGTTCGTCAGCTTCGCCTCAAAGCCGGGCTCACCCAATCCCTCCTCGCCGGACTGGCTGGGACCGACGGGGCAACGATTTCTCGATATGAGAATGGACACCGAAGCCCAACGCTGGCAATGCTGGATCGCTTGGCGGGGTCCGTCGGTCTCAAGGTCGTCGTGTCGTTCGAGCCCGACGTGCGTGATGAAGCAGGCGAAAGGACGGAAGCCCGGCCGCCGCAACCGAGCGTTCCGCCGAGCCGCTCACGGAAGCTGCGCCAGAACCTGTGGACTCTGTGACGACTCCGTGCTCTGGACCATGTGACCGGATGACGACAAATGCACTCCTGAGCGGCCGACCCGAATGACCAAAGTGGCAGATTTCACCGATTCCGGAGATACGGCATACACACACGCCCAAAGCCTTCATGACGCGCATGAGCGCGCTGGTGGGTAGTCTGGAACCCCCTTCTAGCGCGTTCATGCGCGTATCATGGGGGCCGATGCGAGAGACACCCCTCCCCAGAGAGCTGGCGGCGCGCAAGCTCCGTGTGGTCCGGCCCCGCGACGCTATTGATCTCTATCGCGACCCGGCCCGCGAGTTCAAACGACTCGCCGATGCTGGGCTGCTGCGCTCGATCGCCCGCGGCTACTACGTGATCCCGCCAATGGATGCCTTAGACGACCCACAGTGGCAGCCGAGCGCCGAGTCCCTGGCGCTGGCGATCGCTCAGGCCGACCACGGCAGAGACGCCTCCGCGTTGACCGCAGTCAGCGCCGCCCGACTTCTTGGTGCGGTCCCTCGCGGTCTGGCCACGGCTGTCGTCGCGATCCCTGCTCGGCGAAGACCGCTGATCACGTCGGTAGCACCCATTCACTTCTGGGAACGGCGGGCCCAGGAGTTGGATCTCCAGCGGGTTGACACAGAGCTGGCCGAAGGCTGGGTTACCACGGCCGAGCAGACCATCCTCGATCTCGCCGACCGTCCGCGGCTCGGAGGCATCGGCGCTGGCACGGCTTCAGAAGCGATCTGGGATCTGGCATCGCGGTCGGATTGGCAGCTCGTGCGCGAGCTCAGCCTGCGCCAGGGTCGAGAGGCATCCTATGCCAGGGCGGCGTGGGCGAGCGCCGGGATCGCACCCTCGGACGTCGAAATGCTCAAGCCGCGGCGCCTCGTTGCCAGAAGGGGCCTCGACTCGCTTTCTGGCGCTCCGGCAGCGGATTACGGGGTCCTCGATGATCGACGGTGAGGAGGTCCGCTCATTTGCCCGGAACTGGGGCGTATCGCGGTCGCAGGTCTTCAGGGATCACCTGATCTCGCACCTGCTCCACGCCCTGGAGGGCACGCCGGGCGTGGTCTTCTTCGGGGGCACCGCCCTCAGCCGGAGTCACCTAGAGGGTCGGCGCCTCTCCGAGGATGTCGATCTTTACCTCGACCCGACGAGCCCGGCGGATCGTGGCGAGCTCGTGGCCACACTCCAGCAGGGGACACGGCGCGACTTTCCCGGCCTTCGCGTCGAACAAGTGGCCCGGCTGAGCGACGTGACCACATACGACGTCAGCTACGGCGACGTCTCGGTGAAGCTGCAGATCGTGGCTGCCCGTCCCGAACACCGAGCGTACCCGGTGGCCGAAACCGCAGTCGTGCTGCACTACTCGGATCTGGCGCCGACCGCGCAGCTGACCGTTCCCACGATCCCCGCGTTCGGCGCTATGAAACTCGGCGCCTACGAGGACCGCCATGCCGCCCGCGACCTGTTCGACCTGGCCGGACTTGTCGCCATCGACGGCGTGACGCTGGAGAGCCTGGTCATCTTGCGGCGGGTCCGGGGCGTCGGTGCGATCAAGCACCAGTACGAAGACGGGTTTCGTCCCACGGATGGAGAGTGGCAGGCCGAGCTGGGCCACCAGACCAAGGCCTTGGGAGATCCAGGGGACGCTCTCGAGATCGTATGGTCGACGCTGGTCGAGATTGGCGCCTGGTAGTTCTGGGATCGTCCACGTTTGCCGCCAAGCGCCGAAAGACGACGATGTCGAAGAGCTTTTGTCTCACCCTCTTCAGCGCTCCGTTCGAGTCCGCGTATCACGGCGACCACGCCCGCTTTCCAATCGCCTCGATAACTTCCTTGGGTGCGATGTGAGCCAGGTACGTGTTCGTCGTCGCTAGCGAGACGTGCCCGAGCTGGTTCTGAATGATGCCCATCGGCACGCCCTCCATCATCAGTTCATAGGCGTGGGTGTGGCGGAGGCCGTGTGGGTGGACTCGTTTGGCGATGCCGGCGCGCCTGGCGAGCCGGGGCAACATCGTGCGTACGAGCGATGGCATCATCGGCGCTCCCCGCAGGGTGCAGAACAGCGGCGCAGACTCGGCGATCCCGATGAGCCGGCGCCGTTCGATCCACGCTTCAACGACACGAACCGCCCCAGGATCGATCCCGACCGTCCGTCGCCGATCCCCCTTGCCGTGGAGCACAGTGACAGACCCTGTCGGTAGATCGGCATCCTTCAACTCGAGCGCCAGCGCCTCCCCGAGCCGCAACCCCGTGCGGTAGAGCAGGGTTATGAGCGCCTTGTGACGAATCCCATAGCTTGAGGTCTCTGAGCACTCGGCAAGCATGGCTCGCACCTCTCCGGGGGTGAGCACCTCGGCCGGGAAGGTCTTGCCCTTGTTGGCGGGTGGCTGCCCCTTGCGGTAGCCGGGCTTGAGAATCGGCGATGACATCGCGACAACGTACGGCGTTGGTGTGACGGATGGAACGGCTCTTCGAAGCAGAACTGTCACATTTCGACCGTGCGTTGGACGCATGAGACCGCGCAAGTTGCTCCAGCGCCTGCGAGACGGTCACCTACAGGACGTCAGGTTCAAAGACGTGCTCCGACTCGCCGAAGCCATGGGTTTCGAGCTGACTCGAGTGAGCGGGAGCCACTACCTCCTCACGCATCCACAGCACGAAGCTCAGCTCAACCTGCAAGACGCCAGGGGCGAGGCGAAGCCCTATCAGATGCGCCAGCTCCTTGCACTCGCTGACGAATATGATCTGAAACTGGAGTAAACAATGCCCGCATACCACATCAATGTCTTCTACAGCCAGGAGGACGACGGCTGGATCGCCGACGTTCCCGACCTTCGATATTGCTCGGCGTTCGCCAAAACCCCCGAAGAGGCTGTTGCTGAGGTCCAGAAGGCAATCGAGGCGTGGCTCGAGGCAGCCAAATCAGAAGGACGGCCCATCCCGGCCGCGAACTATCGATCTGCGCCCGCCTGATAGGCCACGTACAGACGCTTTCTTGGGAAAAGCGCCTGCCGAGGCCAGCGCTAGGCGCGTCCGGCGAGCAAGCCGACGATCTCAGATTCGACGTCAACGCCGGAGGCTGTCTTGACCAGCAGATCGGCCAGCTCCCAGTCGTCAGGCGGAAGGAACCGCGCCCCATCGATCCCGTTTCGGTCGAGCAGCCAACGAGCCAGCAGGAGGCCCGTCCGCTTGTTTCCCTCGGCAAAGCCCTGGGCCCGGGTAACTCGATACGCCAGCGTTGCCGCTGCCTCCACAGGCTCGTCCATGTCGTCAATCGCCGCCAGCGCCAACTCGACCCTTTCCAGATCGTCGGGATCATCGAACCATTCGTCTGTCTCACGTGCTGCGCGGTTGATGTCGATCGCTAGCTGTAGCGAGGGCCGGTTCAGTGATCGCGCAGGTATGCGAGAAGCTCCCGATATTCGATCAGCCGCGCGTTGAGCCAGCGGCGATCATCCGGATCGAGCTCGATCGATTGTGCGACTACGTCTTGCGGCTCGGGCATGACCTCAGGATACCCGATCGGATAAGGACAGCGGACTCTCCGTGGTCAGTGGAATTCAATACCCAAAGCCCTTGATTCACACCGTCGGCGGTGGATCGACTCAGTCGGCATCCACCACTTCCTCAATTCGTGCGACAACGGCGGAGGTCTCACCATCACATACAGCCGACGTTTCGATCTTCCGTTGGGTGCCAACGGCCCGCGGCGTGGTCAGTCGTGAGTGTGTCATGGTGGCAGCACAGGGTAGAAGACTGGGTTGTAGTGGCGGGTCCCGGATTCGGCGACCCGGTCGACGGCTACTCGTCCTCGGCGGACGTTGCCGGTCACCTCCTCGGCATGATCAAGGACCGCCAGACGGTGCTTCACCAGTCGCTGCTGTTCTCTCTCAGTAATGGGGCGCTCTCGTCGCTCACCGGAACGTCACACTACACAAAAGGGCCGTAGCTAATCGTTAGTCGTGAGCTCATAGGTGGTCCTTGGTATCCAGTTGACCTTGACATCGATTGACTCCCCGAGATCTTTTTCGGCCAATGATGCCAATTCCTCGATGGGAGGCGGTTCCTCTGGACCCGTAACGATGACCACCAGCTCCGATGTATCAACGGTTACCGCCACGGCAGTCATGTCCGATCCATCCAGCCAGGTGGCTACGGCTTGCTTTGCAGAATTGGTGCCGGCGATCTGGACGTAGAACGCTTCGGTGTTGGTGCCGAGCACCGCGACCACTGCAACGGCGAGGATCGAGGCCATGCCAAGACTGAGCTGCACCCGTTTCTTATTCTGGGTGAGCTGAAACATCGGGACCACCCCCGTCATGACGAAGACCAGCGCTCCCACGAGAAGGATCGCCACCAGGTTGGTGGTGAAAAGCAGCATCGCTCCCATCGCCGCGGACCAATCGTTCTGAGAGATCATCAGGCCTACGACGGCCAGCGGGGGAACCAGGGCAATGGCAACGGCGACACCGGGCAACGAGTCGGACACGTCGGGTCGCGACATGGCGAAGGCGCCGGCCCCTCCGGCCGCGATAGCGATCATGAGATCGACAAGGGTCGGCTGGATCCGCGAGGCGACCTGTGTGTTGGTTTCAGGTGAGATCTCGACTCCGAGGGCCCAGCCGAAACTCCGAGGGCCCAGCCGAAGAGGATGCTCAACCCGATCACCAGGGCGATTCCTGAGAGAGCAACCAATCCTGTGATCGTTACCCGTCGGGGCCAGCCCATCACCATTGCCAGAGACGTTCCCATGAGGGGGACCATCAAAGGAGCAACGAGCATCGCTCCTATAACGACGGCGGTGGAGTCCGCAACTATGCCAAAGAAGGCGATTGCGCTAGCGAAGGACATCAGGGCGAAGAAGCGGGAGAGACGTCTTGGCCCTTCGGATCCTTCGTAGAAGATCTTAGAGTAGAGTTGCTGACGATCTTCGACGGTATTTGGTCGTAATGCGACCCACTTAAGAAATGACCGCCAGGTCTCTGTGGGTCGTATCTCTTCGTCATCCGCGCGTACGTTTGTGACCACTGTGAGTACACCGGCAATGAACCAGTAGACGGCGAGACCGAGCAGGGCGAACCTGATCAGAGTCGCCGGCGAGATCACCAAGGAGACGCCGAGAGCGACGTACAGAAGCCCTCCAATGCCCGATTCGACTATCGAGCGCCCATTTCGATCCCGATAGGCCTTGTACAAACTGGCGCCCCCAGCGACGATCAGCGCGACCCCCACCAGCCGCCCCAGAGCCGCGACGGTGATCCTGGGCCACACCACCACCGTTATGGCGATGCCCACGGCGAGGATCACCCGCATCGTCGAAAAGAAGGTGCGCTCACCGCCTTTGGCGAGATCAATAGTGCCCCCGATGCTCCAGGCAACCAGGACAACGGCTACGACGAGCGCTAGAAGTTTTGGTGACGCGCCGGGCGCGGAGATGAGGACGAGCGCGACGCCGGTGGCGGCCAGTCCGCGCAGGGAGGCCGGTGACCAGAGACGACTGAGGTCATAGCCGGTGGCATCCGGGAAGACGGCGCCTTCGTA
Organism: uncultured Kiloniellales bacterium; assembly: GCA_964195155.1. Taxonomy (GTDB): domain Bacteria; phylum Actinomycetota; class Acidimicrobiia; order Spongiisociales; family UBA5794; genus JACZST01. Next base: position 369 of record CAXMOP010000103.1, on the reverse strand, counting down.
GTCTTGGAACTCGGGGCTATTCAGGTCGATCTCGGCTGAAACATCAATAGAGGGATCCGTCGTTCTCTGATCGCTCACTTCGCCTCCCTTGCTTCTGGCTCGCCGCCCGAAGAAACCTACCTGGTCCTGGCGTTCGGGGCAGTGTTCCGGACCCGCTTGACAACTGAAGATTGATGACGACGCAGGCGCGCATATCGAAGCCTCTTTGTGTCAAGTGGGTGGTTTGGGCGTGTGGGGGCGGGCCGGGTGTACCGGCCCTCGTACGGACCCCACCAGGTAGCGCATATTGCCGGTTATGCGCTACCTGGGTGGCTGTACGCCTGGTCCGAGTTGGTCGACGGCGTGGTCGAGAGCCTCGGGTCCACTCAT
>CAXMOP010000102.1:0-6866 GCA_964195155.1 uncultured Kiloniellales bacterium | reverse complement strand
GGAAGTACACAAAGCCGGTGGAAGCCCGGTGGAGACCGACGCTGTCCTTCCCGTCGCCGTTGAAGTCGCCAACAACCGGGGTGTCCCCCGGGTTGCCGAAGTAGAACGAGTAGTCCGCACCCCCCAACCCGCCGCCGTTCTTGCCGAGCTGGTTCACTACATAGACCCGTGCCTCCGATGAGCGATAGATCGACACGGTGTCCCTACCGTTGCCGTTGAAGTCGCCGATCAGTGGGATGTCCCCAGGGTTGCCGAAGAAGAAGGTCACGTCGGCCACTCCCTGGGTGTTGGAATTGCGCAGATAGACGAACCCGTCCGACTGCCGATACAGGCCCGGCGTCGCCACGCCGTTGCCGTTCCAGTCACCCATGAACGCAATGTCGCCGGGGTTCCCAAAGTAGAAGTCGCTCGTTGAAGCGTCCGCCGAGAGCTCGTCGTACAGGCGCCACATGCCGCCGTTGTTGATCAGGGCAAGCGAATCGCAGTCACCGGATGAGCACGGTCGTTGCCCCGTCTCGACGGCGGCCGGACCGGGCGTGTAGCCGTTGGCGTCGAAGAACATCTCGGTGACCCACCACTCGCTGTTGCCGTTGTAGTGGGCTCCGAGCCCGACGTACCGCCAGGACGACCGCAGCAGGTTGGCCTTATGCCCCGGGGAGCCCATGAACATGGCATGGATCTCGGTGCAGTCCGTCTGGCCGTTATCGCGCCGCCAGGCGATGTTCTCACCGTGGGTGAACGTACCGGCGGGGAGAATGGCCAGGCGCTCGGCAGAAGTCGTATGCCGGAACGTGTTGTCGCTCATCCACACCGACCAGCCCCGCACCCCGTCGGCGATGTCGCTCGCCATGATCAGCGGCTGGACTCCAGCGGTTGCGCGGGCGGCGTTGATCTTGTTCAGCAGGCAGGTCTCGAAGTCGGGAGCGCTGATCAGCGCTTCGGCCGGGGCGGGTGCGGTTGCCATCATCCCGGCCAAGACCAGGACCGCCAGCAACATCCGCATCCAGCGCGAGCGCCGATAACCGACTCGGGGGAAGTGGGTCGCCATCATGCCGCTATCCGCTCATCATGCGGTTGGTCACCGCCGTGGCGTACGGCCCGACGTAGAGGCTGTAGTCCGCTGCGCCGGCCTCGTTTTCCAGGCTCACATAGACCCGACTCGTCCCGGGACGGAACACCGCAACGGTGTCGTCACCGTCGCCGTCCCAGTCACCCGCCAGGATCACATCGCCGGGATTCCCATAGAAGAACTCGAAGTCGGCATTGCCATTGGTCAGCTCGTTGCGGAAATAGACAAAGCCGGTGGAGGTGCGGTACAGGCCAACGCTGTCGACGAAGTCGCCATCGAAGTCACCGACGAACGGCGTGTCCCCGGGGTTGCCGAAGAAGAAGTCGTAGTCGGCGCCGCCAAGACCACCGCCGTCTTCGCCGAGCTCGTTCATGATGAAGACCCGGCCTTCCGACTGGCGGAAGATCGACACGGTGTCGTCACCGTCGCCGTCGAAATCCCCGACCAGCGGGTAGTCACCGGGGTTGCCGAAGAAGAAGGTGATGTCGGCGTTGCCCTGCGTGTTGCTGTTGCGCAGATATACGAAGCCGTCGGATTGGCGATAGAGACCCGGCGTTGCCACCCCGTCGCCGTCCCAGTCCCCCATGAAGGGAATGTCGCCCGGGTCGCCGAAGAAGAAGTCGTCGATCGACGCCTCGGCGCTCAGTGAATCGAACAACGACCATTCGCTGCCGACATCGATGAACCCGACCGAGTCGCATGGGCCTTCGGTGCAGGGACGCTCCCCTTCCTCGGGATCGGAGGGGATGGGGGCGGAGAGACGAAGCGCTCGATTGACGTAGGGGGTCGGGTTGTGCCAGGTCCCGGTTGGATCGAGGATCTCGAAGTGCAGGTGGGGGGCGATATTCTCGGCATTGCCGGAGTCGCCGACCCACCCGATCAGTTGGCCGGCGGTGACCCGATCGCCTCGCTCGACGGCGACTCCCCAGAACTGCCCGTCGTCGGTGCCCGGGGTGTCGTTGTCCAGGTGAATGTAACGGGCGCTCCATCCATCGTCGAAGGTGATGTGCACCGAGCAGCAGTTGCCGCTGACCCAGCTGACCACCCCGTCGTCAAACGCAACCACTGGGTCGCCCTTGCGCCCGTACGCCATCATGTCGACGCCGAGGTGGGGACGCGAGCACCCTGAGCGGCAGGCACCGAACGTGTCGGTGTAGTAAATCGGGAGGTCGGTGGCGATGGGGTAGACGCCGATGGCCTCGCGCGCCGGAGGGTCGGGGTCGAGGGTGTCCGGGTTGCGCCAGTTCCACGGCTCGGCGTCGGCCGGCGGGGCCATCGCAAACACGATCCCCGCAGCAAGAGAGACAACTGCTATGCGCACCCACCAAATGCACTGAGTGGTATTTTCCTGACCCATAGTCCCTTTAATCGACAGAAACCTGGCGTTTTCTTGAGGGTCGATGACGGTTTTCTGGTGTACGGATGAACTAGTCACCCATAGAGAAAGCCGAACACCAGGTCGGTGTTCGGCTGTGGTAACCCTAGGCAGGTCGCGCGCTAAGCGCCAGCGGAACGGGTCAACTGTGGAAAGTAGCCGATCATCATGTCGTGGTCGGCGAAGCCTGCGGTGTTGGTCAACTTCACATAGAGCGTGCTATTCGACTGGCGGTACACGGCGACGGTGTCGTCTCCGTCACCGTCCCAGTCGCCGGCGAAGAGGATGTCGCCGGGGTCCCCGTAGATGAACTGCGCATGGGCGTTGCCCTGGGTGTGGCTGTTGCGGAAGTAGACGAATCCGCTCGACTCGCGGTGGAGCCCGAAGGTGTCGATGTCGTCGCCGTCGAAGTCCCCGGCGAATGGCTTGTCGCCGGGGACGCCGAAGTAGTAGCTGGTCTCGGCGGCGCCGAGGCCTCCGCCGTCCTCGCCGAGCTCGTTGATGACGAAGAACCTGCCTTCGGCGGGTCGGTACAGCGACACCGTGTCACACCCGTCGTTGTTGAAGTCCCCGGCAAGGGGAACGTCACCCGGGTTGCCGAAGAAGAAGGTGATGTTGGCGTTGCCCTCGGTGTTTGCGTTGCGCAGATATACGAACCCGTCCGACTGTCGATACAGGCCCGGTGTCTTGGTCCCGTTGCAGTTCCAGTCACCGGAGAAGCCCAGGTCGCCGGGATTGCCGTAGTAGAAGCTCGACGTGGCAGAGAACACGTTCAACTCATCCCACAGCGCCCATTGCCCGCCCTGGGTGATGGTGTAGATGGTGTCGCAACCATCGCCGTCGCAGGGGTCCTGGGGATCCGCCGCCTCCGCCACCGCGGCGTCGATCTGGACCAGTCCGGCGCCGTGCTGCTGGTCCCAGCCCGCCGGGCCAAGGTCGAGGGCGGTGTTGGTCAGCAGCGCCCGCACCTGGGACGGGGTCATGCTCGGCCGTACCGCGAGCGCCAGGGCCGCGGCTCCGCTGACGTGCGGGGCGGCGCTCGAGGTGCCGGTGTAGTAGTAGTAGCTGAACGGACCGCCGTTGAAGGTCTCCTGGAGGATGCCTCCGCCGCCGCCGCTGTCGCCGCCGGGACCCATCAGGCTCATCGACGATCCGTAGCTGCTGTATGCGGCGCGGGCGTTGCCGATCGTGGAGGCGCCGACCGCGATCGTCAGCGGATGGTTCGCCGGCGTCGCCACGAACGGGTCGTTGGCGTTCCCGGAGGACACGACGATGACCACCCCCGTTGCCTCCGCGGCGTCGATCGCGGTGGTCACCACCGGATCCGAACAGGTCGGCCACGGCGCCGAACAGTCGCGGCCCAGGGAGATGTTGATCACGTCGGCGCCCTTGGCAACGGCCCAGTTGATGCCGGCGGCGAGGGTGAGCGAGGTGGCCTGTCCCGTCGAGTCGAAGGTGACCTTGATCGGCATGAGCGTCGCCCCGTAGGCGATCCCGGCAACCCCCTTGTGGTTGTTGGTGCATTGGGCCAGGGTTCCGGTGATGTGGGTTCCGTGGCCCTCGATGTCGACCACGGCGCCGAGCCCGGCGGTGGCGGTGACGGCGTTGTAGGGGTCCACGAAGCCATGGCAGGTGAGATCCTCGCCACCGAGGGAGATGCCGGTGTCGACGACCGCCACCGTCACCCCGGTTCCAATCGTGGTGTCCCAGGCGTCGGTGACCCCGATCGCGGTGAAGTTCCACTGCTGGAAGAACAGCAGGTCGTTTGGTATCCCGTGCAGCTCGTAGCGAAGGTTGTAGGCGACGTTGTCGGCGCCATGGACCTGCCGGAGCCGATCGAACGCCTCATCCACCGTCTCGCCGCGGGACGGCCGAACTACCACCCAATCGCTTGCCCCGACCGCCTGGGTCGTGAAGCCCTCACCGCTGCGGACCAGCACTTCGTCCGGGACACTGTCCGCGGGGGCACGCACCGACGGGATCTGGCGAGAACCGCCCACCCCGTCGGGACCGGCTTCCTGGGCCACGGCAGGCACGGCGACGAGCGAACCCGTCAACATCGCAATCACCATGGCCACCCGCGCTGTTCGCATACTCGGCATCAGTTTGGCGCGATGGCAAAAATGCCGTGGGCGTTGAGCCACTGTGTGGGCTCCGGGGTGTACGCACGGCTCCAGGTGGTGGCCACCGGGTGACTGCCCACGTAGAGGGAGAAGTCGGGTACGTCGGCCGAGTTCTCGAGATAGAGGTAGACACGCTGCATTGCTTGGCGATACACCGCGACCGTGTCGTCGCCGTCTCCGTCCCAGTCACCGGCCATGATCACCCCATCGGTTCCCCCACCCAGACTACGGAGGGCAAAGGAGTGATCGGCGGCACCGTCGCTGAGCGAATCCCGCAGATAGACGAGACCCGTGGATGCCCGATACAGCCCCACGGTGTCGATGCCGTCACCGTCGAAATCGCCGACGAATGGCGTGTCACCCGGTATTCCGAAGATGAATGGCGGAGCCGCTGCGCCAACACCGGTGCCGATGCGACCGAGCGCGTCGATGATGAACACCTGGCCGTGCGAGGGACGGTACAGCGACACCGTGTCCCTTCCGTCGCCGTCGAAATCACCGACGAGGGGGTAGTCGCCCGGGTTACCGATGAAGTACCGGAGATCGGCGAACCCGTCCGTATTGGAATTGCGGAGGGAGACGAGCCCGTCGGACTGGCGGTACGAGCCCGGGGTGGCGAGCCCGTCGCCGTCCCAGTCGCCCATGAAGGCAACATCGCCGGGGTCGCCGAAGACGAACACGTCCGTTGCTGCGTCGGCCGACAGCGAATCCCAAAGCTGCCAGCGTCCGGCGGCGTCGACGTAGCCCACCGAGTCGCAGACCGGCGAAGAACATGGGGGCGTTCCCCGCGCCAGGCCGATCGTCAGCGGTCCCGGCCGGAACCAATCGGAGAGCGGCCAGCGGTACCGCACCCTCGGGAGTCCCTCCTTCCACCCGGGCGACACCCAGCTCGTGGTGTCCCAGATCCGCCAGTCCATGAGTATTTCGGAGTTGTTCCCCGGCTCCACCTTCATCACGTTGAACCAGATGAACCCGGCCACGTTGTTCTTGGCGCGCAGGTGCTCGAAGAGATCTTTCACCCACGCCGACTGATCGCCTCCGGTTCCGCGATGTTCACCCATGCCGCTGGCTTCGACGGTGTCGCAACTGCGGGGCGCAGCGATTTGGGCCACGATGATCGGCTTTGCCGGATGGATCGCGGTGAGGTCCTCGATAGGTCCGTCGACGGCCCACGACACCGGCGTCCACTGGCTGCCCGGGAAACAGCTCCCAAAGTTATAGGCGGAGAAGGCGAGCACGTCGACGTAGGAATCGCCCGGGTAATAGTCGGCGATCTTGCCGCATCCCGACGGCGTCCACCCGTTCGGGGCGAAGGCCCAACGCACCCTGGTCTCATCGATGCCGCGGCTGCGGAAGATGTCGACGAACCGTCGGTATGCCGTTTGGTAGTTGGCCGGATCGCATCCGTGAGGAACCCAGGTGCCGTTGGCTTCCTGCAGCGGAGCGATGATGACCGATCGTTGCGGCAGGCCGTCCTCGATGCTCAGGAACTGCTCGATGTGGGTCGCCCATTCCTCGATGGCGGCATCGTGCTCTCCGTTTGCGATGGCGGCGGCGGAGGCGCCGTCGACTACCACGTTGGCAAATGGCGTCGCTGCGGCCTTCCACACCTCGTCGAGGATCTCGCGGGTATTCGACCAGGTTCCTTCGAGGTGGTCGTTCTCGCGAACGTGGTGGAAGGTGCCGCCAAAGGTGACCCGGCCCAATGCCGACGCGGCGATACCGAGAGCCTCGAGGTCTTCGGAGGCGAAGAACTCACTGGAGTAGAAGCCTCCATACACCTGGTCCTCCAGGTCGATGTCGTCGGCGGCTGCCACCGCGGGAATGCCCACAAGCACCGCCGCAGGCAGCACGAAAACCAACCATGCCCGAAGGATTCTCATCGTTACCTTGAATCGGCAGACCAGACGGATCGCTTGATGATCTGGCGGTTCAGCCTGTCACGAGTTCCGGATAACCGGTAACCGACACCTGCCAACAACCTCTACCTCCCCCCGTCCTTTGCCTCCCCTTCACGTGAACGGTCGCGCGGGGGTGCGACGTTTGCCTCGGCGGGCCTGTTTCCTTGCCTCCCCCTCAGGGGGAGGTGCCGAGCGCAGCGAGGCGGAGGGGGTCAAAGCGTCGCCGCGACCACGGCTCGACCCCCCTCCCCGCCTGGCGGCGGGACTCCCCCCTGAGGGGGGAGCAAAGAAAAGCCGGCTGAGTGACCCGACCCATGCCTCCCCCACCTCGGCCCCCCAATCCCTTTGCCTCACCGCGTCCTTTGCCTCCCCCTCAGGGGGAGGTGCCGAGCGCAGCG
>CAXMOP010000101.1:0-8734 GCA_964195155.1 uncultured Kiloniellales bacterium | reverse complement strand
TAGTGGAGACGGCGAGCCGCGTTCGGAGATCGTCGACGCGTTCGTCGACCTCGGCGGGGTCGTAGCCAAGACTGACAGTTGTGAATCCGGCTTCGTTGGATTCGCTAGTCAAAGGGGGTCACCGAGCGTGGATCGTTGTCTGCAGCTGGTATCGGCCCACACCCGGATGGACTGAATCATCGTCGCAGTATCAACCAGGATCGCTCAACGACTGGAATCTTGAATGGGCACACCACCCTTCCAGACGCTGCAAACAAGAAGCCACTGCTAGCCCGTATCGGCTGCGGTCTCAGGGGGTCATTGCAGCGCTTCGGCGAGTTTTTGGGATGGTGTCATCCAGTTGAGGGTTTGTCGCGGTCGGCCGTTGAGTTGATGAGCGGCGAAGTCGAGGTCGTCTTGGGTGAGTGCTGTCATGTCGGTGCTTTTGGGTAAATACTGACGGAGTAGCCCGTTGGTATCTCGTTTCGAACCGCGTTGCCACGGCGATTTCGGGTCACATAGGCAGACCTGGACCCCCGGTGTCGATGGTGAACTGGGCGTGGTGGGCCATCTCTTTGCCTTGATCCCACGTCAAGGACTCCCATAGATGCTCGGGAAGGTGTTGCACGGTCTCTGCGAGGGCGAGCCGGACCGCGTCGGCGGAGTAGCGGTCAGGCAATGCGAAGAGCATCACGTACCGGGACCAGGCGTTCCACCAACGTGCCGATGGCGGTCTGGCGTTTCCCCATTAACCGGTCACCTTCCCAATGCCCCGGCACCGCCCGGTCCTCCACTTCGGCTGGTAGCTCGCTGATCATCACCCGGTAAACGATCTGGCCCTTCCCCGATGGTGGTTTGACACCTCTGGGTCTGCGGTTGGCTCTCCGAGTGCGCAGATGCTGGAGCAGCTACCGTTTTATGCCGCCACGGGCCTGGATCAACAACGACAGGTAGATGGTTGTGGGACACGTGCATTGCCTCAACCTCAGGGTACGTGTGGCGCAGCCCCCGAGACCTGCTGCGGGGACCACCGAACCGCAAGCTTGTCCTCTACCTCGGCACGCAACGCAGCGTTGGTGGCGAGCTTGAACCGCTGGGGCCGGCGAGCTTGCTGCCACGCCGCCCGATCCGCTCGGTAGGCCCGATACCGCAACCGGCCACCGTTACGAGCCAACTCCCGCGACCCGCCGATGCAGCTCGTCCCAGCCGCCCAGCAATGACCCGTAGCGACTCTCCAGCAGCGATCGCCCTCGAGATCTCCTCACGCTCGGTAAGCGACAGATGCCGATCCTGCCCGACAGCGCGGCGCCGGGCGCACCCCACCAGCATCCTCAAACAACCGCCGAATCGATGACCCGTGCCTCCCGAACCGACGAGCAATCAACCGAGTGAGCTCACCCGCCTTGGGTCGCTCCCACACCTCGGCGAATCTCCGCCTTTGCGAACCTTCTCAACACCGCACACCTCCCAACGAGAAACCACAGCTCTCGCCAATGATGTTGCGTTCACCCCTTGAGGCGGCAACACATATGCGCTAGATATCGGCTCCTCTGTCAGGATCGTGTTCGCCACAAGGCCGCCAAGGGCGATCACGATTGGTGCGATCGTCAGTGTCGCGCGATGCTTAGTTCGCTGGTGGGTCTTATCTGATGAGGGCTGATTGGGCGAGCTGGAATTGGACGGCGCGGCCGTATTGGGGGGAGACGACGAGGGTTCCTTGGCCGCGGGCGTGGAGGCTGTGTGCGATGAATTGGGCGCTTACTTGGTTTTGTCCTGAGGTTCCGGCGTATTCGGCTTGGGCGAACGGGGTGAAGAATACGCCTTCGAGAGTGAGGGCGGCTTGTCCGGCCCATAGGTGGGTCGTTGGCGAGTCGCCCCATAGGGCGAGGTCGTCGAAGTCACCCTGGTCGGGTGCTACCCAGGTGAGGGCGCCATCACCGCCGGCCATTTCGATGTGGGTGTCTTTGCTGGCGTAGAGGAACGTGTTGTTCATGATGAGGACAGCGTCACTCGATTTGCGGAGCGTACCTTTGCGGAGGAACACCCAGGCCTCGGGGTCAGAGGCGGTGTAGGTACCCGGCTGGGCGTTGATAGCGAGGATGGCGCTTGATTCAAGGTCGACGGAGCCTGTGAAGACGATGTTGCCGCCTTGGAAGACGACGGTGCGTTTGTTGGTGAAGGCTGGACAGTCGACGTGCCAGTCACCCGCCGGCACCAGGATGACGGTGCCGATGGGGCCCTCGACGGTGCATGGGTATCCGGCGCCGGTCCAGGTCTGGAACCCGGGAGGTGTTCCGGTTTCGCCGACGGTTTCAATCAACTCGTCGATGTGGGGGGCGGGTGCGTCGGGACACCCAGGGATGTCGTGGGCGTTGGTGGTGGTGAGCGCCCACGTCGCCCAGCTGATTGACGCATCGATGATGGTGTAGTCCGGTTTGCAGTTGTAGCGGTAGTCGACTGATGCTCGGGTCAGCCGGCCGGGGAGGGCGGTTGGTTCCGGGTTTGGTGGATTGCTGCCGCCGGCGGTGCAGGCGGGGAAGTTGCAGCCGGGGGTCCCCGGGGCGAGCGTCTGGAGCTTGCCGCAGCCGTCGCCCGCGGTGAGTCCGTTCACCAGATGGGTTCCCAACTGATCGTCGCACCCTTGGGGACCGTCGGCGCGAAGCACCGCGTTTGACCCGTCGATGTCGATGACGCCGTCGCTACCGCCACAACCGTCGCTGCCATCCGAATCAGCAGCGCCGAGGCCGGATTCCAGGACCGGTTGCAGCCCGTTGCTGGGGTCGTCATCTTTATCCGGGTTGTACATGGCGTCGACGTATATGCCTCCGTTCCCTGAGGCGTGGAAGGATTGGCATCCAGTGCGATCCAGCACGAGGATGTTGACCGGTACCGACTCGCCGGTGATCAGCACGCCTTTGGCCACCGTATGAACGTTGGCATCGAGGGAATCGACCCCGGCGAGCCGGGAGAAGCTGGTAGGCCATTCCGACTCGATAGCGACCCCGATACGGTCACACTGCTCACCGTCCCACGCGCCGCCTGGCTGGGGAACCGCCCCGAGCACGCCGGAACCCATGAGCGGGCTGGAATCGGACACCGGATATACGATGGACACGATAAACCGCCCCTCGCCGGTGGTGGCAACCAGTTCTGGTGTACCAGGGTCGCATGACACCGGGAAGGCGTTGCAGTTGATCCCAGCCAAGGAGTCAACCCCTCGGGCGTTGACGGTCACATACGCCTTTGCCGCCACACATGCCGCCCGTCCGCTCTCGGTCTCGGCTAGCGCGATGGCACCGGCGGCTGCTGCTGCATCGCTGATCGTCTGCTGGTTGGTTCGGAAGCCCCTCACTCCCCCGATGTCGATGACGAGACCCGCTATCAGAAGCAGAGCCACCATGAACAGAGCGACAATGAGGAACACTGCACCCGACTCGTCATCATGGATACGACGCAGCCGGGTGATCCAGCTCACGGCTTCGCCCGTTCGAACCGGTTGGTTGCCTCCCCCGTCAGGGTTGGCTTCATCGAGAAAACAATCGCCTCAATCCACCCGTCGCGTTGCAGCTGCACCTGCACCACGGTGTCGCCCCCCGGCGCCGTGTTTTCGAAGCACCAGCCCGACTCTTCACCGGCGGAGGCGACCAGTTGCATTCCAGCGACCGTGATCCGCGAAAACTCATCCGGGTCGTTGCCAAATCCCTGGGCCACACACACCAGACGGCTGGGTTCGCCCTCACTAAGAGCCCCCGTCGCTGCGTTCTCCGCAACCTGTGCTACATCACGCAACCACTCCTCCAGCGAGCCGGCATCCTCCACCGCATAGGTAGCGCCGAACCGAACCGCCTCCCGAGCCGCCCCCTCAATCGAAATGTTCTGATAGTGCGTGATCCCAAACGTGACGATGCCAAGCAACATCACCATCAACAGCAACGAAACCACCGCCATCTCCACCAACGCAGCCCCCCGCTCCGACCCCACCTGCTTGGCGTCGGCTCGAACCCAAGACCGCTCCATACGGCGCCATTTATGACGTCCGCTGCTCAACAGAGCATTCAGCGCCATTGCGCCAAAGCGTCGATGGACGATGCCGCGCGCTCCCGACGGAGGCCGCTGCCACTCGTTACCGAATCGCGAATCATCGCCCGCCACCCCCCCAGCGGTCGTGTCGTCTTGTGCTTCCCGCTGTTGGTGCATGGTCCTCCACTCCCCTCAACTTGTTTTGCCGCTCCCCCGCAATAGCTCTCTCTTATCTTCATCGGCTTGTCGCAGCCGCTAGATGAAGTGCCATTCCGTCGAGCTACTCCGAACTAGTCTCCGCCTCGTCGAGCATCGGAACTAGACGGTTGACAACCAGCCTCAACCCGGTGTTGGACTCGGGGAAGGAACGGTGCAGGTAGTGAAGGGCCGGAGCGGAGGTCCACCGTCGGCTCATCGCGCGGACCGGACAATGACAAGGATCGCCGAGAAGATGGCAATAAGTCGCAACGATGCGCCCCCTCCCCCCAGCAGGCGAAGCCCGGGCATCTGTTCCAACTATCGGAGGCATGCCCCAATTCAGATAGCGCACAACCGGCTGGGAGGGATGATGTGGCTGGTGTGGCAGCACCGGTCGGGCGGTGAGACACCGGTTGGGCTGATAGTCGAGCTCGGTCGGGTCGCGGCGGCGGTCCCTTCGGTGCATACCACCGCTTTGCCCTGAGCGAGTGAAAGGGGAAGAATGTGGGTGGGGTCTGACCCGATAAACCGGCTGCTCGTCCAACACCGCCCCGTCGGCCTGCCGGTCGCTGATGCTCCACAACAGGTCGCCCTGGAGCTATGGCACCGCGCAATCCGGCTGGGTGAACCGCACAAGAAAGCCCCCTACGCTCCGTGGTCTCGATATCCAAACGAAACCCTGGCGCCGGAGACAAGCCGGCCACGCTCCACGCTCGGTCGGTGCGAGCGCCCTCGGTCCCAGGACGGCTCCCAAAACGCCGAATCCTCACCAATCAGCGGCGTAGTGAGGAGCACATCTGCGACCGCAGCCGGGTCCACACCGCGGCTGTCGAATCGAAAACGCTGCTCAAGAGTGTCACGGCCCTGCCAGGAATCATGAACATAGGCATCGCGAGCAGCGACCGTTACCACGGTTCGAGGTACCCACCCACAAGGCTCCCGAGATCCACCCAACTTCACCACGCGCTTGAACCACTAGCCGCTATCGGCACAGATGCGCTATCACAAGCGGGCGAGACACCAACAAGTTGGGTGTCAGACTTTCATTCAACCGCCGGGCGCTGCTGCCGATTCACTTGCGATGCGCAATCGGGGGAGACACATATACGTGCGGCTGGGACGACTGCACCGGAGGACACCGCTAGCTGAGCAGATCGGAGCACCTGAATCTCGGCCACGATGCTGCTCGGTTACCAGGGAGAGTCACCGCGACAGGGGCTACGGATGTGCGGTTCCGAATTGTTCGTTGCGCAGTGTGGCAGAGCGAACTGCCGGGGGATTCTCCGGGCGGTATTGCAGCTGACCACGATCTGATCGGTGCAGGACGGTGCTTCCGACGCCAGCCGGGTGGTACGAGTTGGGCAATAGGCCAGCGACCCGTAGGTGGTTCGAGTCCGGATCGTGGCTGAGAGCCAGCTCAACCGGGGTTCCACCGCCCGACCGGTGCATGCCATGTCATCCCTCCCAGCCAGTTATGCGCTACACGAATCGGCTCGCCGCTTCGCTTGCGGGACACCTGTCGCTATTGAAAGGCAGCGTTGGCCCTCGTAGGTTAAGCCGTGGCAGGAGCTGCTCGGACTCGGCGTTCCAGGCACACGTCGCGGTTCAGGCAAAGATGGAGCTGCTGTTGTGAGCCGTTTCGTTTGCGTCAGAGGAGGGTTGACAGTCACCGGAGCGACGATGCAGTGTGTTGGGCGCACTCGGATCGAGCTGCACCAACGAGATCCTTTGCCTCAGCGAGGTCTCTGCTCGAGGTTTCGGCGACAAGTCGCCAGAATGGCCTGGAGTTCGTCGTAGAGATTTGTCATCACCTTCAACTCGTAGGCGAGATCTTGCCTCTCCGTATCGAGATCAGCTATCCGTCGGGCTGCTTCCGCCTCAAGCGCCGCGACCTCCTCTCGACCAGCATCCACTATTGCCAGGCTTTCGCGTCTGGCGGTGGCGACCATCTCCTTGGCTTTTTCGAAGGCTTGCTTAGCGATCTGACCCGCCTCGCGCTCGGCCTCCACGCGGGAGGTTTGGAGAGACTCTCCGGCCTCGGCAAGCATGGCACTGCGAGTCCGGGAGGCTTCATCGAGCATCAGACTGGAGGCTTCTTCGCGAGCCTCGTGGAGTTGTCGATCGAGGGCGACTCTACGCTTGCGTTCCCTGTCAAATCGCTGCGCCGTCTCCGCCTCCTGGTCGTCGGCTCCCTCCAACTCCCCTTGAAGCTTGGCGATGCGTTCTTCGGAAACCGCCACCTGCTGGCGAAGCTCGTCGCGCTTTTCATCGACCTCACCCGGGACAGAATCCTCATCGACCAAGCCGAGTGCGACGTCATGTGGTGAGCTATGCATGGACCTCTCCTTCCGGTGTTTCTCTTTGGGTCCACATGGCGAGAACGTGGCCTCTGCGTTCCACAAGCTGGCGCCCTTACCCAGGAGAATCGGCAACAAAGCCCGCCCAGTTGATGACAGTTCCAACTGGTGACAGAGTAACTAGTCCGACCAGCGAATCCCGCCCCAGACTCTCGGCGGGGCGACGACGACCGAGCGACCAAACCCGCCGTTAGCGGCACATAAGCGCTAGCCGGGCTTATCGATGGCCATGCACGCTGACGGATAAGCGCAGCTAGCTGGGAGGGATGATGTGGCACGCGCCGGTCGGGCGGTGGAGCACCGGTTGAGCTGAAAGAACCAGCTCGGTCGGGTCCATCCGCCGTCCCGGTGGCGTGTGCCACCCCTTTGCCCTAAGCGAGAGAAAAGGGGGCGGTCATGTCGATGGTACGGAGCGTTGTTGGTGGTGTGGATACCCACGCTGATGCCCATGTGGCAGCGGCACTCGATTCCAACGGTGGGGTGTTGGGTGTCGAGTCGTTCTCGGCTGATGAGGCCGGCTTCGCAGCCCTGTTGGGGTGGCTGGTCGGGTTCGGTGCGGTGTCTCTAGTTGGGGTGGAGGGCACCGGATCGTGGGGAGTCGGCCTACCCCGGTTCCTCGCCGCAGCCGACGTTGCGGTGGTGGAAGTCGATCGCCCCAACCGCCAGCAACGCCGCAAAGTGGGCAAGTCGGATCCGACCGATGCGGTCGCTGCAGCCAGGGCGGCGCTCTCAGGTGCCGCAAGCGGGGTCCCGAAGACCCGCAACGGTCCCGTGGAGCAGATGCGGGTCTTGTTGGTGGCGAAACGTTCGGCACGTGCCCAACGCATCCAAACCCTCAACCAGCTCCGTCATCTGGTCTTCACCGGCCCCGAGCCGATCCGGGTCAGGTTCAAGGACCGATACAAGACCGGGCTGGTCACCGAAGCCGCCGCGATGCGGCCCCGTAGGGGCTCTGAGCCGGTGTTGTTCACCACCAATGTGGTGATCCGGGCTTGGCGCGACGCATCCAGGGACTCAACAACGAGAACCGCATCATTGACGCCATGTTGAGCGAGCTGGTCACCGCGGTGGCTCCGTCGCCTGCTCGAGCTCTACGGCGTCGGTGTCGATGCTGCTGCCACCCTGCTGGTAACCGCCGGCGACAACCCAGAGCGGCTCCGCTCCGAGGGTTCTTTGGGCGCATCTGTGCGGAGTTACTCCGGTCCCTGTCTCATCGGGCAAGACCATCCGGTATCGCCTAAACCGAGGCGGTGACCGGCCACGCCAACTCGGCGCTGTATCGCATCGTGTTGACCCGAATGTCATCGGATGAAGAGACCCGCCGGTATGTGGCCCGGCGCCGCACCCAAGGGCTGCTGGTGCCACCTTGGTAACGGTCGCAATAGCCTTGACGCCCTCGACACCCGCGGATCCTTGATACCACCGACCCCCGGCGCGATCGGCTTAGACGGCAACCTCGTGGACACGAGAAACCCCCCGGGGGCGATTGGACACTTCCGGGGGGTCTCTCGTCATGCGGTTATGACTGTTATCGACCAGGGACCGGGCCGAACTTGAGGGGGCCAGGACGACGGGCAACGCCGTGGACGCGAGAAACCCCCCGGGCTAGCGGTCCGTCTCTGAAATAGCGAACGGATGTAGTGTTGGGGGGATGGTTGCTATTGCCGAAGCGTTGCGGATGTCGCCCGAGCAGCGCGCTGAACTCGGATCGATGGCGAATTCTCAGGTCTTGGCGCACCGCGAGGTCCGGCAGGCTCGAGCGTTGCTGCTCGCTAGCGATGGCGTCGCGAACGAGGAAATCGCCCGACGCTCGGAGGCATCGACCAAGACGGTGCGACGCTGGCAGACCCGGTTCGCTGACGAGGGTGTGACATGTGTAGGCCGGATCAGGTCTGGACGAGGCCGGCCACCCGAAATCCCCGACGAGACGATCGAAGCGATCGTTGATGACACGCTCCACACCCTCCCAGATCCAAGCCCTTGAACGCTCTCAAACGTCGCTGCCGATGACACCCGGGCGGGCGGGGACGATGACCCACGATTACAAACGTCACGGCACCACCACCCTGTTCGCTGCCATGGACATCGCAACCGGTGAGGTCCTCACCGACTACAAACCGAGGCATCGAAACCAGGAATGGCTGTCATTCCTGAAACTCATCGAGGGCACCGTCCCCGAC
>CAXMOP010000100.1:0-11050 GCA_964195155.1 uncultured Kiloniellales bacterium | reverse complement strand
CGACATCACGCTCGTGATCGCGTCGCAGCCAACCCGTGGGATCGATGTCGGCTCGATCGAATACGTCCATGCGAGGATCGTGGAGAAGCGTGACGCCGGCGCCGCCGTGCTCATCGTGTCCTCGGAGTTGGATGAGGTCGTTGGTCTCTCCGACAGGGTCATTGTGATGTTCGACGGGAGGATCGCAGGCGAGTTCGATCCGGCAACGGCGACGACGACGGAGATCGGGCTCGCCATGCTCGGCTCGGAAGCGGAGGCGTCGTGACCCAGGGAGAGCCTCCCGACGATCGGATACCGGATAAGGGGTATCCCGAATGGTTCGAGCGGGTTACCGGCGTCGGCTCGTCGATCGGCCAGGCGATGGTCGTGCCGGTTCTTGCATTCGTCACTGCACTGATCATCGGTGGCATCATCATCATCCTCACCGACCTGGACACCCTTCGGCTGTACGGAGAATCCCCGGGGGAGGCGGCCAAACAATCGATCATCGGGGTGTGGGAGGCCTACAAGGCTCTCTTCCTGGGAGCGGTCGGTTCGCAACGCGCGATCTCTGATTCGCTTTTCTCTGCTACGCCGCTGATCCTGGCCGGTCTCGCCGTCGCCATCGGATTTCGAGCGGGCCTATTCAACATCGGCGTGAACGGTCAGATGCTCATCGGCGGCATGGCCGCCCTCTGGGTCGGGTTCAGCTTCTCGCTTCCCTTGGTTGTGCATATCATGCTGGCATTTCTCGCCGGGATCATCTTCGGTGCCCTATGGGGCAGCATCGCCGGCCTGCTGAAGGGCAAGACCGGCGCCCACGAGGTGATCACGACGATCATGCTCAACTTCATCGCGCTGTTTCTCGTCGACTATCTCCTGAAGACGAGTTTCTTCCAGGCAACCGGCCGCCAGGACCCGATCTCGCGGGTGGTCGCCGAATCGGCTCGTCTGCCAACCCTCTTCCCTTGGGGGAGGGTGCACATCGGGTTCCTGATCGCGCTGGTTGCGGTGTTCTTCACCTACTGGCTGCTGTTCAAGTCCTCGATCGGATTCGAGTTCCGGGCAGTTGGCTTCAATCCGGATGCGGGTCGGTACGCCGGGATGAACGTGGCGTGGATCTACGTCTCGGTGATGGCCATATCGGGGGGGTTGGCCGGGATCGCGGGGAGCAATCAACTCCTGGGACTGGCTCCGTACCAGGCGTTGCCCGGTTTCTCGGGAACCACCGGGTTCGATGCCATCGCCCTGGCCCTGCTTGGCCGGTCTCACCCCTTTGGAGTGCTTGCGGCCGGTCTGCTGTTCGGGGCGCTGCGCGCCGGCGGTCGTTCGATGCAGGGTCTGGCTGGTATCCCCCTCGACCTCGTGCTCATCATGCAGGCGCTGATTATCGTGTTCATCGCCGCCCCCGAGCTGGTGCGGTCGATCTATCGGATCAAGGCACCCGAGGGTGAAGAAGGTCTACAGCTCACCAAGGGGTGGGGTGGATGACCGACGTCGCCGTCTCCACGACCGAGGTCAAAGCGCGGACGACGTCCGAGCAGCGACGGGCAACCATCGTTGGGGTGGCCCTCATTGCGCTCGGCGGATTCGTGTTCTGGGCGTTCGGGCTCAATGTGGCAGGCGATCTCGACTCCACATTCAAGCTATCGCTGCCAACCGACCGCTTTCAGGGCATCGAGTGGACCGTCAATACGCAGTTGCTGGGGTTTGTTGTTGCCGGCATCCTTGCATTCCTCGGTGGTGTCGTGCTGCGCCGCTCGCACCTCAAGTGGACGAACCGGATCCTCGCCGTCGGAATGGTGTTGTTTGTCCTCGCCTTCCTCGCCTGGGCCGCGGGTGGCAAGTCGTTCAGCTTGGTCGGCATGCTGCGATCCACGGTCATCCTGTCGGTGCCGGTCACACTCGGTGCGCTCACCGGGCTGATGTGCGAGCGAGTCGCCATCATCAACATCGCCATCGAGGGCCAGCTGCTGACCGCGGCGTTCGTCGGCACCATCCTCGGCTCAGCGTTTGGTCCCTGGGTCGGGTTGTTCGGAGCCCTGGTCTCGGGTGCGGTCCTTGGTGGAGTCCTTGCGGTCCTCTCCATCAAGTACCGGGTGGATCAGATCATCGCCGGAGTCGTGATCAACATCTTCGCCCTCGGTCTCACCTCGTTTCTCGCCTCACGCGTATTGGCGGAGGCACCGCATTTCAATTCGCCCGGCCGGTTCACGCCATGGCCGATCCCCATACTGTCGGACATCCCGGTCCTGGGTCCGATGTTCTTCGATCACTCGTTCTTCGTCTACGGGATGTTCATCCTCGTAATCGTCATCCACTTCGGGCTGTTTTACACCCGGTGGGGCCTCCGCTCGCGATCGGTTGGCGAGCACCCGGAGGCTGCAGACACCGTCGGCATCAACGTCTATCGCACCCGATACCGCAACGTCATCCTTGGCGGTCTGATTGCCGGATTCGGTGGTGCATTCATAACGCTCTCGCAGGTACCGAGATTCGAGGAGAACATCACTGCCGGGATCGGGTTCATCGGCCTTGCCGCGATGATCTTCGGTCGGTGGATGCCCTTTGGGGTGCTCGGTGCCGGGCTCGTTTTCGGCTTCGCCAGGGGCCTGCAAACCAAGCTCGGTATCCTGGGAGCGCCGATCCCTTCGGAGTTCCTGTCGATGACCCCGTACATCGTCACGATCATCGTCGTTGCCGGTGTCGTCGGAAAGGCACGGCCGCCGGCAGCCGATGGCCAGCCGTATATCAAGGACTAGGAGGGTGTCTACGGGTTGGTCTCATTTCCGAAGAACCTGACCGATTGCAGCGCAAGCTCATCGAACGGGGGCTTGTCTCCGGCGGACTCTGCGGGATAGGTGCTGGCAACGACGATGGTGACCTCAGTCGTCATCAGGCTGGCGATCGGGACCCGTTGCGGGGCGTTGTCGTTGTCGAGGCGCCCGGAGAACTCGACGCTGAGATCGTCGGTGGTGATCAGGTAACCCTGAATCTTGTAGTTGCGTTTGAACCCCTCGTCGTCGAGCAGGTTCTGCAGCTCGACCTCGGTGATGCTCACGGGCTCGGCGAAAGTGAACGTGAGAAAGGCACCAATCCCATGGAGGCTCTCGTCGTTCCAGTGCGTCGATGGGTCGGCGTCGATGAGGTTCTCCGGCTCCCAGCCGGGAAGGAAGGAGCTGGCCTCGACCGAGGCAGCGAATAGCTCCGTGGCGGCAGCCGGGATCGTGGTCGTTGGTGTCGTCGTGGTGGTCGTTGTCTGTTCTCCCCCTCCACCGCTGAAGATATTGAACACCAGTGCGGCCAGCGCTACGAGCAGGATGACCGCGGCCAACACGCCGAGGGCGCGCCCTCCCGGCGAGGTCCGCAGCGATGGTGGTGCAGCGACCGGTAATGGATCCTGGCTGAGCCGGGCACCGCACTGCTCGCAGTGCCGGTTGTAGTCGGGGTTCTTCGTTCCGCACGAGGGGCACGCGATGGTGGCAGCGTTGCTCGCCGTCGATTGGGTAGCCGTTGCCTGCGCCTGCTGGGCGGGATCCGGCCGCTCGGTTTCGGGGGGCGGCTCATCGTCGAGCTCAAACGGCTCGAAGAGGTCATCGAAGTCTGGTTTGTCTTTGTCCATCGGTGTCCCGGGGGGACCGGTATTGTGCCACGCGTGGCGTATATCGCGCAGGTACGTATTGCCGAATCCTGGAATCTCTGGAACTTGATGGGAGCCGCGCTGCTGGTCGGCTTGGTAATCGGCGGGCTCTACCTGGCAACGCGGTCTTCGTCTCCCCCGCGGTAGCGGGGGAGACGCGTTGCGTCGACAGACGCATCGCAGAGGGGGCATCGTGCTTGGAGCCCCCTCCGCTCGCAGGCTGGCGCCTGCTCGCGCCTCCCCCGCGGCGCTGCCGCTTGCGGGAGAGGCGAGCAAACCTGTCACACCCTCCCCCTACGGTGCTCTCCATGGCGACGTGCACCAAATGCGGGTACCGCACCGGGCGATGGATGGGGTTCTGCCCTCAATGCCGGGCAACCGGCACTATCGAGGCATCCCCGGATGCGAGTCCCGAGCCTGTGCGTCTCGGTCGCATCGACAACCTGCCCGAGGAGCGCCTGTCCACCGGCATATCGGAGTTCGATCGGGTCTTTGGTGGAGGGGTGGTCCCCGGTTCGGCAACGCTGCTCGCCGGTGAGCCCGGGGTTGGCAAGTCGACGCTTGCGTTGCGCGCTGCGGCCGCGTTTGGTACCGAGACCCTGATCGCCTCGGGCGAGGAGTCGATCGGTCAGATCAAGATGCGGGCCCAGCGCATTGGTGCGATCAGCGATGATGTGTCCTTGGTGGCGGCGCGTGACGTCGGCCAGATCGCCTCATTGCTGGGGAGCGGCAGGTACCGCGTGGCGGTGGTTGACTCGATCCAGACGGTGGCGGTGCCCGGCGCAACGGCCGGAAGTCCGTCTCAGGTGCGGGAGGCGGCAGCCGGGCTGGTCGAAGCGGCCAAGGCCTCGGGGATCGCTCTGATCCTGACCGGGCATGTCACCAAAGACGGCGGTATTGCGGGGCCGAAGTTGCTCGAGCACATGGTCGACGTTGTCTTGACGATCGAGGGCGATCCGCATCGCGGCCTCCGGTTCCTCCGCTGCGTCAAGAACCGTCATGGCTCGGTCGACGAGGTCGGCGTTTTCGAGATGACCGAAGCCGGGTTGATTCCGGTACCCGACGCCAGCGCCGCGCTGATCGCCGGACGCGATCCCAGTGCGCCGGGAAGCGTGTTGTTCCCCACCATCGACGGCCGTCGATCGCTGCTTGTGGAGATCCAGAGCCTGGTGATGCCCTCGGCGAGTCCGCAGCCAAGACGAAGCGTCAAGGGGTTGCCAACGGCGAGGGTTCATCAGGTGTTGGCTGCCCTCGAGCGTCACGCCGAGCTTCATCTCGGTAGTCAAGAGGTCTACGTGTCGGCGATGGGTGGGCTCCGGGTAGCCGAGCCGGCAGCCGACCTGGCGGTGGCATTGGCAATTGCCTCGGCGGCTTCCGGCGTGCCGATCGCCGACGTTGCCGCGTGGGGGGAGGTGGGCCTCACCGGCGAACTGCGGGCGGTCCCCGATGCCGCCAGACGGAGCGCCGAAGCCGAGCGAGTCGGCATCGGCGGGGTGATCGACGGTTCTTCGTTCTCCCATCTGCTCGACGCGGTCGTCGAGTCGGGCTTGGCGGCGGCCACCGTGTCGAGCCGACCAGCAACCTAACGGGCACCCCCGACCTCGGATGAGGAGGGTGCCGAACACCGACGGATGCTCGGAATCGCGTGCAGCTTGCCCTCAACAGCGACATGGCGACTCAGCTTGAGCGGAGGCCCGCTGGAGAATCGCTCACCACCCTCCTACCCTCCTGGCCGGAATGGTCACAAGCCCCACACCGCCCCTCGACGTCCTGCGTCGATTTGCCCCGGGAACCGTGCTGCGCGAGGCAGCCCGGCTGATCTTCAACCAGGGAACCGGCGCGCTCATCGTGATCGGGCCGGAGAGCGCTGTTGAACCGTTGTCCACTGGAGGGTTTCGCTTGCGCGACCTTCCGGTGACGGCGCCGCGGATCGCCGAGCTGGCGAAGATGGATGGCGGCATCGTTATCGACGACCAGAGCAACACGATCGAGCGAGCCAACGTCCACTTCATGCCCGACCCGAACATCGCGACCGGGGAGACCGGCACTCGGTTCCGGACGGCCGAGCGTATCGCCCTCCAGACCGGGCTCGCCGTGCTGGCGGTGAGCGAAGAGGGACGAAACGTTGCCGTTCTGTTCTCCGGCCCGACCCGCGTGGTGCTCCAGGCGCCGATGACGCTACTTGCGGTTGCCAACCAGCGGCTGCAATCCCTGGAGCGATTGCGGCGTCGCCTCGACGAAGCGGTCGTCCGACTCACCCAATACGAGGAGGACGAAATCGTCACGCTGCGTGACGCGGTCATGGTGATCCAGCGAGCGATGTTGGTGCTGCGGCATGTCGACGATCTGGAGCAGCTCGCGGTTGAGCTTGGCGACGAGGCACCAATGGTGCAGCTCCAGGCTTCGGACCTGGCAAACGGTGTGACCGAGGTCGTTGAGCTGATCAACATCGACTACCAGAAGCGAAAGCCGCGACGCGGTGCCTCGGTATTCAAGGGCTTGAACGACATGGCGACCGAGGATCTCTATCAGACCGCTGCCGTTGCCCAGGGCGTCGGTCTGATCCCGCTGGACGAGGAGGCGAGCCCGAGAGGCGCCCGTGCCCTGGCTTCGGTTCCTCGGCTGCCGGACAGCGTGCGCGACGCCATCCTGCGCCGCTTCGGCTCGTATGGTCGCTTGAAGAAGGCAAGCGTGGCCGAACTCGACCAGGTCGAGGGAGTTGGCCCGGCGCGAGCGGCGCGGATCCGCGCGTACCTGGACCAATTTCCCCATACCGCTCCGGTCATTGCCGCCGAGGTGTGAGCCTCCTGCGTCGGGTTCGGGGGCGCCACCGGTACACTGCACGTCTCGCGTCCCCCGGGTGAGCCTTGGCAACCAAGAAAACCAGCAAGTCGACGACGGCCGGCAAGACTGCGTCCTCAACCAAGAAGACGACAGCGAAGAAGACCACCGCCACGAAGAAGCCCACCAGCACCGCGAAAGAGACCGCCGCCAAGAAGACCACCGCCAAGAAGACCACCGCCGCCAAGAAGGCGACGACGAAGAAGCCGGCGGCGAAGAAGACGGCGGGCGCCGCAGCCAAGACCGAGGCGAGGAAGCTCGAGCCGGCTCCCCAAAATCCCTCCATTGCGTTCGAGGTTGGCGACAAGGTCGTGTACCCGCATCACGGCGCAGCAACGATCATCAAGAAGCGGAAGCTGGACGTGGGCGGCGAGAAGCAGGACTACTTCATCCTCGAGATCGCAACCGACCAGCTCACGGTCAGCGTTCCCGTCGCCTCCGCGGTCGAGCTCGGGGTACGACCGGTCATCAGCAAGAACAAGGCTAAGCAGGTCTTTGCCACGCTTCGCAGCGAGCCGCAGGAAGCCGGTTCGAACTGGAGCCGCTGGTACAAGGTGCTCACGGAGAAGATCAACAGTGGTGACATCTTCCAGGTCGCCGAGGTCATTCGGGACCTCGATTACGCCCAGAAGGTGAAGGGCATCTCGCCTGCGCTCAAACGAATGCTGGCCAAGGCAAGGCTGATCATCATCAGCGAATTGCAGTTCTCGCTCAACATCTCTGAGGAAGACGCGATCAAGAAGCTCGAGCGCGCCCTCCCCAAGGTCGAGGAGCTGGCGGAGGTGTGAGCGGGCGGGCCCGGATAGTTGCGCATGACGTGCGCATCGCGTTTGGGCCCGTGTTGAGGTGCCTGAGTACCCTCGACGTATCCCTGGCATGACTACCGAAGGCGACGTATGGGCCGTGGTCGTTGCCGCCGGGCTCGGCTCCCGATTCGGTGGGCCGAAGCACCATGCCGAACTCGACGGTGAACCGCTGTGGGCCCTCGCCGAAGCCGCTTTGCGATCCGGTGGAGTCGAGGAGGTGGTTCTCGTCGGCGACCTCCCGGGATGGGTCGAAGGTGGCCCACGCCGGCGCGATTCGGTCGCCAAGGGCCTCGATCAGATCCCGCCCGAGGTCGAACTCGTCTTGGTCCACGACGCGGCGCGGCCGTTGGCTTCGCCCGATCTCGTCCGCAGAGTCATCGACCGACTCCGCATCGGTGACGTCGCTGGTGTTGTGCCGGCGGTCCCGGTGCGTGACACGATCAAGGAAATACGGGACGACACGGTGATCGCGACCGTCGACCGGTCGTCTCTCGTTGCGGTGCAGACACCGCAGGGATTCTTCGTTTCGGTGCTGCGACGGGCGCATGCCGCAGGCAATGAAGACGCGACCGACGACGCCAGGCTGCTCGAAGCGATCGGCGAGCCCGTGGTCACGGTTCCCGGCGACTCGGCGAACATGAAGATCACCTTCCCCGAAGACCTTCGGCTCGCAATTCATCTGCGGGCTTCCCGCCATGGCTGATGCTCCGCCGAGGGTTGGCTGGGGCTTCGACGCCCACCGATTTGGGCCCGGCGGACCGGTGGTGCTGTGCGGAGTCGAGGTTGACCTCGACCGGGGAATCGAGGCCACGAGCGACGGTGACGTGGCGGCGCATGCGGTCATGGACGCACTGTTCGGGGCGGCGGCTATCGGCGATCTGGGTGCGCACTTTGCCGATGACGACCCGGCGATGCAGGATGCCGACTCCATGGCTCTCCTGGGTCGGGCGGTCTCCCTTCTTGCCGAGCGCGGTTTTCGGCCGAGCAGCCTCGACGTCACCATCATCTCCGAGTCGGTGCGGATCGCTCCGCACCGCGACGCAATGCGTGCCTCGTTGGCTCGGGTCGCAAACCTCGATATTGGTGCGGTCTCGGTGAAGGCGACCTCCACCGACTCGATGGGGATGATCGGGCGGGACGAAGGGATCGCCGCCGCTGCCGTTGCGGTGGTGGTCTCTCCCTAGGGCCCTTTTCTTTGTCTCCCCTCAGGGGAGAGTTCCGCCTCAGGAGGGGAGGGGGGTCAAGCCGTGGTCGCGACAACGCTTTGACCCCCTCCGCCTCGCTGGCGCTCGGCACCTCACCCCTGAGGGGGAGGCAAAGAAGGCGCCTCGCTGGCGCTCGGCACCTCCCCCTGAGCGGGAGGCGACTTCCCCGAGAGGGGAGGATGGTTCGAGCAATGGCCTTCTCTTTGCTCCCCCCTCAGGGGGGAGTCCCGACCGTAGGGAGGGGAGGGGGGTCAAGCCGTGGTCGCGACAACGCTTTGACCCCCTCCGCCTCGCTGGCGCTCGGCACCTCACCCTGAGGGGGAGGCAAGGAAGTCGTCTTGTTTCGCTCGGCACCTCCCCGAGAGGGGGGAGGCAAGGAAGTTGCAAGGAACGAACCGCGAACCGACCCGTCAGGTCCCTTCGGCGAAGGTTGCGACCATCAGGGCCGGGTCGTCGGTGAACAACGCGTCGACGCCGCCCTCGGCAAGGGCAACCGCGTCGGCGGGATCGTTGACCGTCCACACCATCAGCTGCAACGGTCGGGCGGCCGATACAAGACCCGCAGGATCCTGGAGCACGACCGGCGCCGAAAGGTTGACCGAAACATGACCGTCCCGTTTGGCCCATTTGATCGCCGTCATTGGATCCACAGTGGCGCCGGCGAGGAGCCCGGTGGCGAGGCCGGGTGCACGATCGCGTACCGCGCCAAGGGAAACGCCGTCAAAGGACGAGATCAGTATTCGATCGAGGCCGTCCTGGGATTCAACCCAACGGACGACGTCTGCGGCGATACGACGTGACTGGTCGAAGTCGGCCTCATCGATGTCGTTCTTGATCTCGATGTTGAGCAATGCTTCATCCCCGATGGCCATCCACGCCTCGTCCAGCGTGGGCACCCATGGAGTCGCAGCCCTGATCGTGCGCAGGTCCTGGCTGATGAACGGCGGTGATCCGGGTTCGGCGCGATCTTCGTGGTGGATGATGATGGCGCCGTCGCGGCTGCGCCGCACGTCGAGTTCGACCCCGTCGGCGCCCTGTTCGATGGCGAGGGCGTAGGCGGCAACGGTGTTCTCCCGCGTGTGCGCTCTGGCGCCGCGGTGCCCATAAATGATCGGCCGGTCGGGCGGATGATCCATGGTCCGATTGTGCCATCAACCGCACCGTGCTGCATCGGTCCCGACCGGTACCATCCTGGCTCCGCATGAAGATCTACAACACCCTCGGGCGTGAGCTCGTCCCGTTCCTCCCTCGGGACGAAGGCAACGTCACGATGTATGTGTGCGGGGCGACCGTCCAGGCCCGCCCGCATCTCGGTCACGGCCGTTACGCCGTCGTGTTCGACGTGGTTCGCCGCTACCTCCTGTGGCTTGGCTACGACGTGACCTACGTGCGCAACGTTACCGACGTCGAAGATCGCATCATCGAGACGGCAAGCGAGCGGGGAGTGACCACCGAAGAAGTGGTCGAAGCGTCGTACCGTGACTTTTCCGAGGCCTATCGACTGCTGCGGGTACTCGAGCCGACCGTCGAGCCGTGGGCGACCGAGCACATCGAGGACATGATCGACCTCATCGGCACCCTCATCGGGAACGATCACGCCTATGCGGCCGATGGGGACGTCTACTACTCGGTCCGGTCCTTTCCCGAGTATGGAAAGCTGTCGCGCCACGATCTCGACGACCTGCGGGCGGGGGATCGCGTCGAACCGTCCGCGCAAAAGCAGGACCCGCTGGACTTTGCGCTCTGGAAGGCGGCGAAGCCGGGTGAACCATCCTGGGAATCGCCGTGGGGGCCGGGACGCCCCGGATGGCACATCGAGTGCTCGGCGATGGCCCGTCGGTACCTCGGCGACGATTTCGACATCCATGCCGGAGGCCACGACCTGATCTTCCCTCACCATGAGAACGAGATCGCCCAGTCCGAGGCGGCGACCGGGGTTCGCTTTGCCCGGTATTGGATGCACAACGGGCTTATGAACCTCGGCGGTGAGAAGATGGCAAAGTCGACCGGCAATGTCGTCGACCTCGTCGAGGTGCTCCACTCCAGGGAACCTTCGGCGGTGCGGCTGTTGTACCTGCGAACCCACTATCGCAAGCCGCTCGAGTTCAGTGAGGAATCACTCGATGACGCCGAGGCTTCGCTGCAGCGCTTGTGGGCCTTCCGTCGGCGCGTCGATGGGCTGACCGGGGACCCTGCCGACGCCGAGGTGATGGGTCGGTTTCAAGGCGCCATGGACGACGACTTCGATGTCGCCGGGGCGCTCGGCGTCCTGTTCGACGTAGTTCGGGAGGGCAACCGCAGGTTGGATGAGGGCGGGGAGGCCGGAGCGTTGGTGACTGCTTTCGACGAGATCATGGCGGTGCTCGGCCTGGATGAGCAGCTACTGGGGGTCGACGACCTCGCAGACCAGATCGCGAGGCTCGCCGATCGGGTTGGGACCGCGCCCGACATCGACGGCCTCCTCGAGCGACGGGCACAGGCCCGGGCCGCCGGTGAGTTCGAGATCTCCGACGTGATTCGAGACGAGCTCGCCGCGCTCGGAATCGTGGTTGAGGACACGGCTGATGGCGTCCGCTGGC
>CAXMOP010000099.1:0-59290 GCA_964195155.1 uncultured Kiloniellales bacterium | reverse complement strand
AGGGGGAGGCAAGGAAGGAGCCCCGCCGACGGAAGCGTCGCGCCCTTGCGCGACCGTTCACCTGGCGCTCGGCACCTCCCCCTGAGGGGGAGGCAAAGAGTCGCGCCGCCTACTCGCCCTCCACGACACCCTTCAGGGTCGCCAGCTCCTTGCGGAGTGGCTTGCCGAGCATCCGATCTTTGAGTGGCGTCAGCAACGCCGATCCGGCCTTCGCCCACCAGGTCGTGGGCTCGAATCCCATGGTAAAGGTCGCCCAGGTCTGGTCCCCGAGCGGCTCGAGCTCCATCGACTCCCCGAAGTCGTAGCTCGACTCCGTGGAGGCGATGGCCATGATCCTGCCCTCTTCGTACCGGTCGACGGTCGCAGTGACCGCCCGGCCGCGGAAGGTGTAGCCGAACTCGGCCCCCGGCCCGATCTCATCGGACAGCAGTTCGACGTTGGAGATCCCGGTCAGCCAGCTCTGCCAGCCATCGATGCTGCCGATCAGCGGCCAAACGTCGGCAGTAGGGGCGTCGATCGTGATCGATTCGGTTTGCTGCACCGCGCCGCTTACGAGAACTGGGCGAAGAACTCACCGATGCGCTCGGTGTCGTCCGAGAACGCCCACCGCTCGGTGATCTTGCCGTCTGAAACGTGCAGGATCTCGGTGGTGCGGTAGCTGATCTCCTGATCACCGGCACGGACCGTTGCGGTGACCAGGGCGACCGTGTGATCGTCATTGGCCAGTATGTCGTGGATGTCGAGCTTGAAATCGACACCCTCGAGGGCCTGCATCGACCCCAGGACCGCGGCTTTGCCACGCAGCGGCTCTGCCGCCCCGATCTGCCACCAGACGATGTCGTCGTCCATCATCGCCGCAGCGGCGTCGGTCTCACCGATCTGAAATTTCTCCCATCCCTCCCGGTACAACGCGGCATTGGGGTGTTCGGTCATGACTGCTCCTTGTCCTTGGTGAACCAACCCTTGATCGTGGCCCACAACGACGAGAAGAATAGCGAGAGGCCCTTGACCTCGGCCGCCTCGATCTCGTGGGCCTCCTCGGCGGTCTCGGCGACCAGCTTGGCCTCGATGCAGTTTGCAAATTCCTCGATCAGCCGGCTCGACATCACTTCCAGGATCGACGATCGCCCGAATTGCGCCACCGGCCCGGACAACGTGATGTTGGCGTCGATGTTGATGTGACTGCCCCCGTTTCTCCGCTCGATGGCGTAGTCCACCTCCACCAGGCCGACGCTGCCTCCCCCCTTGTCCACGCCCTTGCCCTTGACGCTTCCCGTCATGGTCTCGTTGTCGTTGACCACCGTGCACTCGCCGAAGAAGTTGGTGCTCATCGGCCCAAGCTTGGCTTCGACATTGCCCTCATAGGTGCCGTCTTCGTTTTGATGGGTGAGCTCGGCACCCGGCAGGCATAGAGAGAGCTCGGGAACGTCGCAGAACAATTGCCACACCTGGTCCGTGCTGCGCTCGACGGAGAACTGCTCGTTGATCTTCACGAGGACACCGAGTGGAACCGTGCTGGATCCGACTCGAAGGCGCCCTGGCATCCGGGGGCACAGAAGTAGAAGGTTTGGCCATCGTGCTCGGTGACCCAACGGGCATCGGCCACGGTGACGGTCATCCCGCATACCGGGTCGATCGCCGTCTCCGCAGGGGACTCGACCTCGACTCCAGCCGATCCGGAGAGCCCACCCGAGGTTCGGACCGCCACCAACTCGGCCAGCACGGCAACCGCGATCTCGGAATGCTGGATGCGCCCGAGGTCGATGCCGGCGGGCGTGTGGATCCGGCGCAGCTGCTCTTCACTGGTGCCGCGATCGCGCAAATAACCGAGCATCGACTCGCCTCGTTTCGCAGAAGCAACGAGCCCGATATAGCCGGCGGGCGTGGCGAGCGCGGCCTCGAGTGCGGGTTCGTCGTAATGGCCCTGGGTGGCGATGACGACCGCGGTTGCCTCGTCGATGCCGAGCGCCGCGATGTCGTCGAGCGAACCGTCGTCGACCACCGTCGAACGCCAATCCATTGCTTCGAGCAGCTTGGTGAGGAGCCCGACCGCCGGAGACGCCCCGACAACGACCACGTGGGGTTGCGGCAACATCGGTTCCATGAACACCTCCAGGGCCCCCTCGGACGAACACGAAATCGGAACGGTGACCACGCCTTCGCGTCCCGCACCGTCGAGCTCGTCGGCCGGGCCAAGGTACAGCAGCAGCGGCTCACCATCCTTGATCACGCGTCTCGCCTCGCGCACGACCGCGGGCTCGGCACACGCGCCGCCGATCCAGCCGTGGACTGTTCCATCGGCTTCGATCAACGCGGTTCCGCCCTGTTTCCCGGATGATGGGCCGCGTGCCCATACGACGGTCGCCACCACGTATGGGCGGTGGCGACGGTGCAGATCGGTGGCAAGCTCGAGGAGCTCGCGGTTCATGCCATCAGCCTCCAGAGTCCTGGATAGCCTGCCACACCCGATCCGGCAATACCGGCATGTCGATGTTGCGAACTCCGGTGTGCTGCAACGCATCGATCACCGCGTTGACATATGCGGCCGGCGAACCGACCGTCGCCGACTCTCCAACGCCCTTGGCGCCGATCGGATGATGCGGCGAAGGGGTCACGGTCTCGCCGAGCTCGAAGCGCGGGGTCTCCCACGCCGTCGGTATCAGGTAGTTGTCGAAGTGGGCGCCGATGCAGTTGCCGTCCTCGTCGAAGGTGATCCACTGCATGTTGGACATAGCGAAGCCCTCGGTGAGCCCGCCGTGGATCTGTCCGTCGACGATCATCGGGTTGATGCGCACACCGCAGTCGTCAACGGCAATCATGCGATCGACCTTCCACTGACCCGTCCCGGCGTCGACCTCGACGACGACGATGTAAGTGCCGAACGGGTAGGTCATGTTCGGCGGGTCGTAGTAGTGAACCCCTTCGAGCCCGCCCTCCATCCCTTCCGGGAAGTTGGTGTAGGCGGCGAAGGCGACATCCTGGATCGAGACCGAAGCGTCGGGCGAACCCTTGACGCTGTAGGTACCGAGGGAAAACTCGATGTCGTCCACCGACGCCTCGAGCAGATGGGCCGCAATGTCTTTGCCCTTGTCGCGGATCTTGCGCGCCACCATCGCGGTGGCGGCACCGGCAACCGGAGTCGAGCGCGACGCATAGGTACCAAGGCCGTACGGGGTGTTGTCCGTATCTCCCTCGACCACCTTGACGTCACCTGCCGGGATCCCGAGCTCTTCGGCAACGATCTGGGCGAAGGTGGTCTCGTGACCCTGACCTTGTGCTTTTACGCCGAGCTTGAGGATCGCCTTGCCGGTGGGATGGACGCGCAGCTCGGCCGAATCGAACATCTTCAACCCGATGATGTCGTAGTCTTGCGACGGGCCCGCCCCGACCACTTCGGTGAACGAGGCCATCCCGATGCCGATGAGCCGGCCCTCTTCGCGGGCCTTTGCCTGCTCAGCGCGGAGCTCGTCGTAGCCGACCATGTCCATCGCCTTGCGCATCGCGGTCTCGTAGTCGCCCGAGTCGTAAACGAACCCGGTCGGTGACTCATACGGGAACTGATCCGGCTGGATGAAGTTCTTGGCGCGGAAATCCGCCGGATCGATACCGGTCTCGTACGCTGCGTTCTGGACGAGGCGTTCGATCAGATACGACGCCTCGGTCACCCGGAACGAGCACCGATAGGCGATCCCGCCCGGGGCCTTGTTGGTGTAGACCCCCTTGGCAGTGATTTGTGCCGCCCGGTAGTCGTACGAGCCGGTCACGATGCCGAACAGCCCGGCGGGGAACTTCGATGGCTGTGCATCCGAGTAGAACGCCCCCTGATCCGAGAGCAGGTCCACTCTTAGCCCGAGGATCTTCCCGTCCTTGGTGACCGCCATCTCTCCCTTCATGTGGTAGTCGCGGGCGAAGCCGGTCGAGATCAGGTTCTCGTACCGGGTCTCGACCCACTTCACCGGGGCTCCGATGACCAGCGACGCAGCGGTGGCCACGACGTAGCCCGGATACACCGGCACCTTGTTGCCGAACCCACCACCGATATCGGGCGAGACGATCCGGATGTTCTGCTCTGGCAGCCCCGCCACCAGTGCGAACACGGTTCGATGGGCATGGGGCGCCTGCGACGTCATGTACAGGGTCGCCTGCCCGGTCACCGGATCGACGTCGGCCACGATCCCACACGTCTCGAGCGGAGCCGGATGCGAGCGCGGGTAGTGGGTCTCGAGCGCGACCACGTGATCCGCCTTGGAGAACGCTTCCTCCACGGCGGCGGCGTCGCCGGATTCCCACTCGTAGGCGACGTTGTCGTTCTTGTCTTCCTTGTCGGTGCGGATGATCGGCGCATCGGCCGCGAGGCCCTGCATCGGATTGGTGATCACCGGCAGCGGGTCGTAGTCGACGTGTACGGCGTCGGCTCCGTCCCGGGCGATGTACGGATCGGTGGCAATGACCGCCGCCACCTCTTGTCCCTGGAAGCGCACCTTGTCGGAGGCCAAGACCGCCTGGGTGTCACCGGACAGGGTCGGCATCCACGCCAGGTTGTACTCGGCGAGCAACTCGGCGGTCACCACGGCAAGTACACCGTCGATGGCCTCGGCCTCGGAGGTGTCGATCCCGTTGATCGTGGCGTGTGCCCACGGGCTGCGCACGAATGTCATGTGCAGCATCCCGGGCAGCACGATGTCGTCTACGAAGTTGCCCGCGCCCTGGATCAGCCGGTCGTCCTCGTGGCGTTTGACACTGTGGCCGACTCCGCCGACCTCGGGTGACGTTGTAGGAGCGTGGTGGTCGGTCGTGGCCTGGCGGTTCGTCATGCTCCACCTCCTGAGCTCGCCATTTCACCGGCGCGTTGGATCGATTTCACGATGTTGACGTAGCCGGTGCACCGGCACAGGTTCCCCGATATCGCCCAGCGAACCTCGTCGTCGGTGGGATTGGGGTTGTCCTCGATGATCTTCGATCCAACCAGCATCATCGCCGGGGTGCAGAACCCGCATTGCAGCCCATGCTCCTCCTTGAAGGCGGCCTGGATCGGGTGTAGCTCACCGTTCTGCTTCAGACCCTCGACCGTCGTGATCGAGCGACCGTCGGCCTGCACCGCAAACACGGTGCACGACTTCACGGGCGTGCCGTCGAGCAGCACGGTGCACACGCCGCACGCGGTGGTGTCACACCCAATGTGGGTCCCGGTCAAGCCAATGTTGGTGCGAATGAAATCGACGAGGAGGGTGCGAGGCTCCACGTCGGCCGAATGCTCGGCTCCGTTGACGGTGATTGATACTTGCATGGTTCTCTGCCTCCCTATGCCTGAGCGCCGGCCAGCGATGCGGCGAGGCCTCGTTCGGTGAACACGCGGACAACGTCTCGTTTGTACTCCGCAGAACCGCGGACGTCCGCAGAGGGCGAGCAGGCACTCGCCGCGATCTGTGCCGCCTCTGCGAAGAGCTCGTCGGATGGATGGCTGCCGATCAGGGCGTGTTCGGCCTCCGCGACCTTCAGGTTGTGCGGGTGCACCGAGGTCAGAGCGATGCCCGCCTTGCTGATCCCGCCGTCGTCGCCCAACTCGAGGTTGGTGGCTACGCCGACCGTGGCGTAGTCGCCAACCTTGCGTTCGAGCTTTTGGTAGTTCCCACCTCCGCGGGGTGGGGCATGCTCATGGGTGGTTCGGCTGGCGTATCGCGGCACGTGCACTTCGGTGACCATCTCGGTCGGCTGGAGCGACGTGGTGAACATGTCGGTGAGAAATTCGGTGATGGGAATGCTCCGCTCGCCTCCATCACGGCTCTCGGCTACCACCGTTGCCCCACAGGCGAGCATCACCGATGCCCAGTCGCCCTCCGGATCGTGGTGGGCCACCGATCCGCACAGCGTGCCGAGGTTGCGCACGATCGGATCGGAGATCCAAGGCGCCGCCGAGGCCATCGCTGCATTCTCGGTGCTGACCAGATCGGAGTTGACGATGTCGTTGTGGCGAACGAGCGCTTGGATCGTCAGATGCCCGTTGTTGATCGAGATCGAATCAAGATCAGGCACCCGGTTGATATCGACCAGGGTGCCCGGATTGGCAAGCCGCTGTTTCATCATGGGGATGAGGCTCTGGCCCCCGGCGAGGATCTTGACCTCGCTTCCTCGCTCTGCCAGAACTTCGAGGACTTCCTCTTTGGTCTCCGGGGCGATGTAGTCGAACGCCTTTGGATACACGCACGCACCTCCGCATGCCCGCCGGCCGTCGATGGCCACAGCGAGCGTCGCTTCGACCTTATTGTGGACACTAGAGCACGGTTAAAGAGCGCGAGACAAGGTTTTCGCGAACGACGCTGCCAGCCCAGGGCCGGTGCGGTTAGCTTGTCCCGTCTTCCTCGCCGCGTTGGGTGTGGATTCGTCCTTCCTGGCCATGCAACGACATGCCGGTGCCGACGCCGTACCGCACCCTGACAATCTCGGCCAGAATCGAAAGCGCAACCTCGGACGGCTGCTCGGCGCCTATGTCGATGCCGATCGGGGCGTGGATGCGATCGATCTCCTGCTGGCTCCAACCCTCTCTTGTCAAGCGCTCGGCACGCTCACGGGAGGTTCGCCGGCTGCCCATGGCCCCGAGGTAGCGGATCGGCTTATTGCGCACCGCCGGAAACACGGGGTCCTCGAAGCGGGCGTCGTGGCTGAGCAGCACGACATAGGTGCGACGGTCCGGCTCAACCTGCTCAAAAGCCTTGTCCGGCCACTCGGCAATCAGCTGATCGACGTTGGGGAAGCGCTCTTCGGTGGCCCAGGTCTTGCGCGCATCGGACACAATCACCCGGAAGCCGAGCTCCTGGGCCATGCGCGACAGCGGCTGGGCCACGTGGCCTGCCCCGAAGATCAGCAGTAACGGCTGGGGCGGCACGGTCTCGATGTAGATCTGGCGCTCGCCATATGACAGAGTTCGGTTCTGCTCGTGCTCCATGAGCTGCTGGGCATCTGCCAGCACGTCGGCGCTCACCTCGTCGGGCAGCTCGCCGGCGATCAGGCCATCCTCGGCGTCGAGGACCGCCTTCATCCCAACATCGGGACCGGAGACCACCGTCACCACCGCGCCGAGGCGCTCCTGCTTGGTCAACTCACGAAGCGAGGAAACGATCGACATCACAGCTTCTCGATGTAGACCTGAATCGTCCCCCCGCAGGTCAACCCGATCTCGAACGCGTCCTCGTCGGCAATGCCATACGTGACCAGCTTTGGCTCGCCGGTCTCGAGCACCTCCTGGGCATGCAGGAACACGTCGTTCTCGACGCACCCGCCCGACACCGAGCCTTCCATGTCTCCGTCGGAGGAAACGAGGAATTTGGCACCCTCCGGCCTGGGCGCCGAGCCAATCACGCGAACCACGGTGGCGGAAGCGACCTCCTTGCCGTGGGAGGTCCACTTCTCATAGATGTCGAGTTCAGTCTGGAGCATGGTCAGTGTTTGTCTTTGTTTCCCGCTCTTGCCGCCTTCGGCGGCAGGCCGCTCGGGCCCCGGCTCAGCTCCGCTTCGCCTTCGCTGTCATAAATGTCGAGTTCAGTCTGGAGCATGGTCTGTGAACTCTAGAAGATCACCTCGGGCTCAGGGGCGCGGAGGTCGGCCGCACGGATCCCGATGCGCGTCGATCGCTTGGGCACCGACTCGAGCAGGTGCACGACGGCCGCGAGATCCGCCAACGTGCCAACCGGAAGGAAGTCGTCGACATACGGCATAGCGGCACGCATACCCCTGGTCTCGGGGGCAAACCCGGCCCGACCGGCCAACGGATTCAGCCACACCACCCGGTGCACGCTGCGGGCAAACGTCGCCATCTCCCTTCGAAGCACGGCGGGGTCGCCGCGGTCCCATCCGTCCGAGATCAACAAGGCGACCGGCCCGCCGCGTACCACCCTTCGGCTCCAGTTCTTGTTGAAGTCGGCCAGCGCCTCACCGATCAGCGTGCCACTCGACCAGTCATAGACCGCATCGCCGACCCGTCCCAATGCGACCTTCGGGTCACGGTGCGCCAGCTCGCGAGTGATGCGATGCAGGCTGGTCGCGAAGACGAACGCCTCGACCTTGCCGAGACGGCCCCGCGCCGCGTGGATGAAGTAGAGGAGCATCTCGGTATACCGCTCCATCGAGCCGCTGACGTCGGCGATGACCAGCAACGGCCTGCGACGGTGGCGCGGCGCGGTCATCGACAACGGCATCAGGTCGCCGGCAGGGCCCGTCATTTGGCGCAACGTGCGGCGCAGATCGGGACGGGCCCCCGAGCGCGATGCCTTCCATCGGCGGCTGCGAGCGCCCGACGGCTGCCACACCATCCGGGCGATCAGCCGCTGCACCGTGGAATACTCCTCGGGCGAAAGGTCGGTGAAGTCGCGCTTTGACAACCGGGTGGCGGCACTCGCTCCAAGCTGCTCGTCGAGCTCGACATCTTCATCATCCTCTGAGCCGCCGGTGTCGGCGGCCACCGATGTCGGGGTGATGATGTGCATGCGTGGATGGCCGTGGATCTTGAGCTCGATCGGCTCCATGGGTCTCCATCGGTGACCCCTGCCGAAGAACAGGTCGAACGCCTGGTCGAACAGCTCCGTCTCATCCGGGCGCGCCACCACGACCGCTCGCATGGCGTAATAGGCGTCGTCCCGGTCGACCAGCCCCACGGCGTCGATCGCTTCCATCATCGCCACCGTGGTCTCCGGCGTGCCGCGCAGGCCCTGGGCGCGTAGCAGCCGGGTGAAGTGGACGAGGTTGTGGGTGAAGGCGTCCGCCGCCACTGCTTACACCGCGGGAACGAGCAGCTGCTCGGTGCCGCCCGAGCGCAGGCGCTCGATGTCCTCCTGGTACTTCAGGATGACGCCAAGCGTGTCGTTGACGACGTCTGGGTCGAGCCGCTCCGAACCAAGCACCGCCAGCGCCTCGGCCCAGTCGAGCGTCTCGGCGACCCCAGGAGGCTTGAAAAGGTCCATCGCCCGCAATCGCTCCATAGCGTGCGCCAGATCTGCGGCGAGGGCCTCGGGCACCTGGGGAACCTTCTGCAACACGATGGCGACCTCTCGTTCGAAGTCCGGATAGTCAATCCAGTGGTAGATGCAGCGCCGTTTCAACGCATCGTGGATCTCCCGAGTCCGGTTCGACGTCAAAATGACGACCGGCGGCTCCTCGGCGACGATCGTCCCGATCTCCGGGATCGTGACCTGAAAGTCAGAAAGCAGTTCGAGCAGGTACGCCTCGAACTCCTCGTCGGCCCGGTCGAGCTCGTCGATGAGCAACACCGGGCGACTCCCCTTCGAGGAGGCCTCGACCGCCTGGAGGAGCGGGCGGGCCATCAGGTAGTCACGCGACATGATGTCGTCGACCACCGCATGATCGCCGCTCGACTCGACCAGCCGGATTGCCAGCATCTGCTTCGCGTAGTCCCACTCGTACACCGCGTGGTTGACATCAAGGCCTTCGTAGCACTGGAGGCGGATCAGGTCGGTGCCGAGGATCGACGCCAGCACTTTGGACACTTCGGTCTTACCGACCCCGGCCTCGCCTTCGAGGAAGAGCGGTTTCCCCAGCTGCAGCGCCAAATGAATGGCGACCGCCAGCGGCCGATCGGTCAGGTATCGCTCCGCTTCGAGCGACGCAGTGACATCTTCGATCGAATCAAGCATGGGCGAACCATAGAAGATGGTGGTCGGCAATCTCCTCAGCGGGGCAAAGCCCCGCCACACCAGTCATCGGCGCCCATCGTCTTCGAAATGGAGCGGACCAACGGCCCGCCCCACTCCTGATCGGTCTTACGATCCGGCTCGATCGAATGCGTCTGCCAGCGCCCGCCTCGTAAGCACGCTGGCCAGATAGACCCGGTACTCGCCTGAGGCGTACGCGTCACCCATCGGGCTGCCGAGCACGTCGGCGACCTGGGACGCTGCGTTGGTGATCGTCTCCGTGTCGACTGCGTTGCCGATCAGCGCGTTCTCGGCGGCCTCGGCTCGGGTTGGCGTCCCGGTGACGCCCCCGACCGCGATCCGCGCCGCACTGCACGTTCCGTTTTCCAGGGACACGAAGACAGCCGCACCGACTACCGCATAGCTCGACGCCGGATGGCGATGCTTTTGATAGGACCCGCCGGTGCCTGCCCCGTACGCCGGGACCTCCACGGAAACCACGAGCTCGCCGTCGGCAAGCGCCGTCGTGAACAGATCGACGAAGAAGTCGTCGGCCGCGATCGAGCGATCACCATCGGGCCCGGACACGTTGATCGTCGCCCCAAGTGCCAGCAGCGCGGTCGGGTAGTCGGCCGCCGGGTCGGCATGCGCGACGCTCCCGCCGATCGTCCCCCGGTTGCGCACCTGGGGATCACCGATGTGCCTCGCCGTGAACGAGATCATCTTGTTGTGCTCCCGCAGCACCGGCGAGACACACACTGCGGCGTGCTTGGTAAGCGCACCAATCGTGATCGTATCCCCGTCGTGATCGATGTCCTTCAGCCCCTCGATGAACGAGAGATCGACGATTGCCGAAGGATTCGACACGCGCAGCTTCATCGCCGGGAGCAGGCTGTGCCCGCCGGCAAGCGGGCGAGCCCCGTCAACGCTAGAAAGGAGATCGATGGCTTCTTCGACCGATTCCGGCCGGTAGTAGTCGAACGGTGCGGTCTGCATCATTCACCTCCTTGCTGTGCGTCGACCATGGCGCGCCACACTCGCTCCGGCGTCATCGGCATCTCGATGCTCTTCACCCCAAGAGGGGCCAGCGCATCGATGACCGCGTTGTACGCCGTCGCCACCGAGGCGATCGTGCCGGTCTCACCGACACCCTTGACCCCGAGTGGGTTCACGTTGGTCGGTGTCTCGGTCTTGCCCGTCTGGAAGCTCGGCAGGAACTCCGCCTTGGGGACGGCGTAGCTCATCATCGACCCGGTGACGAGGTTGCCGTCATCGTCGTAGATGGCACCCTCCCACAAAGCCTGGGCGACACCCTGGGCGATCCCGCCGTGGACCTGACCGTCGACGATCATCGGGTTGATGAGGTTGCCGCAGTCGTCCACCGCCGTGTAGCGCTGGAGCTCGATCTCCCCGGTCTCGGTATCGACCTCGACCTGGGCGAAGTGCGTTCCGAACGGGTAGACGAAATTCGCCGGGTTGAAGAATGCCGACTCCTCCAGTCCCGGTTCGACCCCCTCAGGCATGTCCCAGGCCGTGTTGGCCGCCAGGGCGATGTCCTGAATGGTCTTGCCCTCGGCGCGTGAGCCCTTCACCGAGAAGGTGCCGTTGGAGAACTCGATGTCCTCCACGGCGGCCTCGAGCAGGTGGGCGGCGATCTTGGCGCCCTTGTCCTTGATCTTGTCAACGGCGCCCATGATCGCCCCGCTCGACACCGGCGTGGTGCGGCTCCCGTAGGTGCCCCACCCCATCGGGGTCTTGCCGGTATCGCCGTAAACGACATCGACGTCGTCGACCGCTACGC
Organism: uncultured Kiloniellales bacterium; assembly: GCA_964195155.1. Classification (GTDB taxonomy): domain Bacteria; phylum Actinomycetota; class Acidimicrobiia; order Spongiisociales; family UBA5794; genus JACZST01. Next base: position 47,848 of record CAXMOP010000099.1, on the reverse strand, counting down.
CGAGCTGGTCGGCGATGATCTGAGCGAAGGTGGTCTCCTCGCCTTGGCCGTGCGGGTTGGTACCGATCATCAGCGAGACCTTGCCCGATGGATGGAAGCGCACGATGGCGCTCTCCCACAATCCGCCGCCAAAGCCAACCGCCCCGGCGACCTCGGACGGGCCGAGCCCGCAGATCTCGGCGTAGGTGACAACGCCGATCCCGACCAATCGTCCCTGTTCGCGGGCCTTGGCCTGCGCTTTCCGCGCCTCTTCGTACCCGAAGAGGTCGACGGCAACGTCGAGGGCGCCCTCGTAGTTGCCCGAGTCATAGACCAGCGTCGTTACCACCTCATGACCCGCGTCGAAAGGCGGGATAAGGTTGCGCCGGCGGATCTCCACCGGATCCATATCGAGCTCTCGAGCGACCTGGTCGACCATTCGCTCGATCATGAACGTTGCCTCGGGGCGCCCGGCGCCGCGATACGCATCGACCGGCGTGGTGTTGGTGAACATCCCATAGACGTCCTCGTGGACGACCTCCATCGTGTAGGGACCGGACAGAATGAGCCCGTGCAGGATCGTCGGGACGCCGGGCGCCGCCGTCGACAGGTAGGCGCCCAACCCGGCCCAGACCTTGGCGCGAAGTCCCAGGATCTTGCCCTCGTTGGTCGCCGCCATCTCGATCTCGGTGACGTGGTCGCGGCCGTGGATCGTCGCCAGGTAATTCTCGCTCCTGGTTTCGGTCCACTTGACCGGTGCTCCGACCTGCTGCGAGGCGAAGATCACCATCGTGTCCTCGGGGTAATGCGGGAGCTTGGACCCGAACGCCCCGCCGATGTCCGGGGCGATCACCCGGATCTTGTGCTCCGCAAACGGTGTGTCGAGCGACGCCAGGAACCGGACGATGTGCGGGTTCTGGCTCGTCACCCACAGGGTCACCTCGTCCATCGCGCCGTCCACTCTTGCCAGTGCCGCCCTTGGCTCCATGGCATTGGGGATCAGCCGCTGGTTGTTGAAGGAGTCACTGACCACGACGTCTGCCGCAGCAAAGGCCGCGTCGGCGTCACCAGCCGGGAGCGCCCAGTGGAAGGCCTGGTTGCCCGGTGCATCCTCGTGGAGCTGCGGAGCACCGTCCTCGGACGCCTTGCGAGCATCGACGACGACCGGCAACGGGTCGTAGTCGACCACGATCGCCAGCGCCGCATCCTTGGCGTTGGCCACGGTGTCGGCCACGACGATTGCCACCGCATCGCCGACGTACCGTGCGGTGTCGATGGCGATCGGTGGGTGGGCCGGCGTCACCGAATCAGAATCGGGCACCACCCAGGCGCAGGGAATTCCGCCGTAGCCAGCGTCGGCCATGTCCTGGCCGGTGAACACCGCGGTGACGCCCGGCATTGCCGCGGCAGCCGAGGTGTCGATGCCCTTGATCGTGGCATGCGCCAACGCCGATCTCGCCACCGCCATGTGCACCATGCCGGGCTGGACCAAGTTGTCCGTGTACGTGCCCTGGCCGGTGATGAACCGCTTGTCCTCCAACCGCTGATGCGAGGCGCCAAAGGCGCGTTCGGTTGTGGTCATGACGACCCCCTCTGCCAGGCTTTGCGCTCGGCTTCACGAAGGCTGATCTGGTGCTCGGACCTGGTCAGCTCGAACGGGCTGTGCGCCTGGAGCTTCTCTGCACCTTCCTGGACCGCTTTGACAATGTTGTGGTAGCCGGTACAGCGGCACAAGTTGCCTTCGAGACCGTGCCGAATCTCGTACTCGGTCATCTCCGGGTTGGACTCGACCAGCTTGATCGCAGTCATGATCATCCCGGGAGTGCAGAATCCGCACTGCAGCCCATGCTTTTCGGTGAACGCCTGCTGCATGGGGTGGAGCTCGCCGTTTCGTGCCAGTCCTTCGATCGTCGTCACTTCGGCGCCTTCGGCCTGAGCTGCGAGCACGGTGCAGGACTTCACGGCAGAGCCGTTGATGTGCACGGTGCAGGCACCGCATTGGCTGGTGTCACACCCGATGTTGGTGCCGGTCAGCCCGATCTCGTCTCGAATGAAATCGCTCAGCATTGTGCGGGGCTCTACGTCTCGCTCATAGCTGGTCTCGTTGACGGTTATCGATACCTTCACGGGGAAATCCTCCTGATTAGGGGGTGGGGCCTAGGTTGACGACCATCATGGAGGGGCCCGGCGGGGGGCGGCATCGCGTTGCAGTGTCGTCAACACCGTGTCGATTCCGGACCGTGCAGCCAACGCACTACCTCAGTGTGAAGGCTTCCGAGCCTACACCCCAGGGCTCAGCGCTGCGCCAGCCATGGGCCCAAGAGTTTGCTGAGCAGTGGGATTGCCACCCAAATCATCAGGGGCACCACGATCACCACGGTGACCGCCGTCCTTACCAGGAACTCGGGCCCGATCCCGATGGGGGCACCCAGGTACGGGCTGTCGAACATCTTTCCCATCAGGGGGATGATGATGACGAGCAGCGGGTAGAGCCCGAGCAGGACCATCACCGCAAACTTCCACTTCGGCGGTGGCCCCGGCGGCTTTGCTGCGGGCTCGGATGGCGCAGGCTCGGTCGGCGCAGGCTCGGTCGGCGCAGGCTCGGTCGGCGCAGGCTCGCTCATCTGGCCTCCTCTCGTTGATCCGCTGATTCGGGTCGTTGCGTGCGAACCCCGACGATGGTCACGATCGCGGCCGCAAGCAACAGCATCACCGAAACAAGCGCCCAGCTTGTCTGAAACGAGGTCTTGTCGATGACCAGTCCGAGCAGGATCGGGCCAAGACCCGCACCAAGGAAGATGCCGGCCTGGGTGATCGACGACGACGCGGCAACAGTCGCCGCATTTGCGTTCACGACGGTGAAGGTCATCAGGCCCGGCCAACCCCAGGCGGTCACGAAGGCAATGACCACCAAGGCGACGAATGCTGCTCCGGTGGCCGAACGCAACAGGAAGAACACCACCGCCCCGGTTCCCATCAGCAGCACAAGGCCGGCGAAACCGCGGCCGCGCACTCGATCGGTCACGGCACCCGCGGTAATCCTTCCCGTGATGCTGGCGAGCGATCCGGCGAACAACAGCATCCCGGCTCCGGACTCGGTGAGCGACGCGGCTTGCACGGAGGCGGCGACCAGGAAGGTGCTGAGAGAGATTGCGGCCCACGTCGTCAGGGCTGCCGCTCCGGCCAGCATCGCGAGGTGGCGTGGTTGCAAGGGCCTCGCACCACGACCCGGCTCGCTCACCGCGGCGATATCGAACGGATCGTCACGGTCGGTGACGATCAGCAGCCACACCACCGGAGCCAACACCACCGCGAAAGCAAAGGCGACGGGCCAGCCGATGGGCACGATCAGCAGCGGCACCACGAGACCAGCAAGCAACGTGGAGGCCGGGATACCGCCGTGTTTGAGTCCGAAGATCACACCGCGTCTTGCGGGATCGACTCGCTCGGCCAGCGACTGATTGGCGGCAGGATTGGCGAACCCGTAGACGGCACCCCCGAGGATCAGCAAGATCGCAAGAGAAGCGAAGCTCCGCGCAAACGCAGCAATGGCGACCAGGACGGCTGCCGAACCGGCCACGTTGATCTGCATCGCCCGCTGCCAGCCGATTCGCTCGACCATGCGTCCGAGCGGAGGCGATGCAACGGCGGCAGTGAGAAAGAACGCACCCGTCAACACACCGAGTCTGGTTGTGCTGAGCCCAATGTCCTCCTGGAGTTGGAGGAAGGACACCGCAACGAGAAAGACGGGCTGGGTTGCCATAGCAACGAGCAACACGGCCAGGATGAGCCGACGCCAAGGAAGAGCGCGCAGCGAGCTTTGTGGAGTCACAGGCTCGCCTCTCCCACGAAGAGTCCCAGGCTCGCCTCTCCCACGAAGTGGGGGAGGCGCGAGCATCCGGCCGCCAGGCCGGAGCGCAGCGGAGGGGGCTTCCCCAGGCCGGAGCGCACCGGAGGGGGCTCTGGGGGCCTGCTAGTCGCGTTTGAGCTCATCTTCCACTCTATCGAACCCCCTCTGCGTCGGAGCTCACGCTCCTCCGCGTCTCCCCCGCCCGGCGGGGGAGACGAAGAACTCATTGGTTCCCGATGGCGCCGTGAGGGATCTGGCCGAGCTTTCCCGACTGGTAATCCTCGAAGGCTGTCACCAGCTCGTCGCGCGTGTTCATCACGAACGGTCCCGCCCAGGCCACCGGCTCTCTGATCGGCAGACCACCGAGAACCAGGACGTCCAGCTCCGGGCTTCGGCTCTCCTGCTTGATGTCGGCGCTCACCGTGATCGTATCTCCAGGCCCGAAGACCGCCAGATTGCCGCTGCGCGCCGCCGCTCGTTCCTCGCCAAAGCTTCCGTTGCCGTTGAGCACGTAGACCAGAGCGTTGAAGTCTCGTCGCCACGGAAGCTGCATCCGGGCCCCAGGACTCAGCGTGGCATGGAGCATGGCCATCGGCGTGTGCGTGGAACCGGGGCCTGTATGGCCGTCGAGCTCACCGGCCACCAGCCGAATCAGCGTGGCGCCGTCGGGCGTGGTCAGCAGAGTGACATCGCCGCTGCTCAGGTCCTGGTATCGCGGCGGGAGGAACTTGTCCTTTGCCGGGAGGTTCACCCAGAGCTGAAAACCATGGAACAGCCCGCCGGCTACGACCAATTCCGCTGGCGGCGTCTCGATATGCAGAATCCCGGATCCGGCGGTCATCCACTGAGTATCACCGTTCGTGATCACCCCACCCCCTCCATGGGAGTCCTGGTGCATCATCGTGCCGTCGATCATGTAGGTGACGGTCTCGAAACCTCGATGCGGGTGCCATGGCGTTCCCTTTGGCTCTCCGGGGGCGTATTCGACGGCTCCCATCTGATCCATATGGATGAACGGGTCGACATCGGTCATATCAACGGCGCCGAATGCCCTCCGCACGGGAAAGCCTTCCCCCTCGAATCCGGTGGGCCCGGTCGTCACCGATCGAACGGACCGGGGAACGAGATCGGCGTCCGGCTCCGATACGCGGGGCAGCGTGAGGATGTCGTCAACGGTGACGGCTGGCACTGGGGAACGTCCTTCCGGGTGCGCGGAGCCTCAGGAAACCCCGGCTGGGCGCACCTATTCCAGCTCGGAACGATAGCGACCCAGGAAACGCAAAGTGTTCGGCCTGACTGTACACGAGGACCGGCTCAGGTACCGTTCAGCCACCAACGAGGGAGGTCACGATGCTATTTGGCACGGCAGTCCGGATCCAGCCAGGCAAACTCGACCGATTTCGGGAGCTCGATGCCGAGCTCGACGAACACCGCGAGGAGTACGACGCGCTCAATACACGATTTGGCGTGCATGCCCACTCGGTGTGGGCGTTCCATCAGCGCGATGGGACGCCAATCGCATTGAACCTGTACGACATCGCGCCAGAAGGGCTCCCGGCGATGGCGAAGCGTGAGTGGGATCTCGACTCTCCATACGACCGTTGGTGGGTGGGCTGGGTCAGCGACATCTACGGCATCGATCTGCTCGAGGGCTCATCGCGTGGCGGTCCACCCGAGCGGGTATTCGACTGGGAATCGGCCAGCTAGCCGGGAGCCGCGCTGGAGGTGGAGAAGTCACCGTGCAGTGTGGGCCGGTGAGATCTCGCTCGGGAAGATTGAGCGCCTCAGGACTCTCGCCGTGAAGCGTGGCTGTACGATGCGCTATGGTCGACCCGAAGCCAACAGGCCAAGAGAGGAGCCAATCATGGCCGAGCCACTGCCGTCGCTGAGTTTCCACAAATCGCACGAGGACTACGACGCCATCCCCGCCGGGGCGTACGACGAACACAGCCCTGCGGTGATGGAAGCCGTCATGTCCAAGGGCTACTACACCCGCGAGATCGCCAACGGGATCCATTACCTGACCGAGGGCTGGTACTTCGCGATGGTCGCCGAGCACGACGACGGCCTCATCGTCGTCGACGCGCCACCGACCATCGGGTCGGATTTCCTCGGCAACAACCTGCTCAATGCCATCGGCGAGATCTCTGACAAACCGATCACCCACGTCATCTACAGCCACCACCATCGCGACCACATCGGCGCGGCCAACCTGTACCCGGACGACGCGGTCATCATCGCCCAGGATGAGTGCGCCGACTACGTGGCCACAGCCAACGATCCGCAGCGTCCGCCGGTGACCGAGCGCTTTACCGACAGCTACACCCTCGAGCTCGGTGGTCGCAAGCTCCAACTCGACTACCACGGCAATATCCATTGCCCCGGCAACATCTGGATCTACGCACCGGACGAGAAGATCCTGATGAACATCGACGTGATCTTCCCCGGATGGGCGCCGTTCAGCAGCCTGGCGATGGCATCCGACCTGCGCGGGTTCCTCAGGGGACACGACGTCGCTTTGAGCTATGACTTCGACACCTTCGTCCCGGGGCATCTGTCCCGTCTCGGGACCAGAGAGGACGTCGAGACCCAGAAGGCCTACTTCGACGACCTGGTGGCAGCGGCGATGACCCACCTCGACGAGGTGTCACCGGCCCGCAACGCCATGGATGCCTCGATCAACTTCATGGGCGTCGCCGAGCAGGTCGGAGGTTTCGAAAATGCCTGGCTGGTGTTCGACACCTACCTCAACAGCATCGCGGACGCGGTGACCGCCGAGGTGTTGCCAAAGTGGCAGGGCACACTCGCCGCCGCCGACGTGTTCACCAGGTCGCACGCCTGGGAGGTCGTCGAGCGATTGCGCGTCGACGCCTAGGAAGGTGTTGAACAATGACGAATGCGATGGGCCGCCGCTAGGTCACGGTGCGGTGACTCGGTTTCTCCCACCCCGACGGACCGCCGGAGGATTGCACAACACCCTCCTAGCAATGTGACCGAAGGACGACACTTCGTCGCCCGGCAAACCGATGCGATGTTCACGGTCCGGAGTGCGCAGCCGCCGGCGCGGCATTCGTACCGGTTCGGCAGGGACTGGGCATACCTGACAGAAGCACTCGAGTAGAGAGGACAAGACTGTGGCAGACAATGGATCGGTCGTCGTCATCGGCGGCACGTCGGAAATCGGGAAGCGAATCGCGCAACGCTATGCAGATAAGGGTGAGAGCGTGGTGGTCACCAGCCGCGACAGCGCCAAGGCGCAGGCAGCCGCAAAGGAGATCGGGGGCAACACCAGCGGTACCGCCGTTGATCTGAGCCAGCCTGAGGAGATCGCCGATGCCCTCGCCGATCTCGGCCCGGTGAAGTACCTGGCGATCGTCGCCATCCAGCGAGATTCGAACACGGTCGACGAATTCAACATCGAAGGTGCCACCAACCTGGTGACGCTGAAACTCGTTGGTTATCTCGAGGTGATCCACGCCCTGCGCGGCCGGCTCAGCGACGACAGCGCGATTGTGTTGTTCGGCGGGCTGGCCAAGGAGCGCCCATATCCCGGCTCACTTACCGTGACCACGGTCAACGGCGGAGTGTCGACCATGATCAAGTCCCTCGCAACCCAGCTGGCGCCGATCCGGGTCAACGCCATACATCCCGCGATCGTCGGCGACAGCCCGTTCTGGGCGGCAACACCGCCGGAAGTCTTGGAGACCTTCCGGGCCCGCACGCCGCTGGGCCGGCTCGTCGAGATCGACGACGTCGCCCATGCGACCGAATTCCTCCTCGAAAACCAGGCGGTCAACGCGGTCAACCTCAACTTGGACGGCGGCTGGCTGGCAACGTGAATGGCGGTAGCGTGGTTCGCAGGCGGCAGGCACAGAGGTGATTCGATGGCGCGCATCTCCTATCCGGATCTGAACCTCATCGACGATCCAGAGGTTCTCGAGATCCTGGATCGGGCACGCCGGGTCGGCACACCGCGGCCAGAGACCCAGGCCATCCGTTCCCATGTGCCGGCCGTGGTGAAGTCGTTCTCCAAGGCCTGGGAGGAGACCTTTGTCGACGGTGTCGTCGACCACGCGTTGAAGGAGCTGTGCCGGGTCTACGTGACCAAGACGGTCGATTGCGGCTACTGCGCGGCGCAGCGCTCTGTCGACGCAGGCACCCCTGAGGAGCACTACGACGACCTGCTCCTGTTCGAGAAGTCGGATCGGTACAGCGATCGGGAGAAGGCGGCCCTTCGCTACACCGACGCCGTTGTCTGGAACGCCGACTTCGCCGACGATGAGATGTGGGCCGGGTTGCACGAACACTTCACCGAGCCAGAGCTGGTGGAGCTTGGCTTCTTCATCGCCTTGACCTCGGGCCAGCAGCGGTGGATAAAGACCCTCGACGTCGGCCACCGCGAAGTGCTGGCGGACACCGAGGCGGGATTGAGTCGCGAGTCGCGAGTCACGAGTCGCGATTAGCGAGTAGCGGACCGAGCGCCGCTCTCATCACCGTTCCGGCGCCAGTCACACCGGTCCAGCGCTCGAAGGCGAGCGCCGCCTGATTGACGAGCATGCCGAGCCCGTTGGCGGTCCTCAGGCCCCGCTCGCGGGCGGCGCGAAGCAGCTCCGACTCGGCGGGCTCATAGACGAGGTCATACACCGACGCCGATGCGGGCAGTGCTGCCACGTCGAAGGCGGCGCCCGGAGAGTGCATGCCCACGGTGGTGGCGTTGATGGCAAGCGCCGATCTGGCAAGCGCCGATTCAAAGGCCCGGCCCAGCCCGGTGGCCGACACGGGCTCGCCAAAGGCAGAGGCCAGGCTCTCGGCGCGAGCGATCGTGCGATTCCCGACGGTCACTTCGGCGGCGCCGGCCGACAGCAACGCCTGGACGACGGCCCTTGCTGCGCCCCCTGCCCCGGTGACGGCCGCCGTGATCCCTGAGAGGGAGACCCCAAGCTCATCCTCGACGGCCCTGGCGAACCCGGGGGCGTCGGTGTTGAACCCGGCGAGCGCGCCATCGTCCCGCCGCAACACGCTGTTGACGGCGCCGATTCGGTGAGCCTCCTCATCGATGTCGTCGAGATACTCCATGACGGCCTGCTTGTGCGGCGTCGTCACCTGAAAGCCGAGCCAACCCGGCCCGCGAGCCTCCTCGACGAAGCGAGGGATGTCATCACGAGCAATGTCCCGCAATTCGTAGCGAGCATCGATCCCGAAGTGGTCGAACGCAGCATTGTGCATCGCCTCGGAGTGTCGCCGCCGCAGCGGCCGACCGATCAGCGCAACCCTGCGAGTCACGCAGCCGATTCGGGAAAGCGCACGTGCGGGACGATCTCGGTGGCCCACTGATCGAGCTGCGCCGGGTCAGGCGTCATCGTGTGGAGCATGAACCGCTGTACCCCGGCATCGACGCGCGCTTGCAAGGACGCCACGATCTCGTCTGGCGTGCCGAAGAGATGGACCTCCTCGAGATACGCCGGGCCTCTCGCATCGCTCATCACCCGCAGGAAAGCCTCGTGCTGCTCCTCGCGCGCCTTCACCGGATCGTCGGTCGCAACGAAGTGCATCCAATTCTCATGGGCCACGGTCAGCTCGGCAGGGTCCCTGCCGTGCTCCTTGAGATACGCCTGCAGCTCCTCCCAATCGCGGGCAATGTCGTCCGGCGGGCAGGTTGGCCTGGGAATCCAACCCTCGGTCCGAAGGATCCGCTCCTTCACCGCATCGACGAAGCGGGGCAGGTCGGGTGATCCGACATCGGCGAGCTGGGATCCACCACCGATCCAGATCTCTGGGCGCTGCGCAGGCAGTGGCTCGATGAGCACGTCTTCGATCGAGTAGTACGTGCCGTCGTAGGTGACTCTCTCCCCCTCGAGCAAGGGAATGATGATGTCGAGGATCTCGTCGGTGCGGGCGCCGCGCTCGCTCTTCTTCACGCCCACTGCGGCGTACTCCGGCGGGTACCAGCCGATGCCGGCTCCGAGTACGAATCGGTTCTGCGACAGGAACTGGAGCGTGGCGACCTGCTTGGCGAACACGACAGGGTTCCTCACCGGCACGACCATGACCGATGTGCCCAGCTTGACCCTCTCGGTGACACCGGCGACATGGGCCAGGGTCACGAGCGGCTCCATCCACGACACCGAGTAGAACTGCTGGGCGGCCAGCAGGTGGTCGGTCACGAAGACCGAGTCGAAGCCGAGGTCCTCCACGTGCCTGGCGAAGTCCCTGATGTTCCCCGCCCGCTCCGGTCCGTCCTCCGCCCACACGAACGAGGGCAGAAAGACCCCGAAGCGCTCGATGTTTCCCATGGTGCTCCCTGTCATTGATTCTCGAATCGTGCGGCTCGTTTCTCCAGGAAAGCCGCCGCTCCTTCCAGCATGTCGTTTGTGGAGAATACGCGCTCGGATGCGGCAAGCTCTGCCGCCAATCCGTCCTCGAGCTCTGCCTCCAGCGCATTGTCCAGCAGGCCTTTCGCCTCCCTGACCGCGACCGGGCCGCGGGCGGCCATGGCCTGCCCAAGGCGAATCGCTTCGGCCTCCGCCTCTCCCGCAGGCATCACCCGGTTGACGAGCCCGATGTCGTGGGCGGTGTCGGCGTCGATGATCTCACCGAGCAAGATCATCTCCTTGGCTCTGGCCAGCCCGATGATGCGCGGCAGCCGCTGAGTTCCGCCGGACCCAGGAATGACACCAAGCCGGACCTCGGGCAAGCCGAATCGCGCCGTATCCCCAGCCACCCTGAGGTCACAGCAGAGCGCCAGCTCGAGGCCTCCGCCGAGTGCATCCCCTTCGATCGCAGCCACGGTCGGCACCGCCAGCCGCGCCAGCCTGCCGTACACGGCGTTCTCCCTGATGAGCTTGCCTTCTGCGACTTTGCGATGCAACGCCGCAAACTCCTTGACATCGGAGCCAGCCGAAAAGGCCCGATGGCCGGTACCGGCAACGACCACGGCACGTACATCGTCGTCGGCCTCGACGGCGGCCAATGCGGCATCGAGATCGTCGGTCAGCTGTCTGGTGACGAGGTTGAGCGGGGGGTTGTTGAGCCGGATGATGCTGATCGGGCCGGCCTCTACGAGGACCAGAGCTTCCGTCACCGGTTTCCCCCGACGAATCGTTGGCGGAGGCCCATCGTACCGCTGGCGAAGACGGCCGGATCGATCCGGCCGAGGGGGTCGTCGACCTCTGGACGGAACCCCATGTGGGCGATCACGTCGGCCTCGGGGTCGACTCCTGCTGCAACCTCGCTCAGGTTCACCTTCCCGTCGCGGAGCGCAAACACCGCCTGCTCTGTGATGTACAGGACCTCCTGGCCGCGCTCGGCTCCCACAAGACCGTTGAAGCTCACCTCCCGAACGCGGTCGACAAACTTCCTGGTCCCGTCGTCTGTCGTGAGCGTCCCTACGAAACACACCTTCTTCGCCCCGGTGCTGATGTTGGGGAAGCCGCCTGGGCCGCGCAGGCGATCGCCGAACGCATGCACGTTGACGTTTCCTGCCTCGTCGACCTCGGCGAATGAGAGACTGGCGACATCGATGCCGCCGCCGTCGTAGAAGTCGAACATGTAGGGCTGGTCGATCAGCGCCTGGTAGTTAACCCCGGCGCCGCCATCGGCGCCACCGGCAGGGATGCCGCCGAAGACACCCTGTTCCACGGTGAGCACCAGCAGGTCCTCGATGCCCTCCTCGCGAGCGATCGCGCCGATCCCCTGGCTGATCCCAAACCCGAGGTTGCACACGTCCCCCGGCGCGAACTCGAGCAGCGCCCGGCGTGCGATTACCTTGCGGATGTCGAGCGGCACCTTTTCTTCGCCAGTACCCGGCTTCCGCTCCAGGCCCGCATAGAAGGGTGAGTAGTCGGTGAGATACGTCTGGGTCTGGTCGGGATCGATGAAGGCGTAGTCGACGAGCGCCCCCGGCACCTGCACATGGCGCGGGATCAACGTCTCCGCCGGCACCACGCGCTTCGCCTGGGCGATGACGATTCCCTCAGAGTTGTGGGCGGCCATCGCCATCGCCAGCATCTCGCCGTTGATCGCCTCCTCTTCGAGGGTGAGGTTGCCGTCCTCATCGATTGTGGAGCCTCTGATCACGGCCACGTCGACGGGGAAGGCGTGATAGAAGAGCCACTCCCTCCCGACGAGCTCGACCACCTCAACCAGGTCCTCGGTCGCGCTTCCCTGCTTGCCGCCGGTCTGTCGCGGATCAACGTATGTGTGAAGCCCGACCGAGGTGACCACGCCCGGCCTGCCCGCGGCGATCTCCCTGCACAGCTGCGAGAGCACCCCTTGGGGAAACGAATACGCCTCGAGCTCGCCGCGTGCGACCATCTCGGCGAGCCGCGGCTCGTTGCCGATATTCGATCCGATGGTTCGGCGCATCAGCCCCGGGATCGCCAGCTGGGAGAACCCGCGATCGCCGAAGTCGCCGATGCCGACCACACGAACGGTCGTGAGTTCGCGGGGCCGGCCAACGGTGCGATAGACGTCGGCGAGGGCATCGATGAATCGCTGCGGGACCGCATGACCCGCCCCTGAGCCACCGATCATCACCGTTGCACCGTCGGGGATGAGCCGCACCGCCTCTTCGACGTCGACCAGCTTCATGCTCCGATCACTGCATGAACCCTCCGCTGTTGGGGCTCAGCGTCTGCCCGAAGTACACCGAGGCCGCATCCGAGAGCAGGAACACCACAGACGACGCAATGTCCTCGGGCTCGGCGAAGCGCTGCGACGGGAGCTCGGCGAGACGGCGCTGCCCGGATTCGGTATCGACCAGGTCACGGGACATGTCGGTGATGGTGAATCCGGGCGCCACCGCATTGACCCTGACTCCCCGGGGGCCGAACTCCCTCGCCAGGGACTTGGTGAGGCCGAGCAGCCCGGCCTTGGCCGCCGAGTAGTGGGCGAGCTCGGGCCAGCCGATCTGGCCGAGCCGCGACGAGATCATCACGATCGAGCCGGTTCCCCGCTCAACCATCCCGGGGAGCACGGCACGGGTGCAGTAGAAGGGCCCGAACAGGTTGGTGCGCAGCACCTCGTCCCACTCCTCATCGGTCATCTCGAGGACGGGGCTCGACGGCATGATCCCGGCGTTGTTCACCAGGCCGTCGATGCGCCCGAAATGCCCCTCGACCTCGGCCACCAATCGCCTGGCATCGGCGGGATCCGACACATCTGCCGCAAACGCCGAGGCGCGACGGCCCATGGCTCTGAGCGTGTCGAGGACGGCGGCCGCTGCCTCAGCGCTCTCCCGGTAGCCGACGGCGACGTCGGCCCCCGCTTCTCCTGCTGCGGTGGCGATGGCAGTCCCGATGCCGCGGCTGGCGCCGGTCACCAGGACAACCTGACCGTCCAGAGAGAACGCTCCGTCGCTCACGACTGCCGCGCCGACGCCACCGCGGCCACGAATCGGGCCGCCAGGTCGCTCAGCTCCCACCATGCCGCGCTCGCCACGAGGTCGCGGCGGACCAGGGCAGAGCCGACCCCGACGGCCACCGCCCCGGCTTTGATCCATGCCGGTGTCGTCTCCAGGTCGACCCCGCCGGTTGGCGTGAGCCGTACCTCAGGAAGCGGGCCGTGCAATTCCTCGACATACCGGGGGCCCATGTGGTTGGCGGGGAAGATCTTCACGACGTCGGCTCCACCCTCCCATGCCGCCAGCACTTCGGTCGGGCTCAGTGCGCCGGGGATCGCCACCTTGTCGAAGTGGTGGGCGATCTCGATTATCCCGGCATGCATGACGGGTGACACGACGAACTCGGCGCCGGCCTCGATGGCACCTCGTGCGGTGTCCTGGTCGAGCACCGTCCCCACCCCGACGATGCATTCGTCGCCGAGTGCCTTGCTGGTCATCGCGATGGCGTCGATGGCTCCGGGCACAGTCATGGTGATCTCACAGGCGGTGACCCCACCAGCGACCAGGGCCCGGCACACATCGGTCATGGCGTCCGGTGAGTCGGCGCGGATCACGGCCACCACGCCGACCCGCTCGATCTCGGCGAGGGTGTCGTCGCGAGTCACAATCGCGGCACCATGAGCCCACCGTCGATCGTGAGCACCTGGCCGGTGGCGTAGGGCACATCCCCCCTGGCGAGTGCCGCAACGGCGGTGCCGACGTCTTCGGGTGTTCCCCAGCGCTTGTCGAGCGTGAGGCCTTGCTCGATGAGGTTGTCGTACTTCTCGGTCACCCCTGCGGTCATGTCGGAGGTCACGATGCCGGGGCGCACCTCGTACACGTCGATGCCGAACTCAGCCAGGCGGGTCGCCCACAGCCTGGTGGCCATCGATACCCCCGCCTTGCTGATGCAGTACTCGGCCCGGTTGGTGGAGGCCAACTCGGCGCTGATCGATGAGATGTTGACGATGCAGCCGCGGAACGACGCGTCGGTCTCTCGCCGCTCGATCATATGGGCTGCAACCGCCTGGGTCAGCAGGAACGGCCCTTTGAGGTTCACGCCGATCACCGTGTCGAAATCGGCCTCACTCGCAGCCAACATGTCGTTGCGTCCCGGCGACGTGATCCCTGCGTTGTTCACCAGGAGGTCGATCGCGCCGAAGGCGCCAAGCGTTGTGGCGACAATGTGCTTGCGATCCGCCGCCGACGCCACATCGCCTCGGGCATAGGTCACCTCGCTGTGCGATCGCAGCTCGGCGAGGGCCGGCTCGACGTCGTCGGGTGACCGAAGGCCGTTAACCGCGACGCGGTAGCCGTCGCCCACCAGGCTCGAGGCGATGCCGAGCCCGATGCCGCGGGTACCGCCGGTGACCAGGGCCGTCTTCTCGGTCATGATCCCCCAAAGAACGTGTAGTACGGATCGTCGTTGGCCAGGCGCTGCACCAGAAGCGCCGCCTCGACCAGGTGGTAGTCGCCCCAGAGCACCGACTCGCCCGAAGGCACCGCTCCCGTCGCATGGTCCCATCCACGAGGCCGGTGGTAGACCCCGTGCAGGAGCAGGCCCTGGTGATCCGGGTCGGTGCTGAGGTACGGGTCGCCGAGCAGCGTGTGCAGCACGGTGAGCCCGGCCTGGTAGTAGCGGTTTCCCTCGGGATCGGAACGAGCCATCAGGTAGCGGCCGAGGCGGATCAGCCCCTGGGCGCCGATGGCCGCAGCAGACGAGTCGACCGGCTCGTACTGGTTGTGGGGCTCTGCCGGCCGATCGAGGTAGTCGCCCAGGTGCACCAGACCCGGCGCACCCGTGTCCCAGTAGGGAATCCCATCCGTGGGCGTGTTGTCGAGATAGAAATCACAGGAGGCTCGTGCCGCCCGAAGCATCCATGCCTCGATCGCGGCTCGGCCGCCGAGAGGATCGAGCGCTTCGTCATCCACGGTGTCGAGGAATTCGAGCAGCTCGGCATACCCGGCCATCACCCAGGCCAGGCCGCGAGTCCATGTGGTGAACGGCGAATACCCCTGCTGGGTACTCGGTGCCCGGTAGCTGCCGTCGTTGCTATTGAACGTGCTCTCGTGCGCGACGCGTCCCCATTCGTCGTAGATGTCGCGGTCCTCGGCGTAGTAGACGTTGTATTCGGCGGTGGTGGCAGCGTGCTCGACGCCGCGCCTGAGGAGTGAGATCCGCTCGTCGTTCTCCCCCATGAGCACCTGGCCAAGCTGATGGCCAACCATGAGCGCCCGAACCGACCGAATCGTGTCGCAAAACAGCGAGTGCGGACCGTTGAACGAGTAGATGTATCCGCCGCCGGAAGCCGTCTCTGCCCACCGGGAGGCCTGTACCGCTCCGCTCACGCGCAGCGCTTGCTCGTAGAAGGCGAGCTCCCAGGCATCCAGCGGTGTCCTTCCCTCCAGCATCAGCCTCCGGAGGTTGCCAAAGGTGCTGACGTTGTTGAACCCGTGGTCGTGCACCCCCGTATGGGTGAGATGCGGCGCCATCCGATCTCGTGTCAGGCTCCTGCCAAGCTCGAGCGCCTCCTCATCACCCGTCGCGTCGAAGTGGAGGATCACCCACCCGTACAGGAACCCCTCGGTCCACTCCGTCCAGCCGCGAGAGGTGTAGCTGCCATCGATCGTGAACACCGGCGTCCCTGCATCGGCGGGGTAGTCGGTGCACAGGTGCTTCACCTTCGGACCGGACAGAGCCCAGAGCCGATCCAATCCTGCGCCGAGCGAAGCGGCTTCCATCTCTTTATCGATGTCGACCATCAGCGCTTGATCCGGGCGGTCGCCTCGCCGAGAGTGACCACGTCGAATTCCGTCGAGTCGGCCGCCTTCGGGTCAATGGGCACGTACCGACCTCCCTCGAACATGGAGTCCTGAAGGTCGAAAATAGCAGCCGGGGACGATGCAAGGGCTCTGCGGGGGCAGAGATTGGTTGCTTTGCACAATCGATTGCGGACGAAGTACGCTGCGCCGCGACGGGCCGAAATTCATGGGAGGCATTCATGAGACGATTTTCCAGACTGTTCGTACTGCTCGCCGCGCTGGCGTTGGTAGCAGCGGCATGCGGCGACAGCGACGACACGACCACCACCGCGGGCGAGTCCGCAGCGACGACGACCACAGCAGCAGCGGAAGAGACCACAACGACAGCCGGCGAAGAAGAGGCCATGGAGCCGTACATCTTCGCCGCATCACTTCCGCTGACCGGCGACTTCGCCATCCCCGGCTCCAAGCACAACGACGGCTACCAGTTCTGCGTCGATGAGATCAACCGCCTCGGCGGCCTCCTCGGTCACGAGGTGCAGTACCTCGGCGAGGACAACCAGTCGACACCGGAGCAGGCGGTATCACAGATCCAGCGCCACATCGAAGAAGCAGACGTGCTGCTGGGCACGTTCTCCAGCCTGTTGACATTCCCGGCTTCGACCGCGGCTCGCGACGCGGGCATGGTGTACCCGATCCCATCGGGTGGTGCGCTGCGAATCTGGTCGCGGGGATATGAGAACATCTTCTACTTCCAGCAGAACGCAGCCGAGGAGATCGGCGCCTCGCCGCTAGCGATGATCGAGTACTACGTCGAGCAGGGCATCATCGACCCGGCGCCGACCACGGTTGCCATCGTCGACGCCGACGACTTCTTCGCCTCGGCGATTGTCACCGGCCTGGTAGGTGGCGAGGTGCGCGAGCCCGGTGGCGGAGATGTGCTGGTCGAGCTCCCCGGATTCCTCGCGGACACCGAGATCGTCGTGGTCTACCAAGAGACATGGCCGATCCCGTTCACCGACTGGAACACGCTGGCGAACTCGATGAAGAACAGCGGCGCCGAGCTGGTGTTCGCCGCCACGGCGTCACCGGACGAGGCGATCTCGCTGGTTAATGCGATGGCAACGGTCGACTACCAGCCCAAGTTGCTGTGGATGTCGCAGGGGGCCCAGACTGAGTTCCTGGACACGCTCGGCGACAACGCGAACAACATCACCGTCCACGGCTCGTGGCATCCGCTAGCCAACTGGGAGGGCACGCTTGCGGGCCAGCCCTACACCAACCAGGACTTCATCGACAACTTCACGGCCTCCTTCGGCCGTGCTCCCGATGAGGACGAGGCGATCCCGTTTGCTGTGTGCCAGGGCATGGAGCAAGCGATCCTCGGCACCGGTGGTGTCGACCACGCGGCAATGCAGCAGTGGCTGCACGACCGCGGTCCGACCGACCCGGTGAGCACCGTTCTCGGCCCGTTCGTCTGGGACGAGCGCGGGCTGCCGCTCGACCGGTCGCTGATCATGACGCAGTGGCAGGACGGGACCCTGGAGTTCGTCTACCCGGTGGATGAGTTCCCCGGCGTGGTCGACCTGATCTACCCCAAGTCCGAGTTCTCGTAACCACCGAAACAACTGTGCTGAGCAGATGGGGCACCGGACCGCGGTGCCCCATCTGTATGGCCTGGCGGCGTCTGGTCGTATGCTCAAGGACAGAACCGAGATGAGGAAGTGACGTGGCGGTGACGCTCGAGGTCTCAGGCCTCAACAAGAGCTTTGGCGGCATCCACGCCGTGAAGGACTGCAGCTTCGCCGTCGAGGACGGCTCGATCACCTCGCTTATCGGGCCCAACGGGGCCGGTAAGACCACCACCTTCAACCTCATCAACAACGTCATCCGCACCGATTCGGGCACGGTCACCTTCGATGGGAAGAATGTCACCCGGAAGATGCCGCACAAGCTCACCCGGCTTGGCATCGGGAGGACATTCCAGGTGACGAGGACGCTCGGTGACATGACGGTCCTCGAGAATATGGTCGTCGGCTCCTCCGGCAGCGATGTACGCAGCATCTTCGGGTCGCGGATGCTCGACCACGAGATTGAGCGCGCCCTCGAGCTGCTCGAATTCGTCGGCATTGCGGAGTACGCCTACACCAACGCAGAGGCGCTCTCCTACGGGCAACGCAAACTGCTCGAGTTCTCCGCGGTGCTGATGTCCGGTCCGCGGATCGTGCTCCTCGACGAGCCCGCTGGTGGGGTGAACCCTGCTCTCCTCAAGCGCATGGTGGCCCGTATCAGGGAGCTCAACGGCAACGGGCTCACCTTCTTCATCGTCGAGCACAACATGGATCTCGTCATGGATCTCAGCGATTCGGTGATCGTCATGGCTCACGGTGAGGTCATGCTCCACGGAACACCGGACGAGGTGCAGAGCGACAACCGGGTCCTCGACGCCTATCTGGGGAAGGTGTGATGGCGCTGCTCGAGGTGCGCAGCGTCGACGCCGGCTACGGGCAGGGGCCCGACATTCTCAAGGCCCTGTCCCTCGAAGTGGAGGCCGGCAAGTCGTACTGCATCATCGGGCCCAACGGCGCCGGCAAGTCGACGCTGTTGAAGGTGATCTCCGGGTTGATCCACCCGCGATCCGGGGAAGTGGTCTTTCGTGGGGTGCCGTTCGACGGAGCGCGGCCAGATCAGATCCTTGCCGCCGGCATCTGTTTCGTTCCGCAAGATCAGGCCGTCTTCCCCGAGATGAGCGTGAAGGAGAACCTCATCATCGGCGCCTATCTGGAACGAGATCGGTCGGTGATCAAGGAGCGGATGGATCGAGTGTACGAGCTGTTCCCGATCCTCGCCGAGCGAGCATCCCTCGACGCCGGCAAGCTGTCTGGTGGCCAGCAGCAAATGCTGGCCCTGGGACGCGCCCTGATGATCGACCCCGAGGTACTGATGCTCGACGAGCCAAGCCTGGGTCTGGCCCCACAGATCGCCGACCACATCTTCGCCACGATCCGGGAGCTGGAAGGGCTTGGCATCACCATCGTGATGGTTGAGCAGAACGCGGTGCGCGGGCTCGAGATCGCCGACTGGGGTGTCGTCCTCGACCTCGGGATCGTCCGATTCCAGGGACCGGCCGACACCATCTTGGAGGACCCACGGATCCGTGAGCTGTACCTGGGCAAGACCGTCGCCAGCGAGGAGGGTGGTCGCCAATGACGAGTGCTACGAGCCACCACGGGTGGGATCGGTCGGCTGCTTGGGCTTCTGATGGCAGAGTTGGCTCGCTTGAGGATTGCCGACCACCCTCCGAGAACGCGCCATGACCGAACTCGTCCAGGTGATGATCTTCGGTCTGCTCCTCGGCGGGGTCTACGCCCTCTTCGCCAGCGGCTTGACCGTGGCTTTCGGGGTGATGCGCATCGTGAACCTCGCCCATGCCGTGTTCATCGTCGCCGCTGCCTACGTCGCCTTCTTCGCCTTCGACAAGCTGGGCATCGATCCGCTCCTCAGCGTCCTCTTCATCATGCCGCTCTTCTTCATCGCCGGAGTCGGCTTGTACCTCTTGCTGTTCACCAGGATCGAGGGCAGCCCTCGGTTTGTGGAGATGACCGTGCTGCTGACCTTCGG
Source organism: uncultured Kiloniellales bacterium (assembly GCA_964195155.1). Lineage (GTDB taxonomy): Bacteria > Actinomycetota > Acidimicrobiia > Spongiisociales > UBA5794 > JACZST01. The sequence goes on along the minus strand of CAXMOP010000099.1, from coordinate 28,256 downwards.
AGTCGCCATCATGATCGAAGGGTTGCTCGGTTGGCGCTTCACCGGGATTTTTCGCCAGGCCACGCCCAGCTATCTCACCGACGCCTTCTTCATCGGAGACCTCATCGTGCCGACCGGGCAGTTCTTTGCGGCAATGCTCAGCTTCGTGCTGCTCAGCGGATTGTGGGCCTTTCTCCGTTACACCAGAATCGGGTATGGGATCCGGGCGACGATGCAGAACCGAGCCGCCGCCCAGCTGGTCGGCGTCAACGTTCGGCGGGTGTCGGCGATCTCTTTCGGGATCAGCGCCGCCCTCGCCGGCGCTTCCGGGGCGTTGATGAGCTATCTGTTCCCATTCTTCCCCTTCCGCCACTGGCAGTGGATCGCCATCCTGCTGGCCCTGGTCGTCCTCGGTGGGATGGGGAGCCTCAAGGGGGCAGTGATCGGTGCCCTCCTCCTCGGCATGGCGAGTTCGCTGGTGGGCAACTACGTGGGTATCGGATGGGGCCCGATGGCGTTTTACGCCGCCCTGTTCGGCATCCTGCTGATACGGCCCCGCGGCCTGTTCGGCAAGGAAGTCGCCGCGTGATCGAGGACCGCGCCACCGCCGATGGTCTCGAGCCCGGCGTCGTCGAGGCGGTCACCGCGCCAAAGGGACCGGGAAAGTCTCGCTGGGTAGTTGCGGGGGTCCTGCTACTCCTGCTGTTGATCGCGCCGCTCCTCCGCCCGTACATCGGCTCCTACAACTACTACATCCTGCTGGCGACGAACGTGCTGATGTGGATCACGATGGCGTCGAGCTGGAACATCCTCGGCGGCTACGCCGGGTACATCTCGCTTGGCCACGCCGTCTTCCTCGGCGTCGGCGGCTACGTCGCCGCGGTGCCCCTCTACTACTACCAGGTCTCCCCGTTTTTCACGGCCGTCGTCGGCGGGCTTGCCGCAGTGGCGCTGGGAACGGTGGCCGGGTTCATCACCCTGCGCACCCGCGGGCCCGCCTTCATCATCTCGACCATCGCCCTGCTGTTCATGTTCCTGCTCATTTTCGAGAACGTCGATTACCTCGGCGGAACCGCGGGGCTGCCGCTCCCCAGCATCCCGCTGCCGCAGGATTGGATGAAGGCACCGTTCTACTACGCGATGCTGCTCGCAGCGGTGGGCTCGATTGTTCTCTCCTATCAGGTGGCACATTCCAAGTTCGGGCTAGGGCTGCGTGCGATTGCAGAAGACGAGACCAAGGCCGAGGTGGCCGGCGTCCCCACCCGCTTCTACAAGATCCTCGCCTTCGCGCTCAGTGCCTTCTGGATCGGGTTCGTCGGCGCCATGTGGGGCTATTCACTCGCCTTCGTGCGCCCGACGCTGTTCTTCACCGTCGCCATCTCGGCACAGATGGTCCTGATGGCGATCATCGGGGGGCGGGGCACGGTTGCCGGGCCCGTGATCGGTGCCGTGCTGATCTACGCGGTCAACGAGTTCAGCATTGTCCAGTTCGGGTCGAGCGAGATCAACATCGTCATCGTCGGTGTCCTCCTGGTAACCGTGCTGTTGTTCTTCCCCTTCGGGATCGTCGGGACGCTTCGACAGAGGGGCTGGCTCCCCGCCTTCCTCGACTGGGACTGAGCGCGCCCGGTGGACTACGGACAGATCGCCGTCGTGCTCCTCGCCGTGAGCATCGGATTCTTCGTCAAGGGAATCACCGGCATCGGTGGCCCGATGTTCGCCATACCCGTGCTTGCCTCTTTCGCCGGCGTCGAATTCGCGGTAGCGGTGATTGCGATTCCGACGCTGGTGGCCAACGCCTGGCTGTTGTGGCAGAACCGCACGGCGTCGAGCACCGTGCGCCGCTACCTGATCCCGATGCTCATCGCCGGGACGGTGGGCATCTTGATCGGGGTCTGGATCCTGGTGAGTGTGGACGACCGAGTGCTGTCGCTCATCCTCGCCCTGACCGTGATCGGATACATCGTCTGGTATCTGGCCACCCCCCAGTTCCAGCTTGGTGAGCGCGCGGCACAACGTCTCTCGGCGCCGGTAGGGTTCTTTGCCGGCGGCCTGCACGGTGCGACCGGGATCTCGGCTCCCGTCGTCGCCACATACTTCCACAGCCTCAACCTGCCGCGCACGGCCTTCATCATTGCGGTCACCGTGCCGTTTGCCGTGCTCGGTGCGGTGCAGATCGTGTCGCTCGCCGCCGTCGGTGCCTACGACGCCGAGCGTCTCGCCGCCGCTGCGATCGCCGTCATCCCGGTCGTCGTCGTGCTGCCGCTCGGGACGAGGGTCGGAGAGCGGGTCTCGCACCGAACGTTCCAGGTACTCGTGCTAGCAGTGCTGGCGGCGGCGGCCCTCCGGCTGCTGTGGTCGGTGTTCGCCTGAGGTGAACCTCGCCCGTCTCCGCGCGTGGGGTTCTTTGTTTCCCGCTCTTGCTGCTTCGCAGCGGGCTCAGCTTCGATTCGCCTCCGGCGGCGGCGCCGTCGATGCCCTCACCACCAGCGATGGGGCCAGCTCGACCAGCGGAAACGTGGACTCGTCAGGGCCTTGCTCCGCGGTGACGAGGCCCACGAGGTTGCGCGCCGCAACCGCACCCATCTCCCGATAGTCAACGGAGATCGAGGTGAGCGGTGGGAAGACGCGGTCGATGAACCGCAAATCGTTGTATCCGGTGATGGAGAGGTCGTCGGGAATCGAGATCCCCCGCTCGCCGAGCGCGTCGTAGCAGCCGAGGGCAATGAGGTCGTTTCCTGCGACAATGGCCGTGAACTGCCTACCGGAGTCGAGAAGGCCTTCGCAGGCGATCCGACCCGCCTCGATGCGGAATGCCTCGGCTTCCACGATCAGGTCGCGAGGCGCGTCGAGGCCCTCGCGTTCCATCGCCATCACGAAGCCCTCGCGCCTGCCAAGCCCGGTGGAGAGGTCCTGGGGACCGGCGATGTGTGCCACGACGGTGTGACCCAAACGAGCGAGGTGTTCAACCGCCAAGCCGATCCCGGCGTGGTGATCGCCGACGATCGCCGGAAACGCCTGCGATTCGACCGACCGGTTCACCAGAACGGTTGGCACCGTCTCTCGCCACGTCGGCGGGGGGAAGCCACGATGGGCATTGGCCAGGATCAGCCCATCGACCCGGCGCTCCAGCAGGGCGCCGATCACGCTACGCGACTTGGCTTCGTCGTCGTCATCGGTTCCGACGAGAAGGGAGTATCCGTGGTCCGCGAGTACCGACTCCGCACCGGCGTAGATCGGGGGAAACAGCGGATTCATCAGATCGGGCACGACCATCCCGATGGTCAGCGTCCGATTGGTGCGGAGCCCGCGGGCAAGCGGGTGCGGTCGATAGCCGAGGCGCTCAGCAACCTCGATGATGCGCACCGCGGTCTTCTCGTTGACCACCGAGCGGGTCTCGGGATTGAGGGCGCGCGATGCGGTCGACACGTGAACGCCGGCCTCGGCGGCAACTTCCTTGAGTGTGACGGCCTCCGCCACGACAACCCCCGCGCGATGCGCATCCTTGGTATTCTGCAAACGATTGTAGGCAACGGGATCGGAGCAAGTGATGGCGACCGAGATCGTGAGCGCTGATGACATGCGGGAGCCGATCGTCCGCAAGAAGACGGTTTCGGTAAGCAACGACGGATCCATGCTGGCCATCCACGATTACGGCGAGTACGGGACGATGATGACCGACGAGCCCATCGCTCACGGCGGCACGTCGGAGGGACCCTCCCCACTCCAGGCAGTTCTCGGGGCGCTTTGCGGGTGCGAGTCGGTGACGTTTAACCGGACCGCCAAGGAGATGGGCTTCGCCTACGACGGGATCGAGTTCGAGGCTGAGTTCACCATCGACATCCGCGGTCGGATGGGAAAACGAGGGGTACGACAGCACTTCCAAACGGTGCGCGTCGAGGCCATCGTGGCCACCGACGAGAGCGCGGAGCGTTTCGCCACGGTCATCGAGGAGACCGAGGCGCGCTGCCCGGTGTTCAACCTCCTCAACGACGCCGGGGTCAATATGAAGGTTCGCTGGGTTCGCGAGCCGACCACTGTCTGACGGATCAAACTCTGACGGCGTCTACCAGTCGGCGGCGATGTACTTGCTCTCCAGGTACTCGTGCATCCCAACCTGGCCGCCCTCGCGGCCGATTCCGCTCTCTTTGACTCCGCCGAACGGCGCGGCGGGATCCGAGATCAAGCCGCGGTTGACTCCCACCATGCCCGTCTCGATGGCCTCGGCGACGCGGAGCCCCCGCTCGAGGCTCCCTGAGTACAGGTAGGCAGCGAGTCCGTGCGGTGAGGCGTTCGAGAGATCGATCGCCTCGTTCTCGGTGGCAAACGAGACCACCGGCGCTACCGGCCCGAAAATCTCGTGGCTCAGGATCGGGTTGTCGGGGCTCACGTCGCGCAGGACGGTTGGCTCCCAGTAGTAGCCCGGCCGATCGGGTGCCTCTCCCCCAACGGCGACCGCGGCGCCGGCGTCGACACAACTACCGACGAGTAAGCCCATGTCCTGTTGTGCCTGATGGTTGATCAGGGGGCCGAGCTCGACACCCTGTTCCATTCCAGGCCCGACGGTGAGCGCGCCCATCGCCTCGGCGAGGCCGGTAGAGAATTCGTCGGCCACCGACTCGTGGACGTAGAAGCGGTTGGCCGCGATGCAAGACTGGCCGCCGTTTCGCATCTTGGCGATCATTGCTCCGTCGATTGCTGCATCGATGTCGGCGTCCTCGAATACGAGGAACGGTGCATTGCCGCCGAGCTCCATCGAGCTGTCGACGATGTTTCGGGCGGCGACGCCGAGCAGGGTGCTCCCGACCGGGGTCGATCCGGTGAATGAGAGCTTTCGGACTCGGGGTTCGGCCAGCACGGCAGGGACCACCTCGCTCGAGCGACGGGAAGGCACCACGTTCACGACGCCGGCCGGGACGCCCGCCCGCTCGAGGAGATCACCGAGCGCCAACGCGGTCAGCGGCGTGTCCGATGCGGGCTTTAACACCACCGTGCAACCGGCGGCCAGGGCAGGGGCGATCTTGCGGGTCGCCATTGCGGCGGGAAAGTTCCAGGGGGTGATGAGCAGGGAGACGCCGATGGGTTGGTGGACGACCATGATCCGTTTGTCGCCGCCTGGGGCGACTTGCACCGATCCGATGTTGCGCACCGCCTCGCCGGAGAACCAGCGAAAGAACTCCGCGGCATAACGGACCTCGGCTGCTGCCTCGCCGTACGCCTTGCCCATCTCGAGCACGATCAGGGTGGCGAGGCGGTCTTCCTCCTCGATCATCAGCTCCCAGGCCTTGCGCAGGATCTCGGCACGCTGACGCGGGGCGGTGTCGGCCCAGGCGGCGCCGGCGTCGTACGCGGCGGTCACCGCAGCCAGGGCATCCTCGATCGAGGCGTTCGGGACGGTGGTGATGACCTCAGCGGTGGACGGGTCGTACACCTCGATCTCGGCACCATCGGACGCCGATGTCTCCCAGGCGCCGCCGACGTAGAGCCCGGTGGGAATGGTCGCAACGAGTTCGTTCATCAGATCACCTCTCCGTCGGTGAACGCCGGCATCGGTCAGGAAAGTCCGTCTGAGACGTCGACGTCCTCCGGCTGGAGCTCCATGCCGGCCCCGGCGGCGGCAAGCTCGAGCAGGGCAGCGAAATCCATATCCCCGAGGCCCCTGCCGATCCCGTCCATCACCATCTGATGGACGAGGGCCGACACCGGCAGCGGGGCATCGAGCTCACGGCTCTGCTCCAGACCCAATTCGAAGTCCTTGCGAAGCAGGTGCCAGGTGAAAGTGGGCTCAAAGTCGAGGTTGACAAACGCCGGCGTCTTGTAGCGAGTGAAGGTGGAGCCCATGACACTGTCGTTGAGAAAGGCGAGGAAGTCCGCCCTCGACACTCCCGCCTTCTCGGCCAGGACGGTGATCTCGGCAAGGGTCTGGGTCATCACCCCGAGGAACAGGTTGTGGCAAATCTTCACAAGCCGGGCCTCATCCTCGGCTCCAACGTATGTCACCTTGCTGCCATACATCTCCAGGTACGGGCGGGCCTCCTCGAAGGCATCGCGTGGTCCGGAGACCACCGATGTCAGCTTGCCCGATTTGACGACCTTGGGGTTGCCGCTGACCGGAGCGGCCAGCACCGCGGTGCCTCGTTCGGCGGCTCCGCGGCGTAGCGTCGCCGAAGCATCGGGATCGATGGTCGTTGAGTCGATGATGATCTTCGGGGCGTCATCGCTACCAGAGAGCACGCCGCTGTCCCCGAGAGTGACTTCGAGGACGTCGTTGGGACCCGCCACCATCGTGAATACGATGTCGCGGTCGGCCAGTTCGGCGGGGCTGTCGACGATCTTCGCCCCGAGCGCGGCAAGCGGCTCGGCTTTGGCCCGGGTCCGGTTGTAAACCGAAACGTCGCACCCGCTCTCGAGCAGGCGCCTGGACAGCGCAAAGCCCATGCGGCCGGTTCCGATCCAGCCGACGGTGTGCGAGTTGGTCATCGTGTCCCGCAATCGTTTGTAGGTAACCAATGTTAGTGAAAGGCGTTGGCCCGATCACCGGATGCTGGAGAGCAAGCCCTCCACGTTCCCAGACAGGATTGCGTTGCGCTCGGTGCCGGTCAGCCCGGGAATAGCATCGATGGTGTCGATCGGGTCGGGATCGCCCATCTCGAACGGGTAGTCGGTGCCGAGCAGGATCCGGTCTACCCCAGCCAGATCAATCAGGTAGCGGATTGCGTCCGGCTCATGCAGCACCGTGTCGAAGTAGAGGAGGCGCAGAGCATCGGTGGGAGAGGTGCCCATGTCTTTGGCAACGATCTCGGGCTTGGACACCCAGGCACGCTGCATCCGCCCGATTTGATACGGCAGGAAACCGCCACCGTGAACGACACACATCTTGAGGTCGGGGTGGCGCTCCAGGACCCCGGAGAGGAGAAGACGGGCAATAGCAATCGTGCTCTCGGCGGGGCGGCCGACGATGTTGTGCAGGAAGTGGGAAGAGAGATCAATCCCCGGCAGCGGATCCAGGGGATGCAGCAACAGCAGACAACGCTTGCGGGCGGCCTCGGTCCAGAATGGATCGAGCTCGGCAGCGACCAAGTCGAGATCGCCCACCATGGTGCCGATCTCGACGCCGACCATGCCAAGCACTTCGACGGCATAGCGGAGCTCTTCAGCAGCTAGTTCCGGGCTCTGCAGTGGCACGGTGCCGATGGCGAGAAACCGGTCGGGATGTGACGCCGCCTCCGCCGCCATCGCCTCGTTGAGCAGTCGCGACCAACGAACACTGCGGTCGGAGTCGAGGCCGTATGCGGTGAGGTCGATCCAGGGAGACAGGATTTGTTGGTCAACGCCAGCGCGATCCATCGCCTCGAGGCGTGTCGGTCGATCCATGAGATCGGATCGCAGCGGCATCGGAAGCTGCCGCCCGGCGACGATCACCCGCCGGTCGTCACCCAACTCGATGCCAAGCGCCGGGCCCTCGTCGCGGAGCAGATCGGCAATGGCGGCCGGGACACAGTGAGCGTGGACGTCGACGGTCACCGGCAGTTGATAGCACACCGATCGCCCCGAGGCGATGAAGGTGCCTGGGTTATCCTCTGCAATCCCATGATCCCGCCTCCCCCAATCGACGCGGTCGAGCGACTGATCACCGGCCAAGGTCGCTTCGTCGCCGACCTCGTGACACCAGATACCTTGCACTGCTGGTTCGTCCGTAGCCCGATCGCTCACGGGGAACTTCGCTCGATCGAGGTCGATGAGGCGAGTCGATCCGACGGTGTGATCGCGGTGCTCACCGCAGCGGATCTCCATCTGGCCGACATGAGCGTCGTCCTCGCCGGGCCGGCCGCCCCGGGGATGGCTCGGCCGGTTCTCGCAACTGATCGCGTTCGATTTGCCGGAGAGGCCCTGGCGATGGTGATCGCCACCTCGCCACCCGCAGCAGAAGACGCCGCGGTCCTGGTGCGCGCCGAGCTTGATCCCCTCCCGGTCGTCACCACCGCTGCCGCGGCGCTCGCCGGTGACACCCTCCTGTTCCCGAAAGTGGGCAGCAACGTGGTTGCGACTACCGATCTGCGAGAAGGCCCAACTCCGGCCGCCGAGGGTCTGGTCGACGTCACGATCGAAGTCGATCATCCGCGGCTGGCGCCTTCGCCACTTGAGACCCTGCAGATTCTCGCGGTGCCCCAAGCAGACCGGCTGATGATCTGGTGCGGCCATCAGGCACCTCACCAGCTGCGCGATCAGCTCGGTGAGGCACTCGACCTGCCACTCGATCGGATTCGCGTCGTGGCGCCGGACGTGGGCGGCGCCTTCGGAATGAAGCGGATCTACCCGGAGTACGTTGCCGTCGCCAAAGCGGCGCTGATGCTGGAGCGGGCGGTCCTGTGGAGCCAGACCCGATCTGAGATCTTCGTCGCCGGCTCCCATGGACGCAGCCAGCATCACCGCGTCACGCTGAGCGCGGACACCACCGGGCGGATCCGCCGAGCGAGCTTCGACCTGTTGACCGACACCGGCGCCTACCCGGACACCGGGGCATTCATGGCCGGCATCACACGGCTGGTTGCCTGCGGTCTCTATGCCATCTCCAGCATCGAGTACCGCACGACGACGTACGTATCGAACAAGGCACCAACCGCGCCTTATCGGGGAGCGGGGCGACCCGAGGCGGCGCTCGCCATCGAGCGGGCCGTCGATGAGTTGGCACGCACCTTGGACCTCGACCCTGCAGAAGTGCGGCGCATCAACTTCGTCGACGCCTGGCCCCACACGACTCCAACCGGTGCGATCTACGACTCCGGCGACTATCTCGCCGCCCTCGACCGAGCGCTCGAGCTGGTCGGCTACCAGGGGGTCCGATCCGAGCAGGAACGGCGCCGTCGTAGTGGCGACCCTCCGCTTGGCATCGGGATTGGAGCCTTTGTCGAACGGGCCGGTGGCGCGGCGGAGTCCGGCGAGTACGGATCCGTGGAGTTGCGAGCCGACGGGCAGATCATCGTTCGCACCGGATCGACTGCAGCGGGCCAGGGCCACGAATCGGTGTGGCAGAAGATCGTTGCGTCGGTGCTTACGGCAGATCGATCCGTGATAACGGTCGTGGCCGGCGATACCGACGCCGTCCCAAGAGGCGTTGGGAGCTTCGCCAGCCGATCTGCACAGATCGGGGCATCGGCAGTGTTTCGGATGTCCGAGAAGGCAAGAGACCGCGCTCGCGATATCGCCGCCGAGATCATGGAGGCATCGCCGATCGATCTCATTCTCGGCGACGGCGCCTTCTCCGTCGTCGGGGTCCCCGAACACGGGGTGACCCTTGCCGAGGTGGCGGGGCACGCAGATGCGGCGGGCGACCGGATCTTCTTCGAGGAGTTCTACGTGCCGGGCGCGCAGACGTTTCCCTACGGCGTCCACGTGGCTGTCGTTGAGGTCGACCAGGCGACCGGGGTCGTATCGTTGCAACGAATGGTGACCGTGGACGACGTCGGCAGCGTCCTCGACGAGGCGATAGTGGAGGGTCAGTTGCACGGCTCGCTCATGCAGGGTATCGGGGCCGCGCTGCTCGAAGAGATGTACTACGACGAGACAGGACAGCCACTCACCGCCTCGTTCACGAACTACGTCATCCCCGGATCCGCCACCCGACTCACCCTCACCGCCGAGCGGATCGAGCACCCGGCTCCATCGAATCCGCTCGGGGTCAAGGGTGCCGGCGAAGGCGGATGCATCGGAGCCCCTGCCGCCATCCTCAACGCAACCATCGACGCGCTCGCTCCATACGGCGTCACCGACTTGCAGCTGCCGCTGCTCCCCCACCGTGTCTGGGAGGCGCTCCACAGAGAGGATGGAGTGGAGGCGGTCCGCGGATGACCAGCCATGACGTCGTGATCGCCGGCGCAGGCCACAACAGCTTGGTGGCTGCCGCGTACCTGGTGAAGGCAGGGTTCAGCGTCCTGGTTCTCGAGGCGCGAAACGTGGTCGGCGGTGACACCGCCACCGAGGAACTGACCATCCCCGGGTTCCTCCACGATTCGTGCTCGACCGCGCACACGCTGCTGCAGTCGAGCCCGACCATCCGCGACAACGAGCTCGGGCTTCGGGACTACGGCCTGGAGTACCTCTCGCCCGATCCCGTGGTGCATGTTCCCTTCCCCGACGGAACATCGATCACCCAGTGGCGGGACCTCGATCGCACGACCGCCGAGCTCGCCCGATTTTCGGTCTCAGATGGCCGTTCGTTCCGCACGATGATCGAGGACTACGAGCAGGTTGCTTCGATCTTCACAGCCTTCCGGTACACGCCGATCGGCCGGGGGCCGGGAATCGATGATCGACTCGCCCAGCATCCAGACGGTCGGCGCTGGCAGCGCATTCGCCGCTGGAGCGCGGCCAAGGTGATCTTCGACCATTTCGAAGATCCCCGGTCGAGGGCATTCATGCTGTGGCTGGCGTTCATGACCATGCAACCCCCGCAGCGTGAGGAGACGGCGCGATTGGCCTATGCCCTTCCGTTCGGCAGGCAGCGCCACTCATGGATCGTCCCGAAGGGCGGTTCGCGGGCCCTGCCGGTAGCGCTGGCTCGCTTCATCGAGGATCGCGGCGGCACGATCCTCACCGAGCGCAGAGTGATCGACCTCGTCATTGAGTCCGGCCGGTGCGTCGGCGTCGAGACCGCCGATGGCGAGGTGCACCGTGCAGAGAAGGCGGTACTGTCGACGATCCACATCAAACACCTGATCGAGATGGCACCGACCGAGGCGTGGGGTGACGACTTTCGGTTCGCGGTCGACACCTGGAAGCCCGGCATCACGATGTGCACAGCCCACTACGCCACGACGGAAGCGCCACAGTATGCCGACGGATTGATCCCGCTCGCCTCAGGCTTGCCGACCTCGGTGGAGAGAATGCTGCGCGTGCCGAATGACTTCGATCGCGGCGTCATCGCCCTCGACGACCCCGTGCTGTTGATCCTCTGCCCAACCGTGGTGGATCCGACGCGGGCGCCGGACGATCATCACACCTTGAAAGTCGTCGGGTTCCAGCCCTATCAGCTCCCCGAGGGCCCCGATCACTGGGACGAAATCATGCCAGACGTGGCGGCCGCGAACCTGGAGCACCTGCGCCGTTACGCCCCGAACGTCACCGAGAACAACATCCTCGGCACCGCGCTGAAGAGCCCGCTCGACCTGGAGCGCATGAACGCGCACAACTGGCACGGGTCGTGCCACGGCGGTGATATGGGCACCGATCAGATGGGGTCGCTCCGCCCTGCCCCCGGGTGGGCACAGCATCGAACCCCGATCGCCGGCCTATATCAGACCGGGGCAACCACCCACCCCGGAGGATCGGTCTCGGCCGGCCCGGGAAGGAATGCGGCGATCGTGCTGCTCGAGGATCTGGGGAGCAGCCTTGAAGCCGCAATCGCGGCGTCCTGAGCCTCACGAACCTAGGGACTGCCCTCCCACAGGTCGAGGATCTCCTCCGCCCATCGCCGGATGACCGACCCGAGCACCGGGACGTTCTGGTTCAGAAGTGAGTCGAATGTCGCCCGGATACTCCGCTGCACCGCAGCAGCCGCCGTCGACACCCGGCGGTGATCAAACCCGAGATACGACCGTCGCTCACACGCTCGGTCGTCTGGCTTGGACCACCCCGACCTCCAGTTAGGCTCACCCCCCTCCGATCGTAAGAGCGACATGTTTCTCCACGCACTGGGCATTGCGGTCATGCTGCTCGCCGCCCCCCAAGCCGGTGTCGAAAGCACATCGGCGATCGACGCGCCGCCAACCGCCTGGTTGCCCTCCACGATCGCCGTTGTTGACTCGCAGGACCCCGACCTGGAATGGAAAGTACTCAGGGACCCCACGCCGAGCGCGCTGAATCGCGGTCTCCAGGACCGGAGTGTCGCTCAGCTCCAACGACACCTGAAGCGGCTTGGCGTATTCCGTGGTGAGATCGACGGCGAGTACGGGCCCGCCACCGCCGCCGCCGTTGTGGCCCTGCATAAGCTCGCCGGATCCGAGCGCAGCGACACCTGGCAGCCCGAGGACTGGACCATCGAGGTTGACCACAGTGCCATCCTGGGGCGACATGCAGACGAGATGGATCGGATCGAAGTCGACATCGATCGGCAGGTGCTTTTCGTCATTCGCGCCGGCGAGATCGCCGCCATCCTGCCGGTCTCGAGCGGAAACGGTGAATTGTACTGGTCGAAGAACGGCGGACCCGGCGGGGGTCTGGTACATGCCACCACCCCGAAGGGCGACTTCCGGCTATTCAGACACGTGGATGGGTGGAGAAAGAACTATCTCGGCAGCCTGTACAAGCCGTGGTACTTCACCCCGTATTACGCGGTGCATGGCTCAGGGAGTGTGCCGGCACATCCGGCGTCACACGGTTGCGTACGCGTGCCGACATGGGAATCGGATCACCTCGATTCGATGCTGAAGCTGGGACTGCCCATCCACATCTGGGACGAGCCTCTCGCTCAACCGCAATCCCCGGAACCCCCAATCACCCGTACCGAGCCGGCCGAGCCAACAGCGTTCGAAATCGTCTGAGGACCTCGACGTCCTCGGAGCCGATGGCGATGATCCGATCGCCGCGTATCGCAATCGCACGGACCTCCTCGGTGCCGGTCCAGACCACACCGTTCGTGAGCAGCCATTCGGAGGTCACGATCAGCCGTCCAGCGGCTCCCAATCTCCAGGGAAGATGAAGGCACCCGCCGGCGTGGGTCCAGGCGCCTGCACCTCGATCCAACGGACCGGGGTGTCGCTGGTCATCGTGTAGCCATGCTTGGCGTTGGTACCAGCAAAGACGAGATCCCCGGCATTGACCTCCAGATCCCCGCCGTCGAGGTGGGCGATCGCGGATCCGGTGAGGAAGTAGTACGCCTCTTCGAAGGGATGAAAGTGGTCACCGCCGGGGTGGGTCGACGCCGCGGGGATGAACTGCACCATGAACATGGTGTGGTGCAGCGCCCCGATCAGGTCGTCGACGAGCATCCAGAGCGCCACGCTGTTCACGTTCGGGCCGCGGTAGCCGCGCATGGCCAGGGGACCGGGCGCCGGCAGGTGATGCTCGGCAAAGTGACCGACGTGGCGGACCCTCGGGTCGGGGTCTCCGATCAATACACCGTCGTCCGGAACGGCGACTTCGTCTGCGGGATAGGTCCCCATTCGCTCGCCGGTGGATCGAGGCTGCGGGGAGCGCATCCGGAACCACTCGGCGGGCTCGTTCCCGACGTTGTGCCACGCATGAGGCACTCCGGAAAGGGCCACCCCGTAGTCGTTTTCTTGCAGGTGGTAGCGGTGGCCATCGATGTCGACGAGCACTTCGCCGGACAACAGATAGAACGACTCCTCATAAAAGTGGTGGTGGCCGCTGATCGTCCCGCCGGGGGCAAGCCGCGACAGCGCCACCTCCAGATGAACCGACCCTTGGTCGGCGCCGGCCATGACCGCGACCTCGAGTCCGTCGGCGAGACCGGAGTCGCCGTCCCGGCTTCCTCCGGGTGGGGCGAAGGCAAAGCTGGCGGATGGGATGACCCCCGAGGAGTACATCGCCTATCCCCGCAGGTAGCCGGCCACCGCGCTCATGTCGCGGTCACCGAGCCCCTCGGCTATGGCCTTGCCCGCCACCGATCGGTTGGCAGCGCTCTGATCCATCTTCACGCCAACACTGTCGGCGAGGCCGAGGATGAGGTCGAGGTCCTTGGCCACCAGGTCGAGGGAAAACGCCACCGGGGCCTCGTCGGGAGACAGGAAGGCGCCCTGCTTGTACTGAATGTACGGGGAGCCGGCAGCGCTGTTGGCAAAAACCTCGTAGGCGGTGGCACGGTCGACGCCGGCCCTTTCGGCAAGGACGAGCGCCTCCGCCACAGCAATGTTCACCGCATGCACGATGGCGTTGACCGCGAGCTTCATCGTCGCTCCACTTCCCTGATCCCCGATCTCGTACACCCTGGCCGCCAGCGCATCCAGGACCGGGCGTGCGGTTTCGACGCCCTCCACCGACCCGCCGGCCATCACGGTGAGGGCGCCCTGCTCGACCAGCGGCACGCTGCCGGACACCGGAGCGTCGACCAGCATTGCCCCGGCAGCCTCAATCCCCGGGGCGATCACGGCGAGGGTGCCGGGGTCGATCGTGCTCATCTCTAGGACAACGGCCCCTTCCTTCAGCCCGGCAGCAGCGCCGTCGGGACCGGCATAGACCTCGGTGACCGCGGCGTCGTCGGCAAGGCTGCTGATCACGACATCGGCGGCAGCGGCGGCCTCCCTGGCGGTGGGGACCGCGGTGGCTCCGATGTCGTCTGCCAGTGTTTGGGCTGGTTCGGCGGTGCGGTTGTACACCACGACGGCAAAGCCCGCCTGGCGCACCGTTCGCGCCATGGCGGCCCCCATGCGCCCGGTGCCGAGCACGGCAACAGTCTGGTCGGCGCTCATTCGGTCCTCCTCGGGAGTGGACAACAGGCGGAGGGCGAGCCTACCCGTTCAGTGGAGCTTGACGAACGCGGATGCCGGTGGGTACTTTGCGATCGTCGTGGCTTTGGCGGTCACGATATCTCGTCGCTATGGAAGGTGCGGGCAGACTTGGCCCAGGATGGCAGAGACAGCATGCGCGCCGACGTGCTCGGCGAACGGCTCCGCGCCGTACGCGAGGCGTACGGCATCAGCTTGCGCGAGTTGGCCCGTCGTGTTGGCGTGTCGGCGAGCTTGATCTCTCAGATCGAAACCGGCAAGGTTCATCCCTCGGTGAGCACCTTGTATGAGCTTGCCTCAGAGCTCGACGCTTCGGTCGATGAACTGCTGTTCGATGACGCCCCGATCGGCAAGACCACAGGCGACTGGTCGAGCCTGCTCAGCGATCATCCACACATGGCACCATTGCAAAGGGGAAGCGAGCGCCGGATCATCGAACTCGACTCCGGCGTCCGCTGGGAGCGGCTCACTACGAAGTCGGTCCCGGGCATCGACTTTCTCTATCTCGTGTACCAGCCGGGCGCGGAAAGCTCGCCGGAGGACGCCATGCAGCGTCACGCCGGTCGGGAGTGGGGGTACGTGCTCGAAGGAACATTCCACGTCATGATCGGATTCGACGAGCATGTGCTCGAGCCCGGTGATTCGATCGCCTTCGACTCCACGGTGCCCCACCGCTTCTATAACGCAGGGACCGAGGAGGTGCGAGCGATCTGGTATGTGCTCGGCTGGCAGTCCGGCCGCCCGACGCCCTCGTCATCGCCCGCGTAGTCCGCTACTGGACACCCCGTTAAGTCAGCCTGTACTATCGGGGCGCGCTCCGAAGACGGGGCGCATGTTCCCTGAGCGGAGGAGCGGCGTCCGGCGGGGCGGCCACGGATGGTCGCTGGGCTGGCACCACACGAGGATCAATGGAGGATTGGGCGATGAGACGAGAGCGCGGAATCGTACCCAGGTTTTTGATTTTGCTCGCAGTGTTCGCTTTGGTCGCCGCAGCATGCAGCAGCAGCGACGACACAACGACGACAGCCGCGGCAGCCGCAGCGACGACAACGACAGCAGCCGAAGCGGCCACGACAACGACATCCGAATCGAGCAGCGAGCCGATCGTGGTCGGTGGGTCGCTGGCGCTGACCGGTTTTTTGGCGCCGACGGCTGCCATCCACAAAGTTGCGGGTGATCTCTTCGTCGAGACCCTCAATGAGTCCGGCGGCTTGCTTGGCCGGCCGGTGGTGTGGGAGCCCCTCGACGATGAGTCGGTACCCGATCAAGCAGCAGCCATCTACGAACGCGTGATCTCCGAAGACGGTGTCGATCTGATCATGGGGCCGTATGGCACCGGCACCA
The DNA here is from genome assembly GCA_964195155.1 of uncultured Kiloniellales bacterium. GTDB lineage: Bacteria > Actinomycetota > Acidimicrobiia > Spongiisociales > UBA5794 > JACZST01. Next base: position 12,471 of record CAXMOP010000099.1, on the reverse strand, counting down.
TCACTGCGGCGATGGCGGTGGCGGAGCGCGAAGGCTTCGTCTACCCGCACCACACGGCGAGCCTCACCTACGTCTACACGTACGTCTGCCACTTCCCGACCTGGCCGACCGGGATCGAGACAAATATCACCAACCCGAACCTCGTCTATGACGCGCTCGAGGAATCCGGCAACCCGCCCGAGACCATCGCCTTCGTCATGAACGAATTCCCCGGAACGCAGTACATCGGTTATGGACCTCCTGGCAGTGATGCCGGCGGCGCGATCAGCGAGGCGGAAAAGCGCGGATGGGACGTCGTGGCCGAGATCAACTTCCCGACCGGAACGTCGGATTGGGCCCCGATCGCTGCAGAGATTGCCGCCGCCGATCCCGACTTCATCTATGTCGGCGCGATTGGTGTCGACGGCACCAACCTCCTGGTCGCCCTTGACGCCATCGGCTACGTGCCCCGCGGCCACTTCTACCAGTGGCCGGCGCCTGGGCCGCTGCTCGGTGCGCCGAACTCCGAGGGTGCGTTCTCGGTTACGACGTTTGAGCCACATTCGCCGTTCACCGACGCTGCAGAGCCGGCGGCCATCTCCGAGGCCTTTTCGACGGCGGCCGCCGCGGCCGGAATCCCCTATACGGCATTCGAGGCGCAGGCCAGCGTGTCCTGGGCCGCCTGGCAGGTGCTCATCGCGGGCGTGGAGGGTGCAGGTAGCCTGGATCAACAGGAGATCTGCGATTGGCTGATCAACAACGAAGTAGAAACGATCATCGGGACGATCGACTTCGATCCGGCACAGCAGAACTACTACGGCGATCTCACAAAGATCAAGCAGATCCAGAACGGCCAATTCGTGGTGGTCTCTCCTTCGGAGTTTGCGGCACCCGGAGCCGAACCACAGCTCTAAGCACATCTGAGCATGCGATGCTGGGAGGAGCCGCCGGCTCCTCCCAGCTGGTGAACCGTGGACGTTGACCTCCTCGCTCAGGCGGCGGTGTCAGGCCTGCTGATCGGGGGTCTCTATGCCACGATGGCCATGGGCATCTCGCTGAGCTGGGGTGCCTTGAAGATCATCAATCTCGCCCACTTCACCTTCATCCTCCTCGGCGCCTACCTCACCTATCAGCTGACCACGACCTTCGGAATCGATCCGTTCCTGATGATCGTGGTCGTGTTTCCCTTGTTCTTTGTCGCCGGAGCACTGCTCCAGGTGTTCTTCGAGTGGGCCAAGGTCGACGAGTTCCGATCGCTGCTCATCTCGTTCGGCCTGTTCATCATCTTCACCAGCCTGGTGCGCACGGTATGGACCGCCGACTTCCGCAGGATCAGCTCCGAAGACAACCCCTACGCCTCTGCGTCGATCTTCATCGGCGGTGTGGCGCTCCAGGTCCCGCTCATCGCCGCCTTCATCGCAGCCGTGGTCATCGCCGTCGGCACGTCGCTTGCTTTGTCACACACCCACTTCGGCCGCGCCGTTCGCGCCGTCGTCCAGGACGCCGAGATGGCCCGAGCCTTCGGGATCGACCCGCGCCGGGTGGCCGTGATCCTCTCCGGGCTCGCCACCGCCTACTCCGGCCTGGCCGGGGTGTTCATCGCCATGTTCCAGGTCCTGTCGCCCACGATGACGTTTGCCTGGTTCGGCATCGTGTTCTCGGTGGTGATCCTGGGTGGCCTCGGCAGCCCGTACGGTGCACTGGGCGCCGGCATCATCGTCGGAGTGGTGGCAGGCGTCGCCTCCGTCGTGTGGGGACCGCTCAGTGCCCCGCTGGTCACCTTCCTGCTCCTCATCGCAGCGTTGCTGTTCCGTCCCTCCGGGTTGTTCAGGCGGAGCCCAGCGTGACCGCGCGTACCAAGACGCTGCTGGGCTTTGCCATCGTGGCCGTCGTGCTTGGCCTGGTACCCAATGTGGTGGAAGTGTTGGATGCCCCGGGCTTCTACCTCACCTTCTTGTTCACCATGTTCTTCTGGATCAGCCAGTCCTCGAGCTGGAACATCCTCACCGGCTATTCGGGCTATTTCTCCTTCGGTCAGGGCGCCTGGTTCGGGATCGGCGTCTATACGACGGGCATCCTCGCCACCAAACACGGGTGGCCGTTTCTCGTTGCTCTGCCGGTGGCAGGCCTGGTCGCCGGAGCCGCCGGCCTCCTCCTCGGCCTGGTCGTGTTCCGGCTCCGCCGGCTGAGCGGTGAGATCTTTGCCTTGACCACGCTGGCCGTTTCGTTCGTGCTGGCCTCGGTGGCACGCCTCACATCGCTGATCGACGGCGGCAGGGGAATCTTCATGACCGGGACCCCGCTCCCTGAATTCCTCGGCGACTTCCGCACCTCGATGTACCGGATGACGCTCGTCATTGCTCTGCTCACCGTGCTCACCGCGTATCTCATCTTCGAGTCACGCCTCGGCTGGGGACTGTTCTCCATCCGGGATGACGAGGAAGTGGCCCGCGGGCTGGGCGTCCCAACGTTCCGCTACAAGATGACGGCGCTCGGCACGAATGCCTTCTTCGGCGCACTGATGGGCGGTGTCTGGGCACTCCAGATCGGATTCGTCACCGTGGAGGACGTGTTCAACATCAGGGTTCCCCTGCTGGTGATCCTGATGGCGGTGCTGGGCGGCATGCGCCATTGGATGGGACCGGTGGTGGGAGCCGCCATCATCTACACCCTCACCGATCGGCTCAACAGTGCCGGGCTGGCGGACGTGAATCAGGTGATCATTGGAGCCTTGCTCATCGTGATGGTGCTGGGCGTCCGCGAGGGCATCTATCTCCGCATCAGGGCACGGTGGATCGCGTCCGGGGTGATCTTCTTCGGCGCCATGGCCGCGTTGACCGTGTTCGACCTCACGAGCTCGCTCATCTGGGACTTCTCGTACGCACTGTTGATCACCATGGCCATGTTGTTGATCCCGACGCCGTTGTGGGAACGTTTGACCCGGAGTCGGATCACCGCGCCTCCCAGCGACCGGCCACCGGAGCAGCCGGTGCCGAGCAAAACGGCGGGCACATGAACCTGCTCACATGTACTTCGATCAGTAAGCGCTTCGGAGGCATCCGCGCCCTCGATGGCGTCAGCACTTCGATCGAAGAGCATGAGATCCTCGGCCTGGTTGGCCCAAATGGCTCGGGGAAGTCGACGCTGATCAACCTGCTCAGCGGTCTGTATGCAGCGGACGATGGTCAAGCCGTATTCGGCGACAGGGATCTGCTCAGGCTCCCCCCGGAGAAGATCGCCGCAGCCGGGGTGGCTCGGACCTTCCAGATCCCACGACCCTTCGACACGATGACGGTCCGCGAAAATGTGTCGGTCAGCTACATGTTCGGGCACCGGAGGCACTCGCTCGAGGCCGCCCGCGATGCTGCGTCTGAATGGCTCGCCTTCACCGGGTTGGAAGCTGTCGCCGACAGCCCGGTCGACCAGCTCACCCTCCACCAGTTGAAGTTCCTCGAGCTGGCCAGAGCTCTGGCCACCGAGCCAACGCTCCTCCTGCTCGACGAGGTCCTCGCCGGGCTGAACCCGACCGAGATCGACCAGTCGATCGAGATGATCAAGCGCATCCACGAGCGGGGAATCGCCCTGGTCATCGTGGAGCATCTGCTGCGCGTGGTGACCAGCCTGTCGCATCGCATCGTCGTGCTCGACCAGGGTCGAGTCATTGCTTCGGGCGATCCAACCGAGGTGATGGAGGACCCTGCGGTGGTGGCGGCATATCTCGGGGGGAGCAGACCCAATGCTTGAACCAGACCCAATGCTTGAACAATGCCTGAACAGACCCGATGCTTGAAGTAGAGCGTCTGGTCGCCGGCTACGGAAGCGCACAAGCGCTGTGGGAGGTCGACCTGCGCGTCGATGATGGTGAGATCGTCACCATTCTCGGCCCAAACGGCGCCGGTAAGTCAACGCTGGTCAACGCCATCTCCGGGCTGATTACCCCGTGGAGCGGGACCGTTGCACTCGATGGCCGCGATCTCACCACCGTCCCGTCGCATCAAGTGGCCGAGCACGGCATCGCGGTGGTTCCAGAAGGTCGGCGCATCTTTCCCCGAATGAGCGTCGCCGACAACCTGGCGGTTGGGGCGTACAACAGCCGAGCGCGAGAAGCCAGCGAAGAAACGCTGCGGTGGGTATATGGGATCTTTCCGCGCCTCGAAGAGCGGCGCGACCAGCAGGCGGGCAGCTTCAGCGGCGGGGAACAGCAGATGCTGGCGATCGGCAGGGCGATGATGGCCAAGCCGAGCCTCTTGCTCCTCGATGAGCCATCGTTGGGGCTCGCTCCGATCATCGTCGAGACCATCTTCGGGGTGCTCAGCCAGATCAATGAAGCAGGAATGTCGATCCTGCTTGTCGAGCAGAACGCCATCGAAGCCCTGAACTTGGCAGCCAGGGGCTACGTGCTCGAGGAGGGAAAGATCGTGATGGAGGGGGCGTCGTCGGAACTGCTCGACAACGAGGACCTGCGAATAGCGTATCTGGGCCTTTGAGCTGGGGGATACGAGTTGCCAGTTGCCAGTCCCGATTCGGACTGGCAACTGAAAGCGAGCGCAGCGTGTAGCCGAAAGAGCCCCCTCCGCTGCGCTCCGGCCTACGGCCGGATGCTCGCGCCTCCCCACATCCGTGGGAGAGGCGAAAATCTTCGTCTCCCCTGCGCAGCGGGGGAGACGCGGGGGAGCGTAGCGACGACGCAGAGGGGGCTCCAGGTGACGGTCTAGTCCACTACTGCGACTGCCTCTAGCTCGAGCACGAATTTGGGGTCGGTGGCGAGGCGAACCACCTCGATCGAGGTGCTCGCAGCCCGGTGGTCGCCGAGGTAGCGGCCCATCACCTGGTTGATGGCATCCTGGTTGCGGTCCTCGTCCACGATGAACCGGGTCAGCTGGACAATGTCGGTGAGGGTCCCCCCGGAGGCGGCGAGCACCAACTGGAGGTTCTCCATCGTCATCTCGGTCTGGGCGGCAGCATCCTCCGGGATGTCCTCGAACTCGGCCGGCACGTGCGGGTGACTGTGGTAGACCGGTGCCGCAGTGACCCCGGACAGAAACACCAGGGTCCCGGAGTGGACCTTGATCGCCGGTGTGTACGGCATGTTGTATTTCGGGTCGTTTCCTTCGAGATGGATCAACTCGACCGATTTCGTCATGCGCTCCTCCTCAATCGAACCGTCGCAGCCTATTCGATTGATCCGGTCCATTCAGTCACGATGAACAGCCCCGGCCCGCTGACTATCATGAGTCGAGGCCGAACCGGACGCGCGATCGCTCGCGATCGACGTCCGACGCCCGGCCAAACGCGCGGTTGCGACCCTCCGCCACCTGAGCCGTGCCGGCGGGCGCCGAGAAAGGACACGACGATGGCTGAATTCCCAGTAGCAACAAGCCCTGCCCCCGGTGTGATGGGGGTCGATTGGGAGCAGCGCGTCGACTTCGAGCGACTGCGTCACTGGCGGGTGGCGCGCGTGCGGGAACAGCTCGAGCAGTCCGATCTGGGGGCCATCCTGCTCTTCGAGACCAGCAACATCCGCTACCTCACCAGCACCCACATCGGGTACTGGGCGTTTAACAAGGGTGAACGATACGCACTCATCACCAGGACCGGCGAACCGAGGATCTGGGACTTCGGATCGGCGGCCAAGGCGCACCGGCTCCAGCAGCCATGGATGAATCCGGAGAACTCGGTGGGTGGCAATACCGGACTCCAGGGTGCCATCGCCCCGACGGCCGGGCTCCAGGGGCGGGCGGCGGAAGAGATCGCCTCCGTGCTGAAGGAAGAGGGCGTCGCCGACATGCCGCTCGGCGTGGACATGGCCGAGACCTCCGTCTTCCTGGCGCTCCAAAATGCCGGGATCATGGTGCGCGACGGTCAGCAGGTGATGATGCTCGCCCGTGAGATCAAGAGCGATGACGAGATCATGCTGCTCACTCAGGCGTGCGCAATGGTCGACGGCGTCTACCAGGACATCTACGAGTTCCTCAAGCCGGGCGTCCGTGAGAGCGATGTTGTCGCTCTCGCCCACAAGCGGCTCTTCGAGATGGGCTCCGAATTTGTCGAGGCGGTCAACTCCATCGCGGGGGAGCGGTGTAGCCCCCATCCCCACGTGTTCTCCGATCGGCTGATCAGGCCGGGCGACACGGCCTATTTCGACATCATCCACGTCTACAACGGGTACCGGACCTGCTACTACCGCACCTTCGTCGTGGGGCGTGCCACCCAGTCCCAGCGAGACGCCTACAACCAGGCCAGGGAGTGGATGGACGTCGCCATCGAGCTGGTCAAACCCGGCACGTCAACCGACGAGATCGCCAGGGTCTGGCCCGAGGCGCACGAGTTCGGCTTCGAAGACGAGATGGATGCCTTCGGCCTCCAGTTCGGCCACGGCGTCGGCGTTGGGCTGCACGAGCGGCCAATCATCAGTCGCCTCAACTCGCTCGAGGATCCGATCGAGATCAAGGAGGGCATGCTCTTCGCACTCGAGACGTACGCCCCTGCCTCCGATGGCCGCTCGGCGGCCAGGATCGAGGAGGAGATCGTGGTGACCGCAGAAGGCCCCAAGATCATCACGCTGTTCCCCGCAGAGGAGCTGATGGTCGCCAATGAGTACTGAGCAGACCGACCCCGGCCTCTACGACTACGCGCAGCGACCCTCACGGCCGCCTCTCGACGTCGATCACCGCAACGAGGAGCTGCCGGTTCCGCTCGACACCCGGATCGAAATGTACCGGACCCAGCAAATGATCAGGCAGTTCGAGAAACGGGCCTACGACCTGTTCATGCAGAACCTGGTCAAGGGCACCAGCCACCTCTCCCTGGGACAGGAGGCAGTCGCCGCCGGGGTGGCGGCAGCCATGCGCCCAGACGACTACACATTCGCCTCCTACCGCGGCCACGCCCACACCCTGGCCCGCGGGGCGGCACTCGGGCCAACGATGGCAGAGCTCCTCGGCCGGGAGGACGGCATCCTCGGGGGCAAGGGCGGGTCGATGCACCTCACCTCGGTCGAGCACGGGATGATGGGAAGCTACGCCATCGTCGGCGCCCACCTCTGCATCGCCAACGGGGCGGCATGGTCGGCACAGCTCCGCGGCACCGAGCAGATCGCCGTCGCCTTCTTCGGAGACGGCACGACCAACATCGGGGCCTTCCACGAGGCGCTCAATTTCGCCGTGGTCTGGAAACTTCCGGTCATCTTCGTCTGCGAAAACAACCTGTACATGGAATACACGCCGATCGACCTGGTGACCGCCGTGCGCCATCCCGCAGCCGACCGGGCGAGCGCCTACGGGTTGAAACGCCGCCTCGTCGACGGCAACGACGCCGACGCCGTCTTCGCCATGGCAGCAGAGGCCGTCGCCACGGCACGCTACGGCGATGGCCCTTCGCTGATCGAGGCCGTCACCTACCGCCACGGCGGCCACAGCCGGGCAGACCCCGGCAAGTATCGACCGGACGAAGAAGTCGAGGCATGGCTCGAACGCGACCCCATCCCGATGTACCACCAGCGTCTGCTGCGCCTCGGCGTCGATGAGGGGGACCTGGTCGGGATCGAGCAGGAGGTCGCCCAGGCGGTCGACGATGCCACCGAGTTCGCCAAGGCGTCGGCACCCCCGGGTGCCGACGCGCTGTTCACCGAGGTGTGGGCCGATGGAGGATCTGCATGGCGGAACTGACCTATCGCGATGCAGTGGCTCGCGGAATCGCCCAGGAGATGCGCCGCGATCCCACCGTCGTGATGCTCGGCGAAGACATCGCCACCGCCGGGGGCGTGTTCAAGACGACCGTCGGCTTGCTCGACGAGTTCGGCCCGGATCGGATCCGGGACACGCCGATCTCGGAACAGGCAATCATCGGCGCCGCCGCCGGGGCCGCCATGACCGGCATCCCGACCATTGCCGAGATCATGTTCTCCGACTTCATCGCGGTGTGCTTCGACATGATCGCCAACGAAGTGGCCAAGGCCCGCTACATGACCGACGGGCAGATCTCGGTGCCGATGGTGATCCGCACCGCCAACGGCGGCGGGTCGCGTTTCGGGGCGCAACACAGCCAGAGCGTGGAGAACTGGTGCATGATGATCCCCGGGCTGAAGGTGGTGGCGCCATCCACACCGCGAGACGTGGTCGGCTTGATGGCCGCATCCATTCGCGACCCTGATCCGGTGGTGTTCTTCGAGCACAAGTCGTTGTTCGCCACCAAGGGAGAAGTGCCCGATGGCGAGATCGTCGACTCGCTTGGCTCCGCCACCGTCGTTCGCGAGGGCACCGACTGCACAATTGCTGCACTTGCGCTCATGGTCCCGAGAGCCCAGGAAGCAGCCGAACGCCTCGGTGAGCTCGGTATCTCCGCCGAGGTCATCGATATCCGCTCGCTGGTACCGCTCGATACCGAGACCCTGCTGTCCTCGATCGCCAAGACCGGCCGGCTGTACACGGTCGAGGAGAATCCCCGCCTGTGCGGTTGGGGCGCCGAAATCGTCTCCATCGCCGCCGAGGAGGCGTTCTGGGACCTCGACGGCCCGGTAATCCGCATCACCACTCCGCACATCCCGCTCGCCGCAGCCGAGGCTCTCGAGGACATGGCGATCCCTTCCGTCGAGCGGATCCACGACTCCGTCGCCAAGACGATGAGCTGACATCGCCCATGACCGGAGACCCTGCCCTCGATCTGCCCGCTGACGCCGACTTCGTCATCGTCGGCGGCGGGATCATCGGACTGGCCGTCGCCCGACAGCTACTCCTCGACCAGCCGGGCCGCTCCGTGCTCCTGCTCGAAAAGGAACAGGCCATTGCCACCCATCAGACCGGGCATAACAGCGGTGTGGTCCACGCCGGGATCTACTACCGCCCGGGCTCGAAGAAGGCCGAGCTGACCCGGCGCTCAGTCACCGCCCTGCGCGATTACACCGAGACCCACGGCATCCCGTACGTGGAATGCGGAAAGCTCATCATCGCCGTCTCCGAGGAGGAGGAGGCCCGGCTCCGCGATCTGTACGAGCGCGCCACCGCCAACCGCTGCCCCGGGATCGAGCTGATGGGCCCGGCGGGTATCGCCGAGCGAGAGCCGGCGGCGGCCGGCCACCGGGCGATTTGGTCGCCGACGACGGCGATCACCGACTTCCCCGCCGTTGCCGAACAGTTGGCCCGCGACCTCATCGCCGCGGGTGGACGGATCGTCACCAATGCCGAGGTCCTCGGGGTGGCATCGAACACCGGCCGGGCTGCGGTGGTGATCGGGGCCGAACGGCATCGCATCGACGCTGGTGCCGTCGTCGTCTGTGCGGGGGTGCAATCCGATCGACTCGCCGTGATGGCCGGGGATTCGCCCGAGCCTGCCGTTGTGCCGTTTCGCGGCGAGTACCTCACGCTCACGCCCGACCGCGCCGCACAGATCAACGGGCTGATTTACCCGGTTCCCGACCCGCGCTACCCGTTCCTCGGCGTTCATTTCACGAGGACGGTCGACGACGAGGTCCTGGTGGGACCAAATGCGGTGCTGGCATTCTCCAGAGATGGATACCGGTGGCGCAACGTCGACCTTGCCCATCTCGCCGGGCTGGCCCGGCAGCGCGGATTCTGGCGCCTTGCCGCCCGGCATTGGCAGCGTGGGGCACAGGAGAGCTGGCAGTCCGTCAACCTTCGCGCATACGCCCGCGATGTCAGCCGCTACGTGCCCGGCACGACCGCCTCGGATCTGACCAGGGCACGATCAGGGGTCAGGGCCCAGGCGGTGGACCGCGACGGCACCCTGATCGACGACTTCTTGATTACCAGGGCCGGGCGGGTGGTCACGGTCAGGAACGCCCCATCTCCCGGTGCGACCGCGGCGCTCGCCCTCGCCGAGGACATCGTGGATCAGGTCGCCGCGCCGGCCTGAGGTCACTTCGATTGGCACTGGGGGTGTTGGTCCGACTACGCTCTGCAGTGCAGGAGAGGCCACATAATGCAGTTGCGGGGGCACCCTCTGTGGTGGAGGGTGCAGAATGGGGAATACCCGCTCCGGTGGTCCGTCTCTCTAACGCGCTGGGCTGTGGCGGGGGAAACGGGAAGGCCAACCGGGGGGGAAGATTGCCAGGGGGAAGCCCCTTCAGGCAATCGTGTTGTCGCGTGCCGCCATCCCGGCGCGATCGATCAGTGCTGCAAGCTCCTTGGTCGATCCGATCGGCACGATCTCGTGCTGCGACCCGATCCTGACCGTGCTCGACGGGCGACCGTATTCGACGTTCGACAAACGAATCACCGCAGCCCCGGAGACAGCAGTCGTCGGTCCGTCCGAGATCACCGCAACGTCGTAGCGGTCGGTCACGACGGTGTCGGTCTCGGGATCGATGACGGTGACGCGTCGTCCGTCGCGGTCGAGCAGACGACCGAGAGCCGACGCAAACAGCCGCGGCCGTACCGCGATGAGAACCTCGAGCGGCGGTTGGGATGACACTGCGTAGATTGAACCTCGCGGGACCAGGCCCCGTCATCGGCAGAAATGATGATTTCGGTGATCGTCAGGTTCGCGCCGCCGTGCTCGGGGAGCCCGGCCTATTCGTTGATGTGCTCGTCGACGCGATTCGCGCATCGGGAATCACGACGTGGCGGGCGGATTGGGATGCGCCGAAGGTCCTGATGGACGATCTGACGACCAAGTGCGCCGACCTGGTCGTTCTCCACCTCGCCGACGGCGGGTACACAACGGACGCCAGGGACCTCATCCGGCGCCTTGCCAGCCGCCAGGTGCTCGCAATCGCCCTCGATCGCTCGGTCCGGCCACCCGCCGGACACTCGTGGGTCGAGGCCGGGGCAGTGTGGGCGGTCAATCCGCAATATGCAAACCTCGATGAACTGGCTTTCACGATCCTGAACGCCGCGAACCATCGTGGTGCCGCCGGGCGTGAGCGGCAACGTGGCGCACGGGCCGGCGAGGCGTGGACCGACGCCGTCGCCGGATGGAGCGAGCCCGAATCATCAATTCTGACGATGCGCCGGAGCGGGTTGGTCGGTGACGATGCCGCCAGCGGGAATGGGCTCGGTTCACCAACCGACGGGGACCCATCCCGCCGTCGCACGCAGGGCGATCAGGGAAGGCAGGTCTAAATGGTCGCGCGGGCTCAACCCGACCATGCCATCGGGGCCCATGCCATCGGGGCAACCGCTGAAGCGCTCGACCCGATCAAGGCCGCGCTCGTCGACCCCCACGCACTGCTGACGCATGCCCTCACCGAGGAGCTGGGTCGTACCGGCGTTCCGACGACGGCCGTCTGGGCCGACTCGGCAGAGGAGCTGATCGTCGAACTCGACCGGACCGAGCCCCAGATCGTGCTTCTCGAGGTCGAGCTGCCCGATCCGCCGGGCCCACCGGAGCGACTCATCAGTGCCATGCGCCAGACCGGAGCCCGCGTGGTCATGCTCAGCTCGAGCTACGACCACCAGGCCCTTGGCAGATGCCTGGACGCCGGTGCGGTAGGAATCGTCGACAAGAACCGGGCGTCGTTCACCGAGCTCGTTGCCGCCATCCGAACCGCCGCCGGCAACAGCGGGACACTCGACTGGCACTCGCGAACCCTGCTTGCGGAGCTTCGCCGAAGTGAGGCCGAGGAACAGAAGCGCCGCGCTCCCTTTGCGCTGCTGACGCCGCGCGAAGGTGAAGTGCTCACCCTGATGTGCCGGGGCTGGGGGCCGACGGAGATCGCACAGGAGACCTTCGTCTCGTTGGCCACCGTGCGCTCGCATATCCGCTCGATCCTCCTCAAACTCGGGGTTCACTCCCAGCTCGCCGCCGCCGCCCTCGCCTACCACAGCGGCTGGTATCAGCCGTGAAGAGGGTGGTGATTCATCAAATCTGACGATGACTGTCGGTCGCCGGTGCTCGACCATTGTCCGGGGAAGGACCCTCCACGGGGGTCTCAGGAGAGGAAGAAGGATTCACATGTTGTTGCATGTTCTGTACGCACTCAAGCCGTTGATCAAAAGCGAGCGGGGCGCCACGATGGTCGAATACGGCATCCTGGTCGCCCTCATCGCCGTCGTGTCCATTGCGGTCATCGCGACCCTCGGCCTCGACGTCCTCGCCGCTTTCACCAATGCCGAGGAGAAGTTGCCGCCAGCGCAGTCGTAGCGGCTCGCGGAACGAGCGAGACAAATCAGCCGACGCGGTCTCCGCTACCGCGGAGACCGCGTCAGGGTGATTGACCGGGCCAGAACGCTTCTCAGCACTGCTTTCTCGTCAACTCGCGACGTCGTTGGTATGGGTCGGTCGTGGGTATGGGGGGGGGTGAAGGATCGAATGATCACACGATGGACAAGATGGCGCCGAAGGACGGCGGGGCAGGCCGGATCTGCGATGGTGGAAATGGCCATCGTGCTCCCAGTCCTGATGCTGTTGGTCTTCGGAACCATCGAGTTCGGCAGGCTGTACAACGCCCAGGTGACGCTGACCCACGCTGCTCGTGAGGGTATTCGCGACTACGCAATCCACCAGGACTCCTCCCAGGCGGAGGGCGTCGCTCGG
>CAXMOP010000098.1:0-12869 GCA_964195155.1 uncultured Kiloniellales bacterium | reverse complement strand
GCGGGACTCCCCCCTGAGGGGGGAGCAAAGAGAAGGCCGCGGCGGTGAGAGCCCGAGGGTCACACGATCGCGAAATGCGACACCACACATGGTCGGGGATACGACGAGTCAAATCAGCCGGGTGGCCTTGCGGTAGTACGTTGCACCCTCGACCCTGGACTCGTCCGACCAAGGCCCGAAGGTGTCTGCGACGTCGGCTTTGGCCTGGAGGGCTTCTCTCCGCCATTGCTCCTGGTAGTCATCTGCGGTGCCAACCGGGGCCGAATGGGTGGGCTGTTCGAACTTGACGGCGTCGTCGAACATCAGCTGCAGCTGATCGCGATCCATGTCGAGCGCGATCTCGAATTGCGGGTCATCGACCTCGGGATCGATTTCTGAGCGGCGCGTGCTCTCCAGCGGCTGCCGAGTAGCACCCGAGGCACCAGATCCGCCGGAGTCCGGCCGAAAAACCTTCCAGTCCCGCATGTCGCCTTCCTGTGGATAAGTGATAGTAACCGGGCCGCGAGCCGTGCGGAAGGGAAAGTCTGTCCTACGCTTACCGGGTGAAGACGCTGATCCGCGTCGCCGGAAACGCATTGGCCGCCTGGCTGACCGTTTGGCTGGTTCCGGGCCTCGCCTTCGACGGCGAATGGTGGTGGTTTGCCGTCTTCGGCCTGGTGATCGGCCTCGTCAATGCCTTCATCAAGCCGATCGCCAAGCTGCTGACGCTGCCAGTGCGAATCCTCACGCTCGGGCTGTTCACCCTGATAGTCAACATCGCCCTGATGGGGGCCCTGATTTGGATTGGGGAGCGGGCCGACATCGGGCTCAGCAGCGATTCATTCCTCGCCATTGTTCTCGGCGGCCTCGCCCTGACCGTGTTCGCCTCCATCTTGAGCCACTTCGTCGACGGAGGGTGGTGAGCTAGTTGCGCGTCGAGGCAATCGCCGAGACCGCAATGCCGATCCCGAGCAGCAGCACCGCGACCGGCAGCACCCACTCGGAGAGGTCCCAATCGACCCACCGTCCGACGGGCAGGAGCACGGCGAGGGCCGCGAACAGGCCACCGAAGGTGAGCGAGATCCAATCGGGTTTGTGTTGTTCCATGATCATCCCTCCGAGATTGCGACTGATCGAACGACGATGGATCCCACCCCGGCCTCTGCGGTGATGAGCAGCACCGGTGGCGAACCGGTGTCGGCGCTCGCGGAGACGCCGAGACCGGCGCGCTCGTCGCCGAACAGATCAACGACACCCGCACCGACCGACGCCTCCACACTGACGGCCCAATCCCGTGGAACGTCGATCTGTATCTCACCAGCCCCGATTTGGACCTCGATGTCGACGGGCCGCAAGACCGAATCGACCTCGTGTTCGTCGAGGGAGGTCAGATCGATGTAGAGCGTGCCGGCTGCCAGCTCATACGGCTGGCTGATCTGTGCGAGAGTCGTCGGGCTGAAAAACTCGTCACCGACCTCGCCGTTGAACGACCAACTGGGGATGACGCTGGCGACGAGCAGGACCGGCACCAGCAGCAGGCCAATGGCGATCAGCCAACGGGCTCTGCCGAAGATGGTCCCGACGAGCAGACCGGCGCCGACAATGCCGAGCGCAAGCGCCGCGTAGTGGACGAACCCCGGATACAGGATTCCGGCTGCGTCGAGCAGCGCCAGACCGCCCACTCCGATCAGCATGGCGGCGAGCGTGACTTGACCGAGGATCGATCGTGGTCGCGCCTCGGGGGGTGGAGGTTCCGGCGGCAGTGTCGGGTAGACATCCTCAGGCGGGTCGCCTCCGCCTGGCCCAGCGTCCTCGAGCGCCAGGGCTGTCGTGCTTTCTATTGTCGTTTCTCCCGGCATATCGCCTCCTCCGTCTGGTTCCTTCGGGTCGCTGGATCCGAGATCCCCCCGATACAGCAGTACGCCGATCACAAACAGCACCGCTGCGAGCAGCAGGTTCCCGGAGAAAAGATCGAGGCTGGTGGCCAGGATCAGCGCGGCGACCGCGATGAGCCCGACGCCGAACATCATCGTCGTGTTCGACGTGTCGAAGTCGCCCACAAAACGGCCGATGATCGACTCGTCGGTGCCTTGCTCTGGGATGAGCAGCCAGCCGATCCCGTACAGGACGATTCCGAAGCCGCCAAACAAGGTGAACACGATGAGCCCGACCCTGAACCACCAGGGGTTGATCGAGAATCGTCTGCCGAGCCCGGCGGCGACACCGCCGATGATCCGGCCATCGATCGGCCGCCGCAGCTCGCGGCGTTGTTGAGTTGGTGTTGATGTTGTCATACCGACATCGTGGCGGATCGGGTCGTCCTGCGCTATCGGGTGTTTCCCTGCGCCAACCCTGAGGTCTCCGGGTCGCCTCAGGGTTGTACCCGGTTGTCGACGGTGCCGGCCTGTGACAACATCGAGGGCAATGAATGAGGCGCCAACCACCCAAACCCCGGCGAAGTCAGCCGGCTACCAGTTCCTGTCCGGGCGGCTCACCCGGCCGGTGGACGATCGAGTGGTTGCAGGCGTCGGTGGCGGTATCGCTGCCCGGCTTGGGATCCCGGCCGCGTACGTGCGGGCCGCCATCATTTCGCTGAGCGTGGCCGGAGGCGCCGGCTTGATCCTGTATGGCGTCGTGTGGGTCGGAGCTCCCGACGACGAGCAGTACGGATCGATCGTCACCGCCGAGCACCCGGCATCTCGCCGCCAGCAGATCGGCCTCGGGCTTGGCTTCGTTGCGGTCCTGCTGATTCTTGAGAGCGTTGGCTTGTGGTTCGGCGGCATGGTCTGGCCGATAACGCTGTTGGCCTTCGGCGGTGCCCTGGTGTGGGAGCGTTCGAGTGTCGAATCTCGGACCAGGCTTACCAGCCTGGCCAATGCGGGCAAGCCGCGTAGCCGGGTCCAGATCGTGATCGGCGCCTCACTGATGGCCGCCGGCGTCGTGGTGATCCTCACCTCGCTCGACTCGTTCCAGTCCCTCGGCCCGGTGGCGATCGCAGTACTGCTGACCGCCGTGGGCTTCATGTTGGTTTTCGGTCCCTGGGTACTTGGCCTCTTCAATGACCTGTCCAAGGAGCGCCACGCCAGGATTCGCTCGGAGGAGCGCGCCGAGCTGGCGGCGCATCTCCACGACTCGGTGCTGCAAACCCTCGCGCTGATCCAGCGCAGCGACAGCGCACAGCACATGACGACGCTGGCGCGAGCCCAAGAACGCGACCTGCGGACGTGGCTCTTTGCCCCGGACCGTGATCATGCAGGGGAAACGGTCGGTGAGGCGGTCACGGCAGCCGCCGCCAAGGTGGAAGCCGCATTCGATGTCCCGATCGAGGTGGTCGTCGTCGGAGACCGCCAGGCCCTCAGGGAATCCCCGGCGCTGATCGCGGCTACCGCCGAAGCGATGACCAACGCAGCCGAGCATTCCCAGGCTCAGCAGGTTTCGGTCTACGTCGAATGCACCGACGACGCTGTTGAGGCATGGATCACTGATCAGGGCACCGGGTTCGACATCGATGCCGTCGACGAAGACCGCAGGGGCATCACCGAGTCGATTGTTGCAAGAATGCGCCGCGCCGGCGGAACGGCCGAGATCATCAGCAGCGAAGGCACCGGCACCGAGGTGCATCTCAGGACCGGGACACCATGACGATCGCGATCTACCTGGTCGACGACCACGAGCTGTTCCTCAGCGGCGTGCGCGCCGAGCTGACCGAGCGCTTCGAACTCGCAGGTTGGTCATCCGACGTCGACGATGCAATCGACGGAATTCGCTCGACGCATCCCGACGTGGTGCTCGTCGACGTCCACATGCCGGGCGGTGGCGGACTGGCGGTCATCGGCAACGTCCTGGAGACGAATCCGGACACGAAATTCCTGGCACTCTCGGTCTCCGACGCTCCCGAGGACGTGATCGCCATGATCAGGTCCGGGGCCCGCGGCTACGTAACCAAGTCAATCGCACCGAACGATCTTGCCGACGCGGTCGAGCGCGTCGCCGCCGGCGACGCCGTGTTCTCGCCGCGGCTGGCCGGGTTCGTCCTCGATGCGTTCTCCGACGTGATGCCGGTCGACGCCGATCCCGAACTCGATGCCCTCACCCCGCGTGAGCGAGAGGTTCTGCGCCAGATCGCCAAGGGTTACGCATACAAACAGGTGGCGACTCGGCTGTCGATCTCGGTGAAAACCGTCGAAACCCACGTGTCCGCCGTGCTACGCAAGCTCCAGCTCTCCAACCGTCACGAGCTCGCTCGATGGGCGACAGAGCGCCGGATCGTTTGAACGGCCCATGCTGCACGGGTTGACCAGGGTCGTGGCGAAGCCGGCGGTACAGACCGGTCTCGTCGTTGGTGGCATCGCCGTGGTTCGCACCTACCAGCCCTCGCTCGTTCCCCGCCCCCGCAACGACCAGGCCCTCATCGTCGCCGCGTCGATTGCATCGGGGTATCTCGCCGGCAACCTGTTCGAACGCGTCGTCGGATTGGCAGGCTCGGCAACCCGGATGAACCGCGCCGTCCCGGCGGTAGCCATCGCCGCAGGCGCCGCTGCAGCGGTAGCCGTTGGGCTTCCAGCCCCGGCCGAGACCCTTGCAACCGTGGCTCGTACCGCCGGCGTGGTGTCGGCGTCGCTCGCCCTGTCCCGTCGGCTGCGCCCCACCGGTGGTCCCGGTGCTGGGGTAGCGGCGGTTGGACTCGGAGGGGTCTTCGTCGCGGCGCTGGCTCGTCAGCTGCGCTCCTACCCCGACGATGGGCAGCCCGCCATCCCGCTTCCCGAGGTCGGTTCAAGCCTTGTCACCGGTGCTGCAATCGGTGCGGCCGGGTGGAGTCTGCTCGTCGGCGAGCGAGCCGCAGCCCGGGGCGTGGCCACAGTCGGGAGCAACCACCTCGGTGGCTCGCAATTGCTCTGGCAGGCCGCGGCACATGGAGCGATCATCGGGGCCGCCGGCCTCGCCGCAAGGCTGGCTGGGGGTCGTGTGCTCGGCTCGATGGACGCCGCGGGTGACCGGGTCGAGCCCGGGTACACCACTGCTCCGGCGTCGGGGCTGGTGAGCGGCGGACCGGAGAGTACGGTCGACTTCGCCGGCCTCGGCCTCCAGGGCAGACGATTCGTCACCGAGGCGTCGCCCGCTTCGGTAATCAACCAGGTCATGGGTAGCGACGACGCCGTCGACGCGGTCCGCCTCTACATCGGCGTCGACCACGCCCCGACCATCGAGGCCAGGGTCGAGCTCGCTATCGAGGAGCTGGGACGTAGCGGCGCCTTCGACCGGTCGCTGCTGATTGTCGGGTCCCCGTCGGGCACCGGGTACCTGAACCCCATCCCGATCGAAGCCGCCGAATACTTCACCCATGGCGACGTGGCCACGGTGACGATCCAGTACGGCAAGCGCCCGTCTCTGGTCTCCATCGACCGCATCGATAACGGCCAACGACAGCAGGCTGGGTTGGTCGCTCGCATCGCCTCCGAACTCGACGGACGATCGGCGTCGGAGCGACCGCGGATCGTGTTGTATGGGGAGAGCCTTGGAGCACAGACCAGCCAAGATGCCTTTGCCCCCCCAGGCTACGAGGCGCTCGCCGAGGTTTCCGTCGACCGTGCGCTTTGGGTCGGAACGCCGTACGCGACCCGGTTCCAGGGCGCGGTGATGTCCGCTAATGCGGGTGACGGCCGGTTCGGCCGCGCCGCCACCATTGCCGAGCGCGGACGCGATACCGAATACACGTTCCTCGACCATCACGAGGACCCGGTGACCCTGTCGAACCCATCCATCTTCTATCGGCGGCCACCGTGGCTCGGCCCTCCCGAAGACCGCCCACCGCACATCTCGCGGACCCAACGCTGGGTACCGGCGGTGACGTTCTGGCAAGCCGCCTTCGACACCAAGAATGCTGCCCGGGTCGTCCCGGGAGCGTTCGAAGCCTTTGGTCACGACTATCGCGCCGACCTTGCCGAGTTCGTGCGGGCCGCATACGCCATCGACGGTGTCACCGACGCCCAGATGGAAGCTGTGGAACGGGCGTTGCGGCGATCCGAGGTCGAGCGCGCCGCGCGCATTGCCCAGGGATAGCGCTTACAGAGCTTCGACCACCGACACGACCACATCGTTCCGATCGTCGACGATCCCTTGGTGAAGGTCGGCACTTCCGGTCTTGGTGCGGTTGATGATCGCCCTGGCCACCAGCGTCCCACGCTCGGCCACGGCGAACAGCGCATAGACGTAGAGCGGCATCAGCAGCAGCACGGCCGCAATGCCGCTGAGCTGAGCGCGCCCCCATCCAAGCCAGGCGGCGATGCCCCAGGTGATCGTGAAAAAGACGATGGCAGCGCCCGGTTTGATCGTTGCCATCATCGCAGGGTCCACCCTGGCCCTGCCGACCAGCCAGGTCAGGGTCATCGGGATCACGTTGATGACGAACCCGATCACGGCAAAGGGTAAGAGCAGGAGTCCGACAAGGGCGTTCCAGGTGACGCGCCACAGAAATGATCGCCGCGACCGGTGGCGGGTCATCATCTGCTCGTCGGTGAGGCCGGCAGCGTCGAGGTCGGCGTTGTAAATGTCGACCGCCGCGGTGATCCGGGCCTTGTCCTCGTCCGGTCGGATCGCCAGCTCGTCGGCAAGGGCGGATTGGGCTGCGTAGTCAACCTCAGGCGGGGCAGCGGGAACGTTGCGAAGCGCCACCGCCGAGCCCTGACCCATGGTTCTGGCCTCTTGCCAGTCCTCGAAATTCGGAGCCGCCCGTCGCAGCCTCGATTCGATCACCCCGGTGAGCCGGGTCACCAGGTCCCGGTTTGATGAATCCTGGTCGTCGCCGGGCTCGGTGTTCTCCCCCACCCATCGATCAAGGTCGATCACGTCGCCGACGTGCACATATACCTTGCTGCGCAACAGCGCCTTGTCTTCGTAGTGGATCCCGGACGGGATGATCTGGATGCCGGCGACACCGTTGGCCCTGGCGCCGAGGGCAATCCGGGCCGCCCCGGTCTTGATCCGCGCGATTGCCGGGTCGTCGACGGTGATTCCCTCCGGAAAGATCACCAGTAGGTCTTCCTCACCGAGCGCGTGGTACGTCGAGGCGAACATCTGATCACTCCTGGCGGCGCCCTTTGTCGCGGAGTCGGCCGGCTTGTGCACGGGGATGGCGCGGACGAACTGCATCACCTGCTTGGCGACGGGGTATCGCCAGATGACGTCGCGGGCGATGAAACGCGGCACCCGGTCCAGGGCGTACATCAGGATGAGGGCGTCGGCGAAGCCCCCGAAATGGTTGGCAACGCTGAGTTGAGGCCCGCTCGCCGTGGCACCGAGCTGCTGGTGCACATCGATCCGCCGGTAGAGGAGGCGCGTGGCCAGGTCGGCGACGTTCTTGAGAAACCGCTCCCGGCGCGGCAGATTCACCCTCCGAAGGCCTCGTCGTAGTCGGCCATCGCGGCTGCGACCACGGAAAACGCATGCTTCTTGTTGTAGACCTCAGGCACCGAGACCTGATTCTCCTCGCCGGGAAGCACTTTGTAGGTAAGGAAGTAGTGCACGAGGCGCTCGACGATGCGCTTCGGCAGACCATCGAGATCCTCGACGCCGGACCACACCGCGTCGCCATCGAGCACCGCCACGATCTTGTCGTCGGCTTCCCCAGTGTCGATCATCCGGATCCCGCCGACGACCCGGGCGTCGAGCATTACTTCGGCGCGGTCGATGGGCCGCTCGGAGATGACGCAAACATCGAGTGGGTCGCCGTCGGCGACATCGGTCTCGGGTGAGAGGGCCGCCACCCTGGCGGCACAATAGGTGCGCGGGATCAGACCGTAGAGCTCGGGTGGGGAGCTGCTCCCCCGCTGGGGCCGGTCGACCTTGAGATAGCCGGTGCGCTTCTCGACCTCGTACTTGACGACGTCGAACGGGGTGATCTCGATGTATGCGGTCACCACCTCGGAGGGATTCGGGCCGGCGTCAAGCCCGTGCCACGGGTGGGGACGCCATTGATAGAACGGCTCGGGAAAGCCCACATTGCTCCTCTCGCCGGGGAGGGTAGCTCCGCGACTATCCGGTGAGCGTGGGCTCGACGATCGCGAAGACGCGTCTGGCGAAGTCGAGAAGCCGATCGGTCGCCGTTGGGTCGTCGATCATCTCGCGGTAGGGCAGCTTGGTGCCATTCCAGTCCTCGACGTACCACTCGGACCCGTCGGGGAGCGGCTTGTCGATGAGATCCTCAGCGTCGAACGGCCAGGGGTTGCTGTAGAAGTAAGGATCACCTGCCGGGTAGAAACCCAGGTTGAGCTGTGACGGGTACTCGACGGTCTTTCCGTCCTCTTCGTACTGCTCGACCCTGCTACCAAACCACTCGAAGGACAGGTCGAAGCCGTGGGGCCAGAGCTGGATCGGGCTGACCTCGCCGTCGAGGCCTTCTCGGTGCTCTTCCAGAACCGCAACGACCGCTTGCAGCAATTCGTAGAAGGCGGCTGCCGCTTCGGGGTCGTACGAACGGGGCTCGTCGTTCTCGAATCGCTCCCGGTCGTATTCGGCGTCGAGGCCGAGTTCGGCGGCTGCCGCGATCAAGTCGTCGCCGAGCTTGGTTGCCGAAAGACCATCGTTCATGGGCCAGGTGCGGGCGAAGCCGCCGTCGGTTTCCAGGACCACCTCGTTGGTGTTCAAATCCATCCGAACGGTGGCACTCCCCCCTTCCGCGAGCGGAATCGGCTTGCTAGTGAGGCCATCTGGCTCGACGGTCATCGCCTGGTGCCAATACTTGTCGTGTGCCGTGATGAGCGCCCGTGGGAGGGCAGAAGCGGCATGGGCGTAGGCGTGAAGGGTCGCTCTGGTGTCTTCCCAGTCCTCCGGCATCGGCGGTAGAGCAGCCATGGAGAGTGCAAGTCCGTCGAGGAGCGAATCATTCCAGGCATTGCTCCCCCCTCGAGTGTCGGACTCCGCGATCATG
Organism: uncultured Kiloniellales bacterium; assembly: GCA_964195155.1. GTDB lineage: Bacteria > Actinomycetota > Acidimicrobiia > Spongiisociales > UBA5794 > JACZST01. The sequence goes on along the minus strand of CAXMOP010000098.1, from coordinate 3,964 downwards.
CGACACCCTCAGGAGGGAGTCCCGACCGTAGGGAGGGGAGGGGGGTCAAGCCGTGGTCGCGATTGCGGTTTGACCCCCTCCGCCTCGCTGGCGCTCGGCACCTCCCCCTGAGGGGGAGGCAAAGAGTCGCCTCGCTTTGCTCGGCACTTCTCCCGGGAAAGGGAGGGGGGTCAAGCCGTGGTCGCGACAACGCCTTGACCCCCTCCGCCTCGCTGGCGCTCGGCACCTCCCCCTGAGGGGGAGGCAAAGAAGCCCTTCAGGGGGAGGTAACTGGCTCCGGGCCCGAGACGTGGGTCCAGCCGAAACGGCCCTTGATACAGAGGTTGCCTTCGGTCACCTCGTGGTCGAAGGGCGAGGTCACCTTGACGATCTTGCCCTCCTGCACGTGGACGTCGAGGTTGCAGCCAACGCCGCAGTAGGCACAGATGGTCCTGGTCACCGATTGCAGCTCCTCGTCCCAGGTCCCGGCCTGGCGCATGTCGTACTCGGTCGTCACGATGAGCGCACCGGTGGGGCACACCGCGACACAATTGCCGCAGAACACGCACGCCGATTCGGGTAGCGCAACGTCGAACTCGGTGGAGATCGCAGCCCCGAAGCCACGGTCGGTCACCGATATGGCGTAGGTGTGTTGGGCGTCGTCTCCACACGCCGACACGCACCGATAGCACAGCACGCACTTGGACAGGTCCTGGACATAGAGGCCGTTGTCGGCTTTGACCGGAAGCTCGACGATGGCCGCCGTGTCGCCGAACCGCTCGGGTTGGGCGCCGTATTCTTCGGCAAGCTCCAACAGTTCCGGTGCGAGTGACAGGTCGACCGAAGAGACGAGAAGCTCGAGCACCATGCGCCTGGCCCGGTCGACCCGCTCGGATCGGGTATTGACGACCATGCCTTCCTCGACCTTTCGGGAGCACCCAGGGGCGAGCGCCCTGGCGCCCTCGACCTCCACCACACAGAGACGGCAGGCGTTGGCGGCGGTCAGCGTCTCCAGGTAACACAGGGTCGGGACCTCGGTCCCCCGTTCTGCTGCCGCCTCCAGGATCGTTGCATCGGCGGCGGCATCGACCTTCACCCCGTCGATCGTGATCGCCACGGTCTCAGCCACGGCCACCTCCGATCAGCTCGATCTCGAGCGCCGACTGCACGGCCTCGGCAGCCAGTTGGCCAAGACCGCAGATCGAAGCATCGCGAAGCACCGCGGCGAGGTCGTCGAGCGTTGCCGCCTCGTCGGAGCCATCGGCGAGGCGATCCAGGGCCTCGACCTGGCGGATGGTGCCCACCCGGCACGGAACGCACTTCCCGCACGACTCATCGCGGAAGAAGCGGGCGATCCGGTCGATGACCATCTTCATGTCCGATTCCTCGTCGAAGACTACGACCGCACCCGATCCGAGGGGCGGCTCCGTCCCGTGGTCAAGGTTCTGGTCGAGATCGTCGCCGGCGAGGAACTTGCCGGCAGCGCCGCCGACCAGGACCGCCTGCACATCCCCGGTGGCGCCGCCAGCCGCCTCCAACAGAGCGGCGACCGAAACCCCCAGTGGCGCCTCGTACAGGCCAGGCTCGGACACGGCCCCCGAGAGGGCGAACAACTTGGTTGCGCCGTCCTGGTCCATCGTGACCGCTACCGCCCCGACCAACGTCTCGACATTGTTCACCACCGTGGGCAGCCCGAAGAGCCCCTCCTGGGTCGGGAACGGGGGCTTGACCCGGGGCTCACCTCGCAGTCCCTCGACGGAGTTGAACAGCGAGGTCTCTTCCCCGCAGATATAGGCACCCGCGCCACGCCGCACCTCGATGTCAAAGGCGAAGCCTCCGCCGGCCACGTCGTCGCCGAGCAGTCCGTCGGCTCTCGCTGCCTCGATTGCCCCAACCATCCGACGCTCGGCAAGCGGATATTCGCCGCGGACGTAGAGGAAGCCGCGTGTGGCGCCGGTGACGAAGGCGGCGAGCGTCATCCCCTCGACGACGGCAAACGGGTCTTCCTCCATCAGCACCCGGTCCTTGAACGTTCCGGGCTCGGATTCGTCTGCGTTGCACACCACGATCTTGTCGCCCTCGGCTGCGGCGACCGCTCGCCACTTGGCGGCTGCCGGGAACGAGGCGCCTCCCCTGCCTCGCAAGCTGGCGGCCTCGATGCGGTCGAGCACCGCGTTTGGCCCCTCGTCGATGGCCCGCTGCAGTGCGCGGTAGCCGCCGGCGGCTCGGTACGACTCGAGGCTCTCTGGAGCGACCGTGCCCACCCTGGCGAGCAGCACTCGATTGCCGATCACCCCGGTGTGCGTCGAAGTGGAGGTCGCCTCATGCTCGAGAACCGCCCGTGGCGATGCCGGCGCCACCTCGGTGCGCCGGAACCCCGGCTGATGGACGAACGCCACCGGTGCCTCCTCACACCGGCCGAGGCACGGGCTGCGCTCGACCTCAATGCCATCGAGCCCGGCAATCAGCTGATCGGCGAAGGGGGCGCACACAATGTCGTCACAGACCCTGACCACTTCGATGCGCTCCTCGAAGGTGAACTGGTCATAGAACGCGGCGACCCCATAAGCCTCGGCTGGGGGCACCGACAGCCGTTCGCAGACATAGCCCAGCCCGCCCTCGCTGATCCATCCGATCGCATCGTTGAGGGCGTGGAACGCAGGCAGAAGCAGATCCCGCCGATCCGCGGCGCTGCGCCCGCCGATGGCAGTCCTCCCCGGCGTTTCATCACGGGTCCCCAGACCCTCGGTCTCGAGGAGGCGGTCGATCGCGCCGCGTTCGGCATCGCTCGGCATCGCAGTCAAGTGGCGAAGGTCCACGCCTAGGGCTCCCGTTCGATGCGCACCGCCGTCGCCTTGAATTCCGCAGTCCCCGACTTCGGATCCCACTCGTCGAGCGTGAGCACGTTGACGTCTACTTCTTCCGGGTAATGCAGCGTCATGAACGCCAGGCCTTCTCGCAGACCGGGATCGATGAACACCGGGGCGATGACGCTGCCCCGCCGCGAGCTCACCCGCGCCAGGTCACCTTCGGCGAGGCCGAGTCGCTCGCCGTCCTCGGGTGACAGGTCAATACCGCCACCCTTGCGCCGTGGGGCTTGAAACTTGCCGGACTGAACCCCGGTGTTGTAACCGTCGAGATGCCGACCCGTGGTGAGCCGGATCGGGAACTCGTCGCTCAGCTTGTCGATGGGTGGTTGCCACACGACCGGCGTGAACGGCGCCGCAGGCCCGCCTCTCGGCTCCTCCCAGAGACGGCCGTGCAAGAACAGCGACCCGGGATGGTCCTCGTCCGGGCACGGCCATTGCAGGCCGCCGAGCGCCTCGAGCCTCTCGTAGCTCATCCCCCCGTGCCACGGCGAGAGAGAACGGAGCTCGTCCCACGCCTCGTTGGCGCTGGTCGTCGGCCAGCGATAACCAAGCCGATTGGCCATCGCCACCAGGATGTCGATGTCGTCGCGAGCCTCCCCGGGCGGCTCGACTGCCTTGCGTACCCGCTGCACCCGCCGCTCGCTCGAGGTGACGGTGCCTTCAGACTCGACCCACCCCACCGCAGCAGGTAGCACCACGTCTGCGATCTCGGCGGTGGCGGTCATGTGGATCTCCTGGACCACGAGGTGATCGAGCGACTCGAGGACCCGTCTGGCTCGGGCACCGTCGGCTTCGGACTGGATCGGGTTCTCACCGATGATGTAGAGCGAGCGCATGTCGCCGTGCTCGATCGCATCGAACATCTGGGCGAGGTGCCATCCAGGATCCGGGTTCAGCTCGACGCCCCACGCTGCCTCGAACTTGCCGCGCAATTCATCGTCCGCAACGTCCTGGCCGCCGGGGAGCTTGTTGGGGAGCGCCCCCATGTCTCCGCCGCCCTGGACGTTGTTCTGGCCGCGCAACGGCACCAGCCCCGATCCGTAGCGGCCGACGTGGCCGGTGAGCAGGGCGAGGTTGATCAGGGAGAAGACGTTGTCCGCCGCGGTGTAGTGCTC
>CAXMOP010000097.1:0-32338 GCA_964195155.1 uncultured Kiloniellales bacterium | reverse complement strand
GACTGGAGACCAAGAAATGGCCAAGACCCAACTGAAGTCCGAGGAGCTGCTCGAGGCGTTCGAGGACATGAGCGTTCTCGAGCTCTCCGAGTTTCTCAAGGCATTCGAAGAGAAATTCGACGTGACCGCTGCCGCACCGATGGCCGTGGCCGTCGCTCCTGCGGGTGGTGGTGGTGAAGCCGCCGTGGAAGAGGAAAAGGACGATTACGACGTCATCATCACCGCCACCGGTCAGAAGAAGGTGCAGGTGATCAAAGAGGTGCGAAGCCTCACGAGCCTCGGCCTCAAGGAGGCAAAGGCCGTCGTGGACAGTGCTCCCGGGCCGGTGCTCGAAGGCGTCGACAAGGAGACCGCCGACAAGGCCAAGGAGGCCCTCGAGGCCGCCGGCGCGGAAGTGGAACTGAAGTAGCCGAGTAGCCGAGCCCGAGTAGCTGAGTAGTCAGCTGCGTCGGGATGGTCCGCCTTGAGCGGACCATCCCGGTCTTGACCCTTGACTCGCGATCCTCCCTCGCGTATGGTGCGCGATACAACTTGAAACGTCTGCCCGCGACTCTTCTCGAAAAGAGCCGGAATAGCTGTGCGCTATTCCGGTTGAATGCTATGCTCGGAAGTTCATCCCCGTCCTTGGCCCTTGTTGTTGACCGTTATCTAGGAGGATCCTCCTTTGGCACGTGCGCGCTCGAACCGTCTGTCCTTCGCCAAACTTCCCGAAGTCCAGCCATTACCGGACCTTCTCGCGGTACAGCGAGAGTCCTTCAGCCTTTTCCTCGAGAGCGGCCTACGCCAGATGTTCGAAGAGGTCTCGCCGATCGAAGACTTCACCGGCAACCTCGCATTGGAGCTCACCGATCACCGCTTCGGTGACCCGGTCGAGACGATCGAAGAGGCCAAAGACCGCGATAGCAATTACTCCAAGCCGCTCTTCGTCACCGCGCGCTTTCTGAACCGCGAGACCGGTGAGATCAAGGAGCAGCAGGTCTTCCTGGGGGACTTTCCCATGATGACCGACAACGGCACTTTCATCATCAACGGCACCGAGCGCGTCGTGGTGAGCCAGCTGGTCCGCAGCCCCGGTGTCTACTTCGACGTGAGCATCGACAAGACCTCCGACCGCGACCTGTACTCGGGGAAAATCATCCCCGGCCGGGGCGCATGGCTCGAGTTCGACGTCGACAAGAAGGAGACGGTCGGCGTCAGGGTTGACCGGAAGCGGCGCCAGTTCGTCACCACGTTCATCCGCGCCCTCGGTTTCGCCGAGACCGACGAGGAGATCCTGGCGCTGTTCGACGGTTCCGAGCTGATCGCCAACACCCTCGAGAAAGATCCGACGGATACCAAGGATGAGGCGCTGCTCGATCTGTATCGCAAGCTGCGCCCGGGCGAATTGACCACCGTCGAGTCTGCCCGAGGCCTCATCAACACGTTGTTCAGCAACCCGAAGCGCTACGACCTCACCAGGGTTGGGCGTTACAAGCTGAACCAGAAGCTCGGACTGCCGGCGGTCAACCTCGACAAGTACAGCGTCGCCGAGGACGGGATGCTGGCGGAGGACGACATTGTCAACTCGATCGAGTACCTCATCGCCCTGCACAACCGCGAAGACGACTACCGAGTCGACGACATCGACAACTTCCAGAACCGACGCGTTCGCACGGTGGGCGAGTTGATCCAGAACCAGATCCGGGTCGGCCTGAGCCGCCTCGAGCGGGTGGTCAGAGAGCGGATGACCACCCAGGACCCCGAGGCCATCACGCCCCAGACGCTGATCAACATCCGCCCCGTGGTGGCATCCATCAAAGAGTTCTTTGGAACCAGCCAGCTCAGCCAGTTCATGGACCAGCCCAACCCGCTTGCCAGCCTCACGCATCGTCGCCGGCTTTCGGCGCTCGGCCCCGGAGGCCTTTCCAGAGAGCGTGCCGGGTTTGAGGTTCGCGATGTCCACCCGTCCCACTACGGACGGATGTGTCCGATCGAGACGCCGGAGGGACCGAACATCGGCCTGATCGGATCGCTGGCGTCCTACGCCAAGGTGAACCGGTTCGGTTTCATCGAGACGCCGTATCGCCGGGTCGTGAAGGGCAAGGTCACCGGCCGGATCGACTACCTCACAGCAGCCGAGGAAGAGGGCCACGTGATCGCCCAGGCCAACGCTCAACTGAAGGACGACGGTTCCTTCGTGAACAACCGGGTGCTGGTTCGCAAGACCGGAGGTGAGGTCGACTCGGTTCCACCCAAGGAAGTCGACTACATGGATGTTTCGCCGAAGCAGCTCGTTTCGGTGTCCACTGCACTGATCCCGTTCCTCGAGCATGACGACGCCAACCGCGCCCTGATGGGTTCGAACATGCAACGCCAGGCCGTGCCGCTGATCACGACCGATGCTCCGTTGGTGGGAACCGGCATGGAGGCCCGTGCCGCTGAAGACAGCGGCGACGTGATCATTAGCCCGGTGGCCGGCGAGGTCCTCACCGTCACTGGGACTGAGATCTTGATCAGAGAGGCCGATTCCACCAAGAAACACTCCTTCAAATTGCAGAAGTTCGAGCGGTCCAATCAGGGCACGAACATCAATCAGAAGCCGATCGTCGCCGAAGGCGAGAAGGTCCGCGTCGGCACCGTGCTGGCCGATGGGCCCTCGACCGAGGAGGGCGAGCTTGCGCTCGGCCGCAACCTGCTGGTCGCTTTCATGCCATGGAACGGGCACAACTTCGAGGACGCAATAATCCTCAGCGAACGGCTGGTCAAGGACGACGTGCTCACCTCGATCCATATCGAGGAGCACGAGATCGAGGCCCGGGATACCAAGCTCGGGGCCGAGGAGATCACCAGAGACATCCCCAACGTCGCCGAGGAGGTGCTGTCGGATCTCGATGACCGCGGCATCATCCGCATCGGCGCCGAGGTGGGTCCCGGCGACTACCTGGTCGGCAAGATCACCCCCAAGGGTGAGACCGAGCTGACCCCGGAGGAGCGCCTGCTCAGAGCCATCTTCGGCGAGAAGGCTCGCGAGGTTCGCGACGTCTCGTTGAAGGTCCCTCACGGCGAGACCGGGAAAGCGATCGCGGTCAAGGAGTTCCGCAGAGACGACGGATATGACCTGCCTCCCGGCATGAATCAGCTGGTTCGGGTCTACGTCGCCAAGCAGCGGAAGATCTCAGAGGGCGACAAGCTGGCGGGTCGGCACGGCAACAAGGGCGTGATCGCCAAGATCCTCCCCGAGGAAGACATGCCGTTCCTCCCCGATGGGACTCCGGTCGACATCATCCTGTCTCCGCTCGGCGTGCCGTCGCGGATGAACCTCGGCCAGGTGCTCGAGACCCATCTCGGATGGGCAGCAGCACAAGGCTGGGACAGCTTTGAAGGGCTGGAGAGCCCGGCGGCGAAGGGTTCCGGCCCCTGGACAAAGGTGGCGACGCCCGTGTTCGACGGCGCTCGCGAGAACGAGATCCTCAAGGTGGTCGAGAACGCACTGCCAAACGTCGATGGCGAGTTTCTGGTCAACCACGTTGGCAAGGCCCAGTTGTACGACGGCCGGGGCGGCGCGCCGTTCGACTCCGACGTCACGGTCGGATACATGTACATCATGAAGCTGGTGCACCTCGTGGACGACAAGATCCACGCCAGGTCCACCGGCCCGTACTCGATGATCACCCAGCAGCCGCTCGGGGGTAAGGCCCAGTTCGGCGGCCAGCGCTTCGGCGAGATGGAGGTGTGGGCACTCGAGGCCTACGGCGCCGCTTACGCCCTCCAGGAGGTCCTCACCATCAAGTCCGACGACGTCCGGGGCCGCGTCAAGGTCTACGAGGCGATCGTCAAGGGCGAGAACATCCCGGAACCGGGCATTCCGGAGTCGTTCAAGGTCCTGGTAAAGGAAATGCAGAGCCTCGGCCTCAACGTCGAGATGCTCTCGGCCGGTGAGGAAGTCGAGCTCGAGGACCTCGAGGAGGACGTTTTCCGCACCGCAGCATCGCTTGGTATCGATATCTCACGGCCTGAGAAGGCCGAGATCAACATCTAGGGGTAGGCAACGTGACGCAAATATTTGATGAACTGAAGGTCAGCCTCGCCGATAGCGACCAGATTCGCGCCTGGTCATACGGTGAGGTGAAGAAGCCGGAGACGATCAACTACCGGACGCTGAAGCCTGAGAAGGAGGGGCTCTTCGACGAGCGAATCTTCGGGCCGACTCGCGATTGGGAATGCTACTGCGGCAAGTACAAGCGCGTCCGTTTCCGCGGTGTTGTCTGTGAGCGCTGCGGTGTCGAGGTGACTCGCGCCAAGGTGCGCCGTGAGCGTATGGGCCACATCGAGCTGGCCGCACCGGTGACCCACATTTGGTACTTCAAGGGAGTGCCGAGCCGGCTCGGCTACCTCCTGGACATGTCTCCGAAGGATCTGGAGAAGGTGATCTACTTCGCCGCCTATCTGGTCACGCATGTCGACGACGAGAAGCGCCAGGCCGACCTCGACGACCTCGAGGAGGCCACCCGCCATGAGCTCCAGCTCATCGGCGAGGAGCACGAGAAGTGGAAGGAAGGTCGCTTCGCGCGTCTCGAACAGGAGCTCGAGCAGATGGAAGAGGCCGGAGCGAACACCCAGGAGATCAACGCCCGCCGCCGTGAGGTGGAGCGGGAGATCAAGGACCGCGAGGAACGTGCGGGCGTCGAGGCCGAACTGTTGCAGGAGGCATTCGACACCTTCAGGACGATGAAGCCAAAGCAGCTCGTCGAGTCCGAGCAACTGTGGCGTGAGATCGTCGATCGCTACGGCGACTACTACGAGGGCGGCATGGGTGCCGAGAACCTCAAGGACCTCATCGGGCGTCTCGATCTCGATGAAGAGATGAACTCACTCCGTGAAGACCTCGAGGCCCGGTCCCAGCAGCGTCGGCAGCGCGCCATGAAGCGGATGAAGGTCATGAAGCCCTTCTCCCAGGGTCTCAACGACCCGCAGAGCATGATCCTTGACGTGGTGCCGGTCATCCCGCCGGACTTGCGCCCAATGGTCCAGCTCGACGGCGGCAGGTTCGCCACATCGGACCTCAACGACCTGTACCGCAGGGTGATCAACCGCAACAACCGGCTGAAGCGGCTCATCGACCTCGGTGCTCCCGAGATCATCGTCAACAACGAGAAGCGGATGCTCCAGGAAGCGGTCGACGCCCTGTTCGACAACGGGCGGCGCGGCCGCGCCGTGACCGGACCCGGCAACCGCCCCCTGAAATCCCTCTCCGACATGCTGAAGGGAAAGCAAGGGCGCTTCCGCCAGAACCTGCTGGGCAAGCGTGTCGACTACTCAGGCCGTTCCGTCATCGTCGTCGGCCCGCAGTTGCTGCTGCATCAGTGCGGCCTCCCCAAGATCATGGCGCTCGAGTTGTTCAAGCCTTTCGTTATGAAGCGCCTTGTCGATATCGACGCCGCCCAGAACATCAAGGCCGCCAAGCGCATGGTCGAGCGGCGCCGTCCCCAGGTGTGGGACGTGCTCAGCGAGGTCATTGAAGAGCACCCGGTGCTGCTGAACCGTGCCCCGACTCTGCATCGACTCGGCATCCAGGCCTTCGAGCCCGTGCTGATCGAGGGCAAGGCGATCCAGCTGCATCCTCTGGTGTGTGAAGCGTTCAACGCCGACTTCGACGGTGACCAGATGGCCGTGCATCTTCCGCTGTCCGCAGAGGCCCAGGCCGAGGCGCGGCTGCTCATGCTGTCATCGAACAACGTGTTGAGCCCGGCATCCGGCCGTCCGATCGTCACGCCGTCCCAGGACATGGTGATCGGCATCTTCTATATCTCCGAGGAGATCGAAAACGCTCTCGGTGCCGGGCGCGCCTTCTCCAGCGTCGACGAGGCGCTGATGGCATACGAGATCGGTGACATATCGATCCATGCGCCGATCAAGATGCGGGTGGGCGCGCTCGCCGGCGATCCGGAGGCGCACGCCGACCTGAAACGCTCGCTCGGCACACTGATCACCGAAGAGCCGCTCGACCCCATCCGACTCACCGACACGACGTTGGGCAGAGCCCTGCTCAACGAGGCGTTCCCGTCGTCATTTCCCTACGTCAACGCCCCGGTGGACAAGGCCGACATGCGCACCCTGATCGACGAGATGATCCGCCGCTACGACAAGCCGGACGTGGCAAGGTCCCTCGACGCGATCAAGTCGCTCGGTTTCCAATACGCCACCAAGGCCGGTTTGACGATCGGGCTCGAGGATGTGAAGACCCCGCCGGAGAAGGCGGAGATCATCGCCCGCTTCGAGGATCGGGCCGAGAAGATGGAGGCCCTGTACCAGAAGGGGGTCATCACCTCCGACGAACGGCATCAGGAGCTCATCGAGATCTGGAACGAGGCCACCGACGAGGTCAAGGACGCCATGTCGGCGACGCTGATGAAGGAGCGCTTCAACCCGATGGACATGATGGTCCGTTCGGGTGCCCGCGGAAACATCATGCAGCTGCGCCAGATCGCCGGCATGCGTGGCCTGGTGGCGAGCCCCAAGGGCGACATCATCCCGCAGCCCATCAAGTCGAACTTCCGTGAGGGGCTGTCCGTGCTCGAGTACTTCATTTCGACCCACGGCGCTCGCAAGGGACTCGCCGACACCGCGCTGCGGACCGCCGATTCCGGCTACCTGACGCGTCGCCTGGTCGACGTCGCCCAGGAGATCATCATCCACGATGAGGAGTCCGAGGATGCCGGCATCGTCATCACGACGAGAGAGCCCGATGGCACAGCGGTCCGTCATCTGCAGAACCACATCTTCGGGCGAACCCTCGCCGAGGATGTCAAGGACGGGCGAAAGTTCGTTGAGCTGCCTGATGGCAGGAAGCTGCGGAAGGGATTCACTATCGACCGCGATGCCGTTATTGGCATCGAGGAGATGGAAGACCTCACGGCCTTACGGGTGCGCTCGCCGCTCACCGACGAGTCACGGTACGGGATCAGCATTGGTTCCTACGGCATCGATCTGGCGACCGGGTTGACGGTCGAGCCGGGCACGGCGGTCGGCATCATGGCTGCCCAGTCGATCGGCGAGCCGGGCACCCAGCTCACCATGAGGACGTTCCACACGGGCGGTGTTGCCGGCGAAGACATCACGCACGGTCTTCCCCGCGTGGTCGAACTGTTCGAAGCGCGGACTCCGAAGGGCAAAGCGATCCTCGCCGAAATCGGAGGCGTTGTTCGCCTCGACGAGGACGAGGAGACCAACGCCCGCTACGTAACCATCGTCGATGGCGACGAAGAGGTGCCGTATCAGCTACCGCGACGGGCGCGGCTGCGGGTCAGCGAAGGCGACGTCGTCGAGGCCGGTTCCCAGCTCACCGAGGGTCCGCTTGACCCGAAGGAGGTGCTGGAGGTTCGCGGGATTCGGGCGTCTCAGCGGTACCTGGTCGACCAGGTGCAGGAGGTGTACCGGTCCCAAGGTGTCGACATTCACGACAAACACATCGAGCTCATCGTGCGCCAGATGCTGCGCAGAGTCCGGATCGTGAACCCGGGCGATTCGCAGTATCTGCCCGCAGAACTGGTCGATGCGCAGTCGTTCCGCGACACCAACGCCGAGCTCGTCGAGTCCGGCAAGGCACCCGCCGAGGGTCGCCCCGAGCTGATGGGGATCACCAAGGCATCGCTGGCAACGGACTCGTGGCTTTCGGCCGCATCCTTCCAGGAGACCACCAGGGTCCTGACGGAGGCTGCACTGCAGTCCCGTTCGGACTTCATGCGGGGCCTCAAGGAGAACGTGATCATCGGCAAGCTCATCCCAGCCGGCACCGGCTCGAAGCACTATCAGGACATCGAGCCGATGGTGCCCGAGGCAACGGTCATGGCAGCCCTCGGGCTGTTCGGGGACGAGGTTCCCGAGCTGTCAGACGACGCCCTGCCCGCAGACCCGGCCGAATGGCTCGCATCGCTCGGTGAGACCAGCGAGGACGAAGGGTCCGACGACGAGAAGGAATAGTCGCGAGACGCGAGCGACAAGAAGGAGGACGAGTCACCCGGCTTGTCCTCTTTCTCATTGCGGTGCCGGTTCCTCCGTTACTCGTGACTCTCGACTCGTGACTTGCGACTCGCGACCCGCCACCCGCGACTCGTGACTCAGATCCGCCCTACGCTTCCGGCATGAAGTTTCCGTTCTTCGGCATCCCGGTGAGCGTCCACTGGTCGTTCCTCATCGTGGCCTTCTTCGGCATCAACCGCTTCGACTCTGCCGCCGAGGTCGGCGGCTGGACGCTGGCGGTATTCGTCGCCGTCTTGCTGCACGAGGCCGGACATGCCTTCACCGCGAGGGCCTACGGCTCCGCCGATGTGGCGATCACGCTGTTCGCACTTGGGGGCTACACCACCTGGGTGCCCAAACCGAGCATGGGGCCGCGTAAGCGCTTCCTGGTCTCGGCGGCGGGATCGGCGGTCGGGATCGCCGTTGGTTTGGTCATTTTGTGGTTCGGTCGCCAGGGCTCGCTGAGCGGTTTGCCCGACTGGGCTCTTGCCTTCTTCGAGACGTTCATCCTCGTCGGGTTGTTCTGGGGCGTTCTCAACTGGATTCCGATGCTTCCACTCGACGGCGGCCACATGCTGCAGCATGGGCTCACCATCTTCACGCCGCAGTATGCCGATCGGCTGACCCTCGCCACTTCGGCGGTGGTTGGTGTCGGGTTGATCGGTGCTGCCTTCTACTTCGGTCAAACGTTTCTAGCGATCTTCTTGATATTCATTCTGATGAGCGGGTTGCGGTCGCTGCCGGGCTCGGCGGATCCGCCACCGCGCCGTCAGAAAGCCGAACCACCCCCCGCCGAGAGTGATCAGGAGCCGCCGGCGTTTCCGATTTGATCTCCACGGGGCAGCGACGAGACCGGCTCGCGGTACGGCACCATCTGGCGGTTCAAGCCGCCGACGTTCAGACGGTGGCCGCCGACCTGGCCGGCATCCATTCCAGCGATCCGGCGACCGTTTATCTGGCAGCCTGGGCCCGCGTCAAGGACTTCCGGGTCGAGGACCTGGTGCGGGCGCTGTACGACGAGCGGTCCTTGGTCCGCATGTCGGGAATGCGCCGCACGATGTTCGTGGTCACCCGCGACGGTGCTGCAACGATGGACGCGGCGTGCACGAAGGCGCTGATCGATGGTCAGCGAAAACGCCAGATCAAGATGGTTGAGGACAGCGGCATTGCCAGCAACGGGGCCGCCTTTACCGATCGGGTTGCCGGGGCGACGATGGAAGCGTTGGAGGCCAGGGGCGAGGCCACCGCCGGCGAACTCAAAGAGGACGTGCCCGAGCTCGATCAGAAGATCCACTTCGGCGAGGGTAAGCGGTGGAAGGGTTCGGTCGGGCTGTCGACTCGTGTGCTGTTTCTCCTGGCAACGGAGGGCCGGATCGTGCGTGGTCGACCGCTTGGCAGCTGGATCTCGAGCCAATACCGCTGGTCGACAACCGAGTCCTGGCTTGGGGGCCCGCTGCCCGTGCTCGATCCCGAGCAGGCGCGAACTGACCTGGCCCGCAATTGGCTCGGCACCTTCGGGCCCGGCACCGAGCTCGATGTGAAGTGGTGGTCGGGTTGGAACCTCGGCCCGACTCGGCAGGCTATCGGGGACGCGGGCGCGGTGGAGGTGGAGTTCGATGGTGGGGCAAAGGGGTATGTCCTCGAGGACGATCTCGATCCCGTCGAACCACCCGACGAATGGGTGGCGCTCCTTCCCGGCCTCGATCCAACGGTGATGGGCTGGAAGGAGCGGTTTTGGTATCTCGGTGAGCACGCCGGCGATCTCTTTGACCGCAACGGAAACGCCGGCCCAACCGTGTGGTCGAACGGCCGTGTGGTCGGCGGCTGGGCACAACGACCGGACGGCGAGGTGGCCTACGAGCTGCTCGACCCGGTGGGCGGCGGCGCGAGGGCGCTTATCAACGCCAAGGCCTCGGAGTTGACGGCTTGGCTCGACGGAGTCGTGGTCACCCCGAGGTTCCGAACCCCGCTGGAGAAGCGGCTGTCAGCCGCGTAACGACAGCAGGATCCGGCACCCGGTCGGCAGAACGGCGAAGAGTGCGATCGTGAGCCCCATGCCGAGCAGGAAGCCCGGGACCTTCCGCCAGAAGATTGCAACGGCTGCCGGGAGGCCGATCAGGAGGAGCGGAGGGGGTTGAGCCGTGGCGTAGCGGACCTCTCTTTGGCTCCCCCCTCAGGGGGGAGTCCCGACCGTAGGGAGGGGAGGGGAGTCAAACCGTGGTCGCGACAACGCTTTGACCCCCTCCGCCTCGCTGGCACTCGGCACCTCCCCCTGAGCTGAGGGGGAGGCAAAGAAGTCGCCTCGCTGCGTTCGGCACCCCCCGCGAGACGGGAGAAAACAGGCGGGGAGGGGGGTTAAGCCGTGGGGTAGCGGCCCTCTTCTTTTGCTCCCCCTCAGGGGGAGTCCCGTCCGTAGGGAGGCGAGGGGGGGTCAAGGCGTGGTCGCGACAACGCCTTGACCCCCTCCGCCTCGCTGCGCTCGGCACTCCCCCTGAGGGGGAGGCAAAGAATCGTTTCGCCGTCGGTGCCCGATACCATCCCCGTCGTGACTTATGAAGTGAAGACCAGGGTCTTCGAGGGGCCCCTCGACCTCCTCTTGCAGCTCATCACGTCCCATCAGGTCGAGATCACCGAGCTCAGCCTCAGCGATCTCGTCGGGGAGTACCTCGATTACCTCGACGTGATGCGAAACCTCGATCTGGGCGTCACGAGCGAGTTTCTCGCTATCGCGTCGACGCTCATTCAGCTGAAGGCCCGCCACTTACTCCCCGACGACCATGGGTTCGAACTCGACGATGAGCTCCTCCTCGCCGGGGAGCGAGACCGGCTGCTGTCCCTTCTGCTGATGAACCTCACCTTCAAGGATGTGGCTGCGGTTCTTGCTCATCGCTTCGAGGCGGAGCGGCGCTTCGTCGCCCGCAACGTCGGGTTGGAGGATGTCACCCCGCCGCCGCCCGAGCTCGTCTTACCGCTGGATGCGGAGGGTCTCGGCGCCATTGCGGAGCGGGTTTTCGCCGGCGCTTACGAGGAGCCGGACACCGACCACCTCGCTCTCGAGCTGCCATCGGTGCAGGATGCCATCTTGGACTTACAGCATCGCATGGCCTCGACGATCGAGGCCGATTTCGATGACCTCGTGGAGCATTGTCAGAGCTCATACGAGGTCGTCGCCTACTTTCTCGGGCTCCTCGAGCTGGCCAGGTGGGGGATCGTGCAGGTATCCCAGGAGGACCGTTTCGCCCCGATCCTGGTCGGCTACAGCGAGGGTGACGCCACCGAGCGATTCGACGCACTCATGCAAGGAGAGGACACACCGTGAGCGATACCCGTGCGGCCATCGAGGCCATCCTGTTCGTGGCCGAGGCGCCCGTCTCCGAGACCGATCTTGCCGAGGTGATCGAGGCCCCACGGACCGAGATTGCCGAGACCCTCAGCGAGCTTCGCGACGAGTTTGCTGCTCGAAACGGAGGCCTGGTCCTGCGCCAGGTCGGTGGCGGCTGGCGGTTCTACACCGCGCCGGAGACCAAGCCGTTTCTCGAACAGTTTGCCGCATCGGAGAAAGCCACCCGACTCTCCAATGCTGCGTTGGAGACCCTCGCCGTCGTCGCCTACAAGCAGCCGGTGTCGCGGGGACAGGTCGGTGAGATCCGCGGGGTCGATTCGGAGCGGGCATTGCGCACGCTGCAACGCCGCGGGCTGGTGCAAGAGATCGGTCATGCACCCGGTCCGGGCCAGGCACTGCTGTACGGTACGACCGAGCTGATGCTGACGAAGCTCGGGGTGAACTCGCTCGCCGATCTCCCACCACTCGCCGACCATGTCCCGCCTGCCGAAATCGTGGAAACACTGGAGCGGCCATTTCGCCCACCGTCGAACGAATCCACAAGCTGATCGCCCGCTCGGGTTACGCGTCGCGCCGAGCCGCCGAGGACCTCATCGAGGCACAGCGGGTAACCGTCGACGGTGCGCCGGCACGGCTCGGTCAGCGGGTCGATCCGGAAACCGTCGACATCAGGATCGACGGCGTTCCGCTCCCGGTCGCACCCGATCTCGTCTACCACCTCGTTTACAAGCCGGTGGGTGTGGTGAGCACGGTGAGCGATCCGCAGGGAAGGCCAACCGTCGTCGACCTGGTGGACAAGGAAGCTCGGGTCTTTCCCATTGGACGGCTCGACGCCGACTCGGAGGGGCTCATCATTCTCACCAACGACGGCGACCTCACCCTCCACTTGACCCACCCCCGGTACGGAATCCGTAAGACGTATGTTGCGCTGGTGGAAGGCATAGTCGACACGGCATCGATCGAGGTTCTGACCGAGGGCGTCCTCCTCGACGACGGCCCCGCACAAGCGGTGAGCGCCAAGATCATCGACCGGAGCGACACCACCTCGATAGTGGAGGTCGTGATGGGGGAGGGGAGGAACCGCATCGTGCGCAGGATGCTCGCTGCGGTTGGCTACCCGGTTCAGCGGTTGATCCGCACCGCGATCGGTTCGCTGCGCGATCCCAGTCTGAAGCCCGGGACCTGGCGCCCGTTGACGATCGACGAGATCCGCAGGCTGTACGGAGCGGTGGATGAGTAGCGATGACATCAGGGTGGTAACCCCACCAGACGGAGGTTTTGCCACCGGGGTCCGCATACCGGGCGATAAGTCTCTGTCGCACCGAGCGGTGATCTTCTCCGCAATGGCCGACGGGGAAAGCCGGCTCAGTGGCCTAGCCCCCGGAGGCGACGTCGGTGCAACCCTGCGGGCTATGCGCGCGTTCGGTGTCGCCGCGGATCGGCACCGCATCACGGGGCGACCCTGGCAAGCCCCCGAGAATCCGATCGACTGCGGTAACTCCGGAACCACGATCCGCCTGCTCGCCGGTGCTGCTGCGGGCCGACCGTTTCAGACCACGTTCGTCGGAGATGAGTCTTTGATGCGGCGGCCAATGAATCGCCTCGTGGCACCGCTTTCGGTGTTAGGAGCCGCCGTTCGGGTGGGCCAGGACGGGCACCCGCCGGTGATCACGGGTGGAGGTGGGTTGGTCGGGGGCTCGGCCATGATCGATCTGCCGTCGGCACAGGTGCGAACCGCCTTCGAGCTCGCCGCTCTTCAGGCCGAGGGGTCTTCCACGGTGCAGAGCCCTCCCGGCTACCGGGACCACACCGAGCGGTGGCTCGAAGCCTTCGGGCTTGGACACAGCGAGGACGGCACTGTGTTTCGTATCGATCCGGGGCTGATCCCTGCGACCGAGTACGAGATTCCCGGCGACCCGTCGAGCGCCGCCTACCTGTGGGCGTCGGCGGCGATCGTCGAAGGCGCCCGGGTAGCCACCCCCGACGTGTCGTTGAACCCCGGCCGGCTCGGCATGCTGTCGATCCTCGAGCACATGGGGGCCGACGTGGTTGGCGAGGTCACGGGGGCCATCCACGGTGATCCGACCGGCGTGGTGTCGGTAACCGGTCGCGGGCTGCGCGGCATCGAAGTCTCCGGACCACTCGCCGCCCGCGCCATCGACGAGCTTCCACTCGTTGCCGTGCTCGCCGCCTACGCCGAGGGCACCACCGTGGTGAGGGACGCCGCGGAATTGAGCGTCAAGGAGAGCAACCGAATCGCCTCGACGGTGGCAATGATCCGAGCCCTCGGAGGAGTGGCCGAAGCTACCGACGATGGGTTTGCCATCACCGGCACCGGCCGCCTCGACTCCGGGGTGGTCTCGGCCTCCGGCGACCACAGAATCGCGATGGCTGCCGGCGTTGCCGCCACCGCCGCCACCGGCCCGGTCACGATCGATGGCGCTTCGGCCGCCGCCGTATCCTGGCCGACGTTCTACGACACGCTGGAGGCGGTGTGGTTGTCGCAATCGATGGACCGGGGGGAGTAGGGAAATCGACTGTGGCCGGAGCCGTCGCCGAGGCCCTCGACCTCCCGCACCTCGACACCGGCGCCACCTATCGGGCTGCGGCACTCGTGGTGTTGCGTGCGGGAGGAGATCTCTCCGACCCGGACGCGGTGCTCCGGTCCGTCGAGGGGGTCGAGCTGTATTTCGACGGAGCGGCCGTCATGCTCAATGGGGAAGACGTGACCACCGAGATTCGGTCGGAAGCGGCGACGGAAGCGTCGAGCGTGGTGGCGCGGCATCCCGAGGTACGGGAGCGCATCGTTGCGCTGCAGCGTTCGTGGGTCGCCGAGCGTGGTGGATCCGGCGTGGTGGAAGGACGCGACATCGGGACCGTGGTCTTCCCCGATTCGCTGGTGAAGGTATACCTCACGGCAAGCCCGGAGGTTCGAGCCGCCAGGCGTGCCATGGACGATGAGGCCGCGGGGAGAACCGTCGAAGAGATCGCCGACGAGCTCCGCGCCAGGGACCACCGCGACTCGACACGAGAAACGTCGCCGCTGCGCCCGGCCCATGATGCGGTGGTCATCGACACCGGCGAGCTGTCTGTGGATCGGGTTACCGAGCTTGCCCTCCGCCGCATTGCCGAGGCGGTGGCGCTCGCGGATTCGGCCCTGCTCGACGAGCATTCGCCGGAGACGGTGGAGCTGACCCGGATCCTGCGCGGGGTTGTCCGCTCTGCAGTATCCCAGTCGACCGAGAAGATCAACCTGGGGTGGGGAGGGCTGGGCTATCACCATCCTGAGGCCGGCTATGTGGCGGGAATCTTCCCAGGCGAGGACTCGGTGAAACTAGGCCTCGAGCACGGCCGAGACCTGCCCGACCCTCAAGGACTGCTCGAAGGTGACGGGAGCCAGGTCCGATACGTCACGATCGACCAGTGGGACGAGGATCTGCGGGATCCCTTGACCGATCTGCTCGACGCCGCCGTCGAATTCGGAAGCTCGTGACTCGCGACTCGTGACTCGCGACTCCTAGACCTCGATGAGGTCGAGCGCCTCGGTCGCACCCCAGTCGCGGTCCTCGTCGATCGGGCCGGGCTCGCCGAGCGTGCGCGCGGCAAACCCACCTTCTACCAGGGCTTGCAGCGTCTCGACAAAGCGGCGCAGCCGTGGTGGCAGCGGGAAGTACTCGTCCTCGTCGGTGACTCGCAGCAGTTCAACGCCATCGGTTGGGGCCACAGCGTCGATGACCGCCTGCACCCGCTGATCGGGTGCCGATGCGCCCGCGGTGACCCCTACCACCTCGACACCGTCGAACCATGCGGGGTCAACGCTCTCCGGGCCGTCGATGCGGTGGGCCTCGACCCCGGCGTTCCGCGCCACTCGCACCAGCGCCTGCGTGTTCGACGAGTTTTCCGACCCAATCACCAGGATCACCGGGGCTACTTCTGCGATACGCTGGATTGCCTCCTGGCGGTTCGTCGTGGCGTAACACAGGTCGCTCTTGCGGGCCGTCCGCACGCCGGGAAACTGGTTCCGCGCCGCTTCGAGCACGCCCTCCCACTCATAGAGCCCGAGAGTGGTCTGGGCCAGCAGCGCCACCTTGGCAGGGTCTTGCGGCGTGAAGGCATCGAGGCCGACCTCGGGATCGATCAGCATTGCCGAGCCCGGGGCCTCGGCCAGGGCGCCGATCGCCTCGTCGTGGCCCTCGTGGCCCACGTAGATGATGTCAAAGCCTTGCGACGACATGCGGCGCATCTCGTGGTGCACCTTGGTGACGAGTGGGCAGACTGCATCGATGAGGACGGCCGAGCGCCCTTCGGCGGCGGTGACCACATCCGGCGCTGAGCCGTGGGCCGACAGCATGATCGGGCTGCCCTCGGGAACCTCATCCATGTCACCGACGAACACCACGCCGGCGCGTTCGAATGCGGCAACGACCGCCGCGTTGTGCACGATCTCGTGGTAGCAGTACACCGGCGGCTCAAAGACCTGAACCATCCAGGTCAGCGCCTTGATTGCCATTTCCACGCCGGCACAGAAACCGCGCGGCTCGGCGAGTACAACTGTTCTGGGCATTAGCTGTGGTCGCTTTTACAGATGGGCAATGCTTCCGCTCTTGCCGCCTCCGGCGGCGAGCCGCTGGGGCCCTTGTGAGGGTTCTTCGATCGAGGGGTGCTGTCGATACTCGGGCATGATCGAAGAACCCCTCATCAGCTTCGCTTCGCTTCCGACACAACGGTTCTCGGCACTGGCGCCAAGGATAGGGGTAGCCGGAAACAGCGTCCCCGTGGGTACCATTTCGCTTCCAATGTCCCAACCAACCGTGCTCGAGGTCGTCCCGGGAAGTCCCGCCGAAAAGGCAGGGCTTGTCATTGGCGACGAACTGGTCGCCGTCAACGGCGTCGTCCCCACCGATGTCATCGAGTACCAGCAGCTGATCGACGACCCAGACCCCGAGCTGACCGTCCTGCGGGGGAGTGACGAATCGCTGGTTCGACTCGACAAGGCGGCGGGTGACCCGGTGGGTCTTCGGTTGAACGCATCGATCTTCGACCGGGTCCAGACCTGTGACAACCATTGCGAGTTCTGCTTCATCTACCAGCTCCCGCCCGGCATGCGCAAGACGCTCTACCTCAAGGACGACGACTATCGCCTGTCGTTCCTCTACGGCAACTTCACCACCCTGACCCGGTTCACCGAGCTCGACCTGGCCCGGGTCGTCGAGGAGCGGCTCGGGCCGTTGTACGTGTCGATCCATGCCACCGACCCCGAGGTCCGGTCGCGGATGTTGCGCAATCCGCGAGGTGGCACGTCGCTGCGCTGGCTTCGCGCCCTGCTCGATCGGGGGGTCACCGTCCACGGACAGGTGGTGCTGTGTCCCGGCATCAACAACGGGGCGGTATTCGAGCGCACCGCCGCGGAAATCCTGGCGAGATACCCAAAGCTCTCGTCGGTCGGGATCGTTCCGCTCGGGCTCTCTCGATTCAACACCGAGGAGCATCTGTATGTCCACAGTCGGGAGGAGGCAGCGGTAGATCTCGAGGCGGTGCATTTCTGGCAGGACCGGGCGCTCGATCTGGTTGGGCGCAGGATGTTCTTCGCATCCGACGAGCTGTACCTGCGGGGTGAGGTCGGCATCCCTGCGACCGGGGCGTATGAGGGTTTCGCCCAGCACGAGAACGGCATCGGCATGGTTCGGGCGTTCTATGACGAGCTCGAGGCCCTCGAGGGCGGGAATGGCGAGGCACCGCCGATCGTGACCGGGGAGTGGCGCACGATCCCGTCGGCTCCCGGTGAGTTCTACCGGGCGAGCAAGCACGCCGGAGACGACCCGCACGGGAACATCGGGCCGGTTGCGGTCTTGACCGGCACCTACGGTGAGATGGCGCTGCGACCGGTGCTCGATCGGCTGGGACGCATGGCCGAGCGGCCGCTGCGGCTCCTCACCGTCCCCAACGACTTCTTCGGTGGCAACACCGGTGTCGCAGGACTCATGACCGGCAGCGATGTGATCCGCACTATCGGGGCCGACACCGAGCCTGCCGGTCGATATCTGATCCCGGACATTGCGTTGTCCGGCGACACCTTCCTCGACGATGTGAGCCTCGCCGAGGTCAGGGAGGCAACGCCGACGCCGCTCATCGTGGCCTCGACGACCGCCGGTGGGCTCCTGGAGGGGGCGTTGCGATGAGCAACCGGCCCGTGGTCGTGGTGCTCGGCAGACCGAATGTCGGCAAGTCGACGCTGGTCAATCGGTTCGTTCGCCGACGATCCGCCGTCGTCGACGAGCAGACGGGCGTCACCAGGGATCGCCGCGAGTTCGATGCGGAGTGGAACAATCGGGAGTTCATCGTCGTCGACACCGGCGGCTGGGAAATGCGCCCCGGTGAGCAACTCACCGCCGATATCAGGGAACAGGCGGAGATCGCGGTGAAGAGCGCCGACGTGGTGGTATTCGTCGCCGATGCCAGCACCGACGTGACCGATGACGACGTTGGGGTGGCCAGAGTGCTCCAGGCAAGCGAGGTGCCGTTCGTGCTCGCCGCCAACAAGGTTGACGGCCCGGCAGCGGAGCTCGACCTCGGCCGTCTGTGGAGCCTCGGGCTCGGTGAGCCGATGCCGGTCAGCGCGCTCCACGGACGCAACACCGGCGATCTGCTCGATCGCATCGTCGAGCTGCTGCCCGAAGGGGGCGAGATTCCGGACGAGGACGTCATTGCCAGCCTCGCCATCATCGGTCGGCCCAACGTCGGCAAGTCGACGCTGCTCAACAACCTGGCCGGATTCGAGCGAGTGTTGGTCTCCGAGGTCCCCGGCACCACTCGCGACCCGATCAACATGGTGGTGGAGCTGGACGGTGAGCCGTTCGAGATCATCGACACCGCCGGGATCAAGCGCCGCACCAAGATCAACGACGACGTCGAGCGCTTCGCCGTGCTGCGGGCTCGCGACGTCCTGGGAGACGCCGACGTGGCACTGCTCGTCATCGACGGCACCCAGGGCGCCACCCATCAGGAACAGCGCCTCGCCGAGGAGATCGTCGAGGCAGGCGTCGGCCTGATCCTGGTACTGAACAAGTGGGACATCAGAGACGAGGATGAGCGGCTCCTCACCGAGGACAGCGTTGCTGATCGGCTTGCGTTTGTCGACTGGGCACCCATTCTGCGAATCTCGGCGAAGACCGGCAGCCGGCTCCACCGTCTTCCCGCTGCGGTGGCCACAGTGCTGGTGAACCGGCGCCGTCGCATCCCGACACCGGAGCTCAACCGGCTGATTCGGGCATGGCAGGAGGCGCACCCGCCCCCGGTGCGCAAGGGGAAGCGGCCCCGCGTTATCTACGCGGTGCAGGCGGAGACCGAACCGCCGACGGTCATCCTGTTTGTCCGCGGCGCCGACCTGTCCGACGACTACCTTCGCTTTATCGAGAACCGACTGCGCGACGCCTACGAGTTCACCGGCACGCCGCTTCGCGTCGTGGCTCGCAGGCGACCGAGGAGGTACGAGTGACTGGATCGCTGAGCGACCGCTTCCACGAGGCGACCGACCGTGCCGCCACCGGGGGCCCCGAGCGGCACCACGAGAAGCTGAAGGCCCAGAACAAGCTCTTCGTGCGCGACCGCGTCGATCTGCTGTGCGATCCGGGGTCGTTCATCGAAGACGGGTTGCTGGCCAACGCCCTCGAGGACGGCTTCGGCGCCGACGCGGTCGTGACCGGCCGGGGGACCGTCGACGGCCGGCCGGTGATCGTGATCGCCAACGACCCAACGGTGAAGGCGGGGAGCTGGGGCCGACTCACCGTGGAGAAGATCATCAGGGCGCTCGAGGCGGCGTACGACGAGATGCTGCCCGTGTTTTTCCTCGTCGACTCTGCCGGCGCCAGGATCACCGACCAAGTGGACCTGTTCCCGGGTCGCCGCGGCGCCGGGAAGATCTTCTACAACCAGATCCGGCTGTCGGGTCGTGTCCCGCAGATCTGCTGCCTGTTTGGCCCGTCGGCGGCGGGCGGTGCCTACATCCCTTCGTTCTGCGACGTGGTGGTGATGGTCGAGGGGAACGCCTCCATGTACCTCGGTTCTCCGAGGATGGCCAAGATGGTCATCGGCGAGGAGACCACCCTCGAAGAGATGGGCGGCGCCAGGATGCACTGCGAAGTGTCCGGCTGCGGCGACGCCCTGGTGCAGAGCGACGCGGAGGCTATTTCCTGGGCCCAGCAGTATTTCTCGTACGTCGCCGACCATTACCGGGTGCTGGCACCGGCCTACGCCACCGAGTCGCCCGCCGAGGGCTACCTCCCGGCGGAGACCCTGCCGGAAGACCCGAAGGCGGTCTACGACATGCTCGACCTGCTGCATGGCATCTTCGATGACGGCTCGATCTTCCAGATCAAGGAGCGGTACGCCAGGGAGGTGATCACGGCCTTTGCCCTGCTCGACGGCAAGCCGGTCGGAATCGTCGCCTCACAACCGGCGCACCTCGGCGGCGTGCTGTTCGTCGACTCCGCGGACAAGGCGGCGCGATTCATGTGGCTGTGCGACGCCATGAACCTCCCGCTGCTCTACTTTGCAGACGTGCCCGGATTCATGGTGGGCACAGAAGTCGAGCGAGAGGGCATCATCCGCTCCGGAGCCAAGATGCTCACCGCGATCGCCGAGTCGACGGTGCCGAGGATCTCGGTGATCGTGCGCAAGGCTTATGGGGCCGGGTTGTATGCGTTCTCCGGGCCCGGATTCAACCCGATCGCCACCCTGGCGCTGCCCTCGGCCGAGATCGCGGTGATGGGCCCGGAGGCCGCAGTGAACGCGGTGTATTTCAACCAGATCGACGCCTTGCCGGAAGGGGAGCGCCAAGCGTTCATCGACGAGAAGCGAGACGAATACGTCGAGGATGTGGATCTGCTCCGATTATCCGCGGAAGTCGTCGTCGACGCCGTTGTACAGCCCGAAGAGCTGCGCCGGGAGCTGACCTCCAGGCTCCGCTATGCAGCCCGCAAGGATCGCAGCTTCTCCGAGCGACGCCACGGGGTTCCACCGGTGTGAGCGAACGACCCGAGCCCGGCTCGTCCGAGGAGGCTCAGAAGTGGTCCTGGTCCTTCATCCTGCTGCTGGTCGCCGGCGCGATCTACCTCGGTTGGCGGGCTATCCAGGGCATCGCCTGGCTGGTCGACCGGGTCGGGGGCTAGTTAACTAGTCCGGTATTCGGTGATATCAATCGATTGACCTCCAGTTAACACATCGTTATCCCGGCTTGGGTGAACATGGTCCGGTCGATCGAGCGGGCCAGGGGTGAAGTTGGAGCGCGATCTCAAGCCTGAAGGCGGTGGCGGCTTTCCGCAGCGCGCATGGCGCGGAATCAGGCGGCTTTGGGCGGAGCGGGAGCCGCTTCACATCGGTGAGCGGCAGGTAGTCATCGACCGGCTCTTTCCCCGGGGGGTGTCGCGGCGGCAGTTTTTCACTCGGTTCGCCTCGCTGATGATGCTGTCGACCGCGATCGCCGTCCTGGGAATCCTCGCCGACTCGACGGCGGTGGTCATAGGGGCGATGCTGGTCGCTCCTTTGATGCTCCCGGTCATCGGCGCAGCCGCCGCTCTCGTCATGGGCTGGCCGTTGCGGCTTATCCAGCGCGCCCTGCTCGTTGCCGTTGGAGCCGTGCTTGCGGTTGCCCTCGCCGCGCTGATCTCGTTCGTTATCCCGGGGCGCACGGATCCGCTCCCTGCCGAGCTGATGGCACGCACCTCGCCAAACGTGCTCGATCTCGGAATTGCACTGGCTGCCGGGGCAGCCGGCGCATACGCACAGGTCAGGAGGCACGCCGCCGACGCGCTGACAGGAGTGGCCGTGGCAGTCGCCTTGGTACCGCCTCTGGCGGTCATCGGGATCACGGTTCAACTCGGGGAGTGGCAGCTGTCGCTCGGCGCCTTGCTGCTCTTCCTGGCGAACGTCGTCGGGATCGTGATCGCAGCCGCGATCACTCTTGTCGCTGCAGGTTTCGTTCCGGGGCGCAACCCGTTGCAGGGACATACCCAGGTGCTGCGTGGGTTGGGCTGGGCCGCGGTGGCAGCAATCATCATCGTGCTTCCGATGCAGTTCGGCCGGGGCAACATCCTGCCGCAGACCGACCGCACGGAGGAGGTCACCGCCGTGGTCGAGGAGTACGTGGCCGATCGTGGAGCCGCCGCCGAGGTAGTCGATGTCGAGATCGTGATCGACGACGGCATCGCCGAGATCGACGTCGTCGTCGCCAGTTCCCTCTCGGCCCCCTCGGTCAGCGCCCTGGCGGAGCACCTCGGCGAGTACTTGTCCTCACCCGTCGAAGTGACCCTGCTGGTGGCCACGACGCAAACCGATCGTGCCAGCGTGCCCTAGCCGGGGCTACCAGTTGCCACTGGTACCATCGCGGCACGGGCTGTGGCGCAGCTTGGTAGCGCGCTTGACTGGGGGTCAAGAGGTCGCCGGTTCAAATCCGGCCAGCCCGACGGAGAGAACCGTTGCACTGCAAGGGTTCTCTTGTTTGGGCGCTCGAAGCGTCATCAGTTTCATACGCGCGTTCTTGGTCGCGTTCTTGGTCGAGCGTCGATTCTGGGCATCATGAGGGCTATTGCTCTCAAGTCGTGGCCGTCTGCAGCCGGAGGACTGCGGATCGGAAGGCCGGGCGTGCGAGTCCTCCTCCGGGGAGAGGGATCTCCCCTGTGCAAGTGATCTCTGCTATCAGAGAGACGTGAACATCGCGGCGTAATGTACAGATTCGAAGACCAGCTTGGGAACTCGAGATGGCGCTTTTCGCTGAAAGGGTCAGTTCTCGGGCATCGGCCATCCCTAGACACCTTCTCTTGGCAGCGGCTTAGACCAATCCGAGTCGCAACGATGGTGATTGTGGGGTTACTCGACCCGCTAACTAGCAGGCCAGAGGCCCGCGCGGAGGCGGCGCACAGCCTCTACCTACCGTCCAAACCCAAGTCGCTATTCGCGCCAGGTCGCCTTATGGACCTCATGGGGGATGTCCCCGATAGTCGACTTGAGCCGGCGCCCGTACCTTGGGTTGATGATCCGGCGAGAGAACAGCCCGGTCGACGTGACGCCGAGTCTGGGCGCCCGAGTTTGCTTCGACGCATTACGAGGCGTTGTCCGGGTGTTTTGCGCATTGTGGTTTCGTATCGAGATCATCGGCCATGAACACATACCCGAATCAGGAGCGTTCATCGTGTCGCCGGTTCACCGCTCCTACATCGACACGCCGGTAATCATGGCTATCAGCCGGCGCCGGGTCCGATTCATGGGCAAGGAGTCGTTGTGGCATCACCGCCCGTTGGCGTGGTTCCTTTCGGCGCTGGGAGGCATCCCGATTGAGCGCGGCTCAGCTATTCGGGCGACGCTGCGGATCGCCGAACGGATTCTCGAATCCGGGGAGCCACTCGTCATGTTTCCAGAGGGGACCCGCCGACGGGGATCGGTAGTCGACGAAATCTTCGACGGTCCCGCCTACGTGGCGTCACATCAAGGGGTGCCGATAGTCCCCGTGGGGATCGGTGGGTCGGCGCGTGCAATGCATCACGGCGATCGCATCGTGCGGCCGACCAAGGTCGTCGTCGTCATCGGCGAACCCATCTGGGCCGACAACGGCAATGGCGATCGGATCGACGGGGAGGTTCTGGGTCGCACTGCCTCGCAGGCCACGGTCCGCCAGCTCAGCGCAACCCTCCGAGACAATCTGCAGTGCCTCTTTGATGATGCGCAGGAGCGAGCCGGTACGCCCAACGACGCAAGCCGCGGTGCGAGCGGTCTCTGAGCCTCGGATGTTGGCGCCGATTGCGTGATGTCGTACTTGACCGAGGATCCGATTGGGCTCAGTCATGCAGTGTCACGAGGTGTCAGCCCATGGCATCCAGTCGGGCATCACGAGCGAGCCGTCTCGCATATGGGCCGCGTGAGCCTTGGCCATCTCGCCAAAGATGACGAGCCGATGAGCCTCTTCGGTTCCACCGCCGACTGCTCCGGTCACTGCATCCAGCAACGCCGGATAGAGCTGCGCCTCGTCTTGGAGCCCGTACGAACCGCACACCAGCATCGCGTTCGTCGCCGCCCTCATCCCGGCGTTCTGTGCGGTGAGCTTGATGATGGAAGCATGCAGGCGCACGTCGTCACCGTCAACGAACCGATCCATGGTGGTCTCGCAAACCGCCCGTAGCTGCTCGACGTCCATCTTGATGTCGGTGATCCGTCCCTGCACGTATTGGAAGTGGTTCACTCGTTGGCCGAAGACCTTTCGGGTATTGCAGAAGGTAAGTACCTGCTCGAGGATCGAGTCGAGGACTCCCGTTGCGACAAATCCGGCAATCAGCCGCTCGCCGATCAGCGCTTCGTTGAGGCGAGATCTTCCGTGTTGGGCAACCACGAGATGCTCTGCGGGGACCTGTACATCTTCGAAAGTCATCGACGCCACTGGTGACGTTCGCGCCCCCGCCGGCTTGAGCGGCTCCGAGCGCGTGACCCCGTCCCAGTCGAGGTCGATCAACACTGCGGCGAGCTCGCCGGTGTCCTCCCGCCGGACCCAGACCAGGGCTACCTGAGCATGGGTCGTATTCGAGATATGCCACTTGGCTCCGTTGAGCACCCAGTGCGAGCCGTGGGGGGTGATCGTCGATTTCGGGTGGTATGCATCGGTGCCCCCACCCTTTTCGGTGACGGCAAACGCGGCAATAACCGCACCCGACATCATCGGCTCGAGGTACCTCGTCTTCAGATCGGGATGCCCCCACCGGTCAATGACCGGGAGCGCCATCACACCATGACACACCGGTCCAATGTTGAAACCCGGATCACGGGTTCCGTATCCGAGACCCTCGGAGGCTGCAGCGAGCCAAGCGACACCAGGCCGATACCCGAGATGCTGTTCGGAGATCGCCGAGAAGAAGCCCTCGGCGGCTAGCCGCTCCCAGACCGCCAGCGGCGCACGGCGCTCCTGCCAGGCGACGTACATCTCGTCCCGGTGCTCGCTTCCGACCTTGCGGAAGTGAGATCGAACGGCTCGGAGTTCGTCATTCCACAAGCGACTTGCCTCGTATTCTCAAGATCGGCGGGGAGGTCTCGGCAGGGCTCATCGCTGGTCATACTCCATATGCTTACAAAGCTCCAAGGAATTGGCTCAGAATCCGTTCGTAGCGGTCCCGGTCCACGTTCCAGCTGCGCACATGGTCGGCGCCTGGTGTGATGACCAACTCGACTTGATCCGGGTGGGCGCTCGCAAAATCCTCCGAAACGGACAGGGGCACGGTGCGATCGGCGTCGCCGTGAAAGACCAGCGCCGGCACTGTCAGTCGGTCGTTGTCGACGTAGTCAATGTCTCGCCAACCAACGTCGTAGCGCAGATCCGCGATGAGCATGGCCGTCGCGGTCAGAGAGTCCGGAACGGTGAACGGTAAGCCCGGTATCAGCGCGGTGTCTCGCGCTTCGGTCTTGACGGCCCGGCCGAAGTCGATGTTGGGTGAGTCGAATACCACACCTACGACGGATCCGGCGATATCTGATCGCTCGAGAAACGCCATTTCGCCCGTCGCGCCGGTACTGAAACCAACCAGAACTATCTGTGCGGCCCCGTGGTCAAGGGCATACCGGACCGCACCTTCGATATCCTCCCATTCCGTCCGGCCGAAGCGATACAGACCGGTGGGATCCGGCGGGGCGCCGGGGTCATTGCGGTACTCGACAGCAAGCGAATCGATGCCGGCTGCGTGGAAGACGGGGAGCGTTCGAATCGTCTCTCGGCGGTCCGCTCGCCAACCGTGGACATGGATGGCCCAGGTATTCGCTGGGACGTCGCTCGCCGGCACATACCAGGCACGCATGTCCCCGACCGGAGAGCTGTAGGTCACGTCGTCGAAGGCCAATCCCGCGTCGGCCGGGTCTCTCGGGTAGTACCAGGCGTCGAGATCGACCTCCTGCGGAGCCAGCGGGGGAGGCGAGCCGGTGGTGCCGACGTATTTCCGTTCCACCCCGGTGGGGGTGATCGATATGACCTCGCCGACCAGGCCGAACCCCCCCTCCCAGTAGAGGGCATACTGCCCAGGGTCATCGATGCTTTCGTCATCTCCGCTGAGCACGATGAGGTCGCCATCTATCCGCTCGACTGTCACATTGAAGTTGCGCTCCGGTTCCCTAGGTTCCAATCCGCCGCTGCGGATCTGTCCGGAGAAATACCAGCCACCGCCGACATAGAAGAGGGCGATCAACACGAAGCCGACGATCGCGATCCGTCGCGGCCAGCGCCGCTTCCCGATCGGTGTCGAGGCGCGCTCACGGCTGTTTCTGGTCACGGCGTCTCGAAAACTGCTGATTCCTCGCATCCATGCCATCCGACTAGCGTCCACGCTTGCTCCCACTTCTCGGGATGGTTGATCGGGAACGGCACCGCGGCACTGGTGCGAACGTCGAAGAGTGGCGATCGGCCAGCGTCTTCCAGCCACTCGCGATTTCGATCAGCGAATTGCGGCTCTGGTGTCTGTCCTTCATGGCGCGAACGTACGCCACGGTCTACACGGCGCCTATCGGGGATGTCCCCTACGAATGATCAGTCATCATCGGGCCGAGTGAACGTCGGTCCGACGAGGGCCGCCAGCTCGTGGCGGCTGGCGATGCCGAGCTTGGCGAAGATGTGCGCCATGTGGGTTTCCAGGGTCTTGACCGAAATCTGGAGGCGCTGCGCGGTCTCGCGGTATGTATAGCCGCGGGCGATCAGGTTGACGACCTCGCGTTCTCTCGGTGTGAGGTGCTCGACTCCGATCCCGGTGTCGATCTCGTCGTCGATGTCGAGCAGATAGCCCGCCACCTCCTTTGAAACGGGCTTGCGCCCGGCAAGGGCAGCGTCGAGCAGATCGGCAAGATCTTCGCTGTGGGCGGTCTTGGTTAGGTACCCGTCGACGCCGGCGTTCATCATGGTCAGCACGTCCAGCCGCGAGGTCGATACGGTGAACGCGACGATGCACATGTCCGGCAAAACCTTGCGAACCTCGCCGACGACGGCGGCGCCCCGGCCGCCCGGCAGGTGGACATCGAGGAGGAGCAGGTCGGGCTTCCGCTCCTTGGTCAGCTCGATCGCAGAGTCGACATTGTCTGCTCCACCGACGATATCGAAGCGATCCTCGAGCAGAGCGTGTGTGCCGAGTCGAACGACGTCATGGTCGTCGACGAGCAGCAATCGCGGTCCCGTCATGGCATCACCACGGCGAACATGATCTCCGTGCCGTTGCCGGGCCCGCTTTCAACCGTCGCTTCGCCGCCGGCGTCGCCGACCTTTGCGATATGTCGACCAATCCCGCGACCCGAATCGATTCGAGTGGTGTCGAATCCGGTGCCGCGGTCCCGGATGTATACGGAGAGCCTGTCGTCGACGATTTCTGAGAACAACTCGATCTTGTCGTCGGAGGAGTGCTTGGCGGCGTTGACCATGGCCTCCTTGCTTGCATCGACGATCAGCGACAGTTCCTCGGTGAGCTGTGTGTCGCCGCGAATGACTGCATCGACTTCGACCCGGTAGAGGTCCTCGACGTCCCCGCTTGCCGTCAGGAGTGCGGCGCGGAAGCTGTCATCGAATCTCGAGCGCAGCTCGGCAATCGTCGTCCGCAACTCTCGCTGTTGCCGACGGCTCAAGTGCCGAACCTCGTCGGGGCTCTCGGCGGTGAGCTGGATTGCATGAAGGGTCTGGAGCACCGAATCATGCAGCTGGTCGGCGACGACGAAGCGCTCCTCCCAGCGAGCGGCTTCGGGCCGTTTCCCGCACGAGCTCCCGCTCGGCTTCACGACGCTGCCGGTCATAGAAGCGCAGCGAATCGAACGCCCAGCCGACGATCAAGGCAAAGATGAAGAAGATCACGCTGCCACCGGTCGCAACCACGCCGCGGCCATCGACGAGATGCACCGCAAGCTGCTCGACTGTAAGGACGACGCTGGCGGCCAGAGCACCGATCGTCCCGGCTGCATATGCGGCGACCAGGATCCACGAGATGAGATAACCCCCGTGGAACAGATCCTCAGCCCCCGACATGGTCGAAGCAGCACCGATGAGCAGCACCACGACACCGTCGCTCAACACGAACCAGAGGGTTCCGAGTTGATCGGTTCGCACCCCAACCCAGACCGTGACCGCCGCCCACGCTGTCGCAAGCCCCGCGGCGCCGACCACGATGGTGGTGTTGGCGGCATCGTCGCTCACCAGGGTGAGGCTGACCAGAAGAAGCATCCACGCCCACCCAAGGATTCGGAACCCGACGACGACCGCCTTCAGCGTCGAATCCAAGCGAGTACCCAGCTCTGGTCGGCTCGCCCATCTCTTGGCCATGGCGACAATGTACCGCTCTAGTCATGTCGCTCGCTCGCAGATTGCGTGCCAAGAGCCATCGCTAGGTGGATGCTTGTTTCGCGATCAGGACCTCACAGGGGCCGACTTCAGCGCCGCCGACGTCCGCGGCGCCGACTTCACCGACGCCCGCCTCGTGGGTGCGGACTTCACCGACGCCCGCCTCGGGGTTCGTCCCTCCACGGGCCTGGTGATCCTCGCCGGTGCCCTTCTCATTTCCATCGCCGCCGGTGTGGCGATCGGGTTTTTCGCAGACATGACTCGGGAACGCGCCACGTCCTCGGATTGGCAGGACCTGCTCGGCGCCTGGTTGCTGGTAGTCGTTGTCGTCGTGTTCTTCGCGAGATTCATCCAAAAGGGCGTGTGGCCGGCACTGCGTGTGTTCGGTATCGTGTTCATTGTTGCCCTCGTTTTCGATTTCATTGTGGTGTTCTCCCTCGGCGAGGTCCGCCTCGAGCGGGGCCTTCCGCTGATCGGCGTGCTGCTGCTGCTTGCTCCGGCGGTCGTGGCCGGAGTCCTAGGTCGTATCGTCGGTGGAACCTTCGGGGGCTTGGCGATCGCGGTCGTCGCCATACTCGGAGGCCTTGCTGCCGGTCGTGCCGAGGGTGGGTTGGCCGCAATCGTGGTGAGTGCGCTGCTCGTCCTGGTCTCCAAGCGAGCCCTCAAACTGGACAATCGTGACCACCCACTCCATCAGCTGGCTCACCGGATCGTGACCCGTCGCGGAACCCGGTTCACCGGTGCCAACGTGTCTGGCGCCGACTTCACAGGAACGCTGCTCGCCCAAGCCGATTTTTCCGACGCCACGCTCGACAGCGCCACCTGGGAGGCCGGCAACGGCCCGGTCACGTTCATCGAAGCCGGACCGTGACCCATCGATTCAACTGCGGAGGGCCACGCCGGATTGCCGCCGCCACCTGGCACACCCGATAGTCCCTCCGCAGGAGACAGTGACGAGCAGCCGACCAGCGATTCGTCACCACGACACAACAGGGAAACGCCGAGGCGCAGCAACCGGCAGCGGCTGACTCGGACACTCAGTCAGCGGCGCTGGTCGTGACTTCCCCGCTGCTGCGAGTGCCTTCGGCGGATCTGCGACTCGAGCTTTTGCCTTGTCTCATCGACTGCCTTCTCGGCCTTCCAGTCGGTGTCTGAGGCCTCGAACCGCTCTCCTCCACCCCTCACCTCGGCGAACACCGTGGTCTGCTCGTTGGCCCAGTCGTCCCAGGATCCAGGGAAGCTAGCTCCCGAGCCGCAAGTGCGACCAGCCAGTAGACGAATCAACGCGTTCAGCGCGACCGACTATGCAAGACGACCTGACCTCAGTGCAACCGCGTCGTTGCCGTATTGTTCGCGCTTACAAACCATTTGCCTGGCGCGTGTAGCGCATAACCGGCAATACGCACACGATCGCTGCCCGCGCGCGCGACGGGCACGGCTCTGCTCGCACCCTGTGTTTTGCGTACGATCCACGGTGTGAACAGTCAGGGGCGCATCGCCTGGGCCAAGCGGAAGGCGGCGGAGACCGCAGCGGATCGCGGCGATAGGTACCGAGGAGGCGAACCGAGCTGCGCACGACCTCAGCAACGACACCACGATCCCATGGTGGTCTTGGCGGTGAGCGCCTACGTCAATGACACGGTCTTACATGTCCGGTGAACTCGACCGCCTGGCGACACGGTTCGAGATAGCAGTCGAGAACTTCTTCCGCTCGGCCTTCGAACTTCAGGCGAACGAGGCGGCATATCAAGCCTGGTACGCAGCGTCGGTGATCGCCGAGTTCGGGTTGTCTCGCGTGTACCGGGAAGTCCACTTGTCGAGGAAGCAACTGGCCGATCTGGTGTCTCCCGACTACGTTGAATCCGTGGGTGAAGACCGACTCTCGTGGTGGACCAGGTGGACAACACAGCAGTGCCGCAACTGTGGCACTCGCAGCGCGTACCGGCAGTGGCAGAGAGAGCTCGTTCACCGCGACCGACAACACAAGACGTTTCGGTATCGCTGCCCCGAGTGCAATGAGTCGTTTCTGAAGACCGAAAGTGTCCGCGACGGTGGCTTTTACGGCGGAGCCGAGCGGCCTTCCAGGTAGCGCATATGTGCCGATATGGGCGGGCGCTTGGTCGTGAGTCTTCCTGGTTCTTCTTTCCAAGGGGTGTAACGCTGCTCGGCGCTCGTATGCTGAGCAGATGAACATCGAAGACTTTGAGGTCGGCAGGGACTACCGGCTCACGGTTCGAATACGCGGCGCTGATGAGGAAACGGTTACGGGAAGAGTGGTCGGCTACTCGTCGGCTTGGTTCCAAGCCCCGGAGAGTGTCCTCGAGGTGTCGCTCCTCGTGCTAGACACCCGCGACGAGCCGAGAGCGTTGAGGTCGTACAGCCTCGACCAGATCCAAGAGGCCGGAATCGTTTAAGACGACGATCCGTCCCTGTGATCCGTGATCCATGCTGAGCATTCCTTCGCTGACCTTCCCGAAGTAGGGTCGTCGTCGGTCTCTCAGCTAGCGCATATGTGCCGTTATGCGCTACCTGACTTGATCTGCTCGAGGCGCTCGTTGGCGCCAAGCAGGGGCTAACTCCATGTCCATGCGTACCAGACGATCAGGCCATTGAACAGAAACCCAAACACGATGAGGAAGTTGTCGAATGCGGAGGGGTAGGGCAGGCCGGCGATGTTGAAGATCACCAAGAAGATCGCCGCGACGACACTCACCCAGCGAATCGCTGGATACGCCAAGGTCAGGGACAGGACGACCATGACGATGGGAATCAGCATGATCAGCGCGGCGAGGAACCACATCCACTGAGATGCCTCTCTGCCGTCGATCTCACCCGCAGTGAAATCCCCGGCGAAGATCCGCAGCACATCACCCAGCAGATAGGTCAGCTGGGAATGGATCCGTGCCGCCTCGGGTCGATCGGAGCATTCGGATCCGAGGCTCCCCCTCATCGGGTGATCCAACTGCCGTGGGGACACCAAGCGCGAACTCCCAACAACCGAAGCAGCGCGTTGACTCATCGATTCCCCGGCTGCAATCCGGGAGCCCACAACCCACCGACATGAACAGTTGCCGCCACAGTCACAGATAGCGCATATGTGCGGCGGTTTCAGGGGGTCATTGCAACGTTTTCGCGAGTTTCTCTGATGGTGTCATGTCGCCGAGGGTTTGTCGAGGTCTCGTGTTGAGGGAGTGGGCAGCGTGGTCGAGCTGTTCTTGGGTGACCTCCGAGAGGTCAGTGCCTTTAGGGAAGTACTGACGTAGGAGTCCGTTGGTGTTCTCATTGGATCCTCTCTGCCACGGTGACTTGGGGTCACAGAAGTAGATCTGGATACCGGTATCAACGGTGAACGTGGCGTGTTGAGCCATCTCTTTACCCTGGTCCCAGGTCAAGGATTGCCACAGATGCGCAGGGAGTTTCTGGACAGTGTTGGTGAGTGCAGCTCGTACCGATTCAGCAGTGGAGTCATCAGGCAGTCCGAACAGCATCACATAACGGGATTGACGTTCGACCAGGGTCCCGATTGCTGACTTGGCTGTCCCAACGATGAGGTCGCCTTCCCAATGACCCGGCACAGCACGATCCTCAACCTCGGCAGGACGGTCTGAGATCATGACCATGTCTCGGATCTTGCCTTTGGTCGATTTCGCTCTTCCTTGAGGTCTCCTGGTGGCACGCCCGGTGCGTAGACAACGCCATAGTTCCTTACCCAGAGCGCCTCTGCCTTGCACAAAGAGGGATTGGTAGATCGTTTCGTGTGACACCCGCATCTCCTCATCATCAGGATATGCCCGTATCAGCCACCGTGAAATCTGGCCGGGTGACCACCACAGCTCGAGCTTGGTCCCAACAGCTTCACGCAACCGTGGACACTCGGCGAGTTTCATCACCCTCGGACGTTTCGCTCTCCTCCTCGATGCCCGATGCGCCACCACCGCCCGATACTTGTCACGGCCACCATTGATTTTGACTTCACGAGACACAGTGGAAGGAGCCCTCCCCAACCCATGAGCAATAGCGCACAGCGACTCGTCACGGGCCAGACCCCTCGAAATCTCCTCCCGATCAACAAAAGACAGGCGCAACGAACACCACTCGTCTGGCTGGGTCGGACGTCTCCAACCCGATGAAACCAGATGAGTCCGGATCGTTGACAGAGAACCTTTCCCAACTGGCGGCTTATCGATCGTTGCGACTCACCAGCCTCATATCGATCCCACAACTCCTCACGCTCAACAACAGACAACCGTTCCATGACACACCCCCAGAGACAAGTCTCGTCAAAGATGTTGCAACGACCACCTGAACTCGCAGCACATATGGGCGGCTATCTGGCACCGATGGTGACCGCCACGACCAGGCGTGATGGAGTGATGTCGCGCTCGTTACTCTCCCCGAGCGTGGCCGAGGCAGGGCGCTGGCTCATGGGAATCTCTGCGAGCACCGGCCATAGGTGGTTGCGTTCTGGCTCAGAGAGGTGGCCTAGATCGCGAAATTCGGACCTGGAGATGGCTATGCGGCGGGTAGGGTTTCGGTAGGTGCGAGGAGAAGGGGAGGTTTGATGAAACCTGGGATGCGTCGTCTGGTTGTGCTGGGGGTAATGTCGCTGTTCTTGTTGGCGTTGCCGGTTGGGGCGGCCCAGGCGGGTCATGACGATGACCCGC
>CAXMOP010000096.1:0-38823 GCA_964195155.1 uncultured Kiloniellales bacterium | reverse complement strand
CGATAGCAGCGCAGCTGCCGGTACGCATCTCGTGACAGGAGAACCTCGCGAACTCGATATTGCACGCATAGGACCGCTGCTAGTCGACCCCGAGCTCGATCCCCCGATCAAGGGTCTCATGGTTTGGAACATGAACCCTGCCGTCTCGCTACCCGACACCACAACGGTGAGGCACGGATTCGCTCGCACCGACCTGTTCACAGTCGTCATCGAACACTTCATGACCGATACAGCCAGATACGCCGACATCGTCCTCCCGTCGACCACCCAGTTGGAGCATTTCGACATCCTCGGAGCTTGGGGCCACCAATACATCTCGGTCAACAATCAAGCGATCGCACCTCTCGGAGAAGCCAAATCGCACGGCGAAGCGATGCGACTCATCGCCGCTGCGATGGGACTCGACCATCCCGAACTACGGCACAGCGATGAGCAGATCGCCGCTGCTGCGTTGCCCGAATGGGTCGATCTGGGCCAACTCAAACTCGATGGATGGCAAAAAACGATGCCTCCACAACCAACACCAGACCCAGAGAGGAAGATCCGACTTGCCGGGTCAAGCACAGGGCCACAACCCGAAACCCCCGACGACATGTTGAGGCTGCTCACCCCCAAAGGTCACTTCTTCATGAACACCAGCTTCGCCAACATGCCCCGGCAACGGAAAGCGATGAAGACACCAACCCTCGAAATCCACCCAGAGGACGCCACATCCCGCGACCTCACCGACGGAGAGGACGCAACAATCTCCAACGAACAAGGATCGATCACAGCCCAGACTCATATCAGCGACGCCGTCCGACCCGGTGTCGTGGCCCTAGCCGGGAAATGGTGGAGTCACCCCACCGAAACCGGAGCGGTCGCAAACTTCCTGTCGCCCCCCGCGTGGTCACCTGGCGGCCAACCCGCCTACAACGACATCTTTGTCGACATAGCACCAGCCGAACCGCACTAGCCACCACCCAACCGACAACCTGCCGTCCCCGACCCACCGCAAATCCGCAGCGCGATGACCCCGCAATATGACCTGCACGATCGCGCTCGGGCGGCGATACAGCTAGCGCATATCCGGCAATATGCGCTCCCTGCGGATGCTAGGGGGGACGCTCTTTGTTCCAGTCGGGCCCCCCTAGCTCCAACTTGCGGACCGTCCCGGTCGATTGGTCAGAGTTCATTCGCTCCGGCCGAGAGATTTGCTGAGAGGGCCCGTCGGCTCTGGTATACGCTTACGGAACCTGAGTGACTCATCAAGCCGCTCGAATGGCAATCCCGCGGTGGCGCGGCGTTACATGTGACCGCCGGTCACGTCGATCCATGCACTTCGACGGCGGTGGCGAAGTCGGCGAGGACGTTGACGGTGGCTTCATCGAGAGGGTCAACTTGGCCATCGAACTCGTCCACGCCTATATCGTGCCTATCTTCGAAGTTAGCCTGACCAAGTTCGTTCTTAGCCTCGCTTTCGTACTGGCGAAGTTCGTGGCCATCTTCGGCGAGCCGCCACGTCCAACCACCGTGTAATCCAGCCTTGGACCGGGTGATCAGGCCAGATTGTTTCAGCTCGTCGCGGGAGCGCTGGCCGGTCTTTTCCGAGATTCCTTCACTGCTCAACACCGCTTTGATCGCCGTCCACGCCTTTTCCCCGGCTTCGAGTTCGGCGAGGATGGTTTCGGCGGCCAGGTCGCGTTGTGGACGTTCGGCTGGGTCGACGTGTCGGAGCAGCCCGGCGGCTTCGATGCCGAGTGCTTCACCGACCCAGGCCACCCCGCTTGTCTCGATTTCCGTGCCGGTGTGTTCGATAATCCGCCGTTCGATGCGGAATCGCAACGCGACTGCCAGCGGTGACAGGTTCGACTTGAGGTGCGCTAACAACCGGCCCGGGTCGTCTTCGTCGGTTTCGGGGTCGGTGGCGAACAGCAGAACCGACCGGGCAGCGGCGGTGAACCCGATGGACCCGCCGACCCGGTCGAGTGGGTGACCACCGTCGCCTTTGTTGAGATGCCCGATACCAACAACCGCGGTGCCGGTGTTGGCGGCAAGGTGGGCGACGGGGCCGAGGGCGGTTCGGACCGAATGGTCTTTGTGCGAGTCGATACCGACGGCGAGGTGGGCGACGATCGGGTCGATGATGACCAGCTCTGCGCCCACTTGGCTGACTGCTCCTTCGAGGTCGGCGATATCGTCGGGTAGTCGCAGCCCGCCTTCGAACCCGTCATGTTTCATCGTGACGATTTTGATACGGTCCTGGTCGGCGCCAGCGGCGCTGAGCCTCGGCACGATGGTGTGGGCCGGAGAATCCTCGGCGGAAGCGATGATGACCTCGGCAGGGTCGCGGCCGAACTGACCGCGACTGACCCGGGCGGCGATGTCGAGGGCAAGTGTGGATTTACCGAGACCTACGCGGCCGACCAGCAACGTCACCGCAGCGAGTGGGATTCGACCCGGCAACAGAAATTCGGCTTCCTCCGGCTTGATGGCCGACGCGGACCGGATGACGATCCCGTCGCCGTCGAGTTCATCGCGCAGGTTGGTGAGTTCACCCATCGCTGCCCCCCAACGCCAACTCGGCGACTTCAAGCCCAACAGCGGCGCAGATCGCCCGGGTCGAACAGCCCGCGTGACAGAACGTCAACCACCACCTGTCCCCGCACCGGATCGACAACGACGGGGTCTTATCGTCGTGCGCCGGGCACCGGACCTGCCAGCCGTCGCGTATCTTGCGCACCCGCTCGAACCGGCCAAGCAGTTGATCGGCGGTGAGTGGTTGCCGCGGAGCCGGTCTGTGCGGCATCGGTTTGCGCCACCCGTCGCCGGTCCAGATCACTTTGCCTGCGGCCTCGTAGCGGAGCATGTCGCGAACCAAGGCGGTCGCTATTGGGTCGGGTGGGACTGCCTTGATGCTGGCGGCGTAGCGGCGGACCTCGGCGGCCTCACGGCCCCACTGCTGTCGCTGTTGCAGTTTGGTGCGTTGCCGTTCGATCAGGTACGTGGCGTGAGCGTGAGCCAAATCATCGCTGAAAACCCATTCGAATAACTGACGCAGCCAGGTGGTATCTTGTAGGTGAGAGTTGACGTCTCCGGCTTCCAGGTCGAGGGCGTCACCACGTTTCATGGCGGTTCTCCTCAGCCCAAGCCAGCACGTCAGATTCTCGATATCGGACATGTTTGCCTAGCCGGATGAACGTAGGACCGGTGCCGCTGGCACGCCAGAAGTCAATCGTGCTCTTGGGGACACCGAGCAGTTCGGCAAGCTGCTGGGAGTCGAGGAAGACACGAACGGCGTCACCCTCGTTGGAAGAGTTGGAAGACTTGGACATGAGGTAGCACTCCTTAATGAGTGCTACCTCTCCACCACCCGGCCTCCGTGTCGCAGTCGAGCTGCTGGTGTAAGGGCGCTTCCGGTCCCTTTCTGCCACGGGACCAAGAAGAGGCAGCTTTTCGCTTTCGCTGACCGCCGCCCCAGGGTTACCCGAAGCGACAGACTTGTCTAGCCAGACGATAGCGCCAACAGCCGCGAATTACAACGCTGTTCTTCTATGCTGCCTGTGACATGGCACAAAGAGACCAGAGTTCACGCTAGGCTATCGGATATGGCATCAGTGCAACGCATCACCCATACCCGCCAAGACGGCACCACCACCACAAGCTGGCGAGTCCGCTGGCGCGACGCCGGCCAACAACACAGCCAAAGCTACACCACCAAGACCAACGCCAAGAAGAAAGCCCGCCAGGTCGAGGTCGCCAAGGACCAAGGCACCTACATCGACGCCGGAGGCGGCAAAACCACCCTCGCCGACTACGTCACCGAATGGTGGAAGGTCAAAACTGACCTGAAACCGAAAACCGTCGCCAGCTACAAGGCCGTGTTGAAGTTGGAGATCATTCCTCGCTTCGGCGCCACACCCCTCAACCGGATCACCTCGATCGACGTCGAACAGTGGCTCGTCGACATGAAATCGGCGGGCAAATCAGCATCACGGATTCGCCAATCCAAAAACCTCCTCCACCAAATCCTCGCCCACGCCACCCGCCACCGCCGCATCGGCCACAACCCCACCGAAGGCATCCGCGCCCCCGCCACTACCACTAAGAAACTCCCCCGCTACATCGCAGCGGGAGAAGTCGATCGGATCGCCGCCGCAGTAGACGACCGGTACCGCATCCTCGTCTACGTCCTCGGCTACCTCGGACTCCGCTGGGCCGAAGCCATCGGACTCCAACGCCACAACGTCCACCTACTGAAACGACGCCTCCACATCGAAAGCACCCTCAGCGAAGTCGACGGAGAGTTCCACCGGGTGCCACCAAAGACCCATGAGGAGCGAGATGTCGTCCTCCCCGTCTTCCTCGCCGACGAACTCGGCGCCCATATCGGCCGCTACGTCGAGGACGACCCCGACGCCCTCGTCTTCACTTCAACCGAAGGCAATCCGCTCCGTAACAGCAACTTCCGCCGCCGGGTATGGACCCCGGCCCTTGTGGCCGCCGACGTCGAACCGCTGACCATGCAGCAGATGAGGCACACCGCCGCTTCGATCATGGCTTCCGAAGGGTGGCCATTGCAAGCGGTCAAAGAACAGCTTGGCCACTCCTCCATCCTTGTCACAGCGGATGTCTACAGCCACCTGTTTGACGAGTCACGCGACGAATTGGCGGCACGCTTGGACCGGAACCACACCGCGACGAACGACGGCTAAGAACCGATCGTCGTTGGTCACCGATACTCACCGAAATGAGGCGAAACTGAGTTCCAGTGTGCCTCTATTGTGCCATCTTGGTCGCTGACCAAATCCGGGGAACCGCAAACACCCTTACAGGGTATGGTGGTCAGGGGCAGAATTGAACTGCCGACCTCTGGTTTTTCAGACCAGCGCTCTACCGACTGAGCTACCTGACCGAGCACACCCGGGCACTGGGCCCGGGCGATGATCAGCCTGGCGGGAGCGACGGGATTTGAACCCGCGATCTCCGGCTTGACAGGCCGGCGTGAACTCCAGACTTCACCACGCCCCCAGGCGTGCCCCCAGGGGAATTCGAATCCCCGTTGCCGCCTTGAAAGGGCGGAGTCCTAGGCCGCTGGACGATGGGGGCACGGCCCCGAGATCATAACGGCGGTGGACCGGACAGCGGCGCAGAGTATATCGGCGACGGCTGGCCACCGAAGATGGCTTTGTGCCCTGCACGACGGCGTTCCACAACGGATAGCATCGAGGCGTCTACTCACCAGTGCGGAGGTCACCGTGACGGAAGTCACCCTCGAGAACCTGCTGTCCGAAGAGCGCGTATTCCCACCGTCCGATGACTTCGTG
This sequence comes from uncultured Kiloniellales bacterium, assembly GCA_964195155.1. Classification (GTDB taxonomy): domain Bacteria; phylum Actinomycetota; class Acidimicrobiia; order Spongiisociales; family UBA5794; genus JACZST01. The sequence goes on along the minus strand of CAXMOP010000096.1, from coordinate 33,517 downwards.
GCCCAAGCCAACGCCGGACGCGAGGTCTACCAGGAGTCCGAAGACTGGCAGAGCTGGTGGATGCAGCAAGCCCTGGACCGGATCACCTGGTACAAGGAGCCCACGGTCGCCCTCAACGAGGAGAACGCGCCGTTCTACCGATGGTTCGAGGACGGCCAGCTCAACCTGTCCTACAACTGCCTCGACCGGCACCTCGACTCGATCGGGGACAAGGTGGCCTACCACTGGATCGGCGAGCCGGGCGACACCAGAGACCTCACCTACTCCGACCTCCACGCCGAGGTGTGCCGATTCGCCAACGGGCTGCGATCGCTCGGGGTCGAGAAAGGCGATCGGATCGCCATCTACATGGGGATGATCCCCGAGCTCCCCATCGCCATGCTGGCGTGCGCCAGGATCGGCGCCGTCCACTCGGTCGTCTTTGGCGGGTTCTCTTCGGACTCGCTCGCCGACCGGATTCAGGACGCGTCGTGCAAGCTGCTGATCACCCAGGATGGATCGTGGCGCAAGGGCTCCGTGTTCCCGTTGAAAGAGCACGGCGACGTCGCCGTTGCGGCCTCTCCGTCCATCGAGCACGTCGTCGTGGTGGAGCGGGCGAAGAACGACGCCCCGATGACCGAGGGCCGTGATGTGTGGTGGCACGACCTGGTCGACGGGCAGCCGAACGAATTCGAGCCGGAAGTGATGAACGCCGAGGACCTGCTCTACATCCTCTACACCTCGGGAACGACCGGCACGCCAAAGGGAATCGTCCATACCCAGGGCGGCTACCTGACCGGCATCGCCACCACCCATTCGCTGGTCTTCGACATCAAGGACGACGACGTCTACTGGTGCGGCGCCGACATCGGTTGGGTCACCGGCCACTCCTACATCGTCTACGGCCCACTGGCCAACGGGGTTACCGGGGTGATGTACGAGGGGGCACCGGACACACCGGACAAGGACCGGCTGTGGCAGATCATCGACGACTACAACGTCACCATCTTCTACACCGCGCCGACGGCGATCCGGGCCTTCATGAAGTGGGGAGACGACTACCCCGCGGCCCACGAGATGTCGTCGCTGCGGCTGCTGGGCACGGTGGGCGAGCCGATCAACCCCGAGGCGTGGATGTGGTACCGGGAGCACATCGGAAAGGGCAACTGCCCCATCGTCGACACCTGGTGGCAGACCGAAACCGGTGCGATCATGATCACGCCGCTCCCCGGTGCCGTTGCCACCAAGCCGGGATCAGCAACGCATCCCTTCCCGGGGATCGGGGCCACGATCGTCGATGACGACGGCAAGGAGGTGCCCGCGCCCGGCGGCGGCTATCTGGTGCTCACCCGGCCGTGGCCTTCGATGCTGCGAACGATCTACGGAGACGACCAGCGTTACCTCGACGTGTATTGGAGCCGCTTCGACGGGATGTACTTCGCGGGCGACGGGGCCAAGCGTGACGAGGACGGCTACTTCTGGCTGCTCGGCCGGGTCGACGACATCATGCTGATCGCCGGCCACAACATCTCGACCACCGAGGTGGAGTCCGCCCTGGTTGCCCACCCTGCGGTTGCCGAGGCCGCGGTGGTTGGAAGGGCCGACGAGCTGACCGGCCAGGCCATCGCCGCATTTGCCACCCTGCGCAGCGGCTACTCCGGCGACGACGCCCTCATCGCCGAGCTGCGCGACCACGTGGCAGACAGCATCGGGCCCATCGCCAAGCCGCAGAGCATCGTGTTCACCGAAGACCTGCCAAAGACCAGGTCGGGCAAGATCATGCGCCGGTTGTTGCAAGACATCTCGGAACAGCGCAAGCTCGGAGACGTGACGACGCTCGCCAACGCCGACATCGTCCAGGAGATCGCCGACAGAGCCGCCGGCGGCGGCGACAACTAGCCCGCTCCTCGTTGGGCCGCCGTACAGCCGAACACGACGTCGATGACCTCGGAGAGCTCACTCGATATCCACGGGACCTCGGCCAGGATCTCGCGATCGGCCGTCTCGTCGAACAGCGCTTGTCCTGCCAGACAGATCACGATGGCCTCCTCATCTATTGCTAGAGCGGCTTGACCTTCTTCCGAGCTCCAGATCTCGCCGAGGTCAAAGGGATCCTCGTGCCCGGCCGCCATCGCCCCCATAGCCGCTTCGGCTGCTGTCAAGCGCCGGAGGATGTCAAGCACCGCCTTGTGCATCTCGACGGCTTCGTCGGGTGGGTCGAGAGACTCGAACTCTGACACCAGCGCCTCCCTCGCCGCGATGCGCTCGTCCCACAGTCTGCTCGCCTCTTCCACGGATGTCTCCGCTTCGAGCTGAACGTCGAGGGCGTCGATCCGGAGGTTCATGTCCGACACCGCACTTTCGAGCCGCTCGGCATATTCGTTGAGCGAGAGACCGCCGCCACACCCGGCGAGTCCGACGACGGTCACTGCCAGGGTCGCGGCGAGTTGTCTCACAATATGGAACCTTACGTGCCCCGAGCACTGGCTCGCTGAGCGAGGTGCCCGCCCGCCGGATAGCCTCGGAGCCGATGCGTGTCTCCATCCTCGACCTCGGGAGCAATTCCTTTCGGTTGCTCGTCGCCGATGTGACATCGGAAGGAGCCATTCAGCCGGTGCTCAGGGCGAGAGAGTTCCTTCACCTCGGCAGTGAGGTCGCCGCAACAGGTTCCCTCCCTGAGGACGCCATCGAGCGGGCCGTGGGGGCAGCCATTCATCTCGCCGGTCTTGGGCACCGAACCGGGGCCGAAGTATCGACGGCGGTGGCGACGTCGGCGATCCGCGACGCCTCGAACGGCGAGGAGATTGTGGACCGTCTCGGTGCTGCGACCGGGATGCCGATCCGGGTCATCGATGGCCAGGAAGAGGCTCGGCTGAGCTTCCTCGGTGTGGCATCGAGCATCGCGCTACCTGCCGGATCCCACCTCGTGCTCGATCTGGGCGGTGGCAGCCTCGAGCTCGCCGTCGGATCCGGGGCTACACCGGAATGGACCGACTCTGCCGACCTCGGGGTGTCAAGACTGTGGGCCGAGTGTGTGGCGAGCGACCCTCTGACCCCGGAAGACGCGAGGAGGCTGCGGGATCGCGTTCGATCGAGCCTGGATCCAATCGTGCCGCAGGTGCGCCAGCTCGACCCCCAGTGGTGTGTATCGGTCGGTGAGCCGAACCGGGCGCTGGTTCAGATGGCAACGAGAACTTCGGCGGGGTGGCAGGCCCCGACGCTCAACCAGACCTGGATGTCCGCGACCGAGCTTGGCGCCCTGCGCGATCGGCTCGTGCCCAGGTCGCTCGAGCAGCGCCTTGTCATCCCAGGGATGAAGCGGTCACGGGCAGAGCAGCTGCCGACCGCCGCCGTCATCGCCGCGGAAGTCCTCGAGCTGCTCGGCTTTGAGCGCACCGTTGTCAGCTATTGGGGTCTTCGCGAGGGCGCGATCCTCGATGCGTACGGCGAAGCGGAGCTGGCATTCGGCGAGGATCTGCGGCCGGCAGCGGTGCTGAGGATGGAGCGGCTGTTCTCGCCGCACGCCGTCCACGATGCGCACGTTGCCGGCCTCGCCACATCGGTCTTCGAGCAGATGCGCGGCATACACCAGCTGGATGACAGCGACGCGGATCTGCTTGTGTATGCGTCCCGGCTGCACACGATCGGCATGGGGGTGGGGTTCCGGGGCTACCACCGCTACGCCGCGTATCTCATCGAGAACTCCGAGATACGCGGCTTCGGACCCCGTGAGATCGCGTTGCTCGCTTCGGTCGTCCGGTTCCACAGGAGTGGGGTCGTTGCCTCGCGCTACCCGCCGTTCGATTCCCTCGACGAGGAGTGGCAAAGTCGGGCCCGCCGGCTTGCGGCAATCCTGCACATGGCGGATGCCGCGGATCGAGGCCTCGATCAGTCCGTCGAGTCAATCGATGTCACGATGAAAAATGGCGAGGTCGTCGCGAGGTTCGAAGGCATCGATCCCGAGGTGCGCAGGGAGTGGATCGATTCCGCCGAGGTCGCTTTCCGTCAAGTCTTCGGAGTCAAACTCAGTTTCGACCAGGTCAAGGTCGTCGATTCGTTCTGATCGATGACCGGCTTCGCCCGATGTACCGCTCGCTAGCCTCGCGGCCCTGGTCACAGCGGCCGCCTTGCTTGGACCGACGAGAGCGAGTCACCACAGATGGCATCAAGCGCCGGTCGGCGACGCCCACTCCAATCGGAGGCCCTGCTGCACGACCACCCGGCCGCGTTGCGGATCGCGCTAGTTCTGTGGGCGTTGTCGGCGTTTCTCTTCATTGCGCTGGCCGTGCCGATATCTACCGACGTCGTCCAGTCGGTGGATGACGCCGTCTTCGACGCAGTGGTCCGTGCCGAGTGGGGGCCTGCGGTGGTGCTGGCAAGAGCGCTCGACCTGGTGGGAACGGTCTGGGTGACGCTGCCGATCATGGTCGCCGTCGGCGCCTGGCTCGCCTGGCGCAGGAGGTGGAACGCCTTGGCCACCTGGGTGCTGGCCATGATCGTCTCGCAGCTGTTCATCGGGCCGGTGAAGGATCTCTATGAGCGCATGAGACCGCCAGAGTCCCTCGTCAACACCACCAGCTGGTCGTTCCCGTCGGGGCACTCCGTGGCCGGCGCCGCGATCGTCATCGGTCTCGTGATCGTGCTGGTGCGACCGGGTCCGCAACGGCGCAACCTCGAGATTCTCGCTGCCACCTTCGCAGTGGTCATGGCCCTGAGTCGCGTGTATCTCCGTGCCCATTGGCTGTCGGACGTCGCAGCCGGAGCCGCCCTCGGTGCGGCGGTGGCGGTCGGTGCCGCGGCGCTGGTGCACTTCATCGACGATCGAAGACGCGACGAGGCCCACCGAGACCACAACGCCTGAGGGTCGCCTGGCTACGGTTTGATCGCCGCGGCAGAGGGTGCGATGAGCGATCAGCTCAACAACCAGATCACCTGGGTCCGGAGGTGGCGTCTCGAACTGCTTCGGATCGCCGCGTCACTGATCGTGTTGGTGATCGCCACCGTCCTCGTCGCCGATCCCCCAACCGAATGGGAAGTCTCGGTGTTCCGTTGGGCCAACGACTTGCCCCGCCAGGCCGAATGGGTGTTATGGCCGTTCCAACAGGCGGGAATGGCACTGGCCATCCCCGCCGGAGCGATCGTTCTGTTCTTCATCGTTCGCCATTGGCGTCCGCCGGTAACACTGGTCGCCGGGGGCATCGTCTTCGGTTGGGCGGGGGCGAAGCTCATCAAGGAGATCGTTGGTCGTGGCCGGCCATCAGCGCTCCTGGCCGATGTGAGTCTCGCCTACGAAGTACCCACCACCGGGATCGGGTTTCCGTCTGGCCATGCCGTTGTTGTGTCCACGCTCGCCACCGTCTTTTCGCCGTACGTCCCGCGCTGGCTGCGGTGGACGCTGTATGGGCTCGGTGTGGTGGTGGCCTTCTCCCGCGTCTACGTCGGGGCGCATATGCCGCTCGATGTGATCGGTGGTGCGGCCTTTGGCCTCATCATCGGCTCGGTGGTGAACCTCGTGTCCGGCATTCGGGCCGATCGGGCGCAGCCCGGGGCACTCGTCGATGGCTGGGGCGATTAGGTCGCTGGTTCCGCCGCCGCGTCATAGGCGTCGCCTGCGAGCCCCCGGCGCTCCTCCTGGCTCAAACGCCAGCTCTTGTTGACCCGCCAGATGATGTAGGAGGCGATGCCGAGCGGGATCGGGAGCAAGTAGGTGATCGCCCTGAACACGACGATCGCTGCTACCAGCACGGCGATGCCAATCGCAGCCGCGGTGACCCGCGCTGGGGTGATGCCGCCTTCCAAGGCGAGCAGCGCAATGGCGAGCACCGGCATCCCCAGCTTGACGAAGTTGTTCCAGATGCCGGTGACGATCGCCGAACGGGTGATGGCGGCGATGGTGAACCCCCACGATGTGAGCATGGCGACGCTGATCCCCACGCCGAGCGCGCCCCCGGCGGGCAGGGTGTTGGATACTGCCGTCGACGCCTGGTTCACTACCGCGGCCTCGCGCAACCGCAGGCCAGGCAGCGCCGCGACGAGCATGAACCAGTAGGTGGCCAGATTCCACAGTCCGATGAGCACCAGCGAGATGAGCTCGAGGGTGGTCATCTCGCCGATCGTCGCAAAGACTCCGTCGTAGTCGGCGATGAGGGGCATCACGAAGTAGAAGATGCCAATGATGACGATCAAGGAGAACGCGGCTGAGGCCCCGCGTTTCCACGTCACGCCACGTTGCGGCGCCTCATCCTGGGAGATCTCGGCGGACGGCTCGAGCTCGCTGGTCATGTTCGGGTCATGGTGGAGTGCGTCCGAGGTCTCGGGCGAGCTGGCGCAGCGGTTCGACGTCGTAGAGGGCAAGCGCAACCTGAACCTCGGCTTCGATGGTGTCGATCCCGCTGCCGTGGGCATCGAAGGCGTAGATCACGCAGCCTCCCTCGAACGGGAAATACCAAAAGCCGGTGTAGCTCTCCTCGACAACCACGTCTTCGAGCTCGTCGGTGACCTCCAGGAAGGTGAGACCGTCGAGCTCTGGCTCGGTCCCGGGCAGGATCAGCGTCGCGCGTTTGTCCTCGGCATCCCTGGCGCTGACCACGATGACTGCGTGTCCCGCGGCCTCAGCGACCTTGATCCGGTCCGAGACGTCCTCGGTGGCGGAATCGACCACCACGGTGATCGTCTGGTCGGCGATCGCGGTCGCCTCGAGCCGACGCTTGAGCTGCTCGGCGTACTCGATGGTCGGAAGGAAACTCGCCCCCGGCACGATGGTCACCCGCAAACCGCCGCTGACTTCGACGTCCATCAGCAGCGGGACACCGTTCTCGTCTCTGGAGGTCTCGACGGCGCCGGACGTATCGCAGACCGGGAGCAAGGTCACTTGGAGGAACCGGTCGCCGAGTCGGTCTGAGTCGAGATAGAAGACGGACTGGCCGGTCTCGGCCTGAAGGCGCTGGTACTCCCAGCCCGTCTTCAGGCCGGCGATGCATGGTACGTAGTCGGTTCCGGGCACCGCTTGCACGGACAGGATCAACGAGTTGCTTGGAGCATCACATTCGGGGACGCTCTCGCCGAGCGGGCTTGCGCACGCGGTTGCCACCACTCCGGCGAGCGCGACCACGAGGGCCAGGCGGCCGAATCTCATATGAACCCTGCGCCAAGGATGTTCTGGATGACCAGTTGCACGAAGATGATGATGAGCAACACTGCACCGATCGTGAGCGCCACCCTGCGAACGCTCCATCGCTGGATGGAGACTGGCTCTCGGTGTGGGGCGAGCTCGCGAAAACGCTCCACGATGTCGGTGCCCTCGTTGCGCTTGAACGTTGCCAGCGAAGACCGCGACTGAGACGGGATCGTCACGCTCTTGGTCGAGGCGAAGGCCTCGGCGATGTCGTCCTCCGAGAAGAACTGCAGCGCCCGCTCGTAGACGTAGTCGGGGTCGGAGCGCAGCGCCAGGATGATCATCATGTTGGCCAGGTCAACCGCCTGCCGCCATGGTGAAGGACGGACGGTGGCGAAGGCCGGATCGATGAGCACGACCTGGGCGTTCCTGACCATCACGTTTGCCGGTTTGATGTCACGGTGGGCAAGTCCGGCGTCCCAGAGGCGACGGACGGCGATGAGGGCCTCGTCGATGATCTCGTCGGTCATCTCGACGTCGCCCATTTCCTTGGCGTCGACCAGGAACTCGGTCACGATCAAGTATTCGCGTTCCGGGGTCAGCTCCACGATGCCGAACGGCAGTGGCGACGGCAGCCCGGCATCCTTGAGTTTGAGCAGGATGTAGTCCTCGTATTCCACCAGGTGGCGCACCGAGGCAAAACGGACCTCATCTTCGAGAGAGCCGTAGAGGACGGTGCGGGCCGCTTTGTACCAGCGGTCGGCCCGCAGGTGGCTCTGGGCATACAGCTTGGCAAAGATGTAGCGCTGGTCATCACCGACGCACTCGATCCTGAGCGGTGTCGAACCCCCGGAACCCTCGAGCCCAAAGGGCTCGATCGACATCACCTCGACGCCCATCTGGTCCTGGAGGGCGTCGCGGATGGCCTGGCCCCGGCGTCCGGTCACATCGAGATGCGCCGCTCGCCCCCGTCCGTACGAGACCGGAAACACGGACTCGGGTGCGAGCAGGCGGAAGACGACGACGCCGACCGCGGGCCCGATCAGCCAGCCAACCGCCACATCGGTCGGATGGTCGACGCCCAGGTAGATGCGAGAAACCCCGAGCAGCGCAACCAGCATCGCAGTCCCGATCATCCAGTAATTGCGCCACCGGCCCTTCGGGATCAAGGCGAACCCGACGACGACCACGGTCACAGCGAGGAGGGCCACCGGTCTCGATGGGTGGGAGTAGCCAACCCAATCGCCGATGATCTCCACGAGGGGACGGATGCGCCCGAGCGCAGAAGCCAGCAGGCGCGTGAGCGTGTCGACGATGACGAAGGCAACGAGCAGGCCGAACAAGATCCGCCATTGGCGGAACCCCACGAGGATGGCGATGGCGATCCACCGGATCGGCCGTATGAACCAGGGCGAGCCGAGGGCGTGGAGCGTCAGCATGATCTGTGTGAGCGGGTCGTTGCGGACGTCGACAAACCAACTCAGGACTTGGTGGTCGCGCGCCTCCCACCAGTTGGTCGACCGGGGGAAGGCGAACAGAGAGATCCACAGCACGGCGATGGCGATACCGGCGACAAGCCAGAACTTGCCGGTTCGACCGAGCTCACGAGGAAGCGGGGGCTTCTGACCGGACGGACGTCTCCGGCGACCGGAGACCGTGATCCCGGCCACGCGCAACTCACGCTGCTTCCCGACGTTTTCCAGCAGTGGGTCGTAGGACGTGGTCGCCTCCTCGTCGCAAAGCTCAATCTACGTCATGCCGGCGAGGAATAACGTCGCGTGCGCCTACAACCACATCAGGTGTGGTCCTAAGCGCACGCGACGAAGAACACGGGTCACCCCTAGCCTCCCGGTTGTGACGACCTCTGCACGCGCGTACGAGTACATCGACGGCGCCACCGCCATCGTGCGCGGCGCACTCGATGCCGGCTGCACCTTCTTCGCCGGGTACCCGATCACCCCCGCATCAGCAATCCTCATGCAGATGACCAACGAGCTCCCCAAGGTCGGGGGAGTGGCCATGCAGGGCGAAGATGAGATCGCCTCGATCGGGATGTGCATCGGCGCTGCCATGGCCGGCGCCAAGGCGATGACCGCCAGCAGCGCACCCGGGCTCAGCTTGTACTCGGAGAACATCGGCCTCGCCATCATGGGAGAGGTGCCGCTGGTGATCGTCCACATGCAGCGACTCGGCCCGGCGACCGGCGGCGCCACCACCGTGGCCCAGGGCGACGTCCAGTTCGTCCGTTGGGGAACCGGCGGCGGCTATCCCGTAATCGTGCTGGCGCCCAGCACCGTCCCCGAGTCCTATGCACTCACCGTCAAGGCCTTCGAGCTTGCGGAACGGTTTCGCCTGCCGGTATTCGTCGTGTCGGACAAGGAGCTGGGGATGACTTTGTCTGCGGTCGACGTGGCCGACTATCCAGCGGTGGAACCGGTTGAGCGGCCGACGAGAACCAGCGGCCTCCCGCACGCCTTTGACCAGCCCGGGAAGGTGTCACCAATCCGCCAGTACGGCGAGGGCGACCCCTTCCGCGTCACCGGATCCACCCACGACGAGGGCGCCTACATCACCAAGCTCCCAGAAAAGGTGGCTGCGCTCAACGAGCACCTCATCGCCAAGATCGAAGACCATCTCGACGAGCTCGAGTTCGTCGACGCTGACCTCGACGCCGGAGCGAAGACGCTGGTGATCTCCTACGGGGTTTCCGCCGGTGCGTCGCGCGCCGCCGTAGAGCAGTCGCGTGACGGAGGCACCCCGACGTCAATGCTGGTCGTCCACAGCCTGTGGCCGGTTCCCGAGCGGGCCCTCGCTGAAGCCATGGAGGGAATCGAGCGGGTCATCGTCCCCGAGCTGAACATGGGCCTCTACCGCAGAGAGATCGAGCGAATCGCCGGCGACCGCGACGTGCTCGGCGTCAACCGCATCGACGGTGAGCTCATTACCCTTGAAGAGATTGTCGATACCTTCTCATGAGCACGATCACCGTCACCCCCATCGCCACCTACCGCACCGAGGACAAGTACCCGTTCTGTCCCGGGTGCGGGCACAGCATCATTCTCGACCGGCTGAACGAGGCGATGATCCGGCTCGACATGGACCCGTCCCAGGTCGTGCTGGTCTCGGACATTGGCTGTGTCGGGCTCTCCGACGAATACTTCACCACCTCGGCATTCCACGGCCTGCACGGGCGCTCGAGCACCTACGCCACCGGCATCAAGCTGGCCAACCCCGAGCTCGATGTCATCGTGCTGATGGGCGACGGCGGCACCGGCATCGGCGGCACCCATCTGCTGTCTGCGGCGCGGCGCAATATCGGGATCACGGTCATCGTCATGAACAACCTGAACTTCGGGATGACGGGGGGCCAGCACTCCGTCACCACCCCCGAGGCCGGGGTTACCCCGACCACGCCGCTGGGCAACCTGGAACACCCGCTCGACATCGTGGCCACGGTGGGCGTCAACGGCGCCGCCTACGCCTACCGGGGCTCGTCCTTCGACAAGGACATCGCCGATCGGCTCGTCGAGGCGATCGAGAAGCCGGGGTTTGCCCTGCTCGACATCTGGGATCTGTGCACGGCGTATTACATCCGGGCCAACAAGTTCACCAGGGCCGGGATGGAAGAGGACATGCGCTCGTGGGGCCTCGAGCCCGGGTTGTTGTACGAACGCGACGTCGTCGAGTACGCCGACGGCTACCGGCGCATCCACGCCGATCTCGCCGGCAAGCCGCCCCCGACGCCGAGGCCGATTCCCGTCACCCACGAACACCATCTCGACCGACCGATGTCGATCGTCGTCGCCGGCTCTGCGGGAGGCAAGATCCGCTCGGCGGTCAAGTCGGTCGCCTTCGGAGCCATCAAGTCCGGGCTTTGGGCCGCCCAAAGAGATGATTTCCCGGTCACGGTGAAGGCCGGGCACTCGGTATCCCAACTGTGGCTGTCTCCGGAGCCGATGCCGTTGCGCACCGTGACCCGTCCCGACGTGTTGCTGATCATCTCCGGTGATGGGTTCGCCAAGGCCGGACCGTACCTAGAGCGTATGACGGCGGAGGATCTCGTGATCACGATCCCCGACTACGCCGAGCTGGATACCGACGCCAAGGTCGTCGTCTTCGACCCGAAGGCGGCCACCGAGCGGATCCCCAAGACGTCGATGGGTCTGGTGTACACCACTATCGCCATGACCATGGTCGACCCCTTTCCACTCGACGCCCTGAGAGACGTGTGCTCGGCCGGTTCCTTCGCCGAGGTCAACCTCCAGGCGATGAACACCGGGCTGGAGTTGGCGGGTTAACGCCGTTCTTGCGTAGCAGACGGCCATATATCGCTCCTAGCTACGCAAGAACGGTCAGTGCCCCATCGTCCTGACGTCGGGAGCACCCATGCGGGCCGCATCCGCGGTGTGATCGCTCGGCTGGGTCTGGGATTCGATCTCGGCGGCGACCCTGAGCGTGTAGTGCTCGACCTCACGAGCGACCGTGGCCTCGTCCCAGCCGAGCACCGGTGCGACGAGTCTTGCGGCTTCCGGAGCGGCCTTGACGCCGCGGTCCTTGACCTCGATCGACAACCGGGTGCGCCTGGCGAGGATATCGTCGAGGTGCAGCGCCCCCTCGCTCTCCACCGCCCATACGACCTCGGCTTTGAGGTACGGCGCCTCGGGATCGAGCCGGCGACCGAGCTCGGGGCGGGCGGCGATCAGGTCGAGGAGGTCGCCGATGTTCGATCCATGTCGACGGAGCAGATGTTCGATCATCGGCAGGGTGAACCCGGTGTCGGTGGCCAGCCGGCCCCGGCCCGCCCAGAGATTGGTCCAATCCTCGGCACCCACCAGGGGGAGATCGGCGGTCCTGCTATTGCCGGCGGCGACTCCTCGTTCTCGAACCGCGGCGTCGACGACGTCCTTTGCCATGACCCGGTAGGTGGTGAGCTTTCCGCCCGCGATGGTGAGCATGCCGGGCGCCGGGCGACTGATGGCATGTTCGCGGCTGAGCTGGGTCGTCGGGCCCTTCCCGCCCGTCACTAGCGGCCGTAGGCCGGCGTAGACGCCGCGAATGTCGCTGCGCCCCAACGGTCTGGCGAGCAGCTGATTGACTTCCGCGAGGACGTAGTCGATGTCGTCGGCGCTCGCCGCGGGGTGCGCGAGGTCAAGATCCCATGGTGTGTCGGTGGTGCCCACCAGCCAGTTCCCGTGGAACGGAATGACGAACAGCACGCTGTGGGCGGTCCTGGTGATGAGGCCGGCGCTCGCTTCGATCCGGTTGCCGGGAACCACGAGATGGATGCCCTTGGAGGCGGTCACGTCGCGTACCGGGTCTTCGACGAGGCGCTCGACACCATCGGTCCACACTCCGGTGGCGTTGATCACTACGTCGGCCTGGACGCGGAGCTCGCGGCCGGATTCCAGGTCGACGGCAACGATCCCGACCACCCGATCCCCCTCCCGCAGGATGCGCAGGACCCGCACGCTGGTGGCGACGACCGCGCCTTCGCGCCCGGCGGTCCGGGCCAGGGCGGTGACGACGCGAGCGTCGTCGGTACCGCCGTCGTAGTAGCGGAGACCGCCGACGAAGGCGTCGGGATCGAGCCCGGGCATGAGATTCAGCAGCGAGCGGTGCGACAACTGTCTCTGGCGAGGCAGAGGGTTTGCTCCGGTGGCGGCCATGGCGTCGTAGATGCCCACGCCCGCACCCACGTACGCGCGCTCCCAGAGCCGGTTGCGGAAGGGGTAAACGAACGGGACCGGGTATACCAGATGCGGTGCGAGCTTCGTGAGCAACAGCCCGCGCTCTCTGAGCGCCTCGCGCACTAGCCCAAAGTCGAGGTGCTCCAAATAGCGCAGCCCCCCATGGATGAGCTTCGACGAGCGGCTCGATGTGCCCGAGGCGATGTCGCGCTGCTCGACAAGTGCCACGCTGAGGCCCCGGGAAGCAGCATCGAGAGCGGCACCGGTCCCCGTCGATCCGCCACCGATCACGGCGACGTCAAACCGCTCGTCGACCAGGCGTTCGAGGGCGATCCGCCGTTGAGATGGTCCGAGCCGTGAGGGATCAATCATTACCGGCGAGCGTACCGACCCGGCCTTGCTGGCCAGCGGTTCGGCCCTGCCGGTAGCCTCGTGCGCGATGACCGACCTCACGGCCGCGGCAGAGGCCTGGATCGCCGGCGATCCCGATCCGGAGACCAGGCGAGAGCTTCGCGCAATCCTCGACGCCGGCGAAGCGGTCGAGCTGCAGGAGCGGATGGGTGCAACCCTCCGGTTCGGAACCGCCGGCCTGCGCGGGCGCGTCGAGGCCGGTTCGAACCGGATGAATCGAGCGACCGTCATCCGCGCCAGCCGGGGTCTGGCCGATCACCTCCTCGCAACCACCACCGCTGCACGCGCCCCGGTGGTAGTCGGCAGGGACGCCAGAGTGTCGTCCGGCATCTTCATGGACGACGTAATCGCCGTGCTCGTCGCCGCCGGCCTCGAGGTCCGGTACTTCCAAGATCCGGTGCCGACGCCCCTGGTGGCGTATGCAGCCAGGCGCCTCGAGGCATTGGCCGCGGTGGTCGTGACCGCCAGCCACAATCCGCCCGCGGACAACGGGTACAAGGTCTATGCCGCCGACGCGGTTCAGATCGTTCCGCCGACCGACCGTGAGATCGCCGATGCCATTCAGGCGGTTGGACCGGCGATCGAAGTGCCGCGGGCCGAGATCCTGGGTGACCGTGCCGGCCTGGTGCCCGATGATCTCTTCGACCTCTACCTCAAGGAGGTGGCTGAAACGCTGCCGTTGGTCGCCGGGGACCGGACCCTCTCCATCGTGTACACCGCCATGCACGGTGTCGGAGGGCGATTCGTGCTGTCCGCACTCGAGCGTTTCGGTTTCACCACCGTGCATCCCGTTGCCGCACAGTTGGAACCGGATGGTCGCTTTCCTACGGTCGCCTTCCCCAACCCGGAGGAGCCGGGTGCGATGGACCGTGCCCACGAGCTCGCTTCTGCGATCGACGCCGACCTCGTCCTCGCCAACGATCCCGATACCGATCGTCTGGCGGTCTCCCTCCCGGAGCCGGACGGCGGCTATGTACAGCTCACCGGCAACCAGATCGGCGTTCTTCTTGCGGACTTCCTGCTGCGCCACGCCGACGTCGACCGGCCGATCGTGCTCACCAGCATCGTCTCGTCCCCGATGCTTGCGGAAATAGCGTCCGATCACCATGCCACCTACGACCAGACGCTGACCGGGTTCAAGTGGATCTGGAATGCCGCCCTCGATCTCGAGGAGGCGGGCGAGGGCACCTTCGTCTTCGGCTACGAAGAGGCGCTCGGGTACTCGGTTGGTCGGACCGTGCGCGATAAGGACGGCATCTCGGCGGCGGTCGCGTTCGCCGTTCTCGCCGCCGAGGCGCGCTCCGAACAGGCAACCGTCTGGGATCGCCTCGGCACCCTGTACCGGCGGCACGGTGTCTGGGCGAGCACCCAGCAGTCGGTGACGCGACCGGGTGCGGACGGCGCTTCGGAGATCGAGGCTGCCATGGCATCGCTTGCCGATGCGACCCCGGAGAGCCTTGCCGGGATCGAGGTGACCGGGACCGTCGACTACCGCGATGGCGCCGGCGATCGGCCGCGCTACCTGGCGGAGACAACCCTCGTCGAGTTCGCCCTCGGGGAGCAGGGACGGGCCCTGGTTCGCCCGTCGGGGACGGAGCCGAAGCTGAAGATCTATGTCGATCTACGCGCCGATGCGGGCGAGCACTGGCAGGCCACCGAGGCGCGGCTACTGGAAAAGGCCGACGCGGTCGCCACGGATCTGGTCGACTTTCTGGGGTTCTAGAAACCGAATTGCTTCGCGCTCAGAGAACGAAACGCTCAGGCAGTCAGGCGGCGAGCGAACTGCGAGCCGCCAAGAAAAGCATGGCTCGCTAGCCGCTCGCCGACGACTGCGTGATCTGGCTGGCCCTGGAGGGCAGCGATTCGGTCCTCGGTTTCGGTCTCGCGACTCGCGACTCGCGACTCGCGACTCCATGTGCCGAATCGCGCCGCATCCGCGATAATCCGTCTACGACCAGTTGCAAGGAGCCCACTTGACCGACATCCAGGCCATGCTCGGCGACGAGGCCGACTCGTTGCTGACCTATGACGCCAAAGGGATTCCCAAGGAAGATCTCCACCTGCCGGGGCCGGATTTCATCGACCGAGTACTGGCCAAGTCCGACCGGAGTTCACAGGTTCTGCGCAACCTGACCCAGCTGTACAACACGGGGAGGCTGGCAGGGACCGGGTATCTATCGATCCTGCCGGTCGATCAGGGCATCGAGCACTCCGCGGCGGCGTCGTTTGCGCCGAATCCGGCGTACTTCGATCCTGCCAACCTCATCGAGCTCGCTCTGGCCGGCGATGCGAACGCCGTTGCGAGCACCGTGGGTCTGCTCGGGATCGTGTCGCGCACCTACGCACACCGGATCCCGTTCATCGCCAAGCTCAACCACAACGAGCTGCTGACCTACCCGGCCAAGTACGACCAGACGATGTTCGCCTCGGTCGACCAGGCGTGGAACCTCGGGGCCGCCGGAGTCGGCGCCACCGTCTACTTCGGCTCCGACGAGGCAATGCGGCAGCTCCAGGAGGTTTCCGAGGCGTTTGCCCTTGCCCACGACTACGGGATGTTCACCGTCCTTTGGACCTACGTGCGGAATCCAGAGTTCTCCGTCGACGGGGTGAACTACGAACTCTCCGCCGATCTCACCGGCCAGGCCAACCATATGGGGGTGACGATCCAGGCCGACATCATCAAGCAGAAGCTGCCGGAGTCGAATGATGGATACGGCGCCGTCGGGTTCGGCCGTACCAGCCCACTCGTCTACAGCGAGCTCACCAGCGACCACCCCATCGACCTGACCAGGTGGCAGGTCGCCAACTCCTTCATGGGCAGGGCCGGCCTCATCAACTCGGGTGGGGCGTCCGGCGGTGCCGGGGATCTCGAGCAGGCGATTCGAACCGCGGTCATCAACAAGCGGGCAGGGGGCACCGGGCTCATCTCGGGGCGAAAGGCCTTCCAGCGTCCCATGGACGAAGGGGTGGCGCTGCTCCATGCCATCCAGGACGTGTATCTCGACGACTCGATCACGATCGCCTAGCCAAGGAGCCAACAGTGGTGATGTCCCTTCCGTCCGCCGCCTCGGTAGCGGTGAACCCATCGCAGGAAGAGATGCGGGCGTGGGTTCTCGAGTACACCCCGAATGTCACCGTCACCGAGTTCGACAACCTCAACTACAAGGCCACGGTGAAGGCGCGCCTGAGCGGCTCGACGTTCTTCGTGGACGACGACGAGGAGTACAAGCCATCGATCACCCGGGCCGAGTACGAGGAGTGGGCGTCAACCCAGGACGCCTACATCGCAGACCAGGACATGGTGCTGGTCGAGGGTTACATCGGCCCGGACGAAGCATTCCGCACGCCCTGCCGGGTCTACATCGAACGGACGCAGTCCAACATCCCGGCGATGCAGCAGCAGCTGTTCTTTCCGAAGGACGACGCCTGGGAGCCGGAGTTCACGGTGATCTACACCCCTGGCCTCCCTGCGCCCGGCAAGCCGGACGACCGGCTGATCCTCGTCGACCATGATCACCACGTCACCAGGGTCCTTGGCTCCGACTACTTCGGTGAGTCGAAGATGGGCGGGCTTCGCATGTGGAACCATCTGGTCTTCGCCCGCGGCGGGCTCGCCCTGCACTCCGGCCTCAAGACCTTCCCCGACGTGGCGGGCGAGGAGAAGGTCATGCTCATCCTCGGGCTGTCCGGTACGGGGAAGACCACGACGACCTTCCGTCAGCAGCTCGGCTCACTTCCGGTGCAGGACGACTTTGTCGGCCTGTTCCCCGGCGGTGTGGTGTACTCGACCGAGAACGGCTGCTTTGCCAAGACCTACGGCCTTGACCCCAACGACGAGCCGACCATCCATGGCGGAACGACCCGTCGGGACGCCTGGCTCGAGAACACGCACGTCGATGCCGACGGGACCGTGGATTTCTTCAACGACTCGGACACCCGCAACGGCCGCTCGACCTTTCCGCTGGCAAACATCCGGCATCGAGACCCGCGTGACCTCCCCCCCGCCAACTACATCCTGCTGCTCAATCGCAATGAGAACATCATTCCGGCGGTCGCCAAGCTGGACGGTGATCAGATCGGCGCTTACTTCATGCTCGGCGAGACCAAGGGAACCTCGGCGGGAGGGGCTGCCGAGGCCGGTAAGAGCCTGAGGATCCCCGGGACCAACCCGTTTTTCTTCACCAACGACGCACTGCAGGGAAACCGGCTGCTCGAGCTGCTCGACACCATGCCCGACGTCGAGGTGTACCTCATGTCGACCGGCCGCGTCGGTGGTGACGAACATGACGATCGGTCCAAGAAGGTTGAGATCCGGCACAGCTCGGCGGTGGTCCAGGCGATCGTGGAGGGCTCGATCACCTGGAAGGAGGATCCCGACTTCGGATACCTCATCGCCACCGATGTGCCCGGCTTTGACGACGTCGAATTGCTCCAGCCAAGGCTGCTGTACGAGCGACAGGGCCGGACCCAGGAGTACGACGCGATCGTCGCTCAACTGACTCGGGAGCGGAGGGAATACCTGCGATCGTTCCCCGGGCTGGACATTTCGATTGTCAAAGCATTGTGATCCCGCACGGGGTAACGGTTTCTCCCGGTCCGGTTACGATGCGTAGGCGTCAAGGGGGTTGGGCGTATGGCCGATAAACGCCTTGTGAGCAAGAATTCTCCGAAGCTGCCCGGCGCCCTTGATGAGCGCGAATTCTCGACAACCCGCAAGGGATACGACAAGAAGGAAGTCAAAGCCTTCTTGTCCGAGATCGAGGCGAACCTCCGCGAGCTCGAGTCGTGGGCAGAGGACACCAAGGCACGCCTTGCCCTCGCCGAGGACGACAGCGGCAACAAGGAAGAAGTGGACGAGGCAATGCTCGCCGTCTTCGACGCAAAGGACCGGGTATTGGAGCGAGCCAGGCTCCAGGCGGAGAAGATCGAGGCCGAAGCAACGGATCGCGCCGCGAGGATCGAGTCGGGCGCGGTTTCGGTCGATGGCGGCGACGATGAGGCCGCCGCAAGGCTGGCAGACGCCGAGCGCCGTGCCGCCGAGATCATCGACGACGCCGATCGTCGAGCGGCCGAGGTCTCGACGGTCATCGCGGCAGACGGTGACACGATCGCCCTCGTCCAGGAACGTGATCGGCTCGCCGGAGAGGTAGCTCAGCTCACCAACGCCCTCGCTGCTGCCCAGGCAACGCCCAACGAGCTCGGAGAGAACGTCGCCGTGCTGCAACGAGAGCGCGACGAGCTGCTTGCCCAGATCGAAGCCGCTCGGGCCGATCAGGCCAATGTCGGCGCCGGGGTGATCGCCGAGGCTCAGGAAGAAGCCAGGCGCATCATCGAGGCCGCCCAAGCAACGGCCTTGCCGGCCACCGAGCAGTCGATCCTCGATGCGGCACGCGCCGAGGCCGATCGAGTCGTCCAGAATGCGAGGGCAGAGGCCAGCACGCTGATGCAGAAGGCGGTGGGCAACGTCGAGGAATCCGATTCCCTCAAAGTCAGTCTCGCCGCACAGGTTGCCCTGCTCGACGGCGAAGGCGCCTCGGGGGCTGCGGTTGCCGAGCAGCTGCAGGTGTCTGCGCAGCAGCACGCCGACGAGATCATTACCCGAGCCGAGGCGATGGCGGGGGGAATGCGGGATGAGGCGAACCGCGCCAAGGAACAGGCGGACCACGATCGTCTCGAGGTTGCACGGAAGGCCTCCGCAGCACAGCGTCAGGCCGATCAACTCGTCGCCGACGCCGAGGAGCGGGTACAGACGATCCTCGCCGGAATCTCCGAGAAGGGCGAGGCAGCGAAACTGGCCGCCGAGCAAGAAGCCGCCGCCTACGTCGACCAGTTGCGCTCCGATGCCGAAGCCTGGCAAGGCGACGCGGAGAAGGTGTCGGCAGACCGAGCCAAGGAACTGGACGCGTTTGCCGCCACGCTCAAGCAACGCGAAACCGACATCGTCTCTGCGGAAGAGACCACCGGCCCCGCATTGGTCGAAGCCCGGGCGGAAGTCGAGCGCCTCCGCACCGATGCGACCGCCATGGAAACCGAATTGGCCAACCAACGCGAGATCACGGATCGGCTCAAGAGCGAAGCCGAGCAGGCATCGGCAAGGGCCCGCGCCGACGTCGAGGAACCCGAGCGTGCCGCCGCCGACACCCACCAGCCGCTGCGGGCTGCAGAGGCGCAGGCGGAGGAGATCATTGCCGACGCCAAGCAGCTGCACCAAGAGGCCGAATCTTCCCGCAATGCCGCGAGCGAAGAGTCACAGGCGGCGAGGGAGGATGCATCACGCGTTCGAGCCGAAGCCGAATCCGAGGCAGAGACGACGAGGCGTGACGCCGAAGCGATCCGTCGCGGTGCCGACCGCTATGTCGCCTCGACCGTGGAGCAGGCCAATGAGACGCTGAATGAGATGGCAGGCGAAGTCGTTGAGCAGATCGAGCACCGGCTGACCGAGGCTGCCGACGCCGAACAACGCTCCGTTGCAGCCATCAGCAACGCAGATGCCGCCGGCGAGCGTGAGGCAGAGCTTGCGGCGAGTGCCGAAGAGTCCGAGCAGCGCATCGACGAGGTCGAGCGCATCGTCGAGCAGGCGGAGGAGACCCTCAAGCAGGCGTACGAGCAGGGCGAGCGGATGCGGAGCGAGGTCGAGAGCGAATCAAAGAGAATCACCGACGAGGCCTCCGCAGATGCCGAGAAGATGCGAGCCGCCGCAGCGGAGGCGGCCGCAGTCGCCGAGCAGCAACAGGCCGAGGCCGAGGACGCTCGCAAGGCTGCCGATCAGGACACTGCCAAGCTCGAGGATCAGCAAGTCGCCTCGGATCGGCTGGCGCAGCGGATCATGGAGATGGAGGCCGCTGAAGCCGAGGAGGCCGCTGAAGCCGAGGCTGCCGATCATGACACGCCCCCGGAAGATGGACTCGACGACGAGGACGATGACGGTGAGGACACGCCGCCCACCGACGAGGCCGACGAGGCCGACGAGGACTCGGACAGTGGACGCAGTCGATACGAGCGGAAGTCGGCAAAGCTGCCGAGCATGGGCGCAGACGCATCCAAGGTCGTAGGGTCTCTCGAGGGCTTCAGGAAGAGCCTTCGGGGCGCCTGAGCCAGGGGCGAGATATCGATGCGCATCGTCGTGACCCGCAGACCTCCCGGGGATGCGCTCGACATGCTCGAGTCCGCCGGCCAGGTGTGGCTTTGGAAGGAGGACCGGTCGATCCCGCGCCAGGTGCTCGAGGAGCAGGTGCCCACTGCAAACGCCCTCTACACCATGGTCAGCGACCGAATCGATCGGCCGCTCGTAGATTCTGCGAAGCGACTGGTGGTCATCTCGAATGTTGGCGTCGGTGTCGACAATATCGACCTCGAGGTGTGCGCCGAGCGAGGGATCGCCGTCGGCAACACCCCGGACGTGCTGACTGAAACCACCGCAGACACCGCTTTCGGGTTGCTCATCGCGGCTGCCCGCCGGTTCCGCGGCGGCCTGGAGTACGTGCGACGGGGAAGGTGGGACGGTTGGGAGCCGACGAGGTTCTGGGGCAACGACATCCACGGATCCACGCTCGGGTTGATCGGCTTTGGCCGGATCGGACGGGCGATGGCCCGTCGAGCCGCCGGGTTCAGGATGAACGTCCTGTACACCGCTCGGCACCGTCAGCCGCTGGCCGAGGCCGATCTCGGCACCCGCTACGTTGGCCTGCAGGAGCTACTCACCGAATCTGATCACGTCGTGATCGCGGTCTCCCTGACCGAGGAGACCCGCAGCATGATCGACGCTGCCGCCTTCCGTGCCATGAAGCCGACCTCCACCCTGGTCAACATCTCGAGAGGCGCAGTCGTCGACAGCGAGGCGCTGGTGGTTGCGCTGCGCACCGGGGAGATCGCCGCTGCCGGTCTCGACGTCATCGACCCGGAGCCTCCGCCCACCGACCACACGCTGCTTCATCTGGAGAACTGCTATGTGTTGCCCCACCTCGGCTCGTCGACCGAACGGACCCGAGTCGCCATCGCCGAGCTCGCCGCAGAGAACGTCATCGCCGGATTGCGCGGCCAGCCGCTTCCCGCCGAGGTGGTGCCCCCGGCGCCGGACTCAGTCTTTCCGAGGAACCGTCGGCCGCTCGCCGGCTAGGGCTTCGATCTCATCCGGATCGACCGGGACGCCTCTGCTCAGGTTCTCGATCCCATCCTCGGTGACCAGCACGTCATCTTCGATGCGCACGCCGATGCCGAGGAATTCCTCGGGCACGGGGTGGCTGATGGACTCCGCCTTCTCCTTGCGTTCTTCGGTGAGCCGCTTCGCTTCGGCCGCACCTTCCCGGTAGCTCAGCTCGATGGCGGACGGACCGTCGTAGGGAACGGATGAGAGCTCGACGGTGGCCTGGTCTCTGGCAACGTAGATGCCGGGTTCGATGGTGAACGCCATCCCGGGCTGGAGGGGCCTCCCGCTGCCAACGATCCGGTAGGCACCGGCGTCGTGCACGTCCATGCCGAGCCAGTGCCCGGTGCCGTGGAAGTAGAACTCGCGGTACCAGCCGAACTCGACGGCGTCCTCGACCGGTCCGGGCAACAGACCGAGCTCGACCATGCCCTCGGTGAGCGTCTGGACGGCGATGTCGTGCATGTCGGTGTAGGGAAGCCCCGGTTTGCAGGCGGCGATCACCGCCTCCTGGGCGGCAAGGACGAGGTCGTAGACGGCGCGCTGTGACGTGGTGAATGACCCGTTGACCGGGAAGGTGCGGGTGATGTCCGACGTCATGTGGTCGACCTGGGCGGCGGCGTCGACCAGCAGCAGGTCGCCGTTTTCCAGGGTCTGGTCGTTCTCGGTGTAATGGAGGATGCAGGCGTTGTCACCGGAGGCGACGATGGACGTGTATCCCTCACGAGTGGCCCCGAGAGCGCGCCAGGTGAACTCCATGGCGGTTTGCACGTCGTGCTCGTTCAATCCCGGAGCGGCGAACCGGATTGCCTCGGCGTGGCCGAGCGCGGAAATGCGGCAGGCCTCGCGCAGGGCGGCAATCTCTGCCTCGGTCTTGATCAGGCGCATCTCGGCGAGCAGGAGCTCGGCGTCCTCGATCGAGCTCGGGACCGTGGCGCCGATGCGTTCCCGGTAGCCGCGGGCCTCGTTGAGCGTGCCGAGCACCTGCCGATCGATCCGGCCGCCGAGCGTGAACCACAGGGTGTCATGGCCGATGAAGCGGGCGCGGAGCACCCCGGCGAGTTCGTCGATCGGGTAGGCGGCGTCGGCGCCGAAGTCGGCCCGGGCGCCGTCAACACCGGCTCGTTTACCGTTCCACGCTTCCATCTCCGGGTCGTGGGGACGGACGAACAGGGTGTACGGCTCGTCATGGGCCGGGTCGAAGACTGCAACCGCATCCGGCTCCGGGAACCCGGTGAGGAAGAAGAAATTCGACGCCTGGTCGAAGAGGTGGTCCACGTCGTTGTTCCTCACCGTTTCCACGGCCGCGGGGATGATGGCGATGTCATCCCCGATCGATTTCATGAACTCGGCGCGGCGCTGGCTATAGCGATCCATGGGCGGGGAGTCTATGACTAGAGCTGCCCGGTGTCGGATGCGGCCGAGTCGGCGTAGGAGGGATTCTCGTACCGGGCCGGGTCGAAGGCCGCCGCGTATTCGGGCAGATCCCCGCTGGTGGCGTGGAGCGCGGCCAGCTCCCCTGCAGCGCATGCCGCCATGACTCCATATCCGGAGAGCCCGCCACACACGAAAGCGCCCGCGACGTCGGTGTGCCCGATCATCGGCAGATTGTCGGTGGTTTTGGTGTAATAGCCGCCGTCGACGACCGATTCGGGAGGATTCGCCTCGTACCCTGCGAGCGCCGGGATCATCGTGGTGAGACCACGTAGCACCGTCTGGACATACATCGGGTCGATCGAGAGAGGCCAGACCGGTTCCATGACCCGACGGTGGTACTCCCAGAGCCCGAGCACCCAATCCGACTCGGCGCCGCCTTCGGGACGGCAGTGACACCCGGCGGGCAGCTCTTCGAGGAGGTCGTCACGGCCGACGGCCAGACAGAGCGCCCGTTCCTGGTCGCTCAGGTCGAGGCGCTGGGCGTCGGCCCAGATCAACATCGGCGCGTCCCTTGGGATTGCGTGCCGCGTGTCCTTGAACGCCACCTTCAGGTGCAGCTCGTTGTGGACGGGAAGCCCGGCTCCGACCATGGCGCCCACCTCAGCCAGCATGGGCCCGCCGGCGTTGATGAAGATCGGTGTGGAGATCGAAGTCCCGTCCTCCAGTTCGACGCCGCTCACATGGCCGTCGGAGCGGGAGACGGCCACAACCCGATTCCGAACCAGTTTCGCACCGTGTTGCTGGGCCCGATCGAGCATCCACGCTCCGAGCTGCTGGGCGCTGAACCAGCCTGCCCTTGCTACCCGGACGGCACGCTCGGCGTCGCCGGTGAGGTATGGATACTCGGCTGCGAGCTCCGATCTCGAGATCTGCTTGGCGCCGTCCCCGTGGAGCCCGCCCTCGGAGCGGTGCAGGTATAGGTATCCGCGGCGGTTGAGGTGAAAGGCGTTGTCGCTCTCCTCCGCCAGCGCTTCCAACAGGTCGATCGACCGGTTCATGAAACCGACCATCGACGGGCTCGGCCACCGGTTCCGATAGCACTCGGTCGACTTGTCACTCGTCAGCGTCAGCGGTGGTCTCGGATCGACGATCACCACGTTGTCGACTCCCCGGTCCACGCTGAGGAAGTAGCCGACGCTCACGCCGGCAATACCCGCGCCACACACAACGGCGCCGGCGGCGGTCATCCGCGTACCGGTCGCAGCTCGAGCCGCATCATTGGCTTGTGCGGGGCCTTTCTCTGCACTTCTTCGAACCCGAGGCGCTGGAAGGTCGAAACTACGCCGGTATAGATCGAAGTCGGGTCCTCCCGGCTGGCGGTGTCCCACGGGTATGCCTCGAGCACGGTGGCACCCTGTCCCGCGGCAAGCTTCATCGCGGCCCGGGTGAGGGCCCCGGTCAGCCCACGGCGTCGATGTTCCTTGCGGACGACGAAGCACGGCAGCGACCACACCCCGTCGATGTCGAGGTCAGTGGAGAAGTGTGTTGACCGCTTCAAGCCGGGCAGGGTCGACCGGGCGACTACCCGGCACCAGGCGACCGGCTCGGCTCCGTCGTAGGCGATGAGCCCCGGCGGCGGGCCCGTCGCTACCAACTCGTGCATCAGGGTCTTGTTGGGGGCGGTGTTCCCGCCCTTGGCGTTGTCGCGCCATTGCTGGGTCGTGCCGGTGGTCCAGTACATGCACCAGCAGCCGCCGATACCACCTTCGCCGAGAACGGCGACCAAGTCGTCGAATCGATCTTCGGTGAGGGGCTCGATAGTGAAGCCGTCGATCTGCATGAGCCCCAAGTTAAAAGTCGCGCAGGACGTCCAGGTTCTCGTACTTGGGCTCGCCGTCGACCAGCTCGATGAACCGCTCCGACCATTCCTTGGTCTCTTGACGGTCGTTGTTGGCCTCGGCCGATTCCCACGAATCGAATTCGGCTTGGAGCACGTACCGCCCCGGCTTGTCGCGAAAGCGCAGCAGGCGGCCACCGAGAAAGCCAGAGCCTTCGGTCGGCCCGGCGAGCCGCCACTCGTCGAGCAGAGTCTCGACGGCATGCTCGTCGGGTGCGTAGAACACGATGTGTTGGGTGAACTGCATTTGCCCTCCTTCGGTCCGTTTCGTGCCACCCTACGCCCTGCATGGAACGATTGATCCGGGTAGACGAATGGAACGCGGGAGTCCCCCTGCAATTGCTGAACACCGCGCCCACCCCGCTCGACGCGTTCTACACCCGATCGAACTTCGGGATACCAGACGTCGACGGTGACTCATGGCACCTCGCGGTGGACGGCCTCGTCGCTTTGCCACGCACGTTCTCCATCGATGAGCTCCGCAGCCTCGGCGCAAGCAGCGAGTTGGTGACGGTCGAGTGCGCCGGTAACGGCAGACTGCTCATGGAGCCGGTACCAGATGGGACACCGTGGGGGCTCGGAGCAATCAGCGTCGGCGAGTTCACCGGCGTGCCGCTTCGCGCGGTCCTCGACCTCGTTGAGCCCCGTGACGAGGTGACCGAGTTCGTTTTCACCGGTGCCGATCGGGGCGTGGTCGAGCCGGAAGGTGAGATCAACTATGCGTTCAGCCTCGAAGCGGTGAATGCGCTTGCCGATAGCCCGATACTCGTCTGGGAGATGAACGGCGAGCCGCTCACCGCGGAACACGGCGCCCCGCTCCGACTCCTCGTCCCTGCCAGCTACGGCATGTGCTCGGTGAAGTGGCTCACCACGATTACCGCCGTCGACGAACCGTTCGACGGCCATTTTCGCCTGAAGTACCGGTACTACGGCGACCGTGACGAGCTGGAGGAGGCACCCGTCGGGGTCGTTCGCGTGCGGGCGCTGATCACTACACCCGAGGACGGGTCCACGACCGGATCGAGCCTCGAGCTGAATGGTGTGGCCTGGTCGGGCGAGGGCGGAATTGCCTCGGTTGCGGTCCAGGTCGACGACGAGGAGTGGTTTCAGGCCATTCTCGGCCCCCAGCAGGCGAGATTCGCCCCGACACCGTGGTCGGTCAAGGTTTCCCTCGAGCCCGGAGCCCACCTCATCGCCGCCCGCGCCACCGACGAGCAGGACCGAACCCAGCCGCTGACACCGGTGTGGAATCGCAACGGCTACGCAAACAACGTGGTGCACCGGATCGAGATATCCACGGTCTAGTCACAGGGGCTACATCGAAACCACCCTTGCGTCGCAGTGTATCCGCTGGACCAGTCAGGCGGGCTGTCCCAAGAATGCGGACCGCCGCCTGTCGCTCAGCCCGGGTGTCCCAAGCGCTGAGGGGGGCTATCTCTACGGCGTCGAGGTCGCTGTCCTATCGGTTGGGTCCACGCTCACCGTTGAGATGTTCGACCCGTACTTCACCCGGGGCGGTGGAGACCACATCCTGGTCGGCGACCAGGAGCAGGGCGGGAGTCCCGGCCCGAGCACCACATTCATGCTGTATGACGCCGACCCGACACCACTGAACACGACGGACGGCAATGTCCTGG
The DNA here is from genome assembly GCA_964195155.1 of uncultured Kiloniellales bacterium. GTDB lineage: Bacteria > Actinomycetota > Acidimicrobiia > Spongiisociales > UBA5794 > JACZST01. Next base: position 7,272 of record CAXMOP010000096.1, on the reverse strand, counting down.
AGTGCTCGTCGACGTTCGACCCTCGTGATCCGTATGCCGACTTCAACGGCGACGGGCGAGCCGACGACTCCGACGACCAGAACGGCGATGGCGAGCTGAACTGGGACGACGTCGAGCTTTCCTATCCGGGTGGAGTGGCCGCCCTCTGGGTTCCGCTGTGCACGATTCCGGTCTCCGAAGCCGGAGTTCTCCCGCTGCGGATCATGGTGAACGATCCGGGAGGGGCCGATTCACGGGGCCTGAACCGTTGGTCGCTGCGTGCCTCGGTGTCGGCCGGGCCCCAGCCCAGGGTCTACGGCCTCGGTGACATGGCGATCTACGCCAACGTCGATGGATCATAGGGCAACACCGGCTTTCGCCTCGCCGAGGTGGTTGAAGCGCATGCCGGCAAGACCCTGGTCATCGAGTTGTGGGATCCGGGCGATGCCCAGGGCAAACACTCGGTCGAGATTCGCGATCCATCCGGAGGCAGTCCGGCGTGCACCTGGGAGGCCGAGGAGCGCGACGGCGGCGGCACTGCCAGCGGCACCGAGGCGAGCTGCGTGATCGATACCAGCAAATCCGGCGGTGGCGGTGGCGGCAGATTCAACAACTGGCTGGTGACGATCCGGGTGGCCTTGCCTGCCGACTACACCTGTGCCGCCGACTGCTGATGGAAGATCCACTACAACTATCCGGGCAAGACGGCGGACACCACCACCTGGTCTGCACACATCGAAGGAAACCCGCTTCGCTTGGTGGAGTAGTCGCCGATTGGAGAAGAAGGCACGGTGGTCAAAGGACTAGTCCGTGCGGTCAAGCCGATATCCACCTGTTCGATCGATTGGCCCACTGATACGCTCAGTTAGCACAAAGTATGACCATTTGACCGCCCGAACGACGGACCGCGGCCAATGGACAGGGGGGACCGATGATTTGGCTGCGTCGAAATGATCGCGCTGAACGAGACCGGGCCGATGACGAGGGGCGTGCGTTGAAGCGCCTAGAAAACATCCTTGCGTGGGCCAATGTCGAGGACTCGGATCCCGACGAGGTCGAGGCTCGCATCAGGAACCTGTCTCACGGGACCTACCGGGAGTAGCCCGAGGTGCACAACAGGATTGGACCCCGGTCCGCGTGCCCAAGCCCAGGAGCATCGAGCCGGGGTCGAGGGTTTCCGCTGTCAGCGGAGGGGGAGGCGTCGATGACGGGGGAAAAAACGCGATATGACGGTGCTGCTCCACCAAGACCGGCACTCGATGATCGAGAGTTCTCGGTCATCAAAAAAGGCTACGACCCTCGGGAAGTGAAAGCCTTCCTGAGCGAGGTCGAGTCGAGTTGGCAAGACCTCGAGGACTGGGCGCGTGATGCCAGGGCGCGTCTCTCTATTGCCGAAGACCGGGGCATCGCTGAGGATGAAGTCAACGAGGCCATGGCCGCCATCTTCGACTCCAAGGACCGTGTCCTCGAAAGCGCTCGCCGCCAGGCCGACCGGATTGAAGCTGATGCAATAGCAAGAGTCCGTGCCGATCAAGCCGAAGTGGTGGCCAAGATCATTTCTCGGATCATCCAAGCAGCGTCAAACAGCACGGAGCCCGTGACAGAGGAACCGGTCGCAGCGACCACGCCGGCCGAGGGCGATCAGCGAGTAGACGAAGCACAGACCCACTCCGATCCCGTCCTCGCAGGGGCGCAGCGGGAACCAGACCGTCCCATCGACGCCGCACCCTCAATCGCGCCGCCGCAGATCGATGAACTGGATGAAGTCACTCCGCCAGCCGACAGCGACGGGGCATCGCCGATCGTCGTGATTCATGACGTCGATCGCGAGGAACGACCGTCCCGGTACGAGCGGACCTCCGCCCGGCTACCGAGCATCGGGGACGACGCCGCCAGAGTGGCCGGTTCACTCGAGAATATGAAGCTGGAGATCCAGCCCACGTTGTGGGAGCGGCTCGAGGCTTCCTTCGGACGCCGCTTCTAGAACGGCGGAGCCTCGTCATACACCGGAGGGGGCTAGACCGCTCGTCGACGACCGTACCAGCGAGGCGATCGACGCTGACGTCTGGATGCACACCAGCGACCTCGCCACCATGGACGAGGAGGGTTACGTCAACATCGTCGGTCGGATCAAGGACATGATCATCCGTGGCGGCGAGAACGTGTACCCGCGCGAGATCGAGGAGTATCTCTATACCCATCCCGACATCGTCGCCGCTGAGATCATCGGTGTGCCCGATGAGCACTACGGGGAGCAGGTGATGGCCTGGGTCACGACGAGGCCGGAGGCAAACCTCACCGAAGAAGACGTGAGGGAGTTCTGTCGCGGCCAGATCGCTCATTTCAAGGTCCCGGCCCATGTCGCGTTCATCGACGAATACCCGATGACGGTCACCGGCAAGATCCAGAAGTTCAAGCTGAGGGAGATGGCCATCGAGGATCTCGGGCTTGAGGGCGCCGCCGGACGGGTCACGGCCTAGGGCTGAATTGCCGCGGCCGCCGGTGCGAACACGCGGACCTCGATGGCACCGGTGTTCCCTCCGGTGGAGGTGTCGAGCTCGAATCGGATCACCCTGCCGGTGAAGTCCAACGACACAAACCCAGGATCGGCCGGATTGCCTGCCGGGAACGGTCCCAGGCGGTCCCCGTCGTCCACGACGACGAAGAAGTCGTTGGCGATCGCCGATCCATCTGCCATGGATCGGGTGAGGAACTCGACGCCGACCGCCTCCTGTACGGAGCCGAGGTCGATCGTCAAGAAGCCAAGGTCGCCGTCACCCGCGGTTGCCCACTCGGTGCTCAGGTCGTCGTCGATGGCGTTGCCGCCGGCCCAGATATCGGAGAACTCGCTGCTCACGTCGATGACGGATGCCGACAACGCCAGGTTGGCGCCATGTGCCGGGTCGTCTTCGTCAAGAGCCTCGTCCATTGCACCCGCTTCCCTTTCCGGGAGGGTGAAGGTGCCCAATTCGGAGGCAAAAAGGCGTCCGTCGGCCGTCGCCCCTTGAATCTTGAAGAAGTAGGTCACGCCCGGCACTGCTCCGGGGAGCAGGACGTCGTGGTCGATGATGCCGGTCCCGTTCATCGCCAGGGAGTTGTTCTGGTTGCCGAGCGCTTCGGTCGGACCCCAGGTGATCGAGCAGATCGTTGGCTCGGTGGTGACGACGCGAAAGATTCCCCGGTCGGGAAAAGTCGGGTCGTTCTCGAAGGTGATCTCGCCGACCTGTATCTCGGAGAACGGCCGGACCTCCTCGCCGTCCGACGTGGCGCCGCACGCGGCCAGCACGAGGGCGAGGGCCGCCAGCGGAAGCAGGAGCCGGCGAAATCCCATGTCAGGCGTTGGACGCAACGATGGCGGCGTTGACCGCCTCGACCGTGGCGTCATCGAGATTGGTGAGCCCGTGGGTGCCGGCGCCCATGTCGCTCCTTCGTGGGGTCAAGGGCGGCGCGGGCTGGCGCCGCTCACCAAGTATGACGCGCTTTGAGCGCCGGTGCGGGAAGCGCCGTTGGGAAAGACCCCTCCATGCGAACCACCCGATCTACCATCCGCGACCCCATGGTTGCCTACAGCGGACCAACGCTTGCCTTGTTTGGGCTCTTGGCTCTGGCTGGAGGTATGAAGGTGTTCAGCCCGGATGCCGCATCAGGTGCTCTTCGCGCCGCAGGGCTACCGCACGGGCGGGTCCTGGTGCGTGGCGCCGGCCTGGTCGAGGTACTGATCGGGGTGGGCGGGATTGTCCTCGGAAGCTCGCTCATGGCGTTCTCCGCGGCCGCCTTCTATGCCGGTTTTGCATGGTTCGTCCTCCATGCGATGCGTCACCGCCTGCCGGTCTCGAGCTGTGGGTGTTTCGGTTCAGCCGATACCCCACCCAGCCTCAACCACGTGATCGTGAACGTCGGAGCGGTCGTGATGCTCTCCTTCGCCGGCTTCTTCCCGATCGGGCCGTGGAGTGGGATCGATCAACTCACCCCCGGCCTGGCAGTTGCCTTCATTGCCTTCACGGCCATCACCATCTACATCCTGTACGGAATCCTCGCCGTGTTGCCCCTCCTTCGGCCCGGTCCCAAGGAACCCATCGTTGGTATCTCCCCAACAGGGTCTGGCGCCTCTCTGTGAGTCGAACCATCGTCCGAAGGGCGACCCGACTGCTCGATCGCCCGGTGAGCCGGCGTGGCTTCTTGAGCAAGATGACGATGGGGGCGACGGCGCTCAGCGTGGCCCCGATGCAGTTCCTGTTCCGTCAGGGCACCGCCTACTCGGTCATCTGTACATGCTCGGGCCAGACCTGCGGCTGCGGTGATCTGTGCTGTGACGGCTACACCGACTTCTGTTGTGCGACGCATGGCGAGAACGTTTGTCCGTCGGGAACCACCGCCGCCGGCTGGTGGAAGGCCGACGGCTCCGGGATTTGCGACACGTCCTCGGGACGGCAACCCCGCTACTACGTCGACTGCAATGTGTCAGATTGCGGTCCGTGTGGCTGTGGCAGCAACGGCATCTGCCAAGGCAACTGTCAAGATCCGGTCAACTTCGTGTGCGGATGCGGCACCGGCAATTGCAGCCATCGAAAGTCATCCTGCACCGGGTTCCGATACGGGCAGTGCAATCAGGACTCCACCTGCGTCGGGCCGATTGTGTGCCGAGTCGTCACCTGCACCCCGCCATGGATCTGGGATGACAGCTGCACCACGACCTCGGCAACCGACAACGCCACGCGGTTCCACAATGCTCCGTGTCTCGAGCAGCCGACCGCGCTTCCCAATGGGATTCCGGTGGTCGGCGACTGGACCGGCAGCGGCCAGGACATGCCCGGCGTATTTGCCAGAGGGCGTTGGCATCTCAAGCGAGCCGACGGGGGCCCCAACATCGTCTTTAACTTCGGGAATGCTGGTGACACCCCGGTGGTGGGTGATTGGACCGGAGACGGAATCGATACCTGCGGCATCGTACGTCCCAGCGGTGAGTGGCACCTCCGGTATGCGAATTCCACAGGCAATGCCGACAAGGTGTTCTACTTTGGCAACCCAGGGGATGAGCCCTTCGCTGGTGACTGGAACGGTGACGGCGTAGACACACCGGGGCAGCATCGGCGCTCCGACGGACGCGTCTACCTCCGTCTCTCCAACACCCAGGGCAATGCCGATATCTGGTTCTTCTTTGGCGACTCCGGGGACCGCCCGGTGATCGGCGACGCCAACGGCGACGGGAGGGATACCGTCTCGCTGTTTCGCCCGAGCAACCGGCGCTTCTACATCATCAACCGCCTCGGCGCCAACGGTGGCGGGCTCGGCGCCGCCGACTTCTTCTTCAGTTACGGCAACTCCACGGACACACCCGTCATGGGCGACTACGACGGTGACGGAACCGACACCGTTGGTGTGTACCGACGCGGTTCGTTCTACCTGCGTAACACCAATTCCGCCGGTTCACATGATATTTTCGTGCCGTGATGACTGCTGTACTCGTCATCGAGGGCCTGGCCATCATCCTGCTTGGGGTGCTCGTGGTCGGCCTGTTGCGCAGCAACGCCGACATTTTGCGGGCGCTGCATGACCTGGGTGTCCGCGAGGTGTCGACGGTCCCGACCGGTGGTGCTGTTGCTCCGCGGGCACGGGCGAGCAATGGCGGCGTCACCGATGTGTCCGGGCTGTCGCTGGCGGGATCGGCAATTCACGTCGGCGTGACCGGGACCAGGCATTCGACGATGTTGGCGTTTCTGTCGACCGGGTGTTCGGCTTGTGTCGGGTTGTGGGAGGGCCTTGGTGCCCGCGACCTGCTGTCAGAGCTTTCCGAAGTTCGGCTCGTGGTGGTCACCAAGAGCCGGGATGCCGAGAGCCAGTCCCGGCTTTCCCAGCTCGTCCCGGACGGGATCACACTGGTTCAGTCCACCGAGGCCTGGGAGTCGTATGGAGTGCCGGTGTCCCCGTACTTCGTGCTCGTCGACGGCTCGGTCGACGCCGTCGTCGGTGAGGGCTCCGCTGGATCGTGGGCCCAGGTCGCTTCGCTGCTTGGCCAGGCCGTGGCGGATACCGAGGCGGATCGGAGCGGGCAGGCCGACGATGGATTCGTCGCCGATGCCGCGCTGCGGCGAGCCGGGATCGGCCCCGGACACTCGAGCCTCTACCCGGAGACCGCACCGGGACGGGGCGAAGCCTGATGCCGCCGGTCGCCGTTGCCGGGGCGGCGATCCTGGTAGCTGCCGCCGCCGGGTGGAGATCGACCTGGTCGCCGTGAGGGGAGTCGATGCTGTCCAGCATCAACCCGCTCGGAGAGCGGGCACGCCATCAGGGATTCTGGGTCACGGTGAGCTGGTACCTGCTCGGGTCGGTGATGGGCGGCGTGGCTGTGGGGTCGCTCAGCGGATGGGTTGGTTCCCTGCTGCCTTCGGGGACGTGGCGGGCATTCGCCGTGATCGTGGTGTGCCTTCTCGGCGCCGGGCTGGAGTTGATGGGCCGGCAGCCCCCTTCGGTTCACCGTCAGGTCGACGAGAACTGGCTGGCAAGGTACCGCGGATGGGTCTACGGCTGGGGCTTCGGGTTCCAGCTTGGCCTGGGTGTGGTGACCATCGTCACGACTGCGTCGGTATACACCACGATCGCATTGGCGATGCTGTCCGGATCGCTCGCTCTTGGGGCGGTCGTCGGCGGGATCTTTGGCTTGGCACGGGCGGTGGCGATCTTCCTGGTTGCCGGTGCCCACGACCCGGGCACGCTTCGCCGCGCACTTCGCAAACTCCAGGGCGGGTTGCCTTCGGCTCGCGTGTTGGTCGTGGGGGCACAGACCGTGGCGGCACTGACTGCCGTTGTCGTACTCGTCCGATGATGGGCAGTTCGTGGACCTGACTGCACACGGGATAGCAGTCGACATCCCCGCGGGATGGGACGGTGAGATCTACCAGCGGGGCTCGGGAATCGGTCCCCTCTCCGATTCGCCGGGAGAGACCGAGCCGGTCGTCCACCTGGCCAACTTCCCGCTGGTATCGAACCGAGGGGATTTCGGGTCTGGTGCGGTCGAGGTCATGGTTGCGGACAATCTGCTGATCGTCCTCTTCGAATACGGGTCCGAATCGGTGGGGACGGCGCTGTTCGCAGCGTCGGGGATTCCCACGGTGGCCGCGGAAGACTTTGCGCCCCACACGATGCAGCGGCCGATCCCCGGCCAGTCCGGCGCTCAATTCTTCTTTACCGAGACGGGCCGGGCGTTCTGTCTCTATGTCGTCCTTGGTTCCCACGCCCGACGCCGTCAGCTGATCCCCGAGGTCAATCTGGTCCTGCGTAATCTCAACGTGAGTC
>CAXMOP010000095.1:0-1593 GCA_964195155.1 uncultured Kiloniellales bacterium | reverse complement strand
CTCGGCGCCGTCCTCCATACCCGCAGAGACCTTTATCTCCTCCATCCGATCCTCAATCAGTGGCAGAAGCCGGTCGGCGGCATCACCCACCGTGACCAATACCGAAATCGCCATGCAGCGCTCACCGGCCGACCCGAAGGCAGCACCCACCGCAGCATCGGCGGCCAGTTCCATATCGGCGTCCGGCAGCACAACCATGTGGTTCTTGGCTCCGCCAAGAGCAGCAACCCGCTTGCCCGCGGCAGTTCCCTCCTCGTAGACGTATTTGGCGATCGGAGTCGAACCGACAAACGAGACCGCGCCGATGTCGGGATGGTGCAGAATCGCGTCCACCGCCACCTTGTCGCCCTGGATAACGTTTAGCACCCCGTCGGGAAGGCCCGCTTCAGCAAACAGTTCGGCGGGGAACATCGCGGCACTCGGATCCTTCTCGGACGGCTTCAGCAAGAAGACGTTGCCGCAAGCGATCGCGATCGGGTACATCCACATCGGGACCATCGCTGGGAAGTTGAATGGGGTGATCCCGGCGACGATTCCAACCGGCTGACGGATCGAGTACGTGTCCACCGAGGTTGAGACGTTCTCACTGAACTCGCCCTTGATGAGCTGAGAAATCCCACAGGCGAACTCGATCACCTCCAGACCACGCTGTACCTCGCCCACGGCGTCGGAGAAGACCTTGCCGTGCTCGGACACCAGCATCTTGGCGATGTCATCGCGATTGGCGGCGACGAGATCACGGAACTTGAACATGATTTCGCTGCGCTTGGCGAGCGACACGTTGCGCCACGTCTCGAGCGCTGTCCTGGACGACTGCACCGCGGCATTCACCTGTTCCTCGCTGGCGAGCGCGACCTGCGCCTGTACGAGACCGGTTGCCGGGTCGTAGACATCGCCCCAGTTGTCGGTGGGCCAGTCAACGAGCTTGTTGTCGATCCAATGGGAAATTTGCCGCAAGATCACCTCCGTGGAGCGAGAAGCGTACCGGCTCATGAGGTTGGCTAGCTTCCTCTCCCATAGGAGGACACATCATGAGCGCAGCCCAAGAACTCCGGATGGTGATCACAGTCGACGACTTCGACAAGGTCGTGAGGTTCTACCGCGACGTCGTCGGCCTGGATGTTGACGAGGAGTGGGAAGGGGATGACGGTCGGGGAATCATCTTCGAAGGTGGGAAAGCGACGCTCGAGATATTCGATCGGAAGCAGAAGGAATCGAACGACGTGCTGGAGGCCGGGAGGATCGTCGACGGCGACGTGCGCCTGGCACTAAAGGTCGCCGATGTCGATTCCAGTTTCCACACACTCGTGGTCGACGGCGCACCGCTCATGGCTCACCCGATCAACGCACCCTGGGGGCACCGGATCGCCCGACTCACGACGCCTCACGGGATGCAACTTTCACTGTTTGCCGACATCTAGAGCGGATCGGTGCCTCTGACACCCGATCACGTCCCCGACGCCCCGTCGAAAAGACACAGGCGTAGATTGCGGTGTCCAAATCGCAAAGAGGGGTATCCATGATCGTTGCTGCCATACGCCATTCCGTGAGCGACTACGACCAATGGAAGGCTGTGTTCGACGGCTTTCCACC
>CAXMOP010000094.1:0-3841 GCA_964195155.1 uncultured Kiloniellales bacterium | reverse complement strand
TTGCTGCTGCCACAGGCGGCCATGACTACAGCGACCACCAGCAGGAGGGACAGAACCCTCGGCATTCTCAACTCCTATTGATAATGAGAATCGTTCTCAGTAGGGTGATAGAAGGTAGAAAGGATTCGACCATCGCGCAACTCATCGAGCAGATAGATGCTCGGCTAAGGGAAGCCGCGATCCGACTCACCAGGGGTCGCCGCGAAGTCGTGGACGCCCTGGCTCGGGCGCGCGGTCCGGTTTCGGCTGCCGAGATCCAAATCAATCTCGACGGTGCGGTCCCCCTGTCGTCCATCTACCGCACCCTCGGTGTGCTGACGCAAACGGACGTCGCCTCACTCCATCACAGCCGCGATGGGGTGACCCGCTACGAACTGGCCGAACCCCTGCAGCAGCACCACCACCATTTGGTCTGCATCTCCTGCGGGAGGATCGACGACGTCGAATTCGCAGCAGAAGCCGAGGCGATCGTTCACGAGGTCGTAGCCGGCGTCGCTTCGGATCGCGGGTTTATTGCCGTCAACCACGCGCTGGAGATCGAGGGCACCTGCGAGGAGTGCTCATGACGGCCGCCATCACAGCCACCGATCTGGTGCTTGCCTACGGCAACAAGATTGCCCTGGACAGGTCCTCGTTCGAGATCCCCCGCGGTTGCCTCACCGCGGTGATCGGACCCAATGGGTCCGGCAAATCCACTGTCTTGAGCGGGCTGGCCGGGCTCATCGAACCTACCTCCGGCAACGTCACCGTTCACGAAGAGGCCGGTCTCGCCATGGTGTTGCAGGCCACCAAGGTGAACGAAGCGCTTCCGGTCACCGTCCGTGAGTTGGTCAGGATGGGGCGCTACCCGTCACTCGGTACCTTCCAACGACTGCGTTCCAGTGATCGAGAGATTGTCGATGCAGCAATGGCCGACGTTGGTATCACCGATCTGGCCGGACGACACCTCCACGAGTTGTCCGGCGGTCAGCGCCAGCGCGTGTTCCTTGCCCAGGGGATCGCCCAAGACCACGACATCTTGCTCCTCGACGAGCCGCTGACCGGTCTCGACATCACATCGGCCCAAGCAATCGATGCCGTCATCCACCACTCCATCGCCAACGCCTGCACCGTGGTCCTCACGACCCACGACCTGACATCGGCCAGGGCTGCCGACCATGTTCTGCTGATGGCAGGCAGAGTGGTTGCTTCGGGCCCACCAGAAGAGGTTCTCACCCCGACGTGGCTACGAACCGCCTACGGACCGAGCCTGATGCACCTCGACGCCGACGAAGACGTCTTTATCGACGATCCGGCCCACATCCCGGTGCCGGGTCGACACCTTCATCGGGAACGGACCATCCACATCGAAGGCGTCGAGGCCGAGTTACACGGCGGCAACGAGTAACTCACTCGAGCGGTGGCGCTCCCCGGATCAGCCACAGCGACCTGCGCCAGCCGGTGATCTGCGCCAGCACCACGACCAAGCTGGCTGCACCCGCAGCCGATATCGGCCAGGCGTACCAGGAAGCGATCACTCCAACCAGGCCGAGACCCACCTCGAGCAAGAACCTCATCATCCCGGGTATCGCAACGATGACCTGATGCTTGTCCCCGGGCACCGAGAACACCGCGGGCAAGGCCATCAAGACCAACAGCGTGAGGCCGGCGGCCAACGGGCCAAGCCATTGACCCATCGCCCACGGTCCCGCCACCCAGGCGATCAACTCAACGACAAAACGTAAGCCGCCGGATAGCCAAGTATCGAGCGGATTTGGTCCCGGTCCGGCCTGGGCGTTCATAGATCGGCAGCGTAACGGCGATGGGACCTCGGCCGGCCGACACGATGTTGTCGACATCCCGACGCCCCAACAGGGCTACAACGACCGAGAGGGTCGTGACCATGCCGCGCAATACTCATTCCGACATGGAAGACGATCCCTCCCGGGACGCACGCTCGCAGACATCGCAGCACGCCTATGTCTCGCAGGTATCTCAGCTCCGGGATACCCCCTACCCCACTGTGCGATCACGCCGAAACCAGAACAATCTTCCCCGATAACCTCGTGGCCTTTAGGGCACCACGTACTCGACCAGTTCGTTGCCGAAATCTGGCTGTTCGTTCTCCTCGGTCACCTCACTGGTTTCTTTCACCAGCCCAACCCCCTCGACAAACCAGAGGATCTCGGTGCTTTCCGTCTGGATGGTTCTACCGGCGGCGTCGATGTCGAGCATGAACTCAGATCTGATCTTGAGGGCGCTGAACGTGCCGGCGGGGACGATCACTTCCTCCAAACCCAGCACTGTGTAGTGGGCGGTCCGTTGAATCTCGAAGAGGATGTCCCCTGGAAGTTGAGCGGCGATCAACACGACCGAGTCCCAGGTGGCACCTTCAGTGAGTTGACCGGCCGGAGGAAGGAAGACCCCCTCCTCGGTTACCTGGGTCACTTCTGCGCCGAACGGCAACCCGGTGAAGGCCAGCTCGGGTGCCGAGATACCGAAGTCGCCACACATCAGGTTTACGTCAGCCTCGATGCTGCCTTCGGGTGAGGTCAGATCGGCTTCCATTACGGCCTCGGTCCCATCCGTCGAAGCGGAGGTGATTTCCCAGATAACGGCCTCTCCATCAAGGCTCATAAAGGTCCAGCTGGCCCCCTCTACCGCCGGGAAATAGGGATGATCACAAGTGGTGATCACAGGGGCGAGAGATGTGGTCGTGGCAACACTGGTCTCGGGAGGAGTCGAAGTGCTGGCCGCTGTCGGCGGAACAGACGCCTCGGTCGGAGCCGGGCTGTCAGAGTCGGTGCCGGGATCGACCGCAGTGCTGCCACCGCACGCGGCCACCGAAAGCAGCAACGCCAGCCCCAGACCAATCACCCGCCCGGTCGGCGACGAACCACTCATCCTTCCGCTCCCCTCGTGTGCCTTCGGCTGTGAGCCGACCACTCTGCCAGAAAGCCTCCCAGACTGCTCGTTCTTCGACATCCCGGAAGACGGCCGTCTGAGGCTCCGATGATTCCGACCACGCAACTCGGATGGTTAGGTTGCGGCCTTCACCAAATGGGAGCTCGAAGAATGAGGGGCAAGAGGACCGCGTTGTTCGTTGGTTTGATGTTGATAGTTACGGCATGCGGCGGTTCCAACCCAGCCGAGCAGTTTCTGGAGTCGCAAGACGGCATCGACAACGTTGACATCGACGACGGCACGGGATCGTTCAGCGTCACCGATGACGAGGGAAACACGCTCACCGTGGCGGGCGACGAGGATGAGTTGACGATCACCGGCGAGGATGGAGAGACTTTCGGAGCGTTCGGCGGCGGTGACATTCCTGCCGACTTCCCGATCCCGGTACTGCCCGGCAGCAACGTTCAGGCCGTGATCGAGACACCGCCGGCAACACTGGTCATCATCGACTATCCGATCGGTGACTACTCCTACGAAGAGCTTGTCTCCTTCTACAACAACTTCTCCATGGAAGCCGGGATCACTGTTCTCGGCAGCACGGCGAGCGATACGACGCCGAGGGTGGCGACGTGGTACCTCCAAACGGACGGCGCTGACTACAACATCGCAGTCAATGATGCGGTCGGAGGCGTCCTGGCAGTTCAACTCTCAGCGAACCTGACCGGCTGAGATTGGTCGGCATAAAGCCGACCGACCCATCAATCTTTTCTGGTAGTCGAGTGATCCCGGGTAAGCCTGAGATCGGGTAGCTGGCGGCTCAAGGCGAGTCCTACGAGCAGGAAGAAGAGGGCCAGCATCGCGGCGCGTCGTGCTGCCTCGGTGATCGCATCGGCGACGGCTGCCGCGACCGGAGCGAAGTCCGGTGTCCATAAGCGCAGAGCTTCGACGTAGAAGCCCG
>CAXMOP010000093.1:0-2128 GCA_964195155.1 uncultured Kiloniellales bacterium | reverse complement strand
AATACCGAGACGACACGTGACCGACACCATCACCGTCTTCGGCCTTGGCGAGGCCGGCTCGCTCATCGCCGCCGACCTGATCGACGCCGGCGCCTCGGTGCATGGATACGACCCTGCCGATGTGGCGACGCCGCTCGGTGTTGCGCGACACGATGATCCCAAGGCTGCCGTGCGCGGTGCGAACCTGGTGATGGCGGTCACCTCCGCCGCCGACGCCCAGGCGGCCATCGCTCAAGCCTGGGACGTGATCGGGCGCGGCACGGTATACGCCGACCTGTCGACGGCGCCACCGTCGCTCAAGGAAGACCTCAACGACACGGCCACCCTGCGCGGCTTGCCCTTTGCCGACGTGGCGCTGATGGCACCGGTGCCGGGGAGGGGGCTTGCCACCCCGTCCTATGCATCCGGTCCGGGTGCGGCCGCATACGCCGACACGGTGAACCCGCTCGGAGGCGACGTCGAGGTGGTTGGATCCGAGGCGGGCACCGCGGCGGTGCGAAAGCTCATCCGCAGCGTCTTCATGAAGGGCCTCACTGCCGTGGTCATCGAAGCCGCCCGGACCGCACAGGCCGCCGGAGAGCAGGAGTGGTTCCGGGATCACCTGGTCGAGGTCATCTCCGAAGCCGATGAGGAGCTGCTCGGTCGCTTGGTCTCGAGCACCGCCACCCACAGCACCCGCCGTCTCGAGGAGATGGAGGCCGCCGCCCAGCTGCTCGAGATCCTCGAGGTCGATCCGGTGATGACGAGAGCGACCGTGGAGAGCCTGCGCCGGGTCGCATCGGAGGGAGTCCCCACGTTCGGCGGAGACTCGGTACCGTGACGTGTGGGAGTCGAGGAGAGGGACTGCGATGAAGACCCAGGTAGCCATCATCGGCGGGGGTCCCGCCGGTCTGCTGCTGTCGCACCTCCTCCATCTCAACGGTGTCGAGAGCATCGTGGTGGAGCGACAGACTCGCCAGTACGTACTGGGTCGGGTCCGGGCCGGAGTGCTCGAGTGGGGAACGGTTGAGATCCTGCGCGATGCCGGCCTCGGTGACCGGATGGACCGGGAGGGCCGCATCCACGACGGCACCGCCATCGCCTGGGGTGGAGACAAGCGCTTCTTCATCGACATCAAGAAGCACGTCGACAGCCAGTTCATGGCCTACGGGCAGACCAAGATCCAGCAGGACCTCGACGACGCCCTCGACGCCAGGAATGGAGCCATCTTCGAAGAAGCGATCGACGTGATGCCCCACGACGTCGAAACCGATGCCCCGTGGGTCGGCTTCGTAGAGGACGGCGAGGAGCGTCGGATCGACTGCGACTTCATTGCCGGCTGTGACGGCTTCCACGGCGTCAGCCGCGCCGTGATGCCCGACACGGTGCTGCGCGAGTATCTGCGCGACTACCCGTTCGGGTGGCTTGGGATTCTGTCTGAAACGCCGCCGCTGCCCGAGCTGGTCTACGCCAACAGCCCGCGCGGCTTCGCCCTCTCCTCGATGCGAACGCCGATGCTGAGCCGCTACTACCTCCAGGTGTCTCTGGACGACAAGATCGAGGCATGGCCCGACGATCGGTTCTGGGATGAGCTCAAGGCCCGCTACCCGCAGGAGATCGCCGACCAGATCGTCACCGGCCCCTCGATCGAGAAGTCGATCGCCCCGCTGCGCAGCTATGTCGCCGAGCCGATGCGGTTCGGGCGGCTCTTCCTGGCAGGCGACGCCGCTCACATCGTTCCACCAACCGGCGCCAAGGGTCTCAACCTGGCGGTGAGCGACGTTTTCTATCTGTCGCGGGCACTCACGGCCTACTACGCAGACGGGTCGGAGGCGCTCCTCGACGGCTACTCGGACACCGCGCTGCATCGAGTGTGGAACGCGGTGCGGTTCTCCTGGTGGCTGACCACGTTGCTGCATCGCTTTCCCGACATGGGTGATTTCGGGCAGCGCCTTCAGGAGTCCGAGCTGGATTACCTGGCGTCGTCGGATGTCTTCCAGGCGGCGGTGGCCGAGCAGTACGCCGGGCTGCCGCTGTGAAGGTCGCCATCGCCGGCGAGGGGGCCATCGCCCGCAGGCACGTCGCCGCCATCTCCAAGATCGACGGGGTTGAGATCGTCAGCGTCGCCGGGGGCCTCGAAGCCGATACC
>CAXMOP010000092.1:0-6753 GCA_964195155.1 uncultured Kiloniellales bacterium | reverse complement strand
TACCACGCCGACGGTCCCTCGATCGGTGTCAGCACCTTCGTGTCCATTGCGGGCTACCTTTCAGGCCGCCGTGAAATCCTTTCTGCGACGATACCGTGACTTCCTCGATCGAGGAGCGGCAGGATGAGCGACGGTGCATTGCGCGGCCTCAAGGTGCTCGATCTCACTCGTGTTCTCGCCGGGCCGCTCTGCGCAATGTTCCTCGGCGACCTCGGCGCCGATGTCCTCAAGATCGAACGCCCCGGCCGCGGCGACGACACCAGAGCCTGGGGGCCGCCCTTCGCAGAAGGTGAATCGGCCTACTACCTCAACATCAACCGGAACAAGCGCAGCATGACGCTCAACCTCGGTTCGGAGCGGGGGCGGGAGATTCTCGGCGAGCTGATCAGGGGGTCCGACATCGTCATCGACAACTTCAAGCTTGGCACGATGCAGCGCTGGGGTTTCGACGACGCCTGGTTTGCTAAGCAGGCGCCGGGCGCAGTCCGCTGCACGATCAGTGGATATGGCAGCAGCGGCCCCCGCGCCGGCGAGCTCGGCTACGACTTCATCACCCAGGCCGAGAGCGGGCTGATGGCGATCACCGGCGAGCCAAACGGCGAGCCGATGAAGCTCGGGGTCGCCATCGTCGATTTCTGCGTTGGGTTGTTCGCCACCATCTCGATCCTGGGCGCAATCGAGGCACGACACGACACCGGTCGCGGCCAGCACACCGAGGTGAACCTGCACGACACCGGATTGCAGATGCTTGCTGCCATCGCATCAAACCACCTCATATCGGGAGAACCGGCCAAGCGCTATGGCAACGCCCATCCCAACATCGTTCCATACCGGACGTTCACCGCGTCCGATGGCGAGATAGCCGTCGGCGTCGGGAACGACGTCCAGTTCCAGGCGCTGTGCGAGGTTCTCGACCATCCCGATTGGGCGAGCGATCCTCGGTTCAAGAACAACGCCGACCGAGTGCGGAATCGTGACGAGATCGAAGGGCTCATCGAGGAACGTATCGGCACCCGCACCAGGGTCGAGTGGATCGAGGCGATGTCCGCCGCCGGCATCCCGAATGGGCCGGTGAACTCGGTGACCGATGCCCTCTCCAGTGCCCACACAGCCGCCCGCGAGATGGTCGTTGACATCGACCATCCGGCAATGGGCAGCTTTCGGTCGCTCGGGTTGCCGATGCGGCTGTCCGACAACCCCACCTCCATCCGACGGCACCCGCCGCTGCTCGGCGAGCACACCGATGAGGTACTTGGCGAGCTCGGCTACGACGACGCCGGCATTACCGAGCTTCGGGCTCAGGGGATCGTGTGAGCGGCACCACCCATGTCGGCGCCGTCGGCGTGTTCAGCGGAGGTCTCCAGCGGCGCCCGACCGCCGAAGCGCTCGAGCTGGTCGGTGAGTGGGAGCAGCTCGGGTACGGGAGCCTGTGGCTCTCCGAGTCGGCCGGTGCGAAGAATGTGCTGACGTTTGCTGCTGTGGTGCTCGGAGCCACGGTGGAAATCACCGTGGCTAGCGCCATCGCGGTCATCTGGAATCGAGATGCCACGGCCATGATGAATGCGGGCCGGACACTGGCCGACGCCTTCCCAGGAAGGTTCGTGCTGGGGATGGGCGTCGCCCATCGCGACAGCGCGGCTCTGCGCGGCAACACCTACGAGAAGCCGCTCGAGGCGATGCGATCGTATCTCGAGGCGATGAACGAGGCTCCGTACGACGGGCACCTGCCCGATCGCCCGGCACCGCGACTGCTCGCGGCATTGGGCCCGCGCATGGTTGCCCTGGCCACAGAGATGACCGACGGTATGCATACCTTCCTGACGACTCCGGACCACACGTCGACGGTGCGAGGGATCGCCGGCGAAGGGCCCTTGCTGGCAGTCGAACAGGGCGTTCTGCTGACCGCAGACCCTGAAGAGGCGAGGGCGGCCGCACGGGACAACCTGCAGCGCTTCATCAAATGGCCCAACTATCGCCGGCACCTACGGAGGATCGGCTTCGATGAGGACGACCTCGCCGACGGCGGCTCCGATCGCATCGTCGACGCCATCTATGCCATCGGGGACGAGGATGCGATCGCAAGGCGAATCGCCGAACATCACGCTGCGTCCGCCGACAACGTCTCGCTCCTGGTGGTTCCCGGCGGACCGCTCGACGAGGCGGAGACCCTGCGACGTTTGGCGCCCGCCGTACTCAGTGGCTGAGGTCGGCGGCCACCGACCTCCCTGCGAGGTAACCGAGTCCGAGGGCACTCAGCAGCCCGTTGCCCGACACGTACCCGGAGGCGTGCTCGCCGGAAACCCCGGCCGCGGCACCACCGGCGGCGAAGAGCCCGGGGATCGGCTCGCCGTTGCGGAGAACCGCCGCCCGCCCGTCCACCCTGAGGCCACCCTGGGTGTGGAACAGCGCACCCGTGACCTTCACCAGCGCCAGCGGTGGTTCCGGGACGTGCCCCCAGTCGGCTCGACCCAGCGGGTCCTCACGACCGGCTGCGAACGCCGACACGTTCTCCATCGTCGCCTCGACGTGCTCCTGCTTGCACCCGATGATGGCGGAGGCGCCGGCGACGTCGTCGGCCCATCGCACACCGCCCATCTCCACCAGGTCGCGGTAGTCCTTGAACGGGAGCGCCTTGTCGTGGATGACCTCGTCGTAGATCGCCCAGGCAAACTGCCCCTGCTGATTGAGCACATGGACTGCAGACTCCGAGTACCCGATGGTCTCGTTCTGGAAACGTTCGCCGCGTGCGTTGACCAGGATGGCGCCGTTGGTCATGGTGGTCCAGGTCAGCAGCACCCCGTGGGGTGTCGCCACCGACCCGTGGCCCTGATAGGCACCGAGAAACCCGGTGTCGGCGCCCAGGGCAACGCCGATCATCAGCGCATCTCCGGTGCTTCCGTCGCCTCCGAAGTAGAGGCCGTCGGCGATCTCGGGGATGTACCGCTGCACCATGGCCTCATTGGCGCCAAAGCCGTTGGTGGCGAACACGACGGCGCCGGTGACAATCGCCTCGCCGCTGCCGTCTGGTCGCTCCGTCGTGGCCGACCAGCCCCCCGGCGCCTCTTCGATGGCGACGAGCCGGCTCGGGACGACCATCGTGATGTTCTGGCGGTGCGCCGCTGCTGCGAGCAGATGGCCGTGCAGCACCGTCCCAGCCCGTTCAGCAACCGAGTGGTGCCGTTGTCGTGAGGTTCCCGGATACGTGATGTCGGTGACCAACTCCAGGGGAACGGAACAGTCGTCGGCGAGCCAGGCGACGAGCGTCGGCGCCACTTCGACCAGTGACCTCGCCACCACGGGATCGACGGTGCCCTTGGTCTTTGCCATGAGATCCTCATAGAAGAGGTCTGGGGAGTCGTCGATCCCGGCGTCCTCCTGCCAGCGGCTGCCTCCGGCGGGGATCATCGAGGTGCTCATGGCGGTGTTGCTGCCCTCGCGGAAGGTCTCCCTGGCTTCGAGCAGCAGCACCGAAGCGCCGCCATCGGCGGCGGCTATCGAAGCGGCCAGACCGGCGGCGCCGGCGCCGGCAACGACGAGGTCAACGTCCACAGACACACACCCACCCTATTCACTAGGGTCGCCCGGTGACCCAAGACGCTCGCAAAATCCTGGTTCTTGTGCCGTTCCCGATGACGCCAGACCAGCTGTCCAAACGGACGGAGCAGCGGGACGAGGTGCAGCTGCCGGCGTCGGTCGAGCTGCACTATCGATCAACACGGGCCGCCCCATCCAACTATGTGTCGGCCCACGACTACGTGCTGGCCGACATCACGCTCCTCGAGGCGGGGATGCGGGCGGAGGAGGAGGGCTACGACGCCGTATGCATCGACACCGTCAGCGATTCGGGGGTTGCGGCCTTGCGATCAATGCTCAGCATTCCGGTGATTGCGCCCGGCAGGACCATGTTCATGACCGCACTCATGCTTGGCCGACGCTTCGGCGTGCTTTCGATGTGGCAGCGATGGTTCGGCCTCTACGAACGGACCCTGCGCGACCTCGCTATGGAGGATCGCTGCGCCGGCATGCGATCGATCGATACCCAACCCGACAGTAAGAACCTCTTCGACGGCAAGGAGGAAGACCTGCTTCCCCTGCTGCACGAAGCTGCGGTGCAACTCGTCGAGTTGGACGGTGCCGATGTGGTGTGCCTCGGCTCGACCACGATGCACCAGGCCCATCGCTACCTCCAGGAGCGACTCCCGGTGCCCGTTCTCAACCCGGGCCCCCTGTCATATCTGACCGCAGACGCCATGCTGTCGCTCGGGCTGAGCCACAGTCGGAAGGCGTACCCGGAGCCGCTTGTGCCCAAGCCGGAGATGATCTCGGCAATGCTGACCGCGGCGGCTGAAGTCGAGGGGCCGCAGTGAACCGGATCCTGGTGCTTGTGCCCTTCGCCTTCGATGACGAGGGTGTGGCCAGGCGCAAGGCCCAGCTCTCAGAGGCTGCGGTCCGCGCCGAGGTCACGTACGACTTCCGTCCGGTCGCCGCCGGACCGACCAGCTTCCAGAGCCCGCACGACTGGCTGCTGCTCGATGTCGCCATCCTCGAAGCCGGCCTCGGCGCCGAGACCGAAGGCTACGACGCGGTGGTGATCGACACCGCAAGCGACTCGGGCGTCGATGCTCTTCGCTCCATGCTCGACATCCCGGTGGTGGGTCCCGGCAGGGCGTCGCTGCTCTTTGCGCTGACCCTTGGCAGATCCTTCGGCGTCCTCGCCCAATGGGAGCCTGCGCTTGCACGGATGCGCAAGTCCCTGGACGACTGGGGGCTCGCCAGCTATTGCGCCGGGGTGGAGCACTTCGACACCGAGCCGGACTATGCCACGCTGATCGGCGACAAACGGGACGAGGTGTTTCCGAAGATGGAGGCGGCGTGCCTGCGCCTCGTCGATTGCGGCGCCGATGTCATTTGCCTCGGATCGACCACGATGCACGAAGCACACGAGCATCTCTCCGCCCGGCTCCCGGTCCCGGTCGTCAACCCCGGCCCGCTCTCGTACAAGCTGGCGGAGACCTTCCTGGCGGCAGGGCTTTCGCACAGCCGCCTGGCGTTTCCCCGGCCGCTGGTTCCCAAGCAAGAGATGATCCACGCCATGCTCGATGCGGCGCACCGGCGTGCGTGATGGAGCAGCGGTGGAGATCGTTCGGATCTATCTCCGTCTCGTTGAGGAGCGGCACTTGGAAGAAGCCCGGCGGCATCTGGCACCGGAGGCAGAGATCACATTTCCCGGCGGGCGCCGCTTTGACGACCTCGACGCCCAGGTGGCTGCGGCGGCGGGCCGCTATCGGGCCATTCGCAAAGTATTCGAGGGGTTCGACGTGATCGGCGCCGCAGAATCGATCGTGGTGTACGCGTTCGGCGAACTCGAGGGCGAGGATCTGGCCGGACGACCCTTCGCCGGGGTGCGCTTCATCGATCGTTTCGAACTTGTGGATGGCCGAATTACCAGCCACCGGGTGTGGAACGACCTGGCCGAGGCGATGCGCGAGAGGAGCAGCGAGTGACAAGCAATCCTGAGGAGTGGGCAGTCGTCGTGGGCGCCGGGGGCGCCATCGGTTCCCGCATCGTGCAGCGTCTCGCCGATCGGGGTCTCGGGGTCCTCGCCGTTGGTCGGACCGAGGCCGCGCTGGCCGTGGTTGGCGAGGGATTGGATCACTACGAGGTTTGCGTGGCCGACATCGGCGACGACGACTGCGTCACCGTGATCCACGAAGCACTCCACGGACCCTGTCGTGCCGCCATCAACGCCGCCGCCGCCCCGATGGGGGGCCACATCGACGAGGTGACGCCGGAGGCCATCCTCGCCGCAGTTGATGTCAAGGTAAACGGCACGATGCGTCTGGTGCGTGCCGTCGACGACCAACTTGGCGAAGACTCGAGGATCGTCGTGCTCGGCGGAAACCTCGGCTACGACCCGATCCCGGAGGCGACAACGGCCGGTGTGGGCAACGCTGCCCTGTCAAACCTGATCCGCCAGCTGAGCCGATCCCTGGGCGGCCGCGGCATCACCTCCCATGTGGTGGCGCCGGGGCCGGTGTGGACGGACCGTCTCCGGACCCTGCTTGCGGATGCCGCCGCGGCGCGGGGAATCTCGGAAAACGAGGTCATGGAGGAGTTCAGGTCGCGATCCCCGATCGGGCACATCGTCACCATCGACGAGGTGGTGTGGGCGGTGATGATGTTGCTCGAACCCGAGGCGCGAGCCATGACCGGTGGAACGCTGCTCCTTGATGCCGGGCAACGAACGGCGATCCCGTGACCGTCCACCGGTGGCGGCCGGGTCTCGTCGCTATGCTTGAGCGAGACGCCGTTCCGCCTAGTGGAACGGCATCCACAGGGCAAAAGAGTTGATGATGGAGGGCAGATGACTGGCAAGCACTGGCCAAGATTGGCCGTACTCATGATCGCGTTGGCGCTGGTGGCGGCGGCCTGCGGCGATTCCGACGACACCACCACCACCACCGCAGCTGAAGCAGCAGCAACCACCACGACCGAGGCGGTTGCCGAGGTGCCGGGTCTCGTCGAGGAGGGCAAGCTGATCGTGGTGACGACCGGGAACTTCCCGCCGTTCACGCTGATCAACGTGGACACCGGCGACAACGAGGGCTATTCGATCGACCTCGCTCAAGAGGTGGCGGACAGATTGGGTCTCGAGGCGGTGTTCCCGACGGTCGACTTCGTTGCCGAGATGGAAGGCCTGTCGCAGGGTCTGTACGACATCGCCGACTCGGGGATCTGGCCCAACCAGGCTCG
>CAXMOP010000091.1:0-4007 GCA_964195155.1 uncultured Kiloniellales bacterium | reverse complement strand
TCAGACACCGGGGTCAGCCTCACCTCGTTCAACGAGTCCGAAGGCTGTCCGCCGGGTATCGCGGGGCCACGCAAGAGCGACGAGGGCACCGGCGGCTCCCTATCAGGTGCGGTCATCCACGGACCATGGGGTGACTTTTTTGGCCGCACCCGCGACCAGGTAGGGGATTCGATCGTGTGGTGGCACGTCGACGGGATCAACCGCGACATCCGCATCCACGAGCGGGCGCTGCCCGCCGCCGCCATCGTCGACGCCAACCTCACCCAGCGGTGGTCCGAGGGGAAGCGCTACACCGTCCGATACATGGGCAGCTGGGTGTGGCGCACCGTTGGTGGGGCCAACCGGTTCTCCGAGCACGCCCTGGGCACCGCCATCGACATCAACGCCCCGACCAACCCCTACATGCGCAACAACAAGCTGGTCACCGACATGCCCTCCTGGTTCGCCAACGCCTGGATCGACGCCGGGTTCTGCTGGGGAGGGATCTGGGCCACCGTCAAGGACGCCATGCACTACTCGTGGAGCGGCCCCGGCCTCACCCCCGGCTACACCAACCGCCCCGGGCCGTATCCGCCGCTGACCAGCCCGACGCCATTTGACCGCACCGGGTTCAACGCCGCGGTGGCTCTCGGGCCTGTCGCCGGGGTCCAGTGGGGGCTTGCCGATTTTTCCGGTGACGGCTCGGCCGACCTGTACCGGCTCCGGCCCCGTGGGGGAGGGAGCCGCCTCGAGGTTGCCGGCTCTCAATCAGGGTTCGGTGTCATCGGCTACCGCAAGGACCTGCCGTTCTCCGGCGACGCACCGCTGCTGGTCGGCGACCGTGACATGGACGGCAAACCGGACCTGTGGTCGGTCGACGAAGGCGGCGGCACGGTGAAGCTGCGCGTCCGCCACTGGGCCGACCAATACGCCACCGAGACCACGCTGAACACCGGTGCGGCACCAGATGACGACTATTCGCTGACGCTGCACGACAACGACTGGCTGCTCGACCTGATCACCATCGACCGCACCGGTGAGACCAAGGCGACGGTGTGGTCGGGCGCCTCCGGGTACACCACCGCCATTGCCTCGTTCACCCCCGGGATCGGCGACAGCACGTCGGGGTATTCGCTGCTGTTCGGCGACTGGGACGTCAACGGCGTCACCGACATGTATGCGGTACCCGACGGCGCAGACACCACGGTGCGGATCCAAACCCAGAGCGGGGCCATTGCGGAGATGCCGACCCTGCGCGACCCCGGCGCCGGCACCGAGGTGCTGATCTCGGACTACGACGGCGACGGGCGCGACGACCTGTACTTCCTCAACGGCACCACCCTCACCGTCGCCCTCGGCGGCAGCAGCGGGTCGGGCTCGGTGACCGACTGGTTCATCCCCGACCACCCCATCCCGTGGGACGCCGGGCCCGAGTGCGTCGGGCCGGAGCGCTGTGACCGGATCGGCTATGTCGACGCCGGCGGCCAGTGGACCCTGATCGACGAGACCGCCTCGGTGAGCGGCAGCGTCGACCTGTTCTACGGCAACCCCGGCGACGTGCCGTTCTTTGGTGACTGGGACGGCGACGGGATCGACACCCCCGGCCTGTACCGCCAATCCGACGGCTATGTCTACCTGCGCAACTCCAACACCCAAGGCATTGCCGACCTCGACTTCTTCTTCGGCAACCCCGGCGACGCCCCGATCGTTGGCGACTTCAACGGCGACGGCAAGGACACCGTCTCGATCTACCGGGCATCCGAGCAACGCTTCTACGTCATCAACCACCTGGGCGACGGTGCCGCCGGGCTCGGCGCCGCCGACTACTCGTTTGCGTTCGGCAACCCCGGCGACATGCCGTTCGCCGGCGACTTCGACGGCGACGACATCGATGAGGTCGCCCTGCACCGTGGCTCGGACGGCTTCGTCTATCTCCGCTACACCCTCGATGCCGGCAACGCCGACGACTCGTTCTTCTACGGCGACGCCGGTGACATCCCGGTGGCGGGAGACTGGGACGGCGACGGCACCGACACGGTTGCGGTATTCCGACTCGACGACGGCAACTGGTACCTCAAGTTGAACAATGCGACCGGTGTCGCCGACCACGGCATCCACTTCCACGACCACGGAAACGTCACTATCCCCGTCACCGGAAAATTCAACACGTCCTCGGGCTAGGCAGCTGGCGACCAGAACGGGGCCCTACCATTCGATCGTTGGGTTACAAGGTTAACCCTGTGGTTCGATGCACGTTCCACAAGATTAATCTTGTAGAATAAGGTTGTGTCCACAAGTTTTTCCTTGTAGGATATGCTCATGGCTCAGGACAATGTTCAGGCACGGCGTCGACTGGACGACCGTTTTCAGCGGCTCAAACCGGTTGCCGACGAACCGCGTCCGCATAAGGGCTGGATCCGAGCGATCAGAGATGCGCTGGGCATGTCCAGCACCGAGTTAGCGAATCGAATTGGCGTCAGTCAGCAAAGGGTATCCCAGATCGAGCGCAGCGAGCTCCAAGACAGCATCACCCTGGAAACTCTGCGGCGGGCAGCTGATGCGCTAGACAGTGATCTGGTCTACGTCCTCCAACCGCGAACGAGTTTGGACGAGGCGGTGAAAGAGCAGGCTCGTCGGAAGGCCCTAGAGCATCTCACGCCCGTCGCGCATCACAGCCGGCTGGAAGATCAGGCCGTGACTGCCGAGGACGAAGCGGCGCAGCTGGACGAACTTGCGTCCAGACTCATTGACCGTAGAGGTCTGTGGACCGAAGCCGACGACGCGCGGTGATTGGCCGGCTCGTACCTCCTGGCGACGGCCACACTGAGCTGTCCGAGGAGGACCGGCTCGGACTCATCCCCACGTACATTGCAACCCGTGGCGAGCTATTCGACGCCGAGCAGCGCAACATTGCTCTGGCACTGCTCCGGAGATCGCCGTCGGTAGCGACGCTCCTGGACGATGCGTACCTCCGGCACCTGCATGAGGCGATGTTCGACCGGGTTTGGGAGTGGGCTGGCCGATACCGCCTCCGCGAGACGAATATCGGCATCGCTCCCGAAGGAATCCCAAGCGCAGTTCGCACACTGGTCGACGACGCCGTTGCTTGGGCCGATTACAGCACCTACGAGCCGGACGAACTGGCTATCCGGTTCCACCACCGCCTCGTCTCCGTTCATCCCTTCCCCAACGGCAATGGCCGCCACGGCCGGATTGCTGCCGATTACCTCGTTGTTGCCCTCGGTCGAGAACCGTTCGGGTGGGGGGCCGGACTCGACCTCGAGACGGACGAGCTTCGAGCGGCCTACCGGGACGGGCTGCGACGCGCCGATGAAGGCGAGATCCTCGAACTTGTCGCCTTTGCGCGCAGGTGACGCGGATGTCGATCATGCACAATCGCTCAAGTTCCGGCCATCGACGGAAATTCGGTCGATCAAAGTCGTTCTCGCCTTTTTCAAGGACCTGATCAGTGGTGGTTGTCGGTACCGAGGGAACGCGTTACGGGCGCTGGCGTGGGACACTCCACGGCGCGAATGAATCCCAGACGACGCCTCTACACCATGGCCGAGCGGCTTCCGGCGCCGGTGCGCCGCAGCCTGAAACGGCTTCCCGGCATGGCGGGGATCCGGGCTCGCCTCGCCGGGCGGCCCGCCGCCACCGGTCCCGAACCCGGATCGCTGCGCCCCGTCGTCTACCTGCCGACCTGGGCACGGTGGGACGAGATGCGCCAGCGGCCCCAATACTTGCTGGCGGCCTTCGCCAGGGCCGGGCACCCGGTCTACTTCGTCGACCCCCGCGAACCCGAAGCGCGTATGGCCGACGACGTGCATGTCGTTCCCGACCTCAGCCACGTTCCCGGCCACGACGTCATCCTCTACGTCCACTTTGCGCCGTTGCAGCCCATGTTCGAGGCCTTCACCAACCCGGCGATCGTGTACGACATCCTCGACGATCTCACCATCTACGACGACGACGAGGGTGGGATGCCGGACCATCGTCGCGTCCGCCACTTCCACCCAGATGTGGTG
>CAXMOP010000090.1:0-1775 GCA_964195155.1 uncultured Kiloniellales bacterium | reverse complement strand
CCCGATCCTTGCCTCCCCCCGTCCTTTGCCTCCCCCTCCTCTGCCTCCCAATTCCTTTGCCTCCCCCCAGGGGGAGGTGCCGAGCGCAGCGAGGCGGAGAGGGTCAAAGGCTCCGCCGCGTTCAACCCCCTTGATTCCCTGGACCCACGATGACACGGTGTCAGAGCAGGCCACGCCTCCCCCGCCACCCGTTCGCCGCCCGACGCGCCAAGGAGCTTCGCGCCGATTTGACCGACGCCGAGACGATCCTGTGGTTTCACATCAGGTACGGCATCCCCGGTAGATGGCGACGCCAGGAGCCCATTGGCCGCTACATCTGTGATTTCGTCAGCTATCGCTTTCGGCTCGTCGTCGAGCTCGACGGTGAACAACATCTGGACTCTGTCCACGACCAGCGCCGGGACGCGTTCCTCAGCTCCCAGGGATTCGCGGTGCTCCGATTCTGGAACCACGAGATTTACCGGGAGCTCGACGATGTCCTCGAAGCGATCTTCTTCGCGGCCCAGGAGCGATCGCAGTAGGCCTGGTAGCCCCCTCCGTCAGTAGCGTTACCGACGGCCCCAGGTTGACGCGATGGGGAACGAGCCGACGGAGAGGGTGTAGTCGGCGGCGCCCGAGGAATTCTCCAGGTTCACATAGACCTTGCCGGTGGCGGGGCGATAGACGGCCACCGTGTCGTCCCCATCGCCGTCCCAATCCCCTGCCAGGATCACGTCGCCGGGATTGCCGTAGAAGAACTGGATGTCGGCGTTGCCCTGGGTCAACGAGTTCCGGAAGTACACGAATCCGGTCGAGGCCCGGTGCAGGCCCACGGTGTCGATGCCGTCGCCGTCGAAGTCGCCGACGAAAGGCGAGTCGCCCGGGTTCCCGAAGTAGAACGAAGATTCTGCGGCTCCAAGCCCGCCGCCGTTCTGGCCGAGCGCATTGACCACATACACCTTGGCCTCGGATTGGCGGTAGATCGACACGGTGTCCTTCCCGTCATGGTTGAAGTCACCGATCAGCGGGTAGTCGCCAGGGTTTCCGAAGAAGAACGTGATGTTGGCGTTTCCCTGGGTGTTCGAGTTCCGCAGATACACGAACCCGTCCGACTGGCGGTACAGGCCGGGGGTGGCGGTCCCGTCACCGTTCCAGTCCCCCATGAAGGCGATGTCGCCGGGGTTGCCGAAGTAGAACTTGTTGATGGTGGCATCGGCGCTCAACGCACTCCACAGCCACCACTTTCCGCCCGGATCGACCAACCCGACCGAGTCGCAGGTCCCGGACGAACACGGCCGGGTCCCTGATTCCAGGCTGACACCGAGCGGACCAGGTGCGAACCAATCGGTGAGCGGCCATTTGTAGTCGGCGCCTTGGATCCCGTCTTTCCACCCTTGGGATACCCAGGGGTTGTCCCACAACCGCCAATCCATGAAAACGCCGTTCTCCGTCTTGGGCAGGTTGAACCAGACGAATCCGGCGACGTTGTCCTTCCCGCGCAGATGATTGAACAGGTCCCGCACCCATTGCGCCTGATCGCCCCCGGTGCTCCCGCTCGAGCAGCTCTTCGGCGCACCGGTCTGGGCGATGACGATCGGCTTCGTGCCGTTGATCGCGGTCAGCTCGTTGATCGGGCCATCGACCACCCACGACGGCGGAACCCAGTTGCTCCCGGCGAAGCAGTCCCCGAAGTTGTAGGCCGAGAAGGAAAGCACGTCGACATAGGAGTCGCCCGGGTAGTAGCTGGCGAGCGAGCCGCATCCCGGCGGCGTCCAGCCGTTTGGTGCGAAGGCCCA
>CAXMOP010000089.1:0-4376 GCA_964195155.1 uncultured Kiloniellales bacterium | reverse complement strand
CCGCAACTCCCGGATCCCCACAATCTCCACAGCCTCACCCACATGCACCACACCCGTCTCGATACGGCCCGTCACCACCGTCCCGCGACCCGTAATCGAAAACACATCCTCAATCGCCATCATGAACGGCTTATCAACCTCACGCACCGGCTCAGGAATATACGAATCCACAGCCTCCATCAACTCCAAAATCGAACCAGCCTCAGCATCCCCCTCCAACGCCTTAAGCGCAGACCCCCGCACCACAGGAACATCATCCCCAGGGAACTCATACTCCGTCAACAAATCCCGCACCTCCAACTCCACCAAATCCAACAACTCCTCATCATCAACCATATCCACCTTATTCAAATACACCACAATAAAAGGAACACCCACCTGCCGCGCCAACAACACATGCTCACGCGTCTGCGGCATCGGACCATCCGCAGCAGACACCACCAAAATCGCACCATCAACCTGCGCAGCACCCGTAATCATATTCTTCACATAATCAGCATGACCCGGCATATCCACATGCGCATAATGACGATTCGCCGTCTCATACTCCACATGAGAAATAGCGATCGTGATCCCCCGCTCACGCTCCTCAGGAGCATTATCAATCTGATCAAACGCCGTGAACTCCGTCAACCCAGAACCAGCCTCAGCCAACACCCTCGTAATCGCAGCCGTCAACGTCGTCTTCCCATGATCAATATGACCCATCGTCCCCACATTCACATGCGGCTTCGACCGCTCAAACTTCTCCTTACCCATGGGTGGTCCTCCTATTCGCCACGGACCTTGGCCACGATCTGTTCCGCGGCCGAGGTGGGAATTTCCTGATATGAGTGGAACTGCATTGTGTACGTCGCTCGACCCTGGCTACGAGACCGCAAGTCGGTGGCGTAGCCGAACATCTCTGCCAGTGGTACGAGTGCCTTGACGACGCGGCCAAGGCCTCGTGGCTCCATCGACTCGACCTTGCCTCGCCTGGCGGAGAGGTCACCGATGACGTCGCCCATGTAGTCGTCTGGGGTAACGACCTCGATCTCCATCATGGGCTCGAGCAGCTTGACGCCTGCGACGTTTGCCGCGTCCTTGAGCGCCATCGACCCGGCGATCCGGAATGCCATCTCGTTGGAGTCGACGGCGTGGGAAGACCCGTCGACCAGGGTGGCTTTGATATCGACGAGCGGGTACCCGGCGATGATTCCGCCGTCGAGGGCTTCGCGAATGCCCTTCCCGACGGCCGGGATGTATTCGCGCGGGACGTTGCCGCCCTTGACCTTGTCCTCGAAGACAAAGCCGCTGCCCGCGGGGAGCGGCTCGAGGTTGATGACCACGTGGGCGAACATGCCGGAGCCGCCGGTCTGGCGCTTGAACTTGACGTCGATCTTGTGAACCGCCCGTTTGACGGTCTCGCGGTACGCCACCTGGGGACGGCCGACATTGGCCGCGACCTTGAACTCGCGCACCAGGCGTTCGACGATGACCTCGAGGTGCAACTCGCCCATTCCGGCAATGATCGTTTGGCCGGTTTCCTCATCCGAGGTGACCTGGAACGTGGGATCCTCTTCGGAGAGCTTGGCGAGCGCCTCTCCGAGCTTGTCTTGGTCGCCCTTCGTCTTTGGTTCGATGGCGACCGAGATCACCGGGGCCGGGAACGTCATGGACTCGAGCTGGATGGCTTCTCGGGCCTCCGAAAGGGTGTCACCGGTCTTGGTGTGCTTGAGGCCTACGGCGGCGATGATGTCGCCGGTCCGGATCTCTTCGATGTCCTCCTGGGTGGCGGCGTGCATGCGAAGGAGACGCCCGAAGCGCTCCTTCTTGTCGTCGACGGTATTGAGGACCGAGTCGCCCTTTTCCAACACTCCCGAGTAGACGCGCAGGTAGGTGAGCTTGCCGACGTAGGGGTCGGTCATGATCTTGAAGGCCAGCGCGGAGAACGGAGCGTCATCGGAGGGAGGACGCGCCATGAGATCTTCTTCGTGGCCCGGCCGGAAGCCATCAACCGCAGGGAGGTCGACCGGCGACGGCAGGAAGGCAACGACCGCGTCGAGCAGCGGTTGGACGCCCTTGTTCTTGAAGGCGGATCCCGCCATCACCGGGACGAAGTCGCGGTTGATCGTGCCCTTACGGATGACGCTGCGGATCTCCTCAGGGTCGAGGTCGTGGTCTTCGAGATACTTCAAGAGCAGGTCCTCGTCCTCGGCGGCGACCACGTCAAGCATCTTGTGATGCCACTCCTTGGCCTGCTCCTGGAATTCGTCAGGGATGTCGATGACCTCGCGCTCGGTGCCCTCTTCGTCGTGCCAGACGATGGCCTTCATCTCGACGAGGTCGATAACTCCGTGGAAATCGGCTTCCGCTCCCATCGGAATCTGGATGGCGACCGGGTTGCCGCCAAGGCGGTCGACGATCGACTGCATCGAGGCGAAGAAATCGGCACCGACCCGGTCCATCTTGTTGATGAAACAGATCCTCGGAACACCGTACTTGTCGGCCTGACGCCACACGGTCTCGGACTGGGGCTCCACGCCCGAAACTGCGTCGAACACCGCAACCGCGCCGTCGAGGATACGCAGCGATCGTTCTACCTCGACCGTGAAGTCGACGTGGCCCGGCGTGTCGATGATGTTGATCGTGTGGTCGTTCCACTGGGCGGTCGTCGCCGCCGACGTGATCGTGATGCCGCGTTCTTGCTCCTGCTCCATCCAGTCCATCACGGCCGCGCCCTCATGGACCTCACCCATCTTGTAGGTGCGACCCGTGTAGTAGAGGATCCGCTCGGTCGTCGTCGTCTTGCCCGCATCGATATGCGCCATGATCCCGATGTTGCGGACCTTCTCGAGGGGGATGGTGCGAGCCATGAGCATCACCAGCGGTAGTGGGCGAAAGCCTTGTTGGACTCAGCCATCTTGTGGATGTCTTCGCGTCGCTTGACTGCGGCGCCGGTGCGGTTGGCGGCATCGAGAATCTCGTTGGCGAGGCGAGCCGACATCGTTGGCTCCTTGCGCCTGCGGGCAACCTCGACGATCCAGCGAACTGCCAGCGTCTGCGAGCGGCGGGGGCGCACCTCGACCGGGACCTGATAGGAGGACCCACCGACGCGCCGCGACCGAACCTCGACGGTCGGCTTGACGTTGTCGACGGCGTGTTGGAGCGTCTTCACCGGATCGTCTCCGGTCCGCTCGGCAATGGTGTCCAACGCTCCGTAGACGATGCGCCTAGCAGCGCCCTTCTTGCCACGCCACAACACCTTGTTGATGAACTGGGCGACCACGACGGAGCGGTAGACCGGATCCGGCTCGAGCTTGCGTACTTCTGCGGGTGCTCGACGCATAGCTAGGAGTCCTTCTTCGTTCCATATCGGGAGCGGGCTTGCTTGCGACCGTCGACACCCGAGGCATCGAGGGCGCCGCGAATCACCTTGTAACGGACACCGGGAAGGTCCTTCACCCGGCCCCCGCGGACGAGCACGATCGAGTGCTCCTGCAAGTTGTGCCCCTCACCGGGGATGTATGCCGTGATCTCGGCGCCCGAGGTGAGGCGAACGCGTGCCACCTTGCGGAGGGCCGAGTTCGGCTTCTTCGGTGTCACCGTGTAGACGCGGGTGCATACGCCGCGCCGCTGCGGTGATCCGGCGAGACCAACGGTCTTCGACTTCTTCGGTTTTGGCTTCCGGCCCTGTCGGACCAGCTGCTGCACGGTCGGCACTTTTGTACCGTCCCTCTCTTTCTCGACACACACCGCGGCTCCATGTTCGGAACCAGGGTTCTGACGAACGAAAATCGGCGTTACCACGCTGCGTGGCTTCGCCGATCCCTTCTGTGAGCCACTCCGCTTACGACAACACCCGAAAGCGCCTCAAAGTAAGCGTGAACTCCGGCGGGACACCGGACACGGGAGTATATCGGGGGTGAGAGAAATAGTGCAAAGTAAGCAATGCCTCCCCGCAAGCGGCAGCGCTTCTTGCCAGCACCTCAGGGGGAGGTGCCGAGCGAAACGAGGCGACTTCCTTGCCTCCCCCTCAGCCTCAGGGGGAGGTGCCGAGCGCCAGCGAGGTGCCTTCCTTGCCTCCCCCTTAGCTCAGGGGGAGGTGCCGAGCGCTAGCGAGGCGGAGCGGGTCAAAACGTTGTCGCGACCACGGTTTGACTCCCCTCCCCTCCCTACGGTCGGGACTCCCCCCTGAGGGGGGAGCAAAAGAAGAGGGCCGCTACCCCACGGCTCCACCCCCCTCCCCGCCTGTTTTCTCCCGTCTCGCGGGGGGTGCCGAACGCAGCGAGGCGACTTCTTTGCCTCCCCCTGAGGTGTTGGGTTGCGCGAGAGGGCCGCTACCCCACGGCTCCACCCCCCTCCCCGCCTGTTTTCTCCCGTCTCGCGGGGGGTGC
>CAXMOP010000088.1:0-3771 GCA_964195155.1 uncultured Kiloniellales bacterium | reverse complement strand
GGCTTGACGCTGATGCGATGAGCCATCACCGACGGCGCCACCGCCTTCACATCGTCCGGCGTGACGTAGTCGCGGCCGGCGATGACAGCGAGGGCGCGAGCGCACAACAACAACGCCAGTGCTCCTCGCGGCGAGGCGCCGAGATCCAACTTCGGGTGCGACCGGGTCGCCGTGACCAGGTCGACGCAGTACCGGCCAACGTCAACATCGACGGTCACCGACTCGACCGCAGCCTGCATCGCTCGCAGGGTCGAGGCGTCGACGATCGTCTCGAGCTCAATCGTGTCGGATCGTCGCTCGACGCGCTGTTGCAGCATCTCCAACTCCTCGTCCCGAGTTGGGTAACCGAACGCGATTCTCAACATGAACCGGTCGAGCTGGGCCTCGGGGAGCGGATAGGTGCCCTCGTACTCGACCGGGTTGGCGGTGGCCAGCACGTGGAACGGCGGTTCCAACGGGAACGTCTCGCCCTCGACGCTGACTTGCCGCTCTTGCATCGCCTCGAGCAGTGCGGCCTGGGTGCGAGGTGGGGCCCGGTTGACCTCGTCGGCCAGCAGCAGGCCGGTGAACAACGGTCCCGGACGAAAGACGAACTCGGTGGTGCGCTGATCGTAAAGAAACGATCCGGTGAGGTCGGCCGGGAGCAGGTCGGGAGTGAACTGGGCGCGGGTGAATTTCAGGCCGAGCGTCTGGGCGAACGAACGCGCCGCGAGCGTCTTGCCGAGACCGGGCAGGTCCTCTAGCAAGACGTGACCGCCAGCGAGGATGCCCGACAGTACGAGCGCGAGCTCGTCGCGCTTGCCGATGACGGCCCGGCTCACCTCGTCGAGCACCTCACCAGCGAGACGCGATGTGGTCGGAATGTCGATTGGTTGGTTCATAGTGCCTCGATCTCGTCGATGATGGTTGCGAGCTCACGCATGCTCTCGATCCGGCCAGTGGAGTTCGTCACCAGCTTCCGGACCGCTGGCGTGAGCACGTCATCGGCCATGGCGGGTGCATCTCGCCGATCGACCCCGTGGCGGGTCACGAGCCGGTCATCGACGAGCGCAACCAGGCGGCGCTGCAGCCCGGTCGGGTGTGATCGAACGGCCCCATGGACATCATTCAGCGGTCTCGGAATGCGCTCGGCATGGGGCTCTCCAGCGGACTTCGACTCTGGCGGTCGCGGCCAAAGGATCGTTTGCCCGGCGGCGCCGAGATCGAAGACCACGAAACCGATCGCGGCCGTCACGGCCACAATGCCCGCAAGCGCTATCACCGACGGGTCGGCATCGCTCAGCCAGAGTGTGATCGACACCAGCAGCCACGCAATCAGGGTCGAGATGATCCGGCGCCGGGTCATGCCACGGCCTTATCGTGCTGGCCGAGTGCGGCGATGACGCGATCGAGAGCGTGTGTAGCGCGGACGCGATGATCGTGCTCAAGGTCATGGCTCGAGAACCGCGCCTCCCGGTACAGTGCGGCCAACTCGGTGATCGGCGCCACATCGATGGACGATTCACCGATCACGCGCTCGATGTACTCGTTCGAGGTCTCGGCGATATGTCGTGGCAGGCCAGCAGCGGAGACATCCCCTTCGAGTTGTATCCAACACGCCACAATCGCGTTGCGAGGCGGCCCCTCTGACAGCGACACCCGAGCCGCATCGGCGTCGACCTGCAGTTGGTTGTCCCCAGCGTCCGGAAGAGGCTCGGCGAATCCCTCCCGCCCTCCCAATCGTGCCCAGCGCCAGGCGCGAAACGGCGGCTTCAACTGGGATAACGCGTATGCGCCGAGGAGGATGAACAACCCGAAAGCCGCCATCGCGACGATTTGTAGCACCGTGCCGATCCAAGTCGGCTGCGGGTCCTCGGTGGGCCCGGCGGACTCGGCGGCGGGTGGCGCAATCGGATCCTCGCTGTCGATGCCAGCCGGTGGCTTGGCGTCTGCCAGCTCGGGATTGGTCCACACCCGGACGGAGTCGGACGAGGCTGCTACCGCGAGCCCGATCATCACCGTTGCGGCGATTAGCCAGATCTGCCAGGTCTGGACAGTCCTTGCCGTAGGGCCGTGGGACGACGTCATCCGCTCGACCTTAGGGGCGATCCAGACCGCTGCGTCTTCACTCCATAAGGCTGCAATGAGTACGCCTCCGTACCAAGAGTCGAAGGCCCCGGCTCCGCCCGCCGTGCGGCCCATGACCGCCAACGGCCATCAACCGCAAGCATTGATACGCAACGGCCTCCAACAACGCCCTCGGGAGCTCAACAAAGAAGACGTTGCGGGCGTAGCCTCGCCCGGTATGTCGGTGTCGAGCGGGGACTCCGTTCACAACGAGCTTCTCGAGTATGTGCCCCGCAGGATCGCGGAGTGGGACCTTGACGCGCCCGGTCGCAGCTGGCAGCGAGTGGACGGGGCACTTTGCTTCGTCGACATCTCCGGATTCACCGCCCTCACCGAGAAGCTGGGTCGCAGAGGTCGGATCGGTGCCGAGGAACTCACCGAAGTGCTCGACCTCAGCTTCGGGTCGATGCTGCGAATCGCCGACAACCGGGGAGGCAGCCTGGTCAAATTCGGTGGCGACGCTCTTCTTCTCATGTTCGAGGGGCCGGACTCCGCCCTGCAGGCGACCTCGGCTGCGGTCGAAATGAGGGCGGCACTCTCCGCAGCCTCCGGACACCAGACTTCGGTCGGCCCGATCCGGCTCCGGATGTCAGTGGGCATTCACGCCGGACCGATCGAGCTCTATCGAGTGGGGACGTCGCACTCCGAGGTCGTCATCGTGGGTCCCACCGCGGCAAGAACTCTGGAGCTGGAGACGATCGCAGACGCTGGCGAGATCCTCATCTCCCCCGAGGTGACCGAACGGCTTCCCGCGGGTGCGGCCACAGCGGCCAAGGGACCGGGGTTACTCCTGAGATGGCGCAGCCCGCGCGGCACCCCTCCCGGGTCACCATCGCGACGTCCGGTCGACGAGACCGCCACGATCAACGCCACGGCCCGCGCTCTACGCGATCACCTGCGCCAACGGACTTTCGAATCCGAACACCGGATGGCAACGGTCGGATTCGTGAAGTACGGGGAGATAACCGACGTGCTCGACTCCGATGGGCCCGACGAGTTGGCGGTCAAACTCGACGAACTCATGGGGATCGTCCAGCAAGCCGTCGATGCGGAGGGCCTCACCTTTCTCAACTCCGACTCCGATGTGGATGGCGGCAAAGTGACGATCATCGCCGGGGTCCCAATCCATCAAGAAGATGGTGAAGGACGGATGCTGCGAGCTGCCCGCCGCATCATCGATGCCAAACCGCAGCTCCCCATCGGTGTCGGCATCAGTCGCGGCCCCCTGTTCGCAGCGCACGTCGGTACCGAGGCACGATCCGTCTACACGGTGATGGGTGATGCGATCAATTTGGCCGCCCGGCTGGCCTCCGCCGCCCCCTACGGCTCGATCTACCTGAGTCCCGGGATCTCGGAACGCTCCCGAAGCGTCTTCGAATTGACCGAACTGCAGCCGATCTCGGTCAAGGGCAAGGCGGCGGCCGTCCGGGTGATAGAGCTCGGTGCCGAACTCGGCCAGCGGCCCGATCAACTGGAGGCCGACTTGCCTTTCGTGGGCAGGGACGAGCCACTGGCCTCGATACGGTCCGCGATCGAGGGTCTCGACACAGGCCGCGGCTCGGTGATCGGCATCACCGGCGATGCCGGATCGGGGAAGACCCGAATCCTGCGTCAAGCACTGGCTTCCTCCACTGATCCCATGCGACTGGTGTTCCGCGGCGAGGA
>CAXMOP010000087.1:0-6015 GCA_964195155.1 uncultured Kiloniellales bacterium | reverse complement strand
TCGGCGTACCCGACGCCGGTGTCCACCCAGCGCGCCAGATCGTCCTCGGACTCGGTGCCCTCGACCGCAACGAGCACCCACCCCGCCATGGGGCGACCCGAAAGGTCGAACGGCCGGGCATGCGCCTCGTCCAGCGCTTTATCGCCGTCTTCTTTGCCAACGCGGACCATCAGCTCGTCTCCGGCGACCCCGACCGACATGTTGCCATGCACCATGAAGGCGATCCCGCCGAACATCTGTTTTTCGACCAAGGCGGGATGTTCACCCATCTCGTCGCGAATGCGCTGGGCCAATTCCTCGCTGTATGCCATGGGTTGCTATCTCCACTCGATCGTTCGAACCTCGACCGGGTCGCCGACACCCTTCAACTCCACCGTTCTCACGTCAGACAAGCCGAACCTGATTGCGCCGGCGTGTTCGATGGCCTCCGTCGACGCAACGATTTCCTCACGCTTACCAATGTCGCCCACGCGCGCGGCGACGTGAACTCCGTGCCCCGCATAGTCGCCACCCTGAGGGGTGGCCTCCGCGGTATGGAGCCCAATGCGTACCCACGGTGCGAAGCCGTTCTCGCGCCGGTGCGTTTCCAGTCGCCGTTGAATCGCAACGGCGGCATCGACCCCGTCAGACGCGGCATCGAAAGCGACGAAGAAACCATCGCCAGTGTGGCGAACCTCTTGGCCCCGGTACTTTGAGAACTCCGCTCTCAGCGCTTGGTCGTGCCAGTGCAGGAGCCTCTCCCACGCGTCGTCGCCGAGCAGTCCGACCAGTTCGGTCGAGGTGACAATGTCGGTAAACATGAAGGTCTTGGTCACTCTTCGCCCATCGCTGCCGGCGGGAACCGCCGATACGCCAAGGAGCCCCGCCGCTCGGCGGGCATCGAACGCCGCTCCGATGCGCTCGAACACCGCGCGTGCTGCCTCGAAATCCATCCGTGCCGTGGGCTCGTCACCAGCCGCGGCCTGAGCCTGGCCGAGGAGAAGCCTTGCCTGCGCACTCTCGTAGGGAAACCCGACATCGCGCCAGCGTCGCCACGCTTGGTCGAGATGCTCGATTGCTTCAACGTGCCGGTTCTCGTGAAGAGCCACGGCACCAAGTGCCGCGAGAGCGGCCGCTTCGAACGCCGGCTGCTCGAACTCATCGGAGAGGTGCTCGAGCTCCTCGGCGGCTACCCGGGCCGACGCCGGATCGTCGTTCGCCAGGGCAATCGTCACCTTCGCCGGGAGCAAACGAGACCGGCTCAAACGGATCTTGGCTGACTCGTCATCGATCCGAGCGGCACCGAGTGCAGAATCGATCGACCCGGCAGCACCTTTGACATCGCCCCGGGCGAGCAATACGAGCGCCCGCGCCGGCTGGGCATCGCTGCCGTACTGATAGGCCAGCGCCAGAGACTCGTCGGCGGCGTCGAGGTCTCCTCGCCGCAGTCGAACATCACCCATTTCCTTGTAGGCCGACGCGACGGCGTCGAGTAGGCGATATCGCTCGAGCTCGTCGCACGCAACTCTTGCTTGCTGCTCCGCCTCGGCGTACGAGCCGTGGAGCTTGCTCAGCTCGGCGCGGTGTACCCGGCAGATCCCCGGATAGCCACCCAGTGAATTGCGCTGCATCCAGCGATCGGCTTCCTCAGTCCACTCTCCGGCACGTCCATAATCCGCCATGTTCCGGCAAGCGGCAATGGTGTTGCAATACACGTCACAGGCAATTCGCAGCTCGAGCTCGCCCGAAACGGCCGTGGCTGCGGCCTGATCGACGAGCGCGATCCCCTCCCGCCAATCCCCCGCGCCAATCATCGTGTATCCCTTGACACTGGTCGCCATGGCGAGGACCTCGGGGACGTCGCGCTGCCGCGCAATGGCAATTGCGTCGTCAAGCGCCAAGACCGCGGCCTTGACGTCGCCTTCCGACATGGCGACCCCGGCTGCATAGAGCAACTTGATCCAGGCGTGCTCGCGGGCCTCGGGCTCGTCCTCCAGGATCTGTTCAGCCTTGGCGATCCATCCCCTACCGACGGCGAACGACGCGCGGCGGAAAGCCAGGTAGGCGAGCTGGGCGGCCACATAGGCAGCGGCGCCATTGTGTCGGATCGAAGCGAAGCCTGCGTAGGCACGCTCGTAGGCCTCGATCGCATCGTCGGGAAAGCCGACCCACCACGAGGCATCGCCAAGCTGCTGCAGATCGGATGGGCCGAGTGCATCCTGCTCGTCGGCCTCGATAAAACTCTCGCGCGCTGCCGTCCAGTCGTGGCGTTGTGCCGCGTCCCGGGCGGTGTCGAGCGCCTCAGCCATGTTTCCTTGCCCCGCTTGGCTTCTCTGTCGGGAACGATACCGGGCAATCAAGCCGTCTGGTGCCGAGCGTCAAAGAGCTGCACAGAACGGATCAGTGCCGCAGTCGCGTACGGTGGATGCCCGGTTCCTGATCTTCGAACAAGAACGGCGGTTCCCCATCTCGTTGCTCGTCGGTGCTCTGCCAGCAGCCATGCTCTGGGGCGTGACTTCCTGTCGGGCGTCCTGATGGTTGCAGCCGGCACTCGCCGATTTCACCCGCGAGCAGTGGCGGAGATTGCGCGGCGGGCGACAGGAGCGCGTCTAGGCGTCGGCACCGACCCCGGCGCCGGAAGCCAGGCGCGCCGCTTCCTCGACCGCCTGCTGGGCCTCGTCGATCTTCTCGGTCCAGGTGACGATGTCGCCACGACGGAGCGCGGCGTCCGCGGCATCAAACGCGTCCGCCGCCTCCTGGAGCAGTTGAGCGACCTGCTCGTCGACGGTCCCAGTCGGCGGCTGCGGCGTCTCTCCATCGCCGGTGCCATCGCCGCCGCCCGCGGACGGGCCGAAGATCGCCTCCAGAGCCTCCTCGAGGGTGTCGCGCATCTCGATCTGGCCGTCGAAGGAAATCACCACCCGCTTGAACTCGGGGATGCCCCTGCTGGTGCCCTCATCGTCGGCCGAGATGTACACCGGTTGCACATAGAGCAGCGACTCGTCGATCGGGATGACCAGCATGTTGCCCTGGATCACCCGAGACCCGGTCTGGCCGAGCAGGGTGAACTCGGCAGAGATGGTCGGATCCTGGTTGATGAAGTTGCCCACCTGGTTCGGGCCGTCGGTCTGGACGTCCGACGGCAGCGAGAACTCGATCATTCTCCCGTACTCCGCGAGGGGCCCGCTCTTGGCCACCATGAACGAGACCATGTTTGGGCGGTCGAGGGGTGTGAACGGCTGCATGATCAGGAAGGTGAGCGTCTCGTCACCCGGAAGCTTCATCAGCAGGTAGTAGGGCAGCATCGGGTCATCGGCAAAGGGGGCGCGTAGCGGCGGCTTCTGCGAGGTCGAAGGGTCCCTGGCGATCTGCCACGGGTCGGCCACGGTGAAAAACTGTTCGGGCTCGAGCATGTGGTAGAGCGTGTACATGTCGGTCTGGACCCGGAACAGGTCCTCGGGATACCGGAAGTGGCTGATGATGCCCTCCGGCAGCTCGCTCTTCGGTTTGAACACGCCGGGGAAGATGTTCTGGTTGGCCTTGATCACCGGGTCTTCTTCATCGATCACGTACAGGTCCATCGTGCCGTCGTAGGCATCAATGACCGCCTTGACCGAGTTGCGAATGTAATTGAATCCGTTTGGCAAGCCCGGGCCCTGGTTGAGCCGCCCGGTTATCGCCACCGCCGAGTACGGGTACCGGTCGGTGAGGGTGTACAGGTCCATGACCCACTTGAGCCGGCCCCCGGTGATCACGATGTATGGGTCGGCGTCCGAGAACAGGAACGGCGCCACCCGGGCAATGCGGTTCCTGATGTCGCGCTCGAGCAGCACCTTGCTGTCGGCGTTCAACCGGTCCGAGATCAGCGTGTCGAGGTTCCCGAAGCGGAGTGCCCAGGCCAGCCGGTTGATGAACCCGCCGAGGGGAACGCCACCCAAACCGTCGTAGCTGTTGGTCGCCACGTTCGACGAGCTGCCGCCGATCGGGAAATCAACCTCCGGCTGGGTGGTCCCGGCGATGACGTAGTCGTCCTGCAGGTGATCCGAGAAGTACACGCGAGGCTGTTCGATATTGAGCGACGGGTCGTCGGTTTGGTTGTCGGGGGGGATGTCGCTGACGAAGAAGGTGGGGCGGCCCCCGCCGGTGACGTCGTTGGCCGGGCTGAGCACCGAGCCGAAGCCGTGGGTGTACACCAGGCGTTCGGTCACCCACCCCTCACCGGGGATGTTTGGCTCGTCGAGCTCGCGGGCCGAGACCATCACCTGGGTGAGCTCGCCATCGATCACATAGCGATCGACGTCGACGTCGGCAAGGTCGTAGTAGGTGACGATGTTCTGCAGCTCCTGGTACGTGATGCCCAACACGTCGGGGTCCCACAGGCGAATGTTCTCGATGGTGGGATCGTTCGCCACCAGGTCCCGGGCCGTCAGGTCCGGAGAAGCATCGAACGGCTCGATCTCGATTTCGGTTAACCCGTAGGCCTCACGGGTGAACTCGATGTTGTAGGCGACATAGGGCGCCTCCTTGTTCACCTCGTCGGGCTCTACCTGGAGCCGCTGCACCAGCGCCGGATAGATCCCACCCACGACGATCGAGGTGACCAGCCAGAGGCCGGCGGCCACCAGCGGCAGCGTCCAGCCCCGGAACCAGACGTTCACGAGGAGAATCCCAGCTGCCACGAGCGAGATGATGATGAGCAGGTTCAGGGCGGGCACCTGGGCGTTGACGTCGGTGAAGGAGGCGCCGAACACCTGGCCGCGCTGTGAATAGAGCAGGTCCCACTTGTCGAGCTGGTACATCGCCGCCTTGAGCAAGGCGAGCAACGCAAGCAGGATCGAGATGTGCGCCTTGGCACCTGAGCTGGTGTGGGCCCCGGGGCCCTGGACGCGGATCCCGCCGTTGAGGTAGTGGACGGCCACAACGACGAGCGACAGCACCAGGACCAGCTGAAACGCCCAGCCGGCGAGGTCGCGCAGGAAGGGCACGTCAAAGACATACAGCCCCACGTCATGTTTGAAGATGGGGTCGATCAGGCCAAATGAGCCACCCTGGGCAAATAGCAACCAGTCCTGCCACCACCCCGAGGCGCCGAGACCCAGCAGGACACCGAAGAACACCGCAGCAATGATGCGCAGCCACCCGGCCCGTGGCTCGACCCACAGCTGGTATCGCTCGAGGAGCTCCTCGTCTGGGCTCCCGGTAACGACACCGAGGCGCGGCGACAGGCGGTCGGCGATGAACAGGTTGAGCCAGAACAGCGCGAAGGCAAAGAGGGCGGCGACGAGGACAAGCCACACCTTGGTGAACACGAGCGTCGACCAAACGTTGGTGTGGCCGACCGAGTCGTACCAGAGGTAATCGGTCCACAGCGTGGCCAGCGACCGGACTGCGATGATGGCGAATACGAAGAGACCCAGGGTGATCCAGATCCATCTCCTGGAACTGCGGCCGGAATAGGGAATTGGGTCTCTGTCGATCACAGGGCGAGTCTACGTTCGTTCCTGATTCAGCAGTCGTCGGGTACAACCGTGCACGAGCATTCCAAGCTCGCCGGCGGGATCAACACCCCGGCTGGAGGACCCTCGGCGATCGCCCACGGCCCAGATGCATCGCCATGGTCCCTGCAGGAGCGATCGAAGAGAGCGACTACAACGGTGCCACAGCCCATTGCCTGAAGCGACGCGAGCAACCCGAGGTGGTAGGCGGCCCGCGAGCGCAGCCGAACACGGCGCTCCGCGTCGTCGGTCCGCCAGGCACGGAAGACCCGCGACAGCGACGATGAGGTTTCTCGTTTCCCTGCGCCTGCGCCCCTTGAGCGCTCCAACGTCTGGGTCACCGCTTCAATGAAGGCCCCGGTGAACTCAACGCTCGGGTCTTCGATCTCCACGGTCGGTGTGGCGGCCTCTGCGCTACCGAGAAGCTCTGCGGCCGCACCAACCCC
The DNA here is from genome assembly GCA_964195155.1 of uncultured Kiloniellales bacterium. Lineage (GTDB taxonomy): Bacteria > Actinomycetota > Acidimicrobiia > Spongiisociales > UBA5794 > JACZST01. The sequence continues at coordinate 95 of CAXMOP010000087.1, read as the reverse complement.
GGCCGCGACGCTCTCCTCGACCAGCTCGACCAGTACGCCGGCGATCTCGCCGTTGAGAAGGCTTGGACCCGGCGACCAGTCGGCATCGAGGCGCA
>CAXMOP010000086.1:0-23287 GCA_964195155.1 uncultured Kiloniellales bacterium | reverse complement strand
TGGCTGCGGCGCACCGCGATCATCTGCCAGGTCGGGCACAAGGAAACCACCGACGAGCGCCTCCTGTTCGAGGCGTGTGCAGCACGGCTCCACGAACGGGAGTTCTTCATCCGCAAGGCCATCGGCTGGGCGCTTCGCGAGTACGCCAAGACCGACCCGGACGCGGTTCGCGCATTCGTCCGTGCCCATCGCGACGAGATGTCCGCGCTGTCGATCCGCGAGGCGACCAAGCACCTTGGCTGATAGCGTGCTCGCAATGAGCGACGATCAACGGCGGGCGTGGGACACCCGCTACGCCGAAGAGGAAGCACTGTGGGGAGCCGAGGCGAACCGGCTTCTCGTCGAGCTCGCCACTGATCTCGCGCCGGGTCGCGCTCTCGACCTTGGCAGCGGCCAGGGAAGAAACGCCTTCAGGTTGGCCGCGCAGGGCCACGCCGTCACCGGCCTCGACCTTTCACCCGTGGCCGTCGAGCAGGCGAACGAGATCGCCGCCGAGCACGGGCTTGACGCCACCTTCGTCGCCGTCGATCTCACTGCCTGGGACCCGGCCGGGGAGGTCTGGGACCTCGTTGTTCTTGCCTACCTGCAAGTACCGGAGGCCGTGCGTCAGCGTGTCCACGCCACTGCGGCGCGGGCGCTTGCTCCGGGTGGCAAGCTCATCCTGATCGCACACCATCTCGACAACCTCTCCGACGGCGTGGGAGGTCCGCCGTACCCGGAGATGCTGTTCACCGAGGATCAGCTCGCCGACGACTTCACCGGGCTCGAAATCGAACGAAACGAGAAGGCGATCCGCCCCACCGAGAACGGCGATGCCATCGACATCGTCCTCATTGCCAGACGAGCGTGACTCAGAGCGCTGCGGCCCGCCCGGCCGGCCAGTAGATGGCGAACACCCTCCAGGCGACCCCGTCGACTGGGACCGGCCCGATGGTCCGGCTATCGGCAGACGAGAGCGCCCTGTCGTCCCCAAGGACCCACACCGCATCATCCGGGACGAGATTGTCGCTGTCCGGAGCCGTTCTGGCGCTGGCCCAGGTCTCGGCGAGCGTGCTCCCGTCGATGTGAACCTGGCCATTGGCAACGGTGATCCGCTCGCCCGGCAGGCCGATGACCCGCTTGATCAACAAGAGCTGCGGGTTATGCGGGCTGGCAAACACGACGACGGCGCCTCTTCGGGGAACCCCCCGGTGGCGCCTGGCGATCACCCAGTCGCCGGGCTCGAGCGTCGGGCGCATCGAATCTTCGACGACCGCGAAGCGGCGCGAACCCTGTATGGCGGCAGCCGCGAGCGTCGTGAGTCCCATCGCCGCTGCCAGCATGGTCCGCTTGCGGATACACCCTCCTGATCTGTTGTGGAGCATACGAACCCATCCCAGCCACTGGAGTATTGGTAGCGGAGTCTGGGAGTCGCGAGTCGCGAGCAAGACATCGGCCTTCACTGCCGAGCCGCGATTCCGTCGCTCGTGACTCGCGACTCTCTGGTGTCGGAGAGAGGACCCGCACTTCCACGGGATTTCTCCACATGGCACTGTGGTGGCGGCTCGGGAGCGGCCTCATCCCTAGCATCCGTCGTCAACAGCGACGCATCCGTCGTCAACAGCGACAAAAAGGCGTAGGAGGATCGTTGATCGAATCGGCCGTCGATGCGCTCATTGATCCAATGATGGCGAAGGGCCTGGTCGCCGGCTTCATCGTGTTGGCACTCGGGATTGTGCTCTGGCTAGTTCGGGGACGTGACGAGGTCCAGCGGTTCGGCGGACTGATGGTGGCGACCGCGATCGTGCTGGTTCTCTATCAGTCCCAGATGCTCGGTTGGTCTCAAGTCGTTGGCGTTATCTTGCTGGCGGTCGCGGGGCTCCTCCACCGAAGTGTCGCCGTGGGGGCGCTGCTCGCCTTACCGGGTGCGTTCTTCATAATCAGGCCGGAAACTGCGCAGTCTGGATCTTGGCTGCCGTGGTTTGGCCTGCTGGCGATCATCCTGGCGGCGCCCATCGTCGCTGCATTCGAAGGTCGCTATGCGAGCACGGGTCTTTCGCACCCACTCTTTGGAATCGCCGCCCTCGGGGTGTTTCTCACCGTTCCGGACACCGAAGGGGCGATGGTGTTGCTCGGTGTTGCCGGCGTCGCGGGATTCCTCGGCTGGCCCCGAGCATTCGCCTCCCTCGGCGGAGCGGGGTCGCACGCGGCCGTTGGTGTCTATGTGTTCGTGGCGACGCAAGGTGCCATTGGCCGGCCGGCTTCCATCATCGCCTCGGTGGCGGTGTTGGGGCTGCTCCTGATCGTTCCGATTGCCATCCGTTTACGCGGCGTCGGCCTGGCAGGGCAGCTCGACCAGGTCGACGCGGTGTTCCCCCTTCTCGCTCAGCTGGCTTTGGCGATACTGATCGCTCGCACCGCGGGTCGCGTCGAAGGTGTTGTCGGTGGGGCCGTGCTCACGATCGGGCTGTTGGCTATTGCGGGGGTAATCCTCGTGAGTCCTCGGTCGACTCGCCGGCCTCGGTTGCCCGATGAGGGGCCGTAGTCCCGACCTGAGGCCCGATTACGACGGGCTCGTCAACGCGGAGATCGACTACGTCGATGCCGGGGCTGCTCGATGAGGCCACCCCAAGCAGTTGTGCGCGAATCTCCGACTCGTCACCGGCAGCCACGCTTTGGTCCAATCGATCGAGTGCCTCCGCCATGCTCACCGGCCCCGGATAGGACGGTTGAGCCACCAACACCTGGTCGTGGTTGGTGTGTTCCAGCGGGCCGATCGAAAGATCCTCGGTAAATTTCTCGCCGGGCCTGGTGCCGGTGATCTCGATCGCAATGTCCTTGCCGGGGACCAAGCCGGCGAGGCGGATCATCCGATTCGCCAGATCGAGGATGCGGACCGGCCGTCCCATATCGAGTACGAACACCTCTCCGCCCTTCGATAGCACCGCCGCTTGCAGCACCAGCTCTACGGCTTCGCCAACGGTCATGAAGTATCGCTCCATGTCAGCGTGCGATACGTTGACGGGCCCGCCGTTCTTGATCTGGCGCCTGAACGTCGGTACGACGCTCCCTCGGCTGCCGAGGACATTGCCGAATCTCACCGCGCACATCTGCGGCATGTCTTGTCGCTCGGCGCCTGCTTGGACGAGCATTTCGGCAACGCGCTTCGACGCACCCATCACGCTCGACGGTTCGACGGCCTTATCGGTGCTGATCACGACCAGATGCTTCGTGTCAACCGCACCGGCCGCTCGGATGATCGTTTCCGTGCCCATCACGTTGGTCTTCGCCGCCTCGCTGGGGCAATCCTCCAGAATCGGGACGTGTTTGTGCGCAGCGGCGTGGAAGACCAAGTGGGGTCGATGCTTCTCGAAGATCGAACGCACTCTGGCTACATCGCGAATGTCGCCGAGTTCGGTGACGAGCGGAGCGTCGTGTGAGTCCGAGGACACCTCATGCAGGAGGGTCTCATCGTGATCGAGTGCTACGACTTTCCCAGGACCGAAGGTGAGGATCTGTCGCACCAGCTCCGACCCGATCGAGCCTCCGGCGCCGGTGACGAGGACAACGCGCCCAGCGATCATTTGCTCGACGGCGCCGAGGTCGGTATGCACTTGTTGACGGGGAAGGAGATCGGTCAACTTCAGATCGCGCATGGTCTCGGTCTCTGAATCCCCGAGGAGCGAATCGATGTCGGGCACGATGCGCAACCTCACCTCGATCTCCATGCAGAGGTCCACGACACGCCTGCTCAAGGTGCCGGCGTTCTCGGTGGCGATGATCACCTGATCGATGTCGAAACGCTCCACCAGCTCGGCAACGTTATCGACGTGACCCAGAACTTCAAGACCCGCCAGCTTTCGCCGGGAATCGACGGTCTTCACCGACGGGTCCAGGAAACCGACAACACAGATCATGCCCTTCGCGTGCGAGCGATGTCGGGACAGACTCACCGCATCCTGGCCAACACCAACCACGAGCGCCCGATCAGCCAGCCCGCTCCCCTCGCCGTAGCGGCGGTACGAGAACAGACGTGACCAGAATCGAACAGCCCCCATGCCACCAGAGGTGAGTAACACGCCGATCACCAACACCGACACCGGTATGGGACCGTCGCCGCCAAAGATCCGCCAGGTGATGAGCCCGGCGAACAATACGAGGCCTGCGGTCACGGCGGCGGTCAAGAGTCGCTTGGCTTCGTCGATGCTGGCGTACTGCCACACGTGTCCGTAGTTTCCAAAGACCGCGTTGACCCCGATGTGCACGATCAGCAAGATCGGCAGAATGACGACCAGACGTGTCCACCACCCGGTCGGGACTCCCTCTGGTGAATCGATGAATCGCACGCTCAGCGCCGCCATGTAGGCGACGACGATGATCAGCGCTTCGATCAGCGCGAGCGACAGGTCGGCGTGGACTGCGGCGGCGGTCTGGGCAATATTGACGCCCCAACTCGTGTCGGAATCCGGACGACCAATTGTCGTATTGGCTCCCAACTCGCGTCCCTCCCCTCCGTAGGCATACGACCACCGAGAGTTCACACTACTCCAAGTGAAGACCTAATGAAAAAGAGAATGAACACCGGAAAAATATTGTGCGCGACCCAAAGACTCCGCAAAAGATGAGCGATGCGGTAGCTGTCGGTGGGAGCCGGGGCCGAGCGGCCTGCGCCATGTTTGTTGGGCGGCTCGCCGGGGCTCGCCGCCTGCCATGTTTGTTGGGCGGCTCGCCGGGGCTCGCCGCCTGACTGCGTGATCACGACAGAGCTAGTCGAAAGCAATTCAGTCGGGCTCGCGACTCGCGACTCGCGACTCGCGACTCGCGACTCGCACGTTCTTTCGAGCCGGCCGGCACCGAACAGAGCTCGCTCCTCGCGACGCGTCGCGGCTGTTGTGACCGCCGCTCTGGGCAAAGCGAGAGAATCGCTGTAACCTAGCGGTGGGTGGGAGTGCTTGTGGGGACCTGCTCAAGGGGGTAAATGGGGATGGCTGGGTCATGACGTCGAAACGTCTGCGACGAATCATCAGATCGCGGTGGTGGGTGCTGGGGCTGGCCGGTCTTGTCGCTGTTCTCGCGGCGGTGTTGATCACGGTTTCGCGCAACGACGCCATTCCCGAATATGAGGCTGTGGCCGCGATCACGTTCAACCGTTTGGTCGGTGAAGTCGATGACTCCGCTGCCCAGGAGCGGATGAACGGTGCCAGGCAGATCGCTGAGAGCGTCAATGCGGCCGAACTCTCAACCGGTATCGATCCTCTTGCGCCGGGGGTTCGGGCCGAGGTGGTCTCCGTTAGAAACGACCTCCGCCTCCTCTTCATCGGCAGGGCCGCCACTGAGGAGGAAGCGTCTTCGGTTGCGACCAACCTGCGTGACCGGTATCTCGCGGCGCAGCTGCTGGACACATCGCAGGAGCTGACCGGTCGGATCGTAGAGACCGTAGCCAGACTGGATATTGTCGTTGCGGCGATCGTAGCGGGCACCCCGCCTCCGAACACCGACGACATCGAGACGTCGTCCCGAATCCGTGAACTGCAAGCCGAAGTGAATGCTTTTGCCACGCTCTACGGTGCGCTGACTGCCGAGTTGCTCAGCCCCAGGAATCCGCCGCGTCCAAGCACCGCGATTCTCGCAGACCGCGACGCGGCGAGCGAGGGTCTGCGGGGTGCACAGGACGAGCTCCTGAGCATCCAATTTTCCATTGGCAGCGATGCCGTCCGCAATGCTGACCTCGCGCTGCTTCGGGCGGAAGAGGCCCAGCTCCGGGAGGCGCTCGATGACTACGTTGCGCAGAGCCTCGTTGAAGAACCGATCGGCGTGGTCGATGCTGTTGAAGTCGACGACGCCGGCATCGCTCCGACGCCACTTCCCGTAGCCATGGTCGTCGCCCTGTCCGTCGGCCTGTTGGTCGGAGCGGCCGGGCTCGTCATCATCGACCGGCTGCGTCAGCCGTTGTGGGAAATCACCGAGCTCGAGCCCCGCTTCCGGCTGCCTGAGATGGTTGCACGCCCGCAGTCACGAGGAGAGCACGCGACATCGTGGTATGACACGGCACCACAGGGGCAGAGAAAGGCAGGCATTCAACAGCTGCGATCGCATGTCGAAGGTCTGCGGGGATTCAGCAGCGGTCTCGTCGTCGGTGTGGCTTCGCTCACCGGTTCATCGGCCCACGCCCACGAGCTTGCCGCCGACCTTGCCGCAGGGCTGACGCATTCGGGCAGCTGGGCTCTGCTCATCGACGCCGATTTCGGCAACCCGTCTCGCCTTGCGGAGTACCGCCGGCACAAGTTCGAGCTCGAAGACGTCCTAGCCGAGCCGCAACGGACCCTGGAGCAGGCCTCTCAACGCGCTGATCTTGCCGAGGATCTCCTTGGCATCTCCATCGGCAATCGTCGGGGCGACGCGGCCGACGTTCTGGCTAAGCCGGCATTTGCTTCCATGCTGGATACGGCAAGAGAGATATACGACGTCGTGATCGTCGCGTCTCCTCCGTCGGACTCGGCGAGCTATCACGTCCTATCACAACGACTCGACGCGATGATCCTGGTGGCGATCGCGGGCGATCCGGCACCGGCCGATGTCGAGACCGTGCTGCACACCCTCGAAGACCGTCGTTCGTTGCCTGCGGGCGTCGTGCTCATCCGACCTAAGCTGGCGCCTGCCACCCGAATCAAGGATGAGACACAGAACAAATCGAGTCGTGACGTTGAACCCGAGTGGCACTGGTCGAAACAGGGGGACACAAGCCCTGGTGAAGCGGAATTCACGGAAACCAATCGGGAGCCTCCTCCCAACAACTCCCGGCGCGGGTTGAGAGCCGCCAGGCGAGCTCGTCGGCTCGGTCCCCAAGACGCCGAGGCTTCAGGCGACGTCGACCCGGCCAACACCGATTCAGAGGCCCAAGAGCCTGCCATCGAGACCGAGCGCACTGCGAGACGAACGCTGTCCAGACGCGGTGCGGCGGATTCACTGGTGAAGGACCCGGGTGCCGCCGGATCACCGTGGTCGTTCCGCAACCGCACAGGATGACTCGGGGACGACGTCTTGGCTAAGAGCGGTCGATTGGGCAGAAGAGTCCTCAAGGGGGCGCTTTCCGTACCAGAACTCGCTTCGGAGCGCCGCCCGGGCCCACGGATCCTCATCTACCACCAGGTGGGGGCCAATCTCGGTCGCGAGATGGAGATCGCGACGGAAACCTTCGCCGAGCAGATTCACTACCTGGAGGGCGAAGGATCCATCGTTTCACTGGAAGATGCCGTCGCCCGGCTGGGTACACCCGAGGACGATCGTCTCTTCGTGCTCACCTTCGACGACGGCTACTCCGACATGTACGCAAATGCCTTTCCTCTCCTCGTCGAGCGAAATCACCCGTTCATGCTGTACATCACAACGTTGCCCATCGAGGATCCGTCGCTTGCGCGACCGGGTGCGCTGCCGCTGACATGGGAGCACGTGGAAGAGATGATCGAGTCCGGGTTGGCTTCGATCGGTGCGCACACACACACGCATCCGGATCTTCGGTTCCTCACCCCTGACGACGTAGCAGTTGAACTCGATGAGTCGAACGCGCTGATCTACGACCGTATCGGCCTCGAGCCCCGGCACTTTGCCTACCCCAAGGGCTGGTGGTCGGCGGACGCCGAGCCGGAGGTGAAGAAGCGATACGAAACAGCCGTACTGGGCGAAGGCCCGCCGAATCGCAGCGAGACGGATCGGTGGCGGCTCCACCGCGTCGCGGTGCAGAAGAGCGATGGGATGCGGTTCTTTCGACGCAAACTCGCCACCGGTCTTGTGCTCGAGGATCGCCTACGACGCAGGGTCCGCCGTTATGACGGGCCGCCGGAACTCGTCGTCTGAACCTTGCTCGATCGGAAGCTGGCTCTCTTCGCGGCCCGAACCTCAAGTCGCGGTATTGACGATCTCTCGGTACATCGCTGCCATCTGGGATCCAACCGCCTCGAGGGTGAACCGATCCAGAAATCGAGCGAGGGCCGCGGCAGGGACGGCATCATCGATCCGCTCATCCGCCGCGACCATTGCCACCGCCAGCGCCGCCGCGTCGCCCGCAGGAGTGAACCACGCGTCGTCGCCGAGCACTTCCCGTGTTACGGCCAGGTCGCTGACGACGATGGGAATTTGCACCGCCATGGCTTCGAGCAACGCTCCACCGAGCCCCTCGTAGTGCGATGGAAACACGAATACATCGCTCGCACCGAGGAGATCGGCGATGTCAAGGCGGACTCCGAGAAATCGAACGCTGCTCGTGATTGCCAGGCTCTCAACCATGTCCGCCAGACGCTTGGACTCGTTGCCCGGTCGGCCGGCGATCAGCAGCACGGCCTCCGGGAGTGTGGCGAGCACCGCCGGCCACGCGTCGAGAAGTGTCGCATGCCCCTTCTGGAATTCATGCCTACCAACCGCCAGGAACACCGGCGCCTGGAGATCCAGATCCATTCCGAGCCGTGCGGTGTCGCGGGCTTCACGCGACGCCGGCTTGAACTGATCCGGATCTCGGCCCCTCGGAATGACGACGACGCGCGATTCCGGCACCCCGAGAGCGCGCGTCGCCGAGTCTCGCACTCCTTGTGAAAGGGCGTGGAGCCGATCGGCCAGATTCCTCGCGGTCCATCCATCGATCTGACGGATGACGTTCAACTTCCACGCAGAGACGCGTGGGTCCAGGAGCCGTTCCGGATCGTACGTGGTGTTGACGATGGAGCTCAGCACGGGGACTCCGGTTCCCCAAGCCGCAAGTCGTCCGGTGATGTCGGAGGCCAGGAGCGTCGTATGGACGAGATCGAATTGCCCGGTCTGAATATGGGATCGGAGATCCATCATTCGACCGGGGGCGGTCGTTCCCCCAATTCTGATCCTCTCGACTCCGAGGTCTTCGGCTGAGAAGCCCACCAATTCGTCGCGTAACGTGGCGAGCGTCGTGATGATGTGGTGCTCGCGCATCTCTTGTGCGAGATCGAGCAGGGAGCGCTCGGCGCCACCTTGGGCCAACGAGTCGACAACCGCCAGGACGCTGAGGTCGCTCTCGCGCTCCGCAGGCCTCCCGGGCTGACCGTGATCCCGCGCTGCGACGGGCTCGCTGTCCCGTGCGTCTCCGCGTGGTGTGGCGGTGGACCGTCGACCCGTGCTGCGCGACGAACGCGTCACAGAACCGACGGCGAGTCGCGGTGTATTTTGAGAGGGTGCCATCGATCAGCCAACGAGGTGGGCGTGTGGTGGAGGCGAAGCGTCGCCTCATCGATTGCCGGCTTTGGCACGCAGGTTCTTGAATCCACCGAATTCCCCTTTTGCCCCGCTCCGCCACGAGGTATCGCTCGTGGTTTTGACCGCGGTCATGGGATGCAGCGGCCTGACGGAACCTTCCGAACTTCTCCGTGAAGGTAGCATCTTCCTCGAATCGAGCTGAGGGACCGATTGGTGATTCAGAGAGCGGTGAAGCGCCTGTTCGACGTGGTTGGAGGGTCGTTGGCACTTGTTGTGCTTTCTCCAATCATCGTTGCGGTTGCTGCGACGGTGCGTGCCCGGATCGGGTCGCCGGTCTTGTTTCGACAGATCAGGCCCGGACGGAACGGCGAGCCATTCCAGATCATCAAGTTTCGGACGATGACCGATGAGCGGGCACCCGATGGAGTACTCCTTCCTGATGATGAGCGCCTGGGGGATACCGGTCGCCGGCTTCGGAGATGGAGCCTCGATGAACTCCCCGAACTCGTAAACGTGGTGACGGGTGACATGAGCCTGGTCGGACCCCGGCCTTTGCTGATGCGGTATTTGCCGCTGTACACGACCGATCAGGCGCGTCGCCACGAAGTACGTCCCGGATTGACGGGGATGGCACAGATCTCCGGGCGCAACGATCTGGCGTGGGAGCGTCGTTTCGAGCTGGATGTCTGGTACGTCGACAACTGGAGCGTATGGCTCGATCTGAAGATCCTGGTAATGACTGTTGGCCGCGTGTTCACCGGGCGAGGAGTCTCGGAACAGGGAGGCGCAACGATGAGTCTGTTCGAGGGATCATCGCGAGATGAGCGAAACGGTGGCTAGGAGCCTCCCCCGAATCGCCGTCGTAGGAGCGGGCGGAAACGCACGGGAGATCCGATGGCTGATCGATGACATCAACGGCACCGAGCCGTCGTTTGAGTTCGCCGGCTACGTCGTCTCCGATCCCGGCTCCCCCGGTCAGTACGACGATCCCGACAACATCATCGGTACCATCGATGAGCTCCATGAAGGACGCCTGGCGATCGACGCCGTGGCAATCGGTATCGGAGATCCTGTCGTCAGATACCGGATCGGCGAGCGAATCGCCGCTGATCTGCCGGCCGTCGCCATGCCACAATTGGTTCATCCGAGTGTCGTCTTCGATGCAAAGAGTTGCGTACTCGGACAGGGGTCGATCCTCTGCGCCGGCGCAATCGCGACCGTGAACGTCACGATCAAGGACTATGCGATGGTCAACCGCGCCGCCAATGTCGGACACGAAGCAGTGGTGGGCTCGGGGGTGCTCATCAACCCACTCGCCTCGATCTCGGGTGGTGTCGTCATCGGAGATCGGACCCTGATCGGAACTTCGGCCACCGTGCTCCAGTACGTCAAGGTTGGCGATGACGTGACGGTGGGTGCCGGAGCCGTGGTGGCCAAGGATGTGCCGCCCGGCACGACCGTGGTCGGAATCCCGGCGCAACCAAAGACCGCGTGAGATCGTCGGACGGGTAGCCAAGAGCCATGCGCGTTGCCCACGTCACCACCGTCGATCTGAGCCTCAGATATCTCCTGCTTCCCCAGCTGACTGCTGTCGTCGATCTCGGGAGTGAGGTGATCGGGATCTCCGCGCCCGGCCCTTACGTTGCTGAACTCGAGGAGCTGGGGGTGCGCCATATGCCGTTGCCGGGGGCGACACGCAGCGTCGCTCCATTGGCAGACATCAAGGCAATGGTCTCGCTGTGGCGGATCCTGCGCAGCGAGCGTCCCGATGTGATCCATACCCATACCCCCAAACCCGGGATCTATGGACGTGTCGTCGGCCGGCTGGCGGGTGTGCCCGCGGTGCTCAACACCATCCATGGCTTGTACGCAACGCCGGACGATCCAATCGCCAAACGCAGCATCGTCTATGCCCTCGAGGCCTTCGCAGCACGGTTCTCGGATGTCGAGCTCGTCCAGAGTGCCGAAGACTTTCGCCTGGTGACCGAACGCCACATCACCCGACCCGCGCGCACGGTGCTACTCGGCAACGGTGTGGATCTGGCGCGATTCGACCCCGGACTCGCTTCGGCCCAGGATCGGCGATCGGTGCGTGCGGCTCTCGGCATCGACGACCGCCAGATCGTGATCGGTATCGTCGGCCGGCTGGTCGCCGAAAAGGGGTTCCCGGAGCTATTCGAAGCGGTCGCGGACCTCGACGACCGGTTCACGCTGGTGGTCATCGGTCCCCACGAGCCGGACAAGGCCGACTCGATCACCACCGCGGCCGTGGCGGCGGCGAGCGACGATGGCGTCGTGTTCCTCGGCATGCGCGACGATGTCGAAGCCCTGCACCGCGCCATGGATCTGTTCGTTCTTCCCTCACATCGCGAGGGGTTTCCCAGGGCTGCGATGGAAGCCGCCGCCTCGGGTCTTCCCCTGATCGTTACCGACATCCGGGGGTGCAGAGAGGTCGTTGCGGATGGCGTGAACGGGCTGCTGGTCCCGGTGCGCGACCCGCAGGCACTGGGCGCCGCCATCGTCAGGCTCGGAAATGATGCCGAGCTTCGACAGCGGATGGCAGAGGCGGCGAGGACCAAGGCGATTCGAGAGTTCGACGAGCGGCGCATCGTTCGTACGGTCATCGAATCGCAGGTGCGTGTCCTTCGCGAGAAGGGCCGCTTCGAGCGGTTCGACGAGGAGGGCTATTCGATTCGACCGGCAGAGGCCCGCGACGCAAGGATCATTGCCCGGATCCATGTCGGCAACGCCGGGGCCTCCGTTGCGAACTTCCGATTGGTGGCGCGGGCGTACCGCCGGTTGATCGAACACCACGACGGAGTCGTCTGTGTCGCAGAGGATTCGTGGGGACCTTTTGCCTACGTTGCCGGAACCGGTGGCGGGGACGGGCGCTGGAGCCGGTCCTGGCAGGCTCTCGCCCTACGGGCCCGCGGCACCCGCAGATTGGGGAGATCGAGCCCGCTGGTTCCTGCCGGAGGCGCCGGGGAGCGCGAGGACTCCGTGTCCGGACATCATGGCGAGCTGCTCTCGGTCGCTACTGCTAACGCCTTCGCCGACTCCGGAGCCGACGAGGCGCTCGCCAGAGCATTCCTGCGCTCGGTCGCAGCCCGGGACTCGCGGCCGGTACGGGCAATCGTCGCCTCGCAGGACACGCGGATGATCGAGGTGCTCAAGTCGGCCGGATTCGCCGGTGACCCACCGAGCAACCAGAGAACCGCGCCGACCATCATGTGGGCTCAGCCGAGTTGATCTCGGAGCAGGCGATCGGTTCGATCCACTGCTGATTCTATGAGAAAGCGCTCGACGACGACCGCCCGCGCTCGTTCGCCGAAACGTTGCCGGAGACCAGCGTCGCGAGCAAGCATGACCAGTGCCCGTGCGGTCGCTTCAGCCGTCCGGTCGCGCACAACGAGGCCGGACGACCCGTCTTCGATCACCTCGTCTACGGCACCGACGTCGTAGGCGATCGCCGGCAAACCGGCGGCGGCCGCCTCGATCAGTACCCCGGGAAGCCCCTCGGTCTTCGATGTCAGCAGCAACAGGTCAGCCGAAGCAAGATGCGGGGCGACGTCCGCAACGCTCCCGGTGAACTCGATGGAGTCTTCGAGCTTCAGCTCGGCAGCGAGGTCGCGCAGAGCCTCGAGCAGGGGACCGTCACCGACGACCGTGAGGCTGAGCTCTGCCCGATCGGTTGCGATGGCGAAGGCAGTCACCGCTGCGATCGGGTCCTTCTCCTCCGAGAGCGATCCGATGAAGAGCACCCTGGTCGGCCCGTTGTGCGCCGGACGTTGCAGCGTCAAGAATCGCTCCGGAACGCCTGAGGTGATGACGGTGACCTTTGAGGGTTGGATGCCGATACCGTCGACCAGCTCCTGCTTCGTGTGATGCGATACGGCGATGATGAAGTCGTAGCGCGCCGCAATGAATCGGTAGCGAGCGATCCCGCGTCGATCGGATAACCACCCCAGGGGGCTCCCGATGCTCACGTAGCCGAGTTTCGGGCGACGGCGCAGGGCGACGGCCGCGGCCGCTACGTATCGAACGCTCAGCGAGCCCCATGCCAACACCACCCCCGCGGAATGCCGCTGAAGGAACCTTCGCGTGGGCGCAACCAAAGCCAGATCGAACCTGCCGAGGTCGTTCCGCTGCATCCGCGTGAGCGGCCGTGCTTCCACGATCGGCTCCGGCGATGAGACAAGCGAACGAAACTCCACGTCCCATCCAAGGCCGTCCAGTCCCTCGGCGGTGCGTTCCGCCTGCACCTCTGCACCGCGGCGACGGTTGTCCGTGACCAGGATCCCAACGGTCGAACGGGCCGAGCCCGCGTCAGGACCGCTGATCGGAGGGCTCGCTCGTCGCCCCTGCCACGTCCCCGGCGCTCTGCTGGATCCGCTTGATTGCATGGGCAACCCGATCGACGTCGTCGAGTGGCAGATGGCTCCATATGGGCAGGCTGATCACCTGCTCGCCCAGAGCCTCCGTCACCGGAAGCACTCGGGGCGACAAGTCCGAGTAGGTCTGATGAAGGTGGACCGGCGGCGAGTAGTACTGACGAGTCGCAACGCCTTCGTGATCGAGTGCAGCAACAACCTGGTCGCGTCGACAGCCGAACTCGTCCCCTACCAGGATGGTGAAGTCCTTATAAGAACTTCGATCCCCCGGTGCAATGCTCTGGAACTCCACTCCGGGTACGTCCCCCAGAAGCTCTCGATAACGGTCGGCGACCCGATTGCGATGCTCGACGCGTTCCTCCAGGTAATCGAATGCCACCAGGGCGATGGCCGCGTGCAGCTCCGATAGCCGGCCGTTCAATCCCGGGAAGCGGGTGTTGTAGTCACCAGGATTCCCGTAGTTGCGGGCGAGCCGGATCTCCTCGGCGAGCGCGGCGTCGTTTGTCGTCACCAGTCCACCCTCTGCGCCGCTGAGTACCTTCGTCGGCGTCAGGCTGAATACCTCGGCGACGCCGAACCCGCCAAGCGGTGATCGACGTTGGTCGATAGAAGCCAATGCACCTGCTCCGTGAGCGGCATCGAAAACCAGTGGAATGTCGAGTCTCGAGGCCATCGCTTCAAGACCGCGGACGTCGCAGGGCACTCCGGACACGTGCACCGCGACCAGGGCTGAAAGTGACCCTTCCACGTCCTGGGGCGTGAGGCACCACGTCGTTGGGTCGCAGTCGAGGAAGCTCGGCTCGAGTCCGTTCCAGCGGATGGCGTGAGCTGTTGCGGCGAATGTGAAGCTCGGCACACCCACAGCACCGTCGATTTGGAGCGCCTGCAATACGAAGAGCAGACCCGTTGTGCACGATGACACCGCGACGCAGTGATCAACACCGAAGCGCTCGGCGGCTGTCTCCTCCAGGGCTCTCGTCAACGGTCCATCGGTGAGCTGGCCGGTGCTGAGCGAGTGCTCGATGAGCTTCTCCACTCGCGACTGGTCCTCGTTGGTCGGTCGGGCGAAGGGAAGTGGTGAATCGAACGCGGGTGTGCCGCCGAGGATCGCCGGAAGGTCGGTCATACGGTGATCTCCTCCTGTTCCAGCGCGTCATGGGCGCGATCGTTCGTGGACCATTTCTGCCACCCGAGGCCGACGATCACAACCAGCAGGAACGGCATCACCTGGGAGCGCTGTCGGGCGAGGATCCCGAGGTTGAAAATGGCGCTGAAGCCGACGACGAATCCTGCCGTGAACGCAAGGGAGAGGATCGCATACGGTGCTCTGCGCACGATATGGCGATTCGCCCACATGGTCGGCGCCTTCCAGACGACCAGTCCCAAGACCACCAGGCTTTCCAGAGAGCTGAGCAGCATGCCGGGTGTGGCAGCCTCGGGGAGGAGCGGTCGGAACAGGACCCGGATGATCGCCTCGGGGAGATCAAGCGGTGAGGTTGCCGGCGCGCCGACGACCGACGATCCTCCTTGTGTGGTGAGGCGTTGTTGTTCGGCAAGGAACGTTTCGAGGCCCTCATCGGCTCCGATCCGATCGGCGGCGACCGGCGCCACATAGGCCATTGCCACCACAGCGATCACGATCAAGAGCAATCTGGCGGCGCGGCCGACATCGAGGCGCCCGGCACGGGTGAACACGACGGTCAGCACGATCGCTCCGACCGCGATCGCCAAGACGTGGGGACGGATGAGGCCAAGAAGGAGCCCTCCCGCTCCCGCCACCCAGGCTCCGGCGGTGAACCTTGCCGAGAACAGCCAAACGCTGCCGAGCGACACCAGTCCAAGACCGAGGACCATGAGGGAGTCCTTGCCAACGCTCGAGGGCCAGAACAGCATCGTCGGGAGGAAGAACAAGAGCACGAAGTATGGGAGCACTCCCCAGCGCGGCATGGTGCTGCGGAATGCGACGTAGAAGCACAGCATTCCGATGAACGACAACGTGGCGAACAACAGGAAGCCGCCGATCATCGGCGGGGACACGATCGCGTACAGGAGGCCGGCGATCTGTCCTGTCACTTGTGTCCCGACGCTCCCGCTGGTGACCTCGGGCACTTGGAGGCTCCCCCAGATTGGAGCGATCTCCAGTCCGGTTCTGTGGTATCCGAACGCATCCCCGGTGCCGTATACCTCTGCGACAACGAAATACCGCACCGCTGAACCGATCATCTTGGCGATGAAGGCCACGGGCAGCATCGCCGAGAGCCACCTCCGGTCGGCTTCGGTGGCGATCCGGCGACCCAGCCAAGTCATCGCGAGGACGCCGCCCCCGATGAGGGCGACGACGATCCCTCCGACCCAGCCGCTCGCAACCCCGGCGGCGATCACTGCCGCGCCGCCGATGATCGCGATATGCCACGGAAGCTGTCTCACAGCAACTCCACATCGCCGAGCGCTAGTCGCCACGTCGTTGGGTTGAGTACGTCGATGTCGAGGTCGCCGATCGGGCGCGCAACAAGGCGCAGCGCGGCGACACCCGGGACGGGGAGCATCCCGGAGCGTCGAGCAGCCTGGCGCCCGGGGGATCCCGGTGGGAACGCTGCGACGTCGTAGTCGGCGCCCGAGGTCCGGATCGTGGACCGGACTGCTTCGGTCGGGTTGGGTCCGAGTGCATCAGAGATGACCAACTCCGAGCGACCCTTGCGGAGGTTCGCCCGCACGACGGCAGTCCCCGAAGAACCAACCACCGCGCCGTAGCGAGCCGTCGGATGCCCGCCGAACCGCCATGTGAGGTATTCGTTCGATCTCGGCGTGCGCAGACCAGTGGGGAGCGTCTCATCGGGGGGAGGCCAAGGACCAAACTCGGTGGGTGGCGCCGAACCGGATTCGATCGCTGTGGCCACCGGTGCCAGCTCGTCGAGTCCAGGCGTAGATTCATGACGGCCGCGGATCAGTCGAGTCGGATGCGGCCGGACCAGCACACGGATGGGGCCAACATCGGACCATCCCATCTTGAGGTAGCCGGGCCGGGAGCGCTCGTTGGGCGTATTGAAGATGAGCTGGAGCCCATCGTCGCGCGCCACGTCGAGCGCCTCCATGGTGAGACGGCTGAAGATACCCCTGCGCAGATAGTCTGGGTGGGTTGCGGTATCCACCGCACGACCACAGTGGATCGTGTCGGCTCCGTACTCGAGCTGCCACCGCATGAACGCCCTGAGGCCGACGATGGTTTCATCGACTTCGGCGACCAACATCACCGAGCGGCCGAACGGATTATCGATGTGCTTCCATTCGAACAACTGCGGGGTTCTCAGCAGGAGTGGCGACTCACCGAGGGCGGCTCGAAGGAGTTCGAGGACCGCAGGCAGGTCCTCGTCTCGATACATGCGCACATGAACGGCTTCACCCATTGAGCATCCGACGGTAGAGGTCTTCGTGTGCGGTGACCATCCGTTCCAGGCCGAAGTTGGTCTCGACCAGGCTCTGGGCGCGGTCGGCCATCTCCTTCGCTCCTTCGGTATCGGTCATGAGGTCGATAACCGCAGCGGCCAGGGCTTGCGGCCGGCCGACGGGAATGAGCCGACCGGTTTCGCCATCCCGTAGGACGGTCGGAACACCGCCCGCCGCAGTGGCCACCACAGGGGTACCGGCCATCATGGCTTCGAGGACCACCAGCGGGAGCCCCTCGACATCCGAAGGGTTCACGAAGACGTCGGCGCTGGCGATGAAATCGACGGCGTCGGAGCGGCGTCCCATGAAACGCAAGATGTCTCCAGCACCTTCCTCGTCGGACTCACGTCGAACTCGAGCGAGATCTCCCGGATGCTTCTCGCCACCGATCGACACGACAACGATCTCAGGGTTGGCTTCTCGAAGCAGGCGCGCCGCTTTGATCAGGGTTGTGTGACCCTTCCACGGTCGGATGTTCCCGACGTGCACCACGAGCGGCCGGTCGGACTCGATCTCGAGTTCCTCGCGTACGCGACGACGCGTCTCGTCGGAGGCAGTGACAACGACTCCGTTGGGTATGACGTGAGGGTGCGGCCCTGGATATCCCGCTATGGACTCCGCAACGGCGTCGGAAACGGCGATCACCTCTCGATTGCGGCCATACGTCAGGCGATTCAGCACGCGTGAGGCAGGTCGGTAGGACCCGGCAAGATTGTGTTCGGTGTAGATCACCGGTGGTGAGGGCATCAGGCGCGCCAAGATCCCGGTCGTCGGGAGATGGGCGTGGACCAGGGCGGGGTGCCATGACCGGATCAGGTTCCGGAACCCGACCGAGGCTTTCAGCGACCACCTCCCTCCTCCGATGCAGACCGTGCTTATCCCGTTGGCGGCAAGATCCGGCACGAGTTGGTCTTTCCAGGGAAGTACGTATGCGACGCGATATTCGAACTCGTCGGTCGACCAGAGTCTCGATCCCTCGCTGATCAACCGTTCGGCACCGCCGATCCCAAGACCCTTGATCAGCATCAGAATCCGAGGCCTGTGGCCACCGAAGTCAGGGGGTGTCACTTGCATCTTCCAGGAGATGCTCGACTCCCGCCGCGAAAGGCGTGATGGCGTGCCAGCCGAGGATCTTCTCGGCGAGTGCCGGGCTGACCAATGCCGAAGGCACGTCGCCGGGGCGGGCTTCACCGAACGTCAGGTCCGTAGGAAACCGCTCGACGACGATCTCGGCGAGCTCTTTGATCGAAATCATGTCGGGAGCGACGATGTTCATCGCGATCCCGTGAACGTCGGATTGGCATGCGACATCGAACGCCGTTGCGATATCGGCTGCATAGGTGAACTGTCGGCCCTGAGATCCGTCACCCTGGATGGTGATCGGATCGCCGGCGCCCGCCCGGTCGATGAAGATCCGAAAGACCGAGTTGGCACGGAGGCCGGGGCCGTAGGCAGTACCGAGGCGCAATGACGTCACCGGAACGCCGTGCAGCCGGTCGGCCGCCAGCAGCAACTGCTCTCCAGCCAGTTTCGTGATGTTGTAGGGGTGATCAGGTTTGGCCGGATGGTCCTCGTCGATCGGCTGGTACTCGGGTTCGCCATAGACTTCCCACGTCGATGCATAGACGACCTTCGCTCCGGCCTCGGCGGCAGCGATGGCGACGTTGGCGGACCCCACGACGTTGACCGCCGCTGCCAGCTGCGGCTGCTCCGCAGCCAGGTACACGTCTCCGATTGCACCGAGGTGACAGATCGCATCGACGCCCGCCGCGGCAGCGGTGACCGATTCCGTGTCCAGGAGGTCGCCGATGATCGACTCATACGCCGTATCGGAGCTTGATGCTGCGTCGAATCCCTTGACTTCATGCCCGCCACCAACAAGGTACCGAGCAACATGTCCGCCGAGAAACCCGGCACTACCGGTCACCAGAATCTTCAACTTTGCTCCCCCGAGATCGATACTGCCACCACGTGACCCCGGCGCGTGACCGCCGAGCTATCACCCCTCCACGGGAAGGATTCTAGTTAGCGGGCTGTGCGTGTGCGGTCGGTTAATCACATCCGCCCGGCAGTCGGATATGGCGATTCGCCGATACGCCGTTGATCGAAAGCTCATGTCCTCCGGGGAGGCGCACCACTACATCCACCGAGTCGATCTCTCCAAGCCCGAAGTGGGCAATCGCCGGAACACCGGCCGAGTATCCGCGGGATGCCGTAATGCCGGCGCTTCCGAGCAGCTGATTGGGTGGGGAGGACGAGTAGACGAAAACCTGTGCGCCGATTCCGCCGCCGAACGCGTCTCCGACCGACACTTCGAGCCAGTTCCCGGACGCGCTCTCGTTTCGGAGGAGATACGACGGTAGCGAGGGCTCGAACTCCACGAGCAGCAGATCAAGCCTGCCGTCGAGGTCGAAATCGGCGGCCGGGGCAGCCACCCAATATTGGGCATCCCCAAGGCCGGTGGGTGGATCGAAACGAGGCACGCCGTCCTGAATGCCGAGACCCCGAAATACGGCGGGCCCCGTCCCCCCAGCCGATGAAGCAGAAGTGACGATGTCGGGCCAGCCGTCGTTGTCCATGTCGACGATCTCGACATGCGGGGCCTTGGTCGGCAACGGAATGAGACCGGCCGCATCCGTGATCTCGTCGAATTTCACGTCGCCACCCGGCACCGTGCGGTTCAGGAAGAGCCTCACCGGCGCGGGAACGCCGAAATCGACGGTGCTATTGAAGTGCTGCCCGATCACGAGGTCCATACGACCATCGCGGTCCACATCGCCGAAGGCGGCTCCGGCGGGGTCGTCCTCATCGCCGACCGGAGGCCAATGGAATGGGCCTGCGGCTTCTTCAAAGCGGTTTCCGACATCGAGGAAGAGGCGGTTGTCACCAGCAACGAAGAGGTCGACATCGCCGTCACCGTCGACATCGGCCGTTGCGATCCCGAGACCGGCAAGGGTGTCGGGGAACCCGGCGGCGGCGGTGACATCGGTGAATTGCAGTCCACCGACGTTGCGATAGAGGCGGCTGCGGCCGCCCCGGTAGCGATCCTCCGCGATGAACAGGTCAAGCAACCCGTCGGCGTCATAGTCGAGCACGCCGATCGATCTCCCTCCCATGTCTGGAGCAATTCCGCCATCGACTGCGACGAATGATCCGCCGAGGTTCTCGTAGATCGTGGTCGCCGCCAGATCCTGGTCATCCTTCACGTTGCGGGCGAGCACGAGGTCAGGGTCGCCATCGTTGTCGAGATCAGCGAAGGCTGCCCCCGACGAACGTCCGTAGGACTCGGGGAATCCTTGAGATACGACGAATCCGTCAACGCCGCCCACGAGAAGCCGGTCCGGGGCGGGTCCGGTTGCGCCGCGCTGCTCGTAGCGATCTGGTGGTCGATCGGCAAACGTTCCCACGACGAGATCCGGGAACAGGTCACCGTTGATGTCACCCCACGCCGCGGCATGGGCGTACATGCCGATGAGGGGCTCGATCAGTCCCGATGACGCGGTCACATCCGAAAAGGAGACAGTGTCGGAGCCGCCCGACGGTTCCGCTTGCCAGCAGGTCACCGCGGTGACGTCATCCGAGGTGTCGCCCTCGCTGAGGGTCGTCGACGACACCAGGTCCGTCTGTCGGTTGTCGTCGATCCCGCTCGATCCGTCGGCGTTACAACCCGCGGCCACCAATGCGGCGGCAACCAGCACGGAAGCCCATCTCAAGGCAGGGTCACGATGATGAGCACGACTTCGCCGAATCCGCTCTCGTCGCTCGCGTCGCTGGCGTTCATACCGAGGTAGATCGTGCGCCCCAGCTCGTCGACGGCGACGTTGTAACTGCCACCGAGCCGCATTCCAAGATGTTCCTCGGCGAGTGGCTGTAACTCGACGAGGATCTCTTGTTGTCCCGTGGCGGTGTCCATCGCCATCAGCGGCGCCCCGATTTGCCAAGATCGCCCGTGTGCCTCCGGAACCGAATACACCGTGGCACCGTCCGGTGAGAGAGCGACTGATGTTGTGTAGCCGAGTGCCTCGGTGAGGCTTCGTACCGTCCCGTCAGGGTTCAGAGCGAAGAAGACCTCGGGGTTCCTCGTCACGCCATACCAGGTGCCTTGCGCGTCGGGCTCGGTCACCGCGCGAAGCCATTCCCCCGGGAGCTTCGCATCGAGCCGGGACCGCGTGTTCGATTCGGGGTCATATACGGCGAGTGTGCCGTCACCGACTGAATAGAAGGCCCTTCCTGCGGCGTCGACTGCGATTGTCCGGTAGCCGGTGTGTGACGGGTCATCGTCGACGAAGAGGGTCGTACCGTCGCGAGCGTCTCGAACGACGAATGCTCCTGCGTCATCGCCAAGCGGGTCGACCGCCTCGGCGTAGAGCAGTCGCCCTTCGGGGGAGGCCGCGAGAGAGGGGACGCCGTGTTCGGGATACACGACGCCTCGAGTGCCAACCGTCCGGCGCTGCGGGTCGATGCTGATCAGCACGTCACCTTGATATCCGGCAGTGAACTCGATGTCGCGCCGCGATCCCCAGTAGGTGGTCACCATGACGTTGTTGCATGGTCCTCGCACCATCTGGGCATGGATCTTGCCGAAACCCCAATCGCCGGGCGTGCGATCGGTGATGGACAGCACATCAATGATCTGAGTCAAGGTGTCGGTAGCGGGGTCGTACTCGTAGAGGTACGAGTTCCCGTCCCGAGCTAGCTCATCGCCGATAGCCGAGAGGTATCGACCGTCGCTGAGCAGCAGGCCCTGACCCCATTGCGACCACGGGTTCCCGTCGTAGTCGGGATGCGGATAGATGACCGCCTCGACGCGCGGCGTCGTGTTGTCGCCCTCGGCGAGGACCACCGTCGTCGCCGAGACATCCGAGCTCCACGGCACGTCGCTGGCCAGAGTCTCGCAGGCTCCTTGGATGGGGGCGGACCCCGAAGCAACCGTGGGAGATTCGGGCGCGCATGCAGCCGCGACCATGCCGAGAGCCACTATGACAATCCGTACCTGGATGCTCACGTTCCCCGTCCCTGAGGCGAGGCTAGTGGGCTGGTTGAGGAACCGGACCGAGCCGTTTGGCTGATGTTCCTGGCTCAGCGGACCTCTCTAGTCGTCATGTCCTCTGTGCTCTGATCCGCTTCGCCTTCGTTTCCCGCTCTTGCCACTTCTTGGCAGGCCGAAATGAGGGTTGTTTGATCGGGTCTTTCTTGTCGGCTGACTTTGTCACGATCAAGCAACCCTCATCGGGCCACGGCTCCGCAACTGGCCCCCCAAGCAGATATCGGATCGCGCAGTTTCAACCGGCGTTGACACGCCCCCTATTTGCGGAGCTTCACAGAACACTGAGACGTGGTTCTCACCAGTTGTCGGTACCGTTCCCCATGACGCGGCAGAACACATCGACTCTCCATGAGTCGTGATTGGGAGGGAACAATGCGATCTATTCGAGGTGCGCGCTCGCATCATCGGAGTGGGTGACCGACATGGACGAACCGACCGTCAGCATCGGGCTCCCGGTATTCAACGGTGAGCGATTCCTGGCGAGAGCCATCGATTCTGTGCTCGCGCAGACATTCGAACACTGGGAGCTGCTGATATCAGACAACGGATCAGCAGATTCGACCGTGGCGATTGCCCGGCAGTACGCCGATCGTGATCCTCGGATTCGCGTACGGGTGAACGAACAGAACATGGGTGCGGTCGCGAATTTCGAATCGGTGTTTCGTGAGACCAGTGGCCGCTATTTCATGTGGCTGGCGCATGACGACTGGATCGACCCAAGATACGTGGATCGGTGCGTGGGCATATTGGAAGCTCGGCCGGACCTCGTCATGGCATTCGCCGGCATGAACGTCGTCGATGACACCGGGCGCCCGTTCCGCCATCGTACCGAGACGATCGACGGAGCCGACTCGTTGAATGCCGTTGTTCGTTTTCACGCCATTCTGTGGGGGCTCGTGGATCCAACGAGCCCTGTTTTTGGCATTGCGCGCCGTTCTGCACTCGAGCAGACCGGGCTGATCCGGAATTCCAATGAGCCGGACCGCATCCTGGTGGGAGAGCTGAGTCTGTTGGGAGGCATCCATCAGGATCCGGATCTGCTCTTCTTTCACTACGGACCCCCCGGACATACGAGGAGGGACAACTGGGCATGGCTGGATCCCCGGAATCGCGGCCGTCCACGTCTGGCGACGTTTCGCATCGTTCGCCACCAGTTGAACGCCATATGGCAGGGACACAGCCGTGGTATCGAAAAGCCCGTGATGGCGAT